>CANRKT010000013.1 GCA_947631255.1 uncultured Enterobacteriaceae bacterium
ACGATTCAAACAACCCCAACCACCAGCCTGCTGAATGACCAGTTCGTTGATATGAAGTTTATTACCCGCTTTACCGGCCTAACCGATAAATGGTTCTACAAGCTGATACAGGATGGTGAGTTTCCGAAACCGATTAAGCTGGGGCGCAGTTCGCGCTGGTTACAGAGTGAGGTGGAGGCATGGATGCAGGCACGTATTTATGAGTCTAGGTCTGAATAAGGCCTAAGTTTTACTCTCCTCTCTGCATTTCACTTGTAGATACGGAGTGAGTGCAGCAGTACAATTATTCTATTAAGTCTATTTACGGGAAATTACTGCTGCTAACTAGCAATAAATTCATTTATTCATAACGATATATATGCCAATTTCGCTTATTATAACGTGATTGTTAACCCTCTAGTGGAGCCATTATGACCGCCAAAGAATATCTGGGTGACATCATTGGTGGCAGCCTGATGTTGCGTGAGAGCAGAGTCATCGCGGAGCTGCTGATATCCTCACCAAATGATGATCAATGGCATAATGCTATTGTAAATGACAATGTGCTGCAGAAGACCTCAGTGCACAGTGTTAAACGCATGGCTTCAACCCTGCGTAAAAGAATTCAACCGATGGGTGAGGCATTCTGGACTGAGCTACTAAAGGCCCCCGATGATGCAGCCAGACAAATGTTGCTAATGGCGACAATGTGCCAATCCCCAGTGCTGACCGATTTCATGGCAACGACACTGTCTGATGCCCGACAGATGTTTCGTGAATCATTGCGCAGCGAAGACTGGCAGGAATTTATTCTATCCCGCCAGCGTGCCATTGTCGGCTTGGATCAATATTCCGAAAGCTCAATCCAGAAAATGGGCAACAATGTATTTAAAATCCTCGCAGATAGCGGATATCTGGAATCAGGCCGCAGTAAAAAGCTGAAAAATGTCTTCCTACTACCCCAGATAAGAGAGTGGGCAAACAGTCTCGACTGCCAAAAAGTCTACGATGTGATGGAGTCAGTCAGATGAGAGCGAAACTGGACAGTAAGCCGCAATTGTCAGCTCGTCTGGAACAAATCGAAGGCCGGCTTAAAAGTGAAGGCTTCCTGAAGAACCAAGAGCTCGGTGGTGAGATCGGTTTTTATATCTTTGATTACCCACCTCAATTTGAACTTACCGTACGGGAATATCTGAGATTGACTCTGCCTCGCCTAGCTCGGCAGGGGCTGAATTTCGCTCATCTCAATCTGTTCGAAGAGGTACTGGCAATTTTGCAAGAGCGTAAATTGTTAGATAAAGCTTTTGATCTGGAACGCAAAAAAGGTACCGATGAGCTAGCCAAAGCACTTAAAGGACCTCTTGAACAAGGTCGAATTGCTAAGCATCTGATAGATAAAGTGCTTCCGGCCTCGCCTCAATTTGTATTGTTATCAGGTCTTGGCCAATGCTGGCCATTGCTACGTGGTCATAGTTTGCTTAATGCATTACATGCCCATATGGGGGCAATACCATTGGTATTGTTTTATCCGGGCAGTTACAACGGCCTCGAACTTTATCCTTTTGATCTGGACAGCGCAGAAGTGGCAACAGCCAACTACTACCGAGCTTTCCAACTGGTGCCTCACGCATCTAAGTACTGAAATTTAAACTGCTGCCGAAGCTTGTTTTTTGAGAGAATTCAAACCACTAACTTGGCCGCGAAAGAGTCATCACGTTATAGCGAGCAGAAGCGTCTCGCTGAATGATAGAGACGGAATTTTTAATGCAGATAAGAGAGCTATTTACCAAACAACTGGATCGCCCAATCAATGGTGTGGTGAAAGCCGAGCAGCTGGATGAGCAAATCATCTGGACTGAGCTTGACGAGTATGTGGTGACCCGTGAACTTGACCGCCACCTTCGTCACTTTTTTGAGACCTACCTGCCTGGTGTCAGCCATCCAGATGATCCTAGTGTGGCGGGTAAAATTGGGATTTGGGTATCGGGTTATTTCGGTTCCGGTAAATCTCACTTTATAAAGATCCTCTCTTACCTGCTCGGTAACAAGAAAGCTGTTAACAATGGCCAAACAAAAGCTGCCATCGAGTTTTTCAAAGAGAAAATCAGCGATCCCCTTCTTTACGGTGATATCCACGCTGCAGTTAACCGCAATACTGAAGTAATTCTCTTTAATATCGACAGCCGCGCAGATACTGAAGACAAAGAAGATGCCATTCTCAAAGTTTTCTTGCGCGTCTTCAATGAGCGCCTGGGATATTGCGCTGACCATCCTCATATCGCACACCTGGAACGTGAGTTAGATTCCCGTGGCCAATACGAGCCATTCAAAGCAAAATTTGCTGAACTCACGGGCTCAAGCTGGGAAGAACAGCGTGATGCCTATGGTTTCTGTCGTGATGAAATGGCAAAAGCCTGGGCCTATGCTACCGGCCAGTCAGATGCCTCATCGGTGCAGAGTATGGAAAATCTCGAATCCATGTTTACTCTCGACATTGCCAACTTCTGTAAATGGGTGCGGGAGTATCTCGATCGTAGCGATCCATCTGGCGACAGTAAACGCATGGTCTTTCTGGTAGATGAGGTCGGACAGTTTATCGGCAACAACACCCAGATGATGCTCAAACTGCAGACGATAACAGAAAATATCGGTACCGCTTGTGGAGGCAGAGCTTGGGTAATCGTCACTTCACAAGAAGATATCGATGCCGTATTAGGAGATCTTAGCACTAAAAAAGGCCAGGACTTCTCCAAGATCCAAGGGCGTTTTCACACAAGGATTTCCCTCTCCTCGTCCAATACCAATGAGGTAATACAGAAACGTCTGCTCGAAAAAAGTGAAGACGCTAAAAACTGCCTGGCAGAATTGTTCAGTCAAAAAGGCGACATTCTTCGCAACCAGTTGACCTTTGATACCAGCACTACAGCTGAGCTTGCTAACTACAGTGATAATGTTGAGTTTGTTGATCACTACCCTTTCATTCCCTATCAGTATCTTCTGGTACAAAAGGTCTTCGAAGCAATCCGCAAAGTGGGGGCTACCGGTAAACATCTCTCCCGTGGTGAACGTTCTCTGCTGGATGCATTCCAGAATGCCGCACGCCAGCAGATGAACAAAGATATCGGTGTATTGGTGCCTTTCCATGCCTTTTATCCGGCAATCGAATCTTTCCTCGATACCAACGTTAAACGCATCTTCGAACAAGCGGCTGAGAAAGCAAGCCTCGATCCTTACGACATTAATATTCTTAAATCGCTGTTTTTAATCCGCTATGTCGATCTGGTCAAATCCACCATTGATAATCTGGTCACACTCTCTATTGAAGAAATAGATACAGATAAAGTGGCACTGAAAAGCCGAATCGAAGCCAGTCTACAGCGTCTTGAAAACCAACTATTGATTGTCAGAAATGGCGATGAATACGTATTCCTGACTAACGAAGAAAAAGAAGTCGAGCAGGAGATCAAACACACTCAGGTTGAAGCAACTGAAGAGAACCGGCAACTGGCCCGGTTGGTGTTTGAAGAGGTAATGGGCAATCGCCGTCAGTATCGCTATCCGGTAAACAAGCAGGATTACCCTCTGACTCGCTTTTGTAACGGCCACTCTATAGACGGCAGCCAACAAACAGATCTGGTGCTCAAAGTCATTTCCCCACTGGATGCCAATTTTGACAGTTATAACGAACAATCCTACAAGGCACTGAGCCAAGAAGGGAATGGTTGTATTCTGGTACGCCTGTCGAGTGAGAAGCGGATCTGGGCTGAATTTGATACTTGGTTGAAAACCGAGAAATTCTTGGCAGGGATACGAGGTAAACGACCTGAGCAAGAGAAATTGCTGGCAGAAAAAGCACTCGAAAACACCCAGCGTCGCAGCCGTCTGAAATTACTATTCGATGATCTGGTGAAACAAGCACAGATATTCGCACTCGGTAATGAGCTGCAAAGTAAATCGGCTAGTGTCAGCAATATGCTTGATGAAGCTTGTGCCTACGTAATCGAAAACTCATTCCAAAAGCTCTCTTTACTACAAAGCTGTGGTAACAACCCGGTGCAAGAGCTGAAGTCGGTGATCATGGCCGATGACATGGCACAGCTAAATGTAAATCTCGGTGAACAGGACCCCAATGCTGCTGCAAAAAAGGAGATTGAACTCTTTTTAAATGTCGCAGATGAAAAAAATCAGCCGGTCTACCTTAAAGAATTGTTAGAGCGATTCAGTGCTCGTCCCTTCGGCTGGAACCGTGACGAAGTAATGCTACAGGTGACTCATCTGGTCTTGCTTGGTAAGGCTGCGCTATCTACACCGAATGGTGATTTGCCCCTCAAACGCAGCTACGAACATTTTACCTCGGTACGTAGCCACAGCACACTGCGTATTCGTCGAGTACGTCAGCATACAGAACAGCAAGTAGCTAAAGCGGCTAAACTGGCGAAAGATATTTTTAATAAACCCTTCGAGAGCAGCGAAAAAGAGCTGGCGAATAAGCTTCTTGACGTACTAGGCGAGTGGCAGCGATTAATTAAAGAATTTGATTTTAAAGCTAAAGATGGGAATTGCCCTGGCAAAAGCACCCTGCTTACCGGCAGTCGATTGATCGCCAGCCTGCTTGAGCTAGGCAACAACAGTTATGCCCTAATCGATGGACTCTGCCAGCAGAGCAACGAATGGCAGGATTTTGCCGAAGATTTTGAAGAAGTCGAGGAGTTTTTCACTCGTCAGTTTGATATCTGGCAACAGTTGCGTCGAGCCCTCAACGATCAATTCAAATCCAATCACCATGCACTGGAGCAAAACCCAGAAGCGGCTAAAGCATTATCTGCACTGCAGGCTATCTACGATGATAAATCCCCGTATAGCAAACTGCGCCAGGTGGGATCGTTAATTGATCAACTCATCGCCATTAACCTGCAACTGGTAGAACAAAAACGTGCCGCGGCTTTGGAAGCGATCAATGCAACCCAGCAAGGTGTTGCACCGCTGGTTACTGACTTACCAGCTGAGTTACAAAACCAGGCAATGCGTCCCTTTAATCTGTTAAAAGAACGGGTCAGTAACAGCTTATCCTTACATGAGATTGTTAGCCTGCAACAAGAGGCTGATGATGAAGAAGATAAGGTCTTAGAACTGATCAACCGCTACAGCGCCGAACTTCAAGCTCGTCTGGAAGCGGAGCAAGCCGCAGCACGGAAAAAAGCGGCTGAACCGCCTAATAGCGATGCGGGTACTTTGCGAGAACCGGATCCATCAGGCTCGCCAACTACTATTGCGAATAACTCTGCTGCGACAGTGGTTAGCCACAAACCAATACCTAAACCTATCGAACTGGTTTCACCCGCAGAATTACTCGGTGCCAGCCATATCTTTATAGAAACGGAGCAGGATATCGACACCTATCTCGCGACACTTCGCAGCCGTTTACAACAGGCAATAGGTCAGGGTAAACGAGTGCGGATCAAATAGTGTTGCGCCCAAAAGCAAGGATGTAAAACGCTCGGCCCCTTTCTCATCAAAAGGGGCGTAAAGAGTGCTTCGAACACAACCATACGGGAAGAGATAAAACATGTACCAAACCGGTGGCACCATCGAAACGCTGCTGAACAAAGTTGAACAGCATGAATATATTTTGCCTGCAATCCAGAGAGAATTTGTCTGGCGGCCAGATCAAATCTGCCAGCTGTTTGACTCTCTACTACAAGGCTACCCGTTTGGTACCTTCCTGTTTTGGAAAATTAAAACTGAGAATCTGCGTCAGTATCAATTTTATGATTTTATGCGTGACTACCACCAGCGTGATCAAGTCCACTGTAAAAAACTAGATATCATCGGTGAAAATGATCGCATCGCGGTTCTAGATGGCCAGCAGCGAATGACGGCACTAAACATCGGGTTACGCGGTTCCTATAGTTGGAAAACTCAGGGTAAATGGTGGTCCAGTACAGACGCCTTTATCGAACGTCGCCTCTATCTCAATCTTTTTGAATGCACAGACCCTGACAGCGGAACTCGTTATGAGTTCGAGTTCTTGAATGAGGATGAGGCAAGCCACAACGATGAACAACACCATTGGTTTTTAGTCTCCCGTATTCTCGGTATGAATGCCTATGACGTAATGATGTCAGTCATGGAAATGAAAATGCCAGATGAACGCAAACCAGCAGCAGGTAAAGTGATTTCCCGTTTTCATGACATCATTCACAATAAACCTTTGATCAGTTACTACTTGGAAGAAGGTCAGGAGCTATCCAAGGTTCTCAATATCTTTATCCGTATGAATAGTGGCGGAACAACACTCTCCTATTCAGATCTACTACTCTCCATCGCCGTAACGCAATGGAGCACGCTGGATGCGCGTGATGAGATTCACAAGCTAGTAGATGAAATGAACCAAATAGGTAATGGTTTTTCCTTTAGCAAGGACCTGGTGCTCAAAGCAGGTCTGATGCTGAGTGATATCAGCAGCATTGGGTTTAAAGTCGAGAACTTTAGCAAAGAGAACATGCGCAAGCTGGAAGATAATTGGGAATGCATCCGTAAAGCTTTACTTCTTGCAGTCAATTTACTCAGCAGTTTCGGCTTCAACAGTTACAATCTGGGAGCAGACAGTGCCCTACTCCCCATAGCCTATTACCTCTACCATCGAGATCTGGATAACCGCTACCTATCCCGTAGCGAGTATGCTGCTGATAGGCAGGGGATCAGAGGTTGGCTAATTCGCTCTATCCTTAAACAATCCGGTATTTGGGGAAGTGGTCTTGATACGCTTCTGACTAGCTTGCGAAGCAAGATCAAGGAACATGGTCAGCAAGAGTTTCCTTTGATGGAAATGTCCATCGCTATGATAGAACGCGGTAAGAGCTTACGCTTTGAAGAAGAAGAGCTACAGTCTTTGGTTGAACTCGACTATGGTAACCGCCGCACTTTTGCCTTGTTATCTCTGCTCTTTCCAGGACATGACTTCTCCCACCACTTCCATGTAGATCACATATTCCCTAAAGCCCGCTTTACCAAAAAACAATTGAAAAAGGCAGGGGTCACTGATGACACACAAGCTGAAGAGTGGATTGTCATGGCCAACCGACTACCTAACCTGCAAATGTTGGAAGGAAGCCAGAACAATGAAAAACGTGAGAAATTACCCCATGAATGGTACGAAATGATGTGGCCAGAGCCAACTGCCCGTACTAATCATCTTCACTTACAGGCAATCGACTCACTACCCGAGACTTTGGTTGATTTTGGGGGATTCTATCACCAGCGTCGTGAAATATTATTGGCGCGTTTGCGTCACATTTTGAGTGAACCTATTACTGCATAATTTCTGTTTCAGGTGAGTTTCAGCCATCTGACAATGCATTCTGAAGGGCGGAATTCCGCCCGGACAAAACAATTTGTGAGCCTTAATGAACACTGCCAATCTAAAAAGAGTTGCCCCTCGGGCCCGTACTGCATTTATTACAGCTATCAAAGCACGTGCTGCTGAATTTGGAATCACTGCCAAAGGCCATATTGAGCCGGTAACTAGCGGTGAAGTTTTACAAGTTGCTGGATTTACCCATCCAGCCAGTTGTGCCTCTGCCCTTAAGCGCCTGCAACAACAGCTTGCAAACGATAGTTATGAGACTTTAATAGAGCATGTCGCATATACTTGGTTCAATCGATTCTGCGCCATCCGTTTTATGGAGTTGAAAAGCGAAGAGGGGTATTTAGAACACGGTGTACGTCTACTATCACACCCATCTCAGCCACAGGGTTTTGAAGTGTTGGATCGTGCCCCTGAGGTGATCGAATCCCTTATAACAGAGGGTGTGTCTTTGGATAAGCCCGCTCTGTTGGACTTGTTACTGGCAGGTAATGAGCAGGAGACTCTCTTCCGAGAGTTGCTTCTCGGTCAATGTCACCGACTGCATCAAACAATGCCATTTTTGTTTGAAGCCATTGATGATGAAACAGAACTCCTATTGCCTACAGGCCTTACCCGCACCGATGCCTTCTGGCGCGAACTGGTAGATAAGATCCCAGAACTTGACTGGCAGCAAGTAGAGGTTATCGGCTGGCTTTACCAATTTTATATTAGTGAGAAAAAAGATCAGGTCATTGGTAAGGTGGTCAAATCCGCAGATATTCCTGCCGCTACTCAGCTGTTCACCCCTAACTGGATAGTACAATATCTGGTGCAAAACTCGGTGGGGCGTCACTGGCTACAAACCTATCCTGAGTCCACACTCAAAAGCGCGATGCCCTACTATATCGACCAAGACGAACAAGCTTCCGAGGTAGTGGCACAACTGTCTGAACTTACAAGCGCCAGCATCGAACCTGAATCAATACACGTACTCGATCCAGCCTGTGGATCCGGCCATATTCTGGTGGAAGCATATAATGTGCTCTATCGAATTTATGAAGAACGCGGTTATCGGAGCCGCGAGATCCCAGTTTTAATACTTAAGAATAACCTCTTTGGACTCGATATCGACGACCGCGCTGCACAGCTGGCGGGGTTTGCTTTGATAATGCGTGCCCGTCAGGATGATCGTCGACTGTTTTCTCGTAACAATGGTTGTGGTATTGACCTGAATATTTACTCCCTACAGGAAAGTCGACACCTCAACATTCAAAAACTTTGGCAAGCACTGAATCTCAATGCTGATGCGCAGCATGGCCAGACTCAAGATCTACTTACAGTAGCCCGAGCTACAGATGACCCCCGTCTGACGCTTCTAAAAGACCTGCATCAGCGTTTTCTTAATGTCAAAACACTGGGTTCCTTGATTAGTATATCTACTGAGCAAGTCTCAGCTATTGAGGAGCTCTATACCACGATTCAGGAACTCAGCAAAAATGGCGATAATATGCAACGCCCTGAATCTAAGAAACTATTGCCACTGCTAGCACAAGCCCGACTATTAGCTAAACGCTACGATGCGGTGATCGCGAATCCACCATACATGGGCAGTAAGGGGATGAATGCGGAACTGAAAGAGTTCGCTAAGAAGCAGTTCCCTAATAGCAAGTCAGATCTGTTTGCCATTTTTATCGAACGAAATCTGGATTTAACCAAAGAGTCAGGTGTGGTAGCGATGATCACCATGCAAAGCTGGATGTTCCTTTCTTCATACGAGTCATTGCGTACCCGAATTTTGAATCAACACACTATCCTGAGTATGACCCATCTTGGGGCAAGAGGATTTGATAGTATTGGTGGAGAAGTCGTCTCAACTACTGCATTCGTATTAGGAAATTTTCACCTTTCAAGCTATCAGGGCACTTATCTCCGTTTAGTGGATGGAAACTCTGAAGCAGAAAAAGCAGCCATGTTTAAAGCAGCTATTGCTTAAAGAAATAGGGCTTAAGCAGATAATGTCAAACTCTAACCTCCACAAATTGACTCGCGCCGAGTTAGCCGACATCTATGAAAAATTGGTGCTCTATTACGAGCAGCACCAGGGGCTAACATCTGAACTGTTATCAACCCAGGTTAAAGGATATCGCAAGTTAAAGAGTGGACTTAGTCTACAAATCCAGCCTTTCTCGACTGAAAAAGAGCTGGCGACATCAACCCTACCTACTGCAGATAACAAGCAAAATCTGATCTGGTTCCATAACGCGAAGAGTAACATTTTAAAGAGTATTTTTTACCATCTGCGAAATGCAGCTGCTCATGCCGATATTGAACGAGTTGCAGGAAACCCGATCTGGTATCACATTGAACATCGTCATAAAGGTCAGCTCAAATTCTTCTGCCAGATGAAAAAGACCGACTTCTGGATATTTGTTGACGCAGCTAAAAAACTGAAAAATACAAAAAGCAGCAAAACAAAAACAGGGAAAGGAGCCACGGTATGAGTTTCACATTAGAAGATTTAGGTCTCGCCTACCGTAAGGCTAAAGTAGATCTCTATTACTCAACGACTCCGTCGCTATTTGCCATTGCTGACTACGAGGATAAGCTGCAGGTTAACCTCACTGATTTGCAAGAACGAATCAATGGAGAAGCCCAAGATTGGATACACAACCCAGATTTCCTGGGAGTTTGGTCTCTGGTCCCTAAAGCCATTAAAACGAAGAAAACAGATGACGGCACAGGACTAATTTTCGCGTCACCTGATGATGAATGGCAGAAGATAATAGAAGCTGGAAAAGAAGTCACAGCAGAATTCCGTTTGATGGCCTGCTGCTGTTTGGACTTCCATGTCCTTTCAGCTCTTTGGATGCTCAAGGTGGGTTCCCTTTTTGATAAAAAACTAAGTAGCAATGTCCATGGCAGCCGATTACGTCGTAATCGCCATGATCAAATTAACGAACTAGCACTGGGATCATTTACTCCTTACCTCAAACCTTTTCGCGACTGGCGTGATGGTGGCATCAACGCTATGCGTTCAGCACTGCAAGATAAAAAAGAGGTCTTAGCTCTTACTGCTGATGTGAGCAGTTTTTTCCATGAACTAAATCCTGGCTTTATGCAAGATCCGGCCTTTTTACAACTGATCGGCGTCGAATTGGATCAGAGTCAGACGAAACTGCATCAATTGTTTATTACTGCACTTGAAGCTTGGGCAAAACTAACACCACTCGGAAAAGGCTTACCCGTTGGTTTGCCAGCCTCTGCTGTTGTTGCCAATGCCGCACTCTTTAAGCTCGATCAGTTTATCGAACAGCAGGTTGTTCCGCTCTACTATGGTCGCTATGTGGATGACATCCTGTTGGTGATGGAAAATACCAGTAAGATAAAAAATACGCATCAGTTTTGGGATTGGATCTTTAATCGGGATGGCGGCAAAGAGCTATTTAAGTGGGAACATTCTGATAGCTCAAAAGAACAGGCTATTCTTTTCAAGCCTGATTACCTTGAAACATGCTCCAGTCGTATCGCGTTTACAAACAACAAAAATAAATTATTCGTTCTGTCTGGCGCGGCTGGTATTGCTTTAGTAAATGCTATCACTGAGCAGATTAATCAACGAGCAAGCGAATGGCGCTCGTTACCCAACCTTCCTGATTCAGCTGAATCAGTGGCAACCGATCTGCTTAAAGCAACCAGCCATATTGGTGAACAAGCCGATAATCTTCGTAAAACTGATGCTTTGACACTGCATCGCGCCAGCTTCGCTCTCAATCTGCGTGACTATGAAGCTTATGAGCGCGATCTTCCGCCTGATTCCTGGAAAGAACACCGCCATGCTTTTTTTGATGCGGTAACAGGTCATTTGCTTACGCCGATAAAATTCTTCGAACTGGCTCAATACATGCCACGTATCATTCGCATGACTGTCGCTTGTGAAGATTTTAGCTATCTTGGGAAAATGATTAAGGCTCTTAATAAGCTAACAGAAACGGTCAAAGATCATTGTACTATATCGATTAAGGCTCTTCAGTCTTCTCTTCAATATCAAGAATATGAGTGGTGGAAAACACTTTTCGAAGCTGTTGCTGAAAGCATTATTTCATCTTTTCCACACAAGCTATGTGCTGAAGGAAAGAATGCCTGGGATGAATTCCGTAATACTTTACAGTTTAAAAAACACTTAGAATCTAGTCTGTTAAAACTTGTCGGCCACAGTGGCTTACAGGGAGCTCATACCCGACTATTCAGTTACGATCTAGCGCATATTCCACTTCGCTTCATCGGCCTGCCCAAAGAGATGGTGAGTCAGCGAGGTATCATTGCACGCAGCAAATTAATCACCTCAGATGTACATGAGTTACTTCATGGCGACATAGTGGAAGGTATCCGTATTCTCGTCCATTGGCTCAAGTTTAAAAGAGGGATTCCAGCAGGTTTAAATTTTGCTACTCGCCCTTTTAGCCTTAATGAGTTGTATTTGATAGCACCAGACCCGTTTAATTCGCTTCACTGCGCTAAGCTGAGCCAGGTGATGCAGGCTCTACGCGGTTTTGAGCTGACTGAGCACAAAATGCCGCATTGGGATAAAGGTAAGAGAGTACTTCAGATCCCTGATGGCGAACCTAAACCTAAGCATACAATCGCGGTATCTAGTTGGGAAACTAGTGGGCCGAGTTTTGTCGCAGCGGTGATGAACAAACCCGATCCTGATAGTCGTCGCCGCTATCAGCGACTTAGTCGTCTAATCAATGAACTGATCTCCAGACCTGATAATAGTGGATATCTCATTTTACCGGAGCTGGCTTTACCGCCGCAGTGGTTTATCCGCATAGCCCACAAACTTAAGGGACGTGGTATTTCATTTATCAGTGGTGTGGAATATCTGCATGCCCCGAAAAAGCGCGTACGCAATCAGGTTTGGGCCTCGCTGAGTCATGATGGTCTGGGCTTCCCATCTCTGATGCTCTATCGACAAGATAAGCAGCGACCTGCATTACATGAAGAACAGGAACTTTTCCGCCTTGCAGGTCTTGAATTAAGCCCTGCCACACAATGGACAAAACCACCGATAGTGCAGCATGGCGATTTTTGTTTTGCATTAATGATCTGCAGTGAATTAACCAATATTCGATACAGGGCCGATCTGCGCGGTAAAGTCGATGCGTTATTTGTACCAGAATGGAACCCTGATACCGACACGTTTAATGCATTGGTGGAATCCGCTGCACTTGATATCCATGCCTACATCATCCAGTGTAATAATCGCCTTTATGGAGATAGCCGTATTCGTGCACCATACAAAGAACGCTACCAACGCGACTTAATGCGCGTGAAAGGTGGGAATCATGATTACTGCATCACCGGCGAAATTGATATAACGGCCTTACGCCAGTTTCAGTCCAGCCACCGTTCACCAGGAAAACCCTTTAAGCCCGTTCCGGATGGATTTGCTCAGGATATGGCATATAGCAGAAAAGAATTACCGAAAGGAGATTCATAATGAGCCAGCAAGAAAATAAAAATTTGGGCAAACACTTTTATCGTGCCTCAGTTGCAGATTTTAGTAAAATTCCAGGAAGCCCGATTGCATATTGGGTTAGTCAAAAAATTACAAATATTTTTAGTAAAGGAAATGCCCTGTCAACTTATTCGAATATTGGTAAGGGTCTCGACACTGGTGACAATAACAGATTTTTAAGAATGTGGTATGAAACCTCAAAATCAGCACAAAAGTGGGTGCCATGCCAAAAGGGAGGTCCGTTTCGAAAGTGGTATGGAAATAATGATTTTGTTATTAATTGGGCTGATAATGGAAAAGAATTGAAAGAATTTTCTGGTTCTAATTTGAGGAACTCGCACAATTATTTCCGTTCTGGCCTGTCATGGACAAGAATCTCTAGCAGTAATACTGCGTTTAGATTTTTCCCTGAAGGTAGTATCTTTGAATCTACAGGGCCATGCTTATTTCCAGAGAAACTGCCTTTTTATTCTGTTGCAGGATTTTTAAACAGTAAGTTAACATTGACGTTTTTAAAATTTATGGCCCCCACTTTGGACTTTCAAAGTGGCCATATTTCTGCACTTCCTATATTGAATTTTGATTGGGATATTTTGGATTCAGAGGATAATGTTAAAAAATGTATCGCCATTGCTAAAAAAGACTGGGATTCCTATGAAGGGTCCTGGGAGTTTTCCAGTCCCTTCCTATCTCATTTAGATTGCAACAAGCCCTTACTCAAAGCTAGTTATCAAAATCTTCGAACAGAATGGCAAAATATAACCTTCGAAATGAAGCGCCTTGAAGAGGAAAATAACCACATATTTATCAACGCCTATGGCCTGCAGGATGAATTGACCCCAGATGTTCCGCTCTCGGAAATTACTCTCACCTGTAACCCTTATTATCGTTACGGTGGAAACTTAACCGATGAAGAACGCGAGCAGCGCCTACAATCCGACACCATCGTCGAGCTAATTTCCTACACCATCGGTTGCATGATGGGCCGTTACTCCCTTGATCGTGAAGGGTTAGTTTATGCTGATGCCGGTAACAAAGGTTTTAAAACACTAGTCGAAGAAGGTGCTTATGCCCGTTTCCCAGCCGACAGCGATGGTATTTTACCAATAACCACTGAAGGTTGGTTTGAAGATGACATTGCCACTCGGGTTGAAGAGTTTGTCCGCACTGTCTGGGGTGCAGAGCATCTGGAAGAGAATCTACAATTTATTGCCGACAGCCTTTGCTTAGCTGCGATCAAGCCAGTGAAAAAAGGAGGAGAAACCTCACGCGAGACTATTCGCCGCTATCTCTCGACCCAATTCTTTAAAGATCACTTGAAGACCTACAAAAAACGCCCGATCTACTGGCTATTCAGTTCAGGTAAAGAGAAAGCCTTTGAATGTCTGGTCTACTTGCATCGCTATAATGAAACCACCCTCCCGCGCATGCGTACCGAGTATGTCACGCCTCTGCTCGGCCAAATGGACAGCCGTATTGAGCGCCTGCGCCTGCAACAGAATGAAGCAGAAACAGCCGAAGCCAAACGCATCGGTAAAGAGATCGATAGCCTGACCAAACAGCTTACCGAGCTGCGTTCTTTTGACGACCAACTCAAACACTATGCTGATATGAAGATCCAGCTCGATCTCGACGATGGTGTTAAGGTCAACTACGGCAAGTTCGGTACTTTATTAGCTGAAGTGAAAGCTATCACTGGCGATAAAGCCGAGTAAGTTCAAAAAGATAAAGCGGAGACACTAGTGTCTCCGCTTTATAACTTTGCTCTCACTATCCCCTTGTACAAATCAGTTAGATTAGCTATGGAATGTGGGATTCAGTCACTCATCAACGTTCAGAGTTGGTATAATCATCTTCAACATTACACACTACCGCCGATTCACAGCCATGGTGCTGATGGCTTAATTATTCCGAGACGTACTGATGGATATCACTCAGCTTCAAACTGGGCTTAACAACAAATTCA
This sequence comes from uncultured Enterobacteriaceae bacterium, assembly GCA_947631255.1. Classification (GTDB taxonomy): domain Bacteria; phylum Pseudomonadota; class Gammaproteobacteria; order Enterobacterales; family Enterobacteriaceae; genus JGM124. The sequence goes on from CANRKT010000013.1 coordinate 14,812, forward strand.
CCGCAGATCGGATTGTTTTCTGGCACGACCCAGAACAGAGCTTTACTGCACAGCTTACAGAGCTCGCCATACTGTGGAACGGGTTGCCAGTAACAGTGCTCAATATGGCAGAGCAGTCACAGCTTCAAACTCGCAAACGTATTGAAATCGATGAACCCATGCAGGGGTTCCTTCTCTACTGGCCCAGTTCAGAACCATCACCAGCTAAAGACTGGTTGCTCGATATACGTCGTTATAGCACCACTTTTTATGCTGATGCAGCCTCAATTCTGCTTAATGACCTCGGCCTCGCCAATATGGCGCTGCGCGACCACATCGCGTCACGTAAAAGCTTTTTCGCCAACAAAGAACGTACTGCAGCCTTTAAACGTCGCCTGGACGGCCGTGGCGGTATAGAAGATCCGCTATCACTTGATATGAAGATGATAAGTGTCGTGCTGGCCTGTCATGCTCAGATTGCCGAAATAATGAAAAGCATTGGCGATCGATTACTTGAGAATGCTGAAACCGCTCTTGTTCCGCTAGAACAGCATGGATTGCTGCCTGGATTTTGGCATTTAATGAACCTTGAATATGGATACCACATAGCTGAAGGGACAGAACCGTCACTACGCGAACTGATTCGTAAGTTACTAGTGAGTGAATGCTACGAACAGCTTGATACCAAAGAGCGCCCTGTCTGGCTACAGTCACAACTATTAGCCACTCCCACCGGACGTGCGAATGCTATGGCTCTGCTATCTGGTTGGCGTGATTCTAACCAGTACAGCAGCAATTTTGCCGACATATCTGCACAGGTAGCGGATCAGCTCGAACTTGCTTCACGCCTGACAGCGCAAGATATCTGGCTCTGGGGAGAAGTCGAAGGCTTTGAAGCGGTCGAACAAGGTTTGATCCGTGAGCTGATATCTGGATTAAACAACGGTGACTTGAAACTGAATCGAGTAGAGTTTGCCCAACTAATCTCTCGTCGTCGACATGGATTCTGGGCCAGAACTGTACCTAAATATGCATATATTTACCAGGCGCTGCAACAAGCTGAATTGTTGCTAGAACTACGCCGTTCGAAACCGGATGGTTTTCATTACACTTCAGCGCAAGAAATGTATCTTGCCTATGAAGCTGAATTGTTCCAGTTTGATGCAGCCTATCGCCTGTTTAATGAAGCGCTATTACATCTGCAAGGACAATCGGTAGAAGTGCTGGCAGTACTGGCCAGTAAAATCGAAGATTTGTATGTGAACTGGTATCTGTACCAACTGGGACTGACATGGGATGGCTTGCTAGTTAAAGAGCAGTTGCTTGATAACTGGCAACTTGGCCTCCCTTCTCAGCATCGCTTCTATGATACAGTCATAAAACAACGCTTTGCCCAAAGCGGTGTCAAGCGCCAGTTTGTTATTATCAGTGATGCCTTGCGCTATGAAGTTGCTCATGAGCTCCAGGGACAGATAAATGAAGCCAAGCGCTTCACTGCGCAGCTCAAGAGCCAGCTCGGGGTACTACCTAGCTACACGCAACTTGGCATGGCCGCCTTACTCCCACATCAGCAACTGGACTATGCCGCTACCAACTCAACAGTATTAGTAGATGGACAGAGCAGCGCGGGTTTAGAAAATCGCAGCACTATTCTAAGTAAGGTAGGTGGTATAGCGATTTCGGCCAAAAGTCTGCTGAGCTGGACCCGGGCAGAAGCTAACGAGGCGGTTGGTGACGCAAAGGTAATCTACGTCTATCACGATGTCATCGATGCTCAGAGTGAATCTCAGAAAAGTGAGCTCAAGACATTCATTCATGCCCGCCAGGCTATAGACGAACTGAATGGACTCATCAACAAAATTATCAATGGGTTTGGCGTTACTCGCGTAGTTATCACAGCCGATCATGGATTCTTATTCCAACAGGCCTCAGTTGAAAACGGGATAAAATCGCCTCTGAAACACGAACCATCTGGAACTCTGGAAGCTTCAAAACGCTATCTCCTTGGTCGCAATTTACCAACAAACGAAGATGTCTGGCATGGGCAATTGCGTAATGTTGTTGGTGGTAACTCTGATGTGGAATTCTGGCTTCCGAAAGGAGTGAGCCGTTTCCATTTTGTTGGTGGAGCCCGCTTCGTCCATGGTGGTGCAATGTTGCAAGAGGTCTGTGTTCCAATACTTGAAGTACAAGAGCTTCGTGGCAAGAAACAAGCTCTACATGAAAAAACCAAAGTCGACATAGTTCCGGCATACCACCCCATTAAGCTGGTAAATGTGATCGATAAAATCCGCTTCCTGCAGACCGATGCCGTCGATGAACGTCATAAATCAAGAATGGTTCGTTTCTCGGTGGTAGATAGTTCAGAACAAACCGTGTCAGCTATTGAGAAGCTACTCTTTGAAGCGACTTCAAGTAATCTCGATCAGCGCCAGCAAGACGTGCGTTTAAAACTGACCGGTGCGCAATTTGACCGCAAGGCGCAGTATCAATTGCTGCTCGTTGATGATGAGGATGGTATTGAAATGGCACGCTATCCAGTCACTATTGATTTGGCAATCCAGGATGAATTCGGTTTTTAATGGCTCGCAAAATAGCGATCCTGCGGATGTGATAAGTAAATTCTAATGTTGGGTGCCAGCTAATCAGTACCCGGGAGCAATACCAGATGCCACATGATGAGATAAATCCTACTGAAGGTGAGTTTGTAGGAAAGGAAACCACACAAGAGCCAGCGGTGAATGTCACACATATCACGAACAATGTAGTAATCCAGCAGATGGACGTTTACACGGAGAAGCTTGCCCAGCCGAGCGGAACTACTGTTGATGAGGCTTCTATGCTCAGCATTGACGATGAGTTATCTCAGCATGCCAGCATGGATCTTGATGCCCGTCTGAATCGTTACTTTAAGGGTAAAGTTGTCCGTAAGGATTTGACCAAACAGCTAAAAGAAGGGGCTAATGTCCCTGTCTATGTACTGGAATATCTGCTCGGTATGTACTGTGCTTCAGACGATGATGAAGTGGTACGCGAAGGTCTGGAAAACGTCAAAAAAATCCTCGCTGAGAACTATGTTCGCCCGGATGAGGCTGAGAAAGTAAAATCTCTGATTCGTGAGCGTGGTAGCTTTAAAGTGATCGATAAGATCGGGGTAAAGCTCAACCAGAAGAAAGATGTATACGAGGCTCAGCTTTCGAACCTAGGTATCAAAGATGCCGTGATCCCCGCCAACATTGTTAAAGCTAACGAAAAGCTGCTCACTGGTGGGATCTGGTGCATCGTTACCCTTAACTATTTTTATGAAGAGGGGCAAAGAATTTCGCCCTTCTCAATTTTCAATCTTAAACCGATCCAGATGCCCTCCATGGATATGGAAGAGCTTTTTGCTGCCCGGGCTAATTTCTCAACAGACCAATGGTTGGATACCTTGATCCGCTCTATCGGCATGGAGCCAACCAATCTGAAACAACGGGTGAAATGGCACCTGTTAACGCGGATGATCCCGTTTGTTGAGAACAACTATAACGTCTGTGAGCTCGGACCACGTGGTACAGGTAAAAGCCACGTCTATAAAGAGTGTTCTCCTAATTCATTGCTGGTCTCTGGTGGCCAGACGACTGTCGCTAATCTATTTTACAATATGAGTTCTCGGCAGGTTGGTCTGGTGGGCATGTGGGATGTGGTAGCTTTTGACGAAGTAGCTGGCATAACCTTCAAAGATAAAGATGGCGTCCAGATCATGAAGGACTACATGGCGTCGGGTTCTTTTTCTCGTGGGCGTGATTCGATCGAGGCCAAAGCATCTATGGTGTTTGTCGGTAACATCAATCAAAGTGTAGAAATGTTAGTCAAAACAAGCCACCTGCTGGCACCTTTTCCGGAAGCGATGATCGATACCGCCTTCTTTGATCGTTTCCATGCCTATATCCCAGGCTGGGATATTCCTAAGATGCGACCTGAGTTTTTTACCAATAGCTACGGTTTGATCACCGACTATCTAGCCGAATATATGCGAGAAATGCGTAAACATAGCTTCTCTGATGCTATCGACCGCTTCTTTAAATTCGGGAATAACCTCAACCAGCGTGATGTGATCGCAGTACGTCGGACCGTGTCAGGCTTACTTAAATTGCTTTATCCTCATGGTGTATTTGGTAAAGAGGAAGTACGACCTTGTCTAACTTATGCATTGGAGTTACGTCGGCGAATCAAAGAGCAGTTGAAAAAACTAGGTGGTATGGAGTTTTTCGATGTGCATTTCAGCTATCTCGACAACGAAACTCTGGAAGAGTTTTTCGTCAATGTACCTGAGCAAGGCGGAAGCCAGCTAATCCCTGAAGGGTTGGGTAAACCTGGGGTTGTACACATGGTTACCCAAGGAGCTACTGGCCAGTTAGGCTTGTATCGCTTCGAAACTCAAATGACACCAGGTAACGGTAAGCATTCCACTTCAGGATTAGGCTCTAATACTCCAGCAAAAGAGGCTATCCGTGTAGGTTTCGATTACTTTAAAGGTAACCTCAATCGCATCAGTGCGTCAGCGAAGTTTTCTGATCATGAATATCACTTGCATGTTGTTGAGCTACATAATACAGGGCCAAGCACAAAATCATCGCTTGCAGCATTGATAGCATTCTGTTCAATTTTGATCAACCGACCGATTCAAGAACAGATGGTTATTCTGGGTGAGATGACTTTAGGCGGTGTCGTCAATCCAGTTCAAGATCTTGCAGGTAGCCTTCAGTTAGCCATGGACAGTGGTGCAAAACGTATTTTGTTGCCTATGGCTTCAGCCTCAGATATTCCAACTGTTCCAGCTGAGTTATTCTCAAAATTCCAGATCAGCTTTTATGCAGATCCTGTTGATGCAGTGTTTAAGGCTCTTGGGGTGAATTAAAAAATATGATGGAGCACTCTTTCGAGTGCTCTTTAATGAGCTCAATTAATCAAATGTATATTCGCAGTTCACACATTCATAGCGATCAAACACCACCCCATCTAAAGTAGCCCCCGTTACCGCTCCAGCAGCGGCTCCTGCCACAAAGCGCCCAAATAATGCTCCTACCGCAGCACCAGCAATAGTCCCAACAACAGGAATAGCTGAGCCTATAGCCGCCCCGCTTAATGCACCTGATACACCACCAGCAACAGCACCGCCCTTTTTACCAATATGCCGTTCACGAATACGGGTTGAATCACATACAGGGCAACGAACGTAATTTTCCATGATGATTTCCTTTTAGATTAATTAAAAAGTAAAAAGCCTCTGTCCATAAAGGACAGAGGCTTTCAGTGATATAAGTTTATTGAATAAGGCGTATTACGATAAAGCTTTAATGATGATTATTTAAAGGGATTATTCACTTTCGCATAATCAAAAGGTGAGATGGTTTTTTCTCTATTTACATCAAGAAAATCAGCCCACCATTGCAGCATCAGTTTGCGTTCATCAAGATGTTCAGCTTTATGAATATAAGCAGCACGTACAGAGTTACGTTCCATATGGCTCATCTGGCGCTCCACCGCATCCTTCGACCATATCCCTGACTCAATTAATGAACTACAGGCCATTGTGCGGAAGCCATGGCCGCAAACCTCAACTTTAGTGTCATAGCCCATCACCCGTAGTGCACTGTTTACCGTGTTCTCGCTCATCGGCTTACGCGGATCGTGATCACCAATAAAGATGAGTTCATGTTCACCACAGAACTGTTTTATCTGCTTCAGGATAGCAAGCGCCTGCTTTGAAAGCGGCACCAGATGCGGTGTTCGCATCTTTGAACCTCGATGAGAATGCTTCACGCCGGGAATAGGCTCTCGCTCAGGCGGGATGGTCCACATTGACGTTTCAAAATTGATCTCAGACCAACGGGCAAAACGCAATTCACTGGATCGAATAAAGATAAGTAGAGTGAGTTCGGTTGCCCAACGGGTTAGAGGCCTACCGGTATAGCCGTCTATTTTCCCAAGTAAATCAGAAATACGCTTTAATTCCAGAGCGGGACGATGCTGTCGGTTCCCAGATGCGATAGCTCCAGCAATTTCTTGCGCGGGGTTATAGTCGATTAAACCGCTCTGCACCGCAAAGCGCATAATGGCTGTAGTACGTTGTTGCAATCGCGCAGCCACTTCAAGACGCCCAGACATCTCTACGGCTTTAATCGGAACTAGCAGATCACGGGTCTTAAGCTCTGCGATATTGCGCTTACCAATAGCTGCAAACAGATTATCCTCCAGGCTCTTTAATACCCGAGCACTGTGAGATTCAGACCACTTCTGATTACTGGTGTGCCAGTCTCTGGCAACCATCTCAAACGTTATCGCTTCTTGTTCTTGCTCGACCTTAACGGCTTTCTTGGTTTCGCTGGGATCCGCGCCGTTAGCTAGCTGCTTACGGGCTTCATCCCGCCGAGCTCTGGCATCTGCCAGCGAAACTTCAGGGTATTTACCCAAAGCCAGCATCTTCTCTTTACCGCCAAAGCGATAACGAAACCGCCAGTATTTGGAGCCGTTAGGGTGAACCAGTAATACCATGCCGTCGCCGTCAGTTAGCTTATAGGCTTTCTCTTCGGGCTTGGCAGTACGCACTTTCACATCACTCAAGGCCATGATAACTATCCTTTCTGGAGTTCTGTGTGGGTACAAACATTATCGAACCGAGATATACCCGCATTTGTACCCACATCAGTAAGTTGATGTAGATTGAATCAGGTTGACTTAGGTTGAGTGAAAAAGCGAGGAAAGCCTTGCGGATACTGGATTTCAGACATAAAAAAAGACCTCAGTTGAGGTCTATTTACGTACTGTTGGTGCCGAAGGCCGGACTCGAACCGGCACATCTTTCGATGGTTGATTTTGAATCAACTGCGTCTACCGATTTCGCCACTTCGGCACGAAGGGGTACGCGGATAACGGGGGGAATTATACCTGTGATGAGCGGTGTTGCAAGTGGCATGGTGAGTATGTCGTGTTAAGTGGGTAAATTTTCAGCGAATAGCCTTATATTGTATTCTTATAAGGCTATAGCCCCCTTTGTTCCCCTGATTTAGCCGGGTCATGTTCTACACTGGCAAGTGAGTTGCTACCTCAGGATGTTGAAGTCCGGGTGGAGTATTGCGGGATTTGTCATTCTGATTTGTCGATGATTGATAATGAGTGGGGTTTCTCACTATATCCGCTGGTCGCCGGGCATGAGGTGATTGGTCGGGTGCATGCTTTGGGTTCTGAAGCCCAGAGTAAAGGGCTGAAAGTGGGTCAACGGGTCGGAATTGGCTGGACTGCACGGAGTTGTGGGCACTGTGATGCCTGTATCAGCGGCAATCAGGTGAATTGTCAGAATGGCAGTGTCCCCACCATTCTTAATAAAGGTGGATTCGCTGATAAAATCCGCGCTGACTGGCAGTGGGTCATTCCTTTACCGGAAAGCATTGATGCCGCTTCGGCCGGGCCGTTACTGTGCGGTGGCATTACCGTATTTAAACCCTTGCTGATGCACAATATCACCGCCACCAGCCGGGTTGGGGTGATTGGTATCGGTGGTTTGGGCCATATTGCTATTAAACTGCTGCATGCGATGGGCTGTGAAGTCACGGCTTTTAGCTCCAACCCAGACAAAGAGCAAGAAGTGCTGGCGATGGGTGCCGATCGAGTGGTCAATAGCCGCTCCCCTGAAGCATTAACCGCTCTGGCGGGTCAGTTCGATTTGATTATTAATACCGTTAATGTCAGCCTGGAGTGGCTACCCTACTTCAATGCCCTGGCCTGGGGGGGAAATTTCCATACCGTCGGTGCGGTGCTGACCCCGATAGCAGTGCCGGCTTTCTCGCTGATTGCCGGGGACAGAAGTGTATCGGGTTCAGCAACCGGCTCGCCACATGAACTACGGGCATTAATGAAATTTACCGGAAGAACCCAAATTGCCCCACAAGTTGAGTTCTATCCGATGTCGAAAATCAATGAGGCACTGCAACATGTGCGTGACGGTAAAGCGCGTTACCGCGTCGTATTAGAAGCAGATTTTACCTAAGAACCTGTCCGCTTAATGCCAGTTTATCGGCATTAAGCGGATCCCACTCATATCTGATTATTTTGCAAGATCAGCAAATACCCCAGCCACTGCTGCTGCACCCGGATCAACCACCCCGTCCAGATTTTTACTGTTCACATAAGATGAACGGCCTGCCCCGGCTTTTTTCATGCTGGCGGTGGCTTGCGCTCCTTTTTCAGCCGCCTCAGCAGCGGCACTAAGCGAGCCGGTTTTCAGTGCTTCTAGCGCTGGTTGCAGGGCATCAATCATAGTGCGGTCGCCAGGCTGCGCTCCGCCGTAGTGTTTCATCTGTTCCAGACCTGCCAGCAGAGCGTCAGCTATCGGCGCTTTATCTCTGACTTTTTGTCCCGCAGCGGTAAAAAATATCGACATTAATACGCCGCTGGAGCCCCCCATCACCGTCGCCAGGCGTTCACCAATCCGTTCCAGTAGCGCCGCGGTATCATTTAATGGCAACTGGCCCTGATGGCTCAGACTGGCAATATCACGCGCCCCTTCAGCAAAAGTTGAACCGGTATCACCGTCTCCTACTTTGGCATCCAGTTCATTCAGATAAGCTTCATTGCTCATCAGACTCTGAGTGACGGAAGCAACCCAGGCTTTAACCTGTGCATTTTCAGAAGGTGTGACGGTCACTTCATCATGGATCAGCGTGACTTTTTTGCTTGTTATCGGCTGATATTTTACCAGCGGTTGCCAGCCTGCGGTTTCAACTTCGGAGGATAAAGCGGTGATAAATTCTGGGGTAAGTTTAATCGCTGAGAGTGAAAAACCTTTCATATCCAGAGCCGTGACCAAGTCAGCCGGGCCAATCAGATACTGGATTTGGCCTGCCAGTTCTGACTCAAACAGCGTTTTGGTCAGTAGAGCCATTTCCAGCGCCGAGACACCACCAAGATTATTAATCAGAATCGCTAATGGAGCCTCATTGCCAGTCGCTTTACGTAACCGCTCTACCAGCATACCAATCACTTCGACGCTGTTCTGGGTATCGACGGTGATAGCTCCTGGTTCACCATGAATACCTAAACCTAATTCGACTTGCCCGCTTTTAATGCGATCTTCTTCACTGTTGTTATCGGGAAGATGGCAGGTTTGCATAGCAGCGCCGATGCTGAAGATAGCAGCACAGGCCTGTTTTGCCGCCTGTAAAACGTCACTTAACGGCAGCCCCTGCTCTGCTGCATGGCCGGCAATTTTATGCACCATCACCGTGCCAGCGATACCGCGCGGCTGCTTATTCTCGGGTAGCGCAATATCGTCGCCGACAATCACCATTTCTACTTTGAGACCGGCTTTTTTAGCTTTTTCTGCCGCCAGCCCGAAGTTAAGCCGATCGCCGGTGTAATTTTTAACAATCAACAGACAACCCGCAGAGCCTGTTACCGCCATAATGGCATTAAACACCGCATCGACACTGGGCGAGGCAAACAGGTCTCCGCAAACTGCGGCGGTCAGCATTCCTTTACCAACAAATCCGGCATGAGCAGGTTCATGGCCGGAGCCGCCACCAGAGATAACGGCAACCTGACTTTTATTCCAGTCGTTACGGGCGACAATCCGAATAGCAGGATCAATATCCAGTCGAGTCAGATTATGATGGCGAGAGCTAATAATCATGCCTTCAATGGCATCATTGACGAGCTGTTGACGGTCGTTATAGAAGAATCTGGACATAATTTTCCGCACCCTCGGTTTAACAGATAAATACGCTGAACCCTGAGCAATAAATCAACTTGTTTTAAAGCCCACAATAAAAAAACTATACGCGAAAAATGACATGACTGCCTCAGTAGAGACGGCGGAAAAGGTTCGTTCTGTTATGTTTCCCTTTCACTTCAAACAAGATATAGATGACTCATATTGTAGTATTTTTCAGCAGGTCACCGCTGAAGCAGCCAATATACACACCGAGTAAGTGGCCGTGCGGAAGAAAGAAGTGAAGTTACGGAGAGCGCTTTGAGCCAGGCAGGAATGACGTAATTACTCTATTGAATATACCCGTCATACTTCACGTTGCCTGGGTAGAGATAAAAGCAAAATTATCACAGAGATAACTAAAGTGTTATCTCTGTGATAATTCGTCCACGTGTTTATGGAGCGAATTATCACATGCTCATTTCAACACGACTAACCCATTCTGGCGGCGATTTCTGCCAGCATCGCGTACATTTTTGTGCGCATATCAAAAGTGGGTAAGATATCCTGGATGAGGATTTCATCCACACCAGTCTGATCCCTCATTCGGCTTAAGGTCGCATAAACCCGCTCTTTATCACCGATGATATACATTGGCCAGTCCGTGGTTTCAGCAGGCCATACCTCTCCGACATGCGCAATGGCCTCATCAACTGTTGGCGTAGTAGAGGGCATTAATCCCATTTTACGCCGTTGATAGAAGAGATGACGCACAGGCATCGCCATTCGCTCAGCTTCTTCTTGTGTCTCTGCAACAATTAATCGGATAGCCAGTAATGCCGTGGGGTGAGTCGCTACCAATGATGTCGATGGCTGAAAATAGCGCTGATATGCATGCAGACTATTGACGGCTTTTTCTGGTTCGTGAAATGCGCTACAGGCAAGGTTCATCCCCTGCTTTGCGGCATACATGGCACTATTCTCTGATACCGCCATCGCCCAGATATTGGCAGCGACAGGCGTATCCGCCATGATGGGGATTGTTGAGAATGGATTATCAGATGCAAAATCATTTGCGAGCCAATGTAATAACTCATCGACTGCCTGATAGTGATCATAATCGGTTGCGGTACGCCGATTAGCTTGCAATGCAAAATCGGGTAAGGGGCCCGAGGCTGAATGACCAATACCAAAATCAACCCGTCCAGGATGAAGGGCGCTGAGTGTCTTAATAATTTCAGCAATTTTATAAGGGCTATAATTGTTGAGCAAGAAACCGCCAATCCCAACAGAGATTTTTTTGGTTTGATGTAAAATTGCCGAAACTAAAATTTCGGGGGCAGCGGCGGCTTCATAATGAACGCCATGATGTTCAACCACCCAATAACGAGCAAAGTCCAAAGATTCTGCGTATTGTGCCAATTTTATGGCGTTCTGTAACGCTTGTGTCGAATTTGAACCCGCTTCAATAACCAAAGGATCTAGAATAGAAAACTTCATATTATTTACCAGTATCAATCATTGATAGACGGACGTGGAAAGTAAGTCTTTTTTGATATCGATTTTTTTATCCTGAGCCAGCATGTTGTTTTTTATCATAAAATCCTGATCAAGATTTAGATTTTTAATATCTTCTTCGGTTATTTTTGGCTCAAAATCATATAGAGCGAATTGTTTTTTTGCTTCATCAAGGCTGATCTTTTGCTCTTTGGCAGTAATTTCCAACGCTTCTTCTGGATTATTTTTAATAAATTCAAGTGATTTCAAGTGCGCATTAAAATAGGCTTTAACCAGATCAGGATTGTTTTCTACCCAGTCTGAACGTGCAGCAATCACCGTCACTGGATTAATTAAACCAGCACCATCAACCAATAATGTTGCACCTTTCTTTTCAGCGTTAATAACATGAGCACCAGCCAGTGTGGCAGCATCAACCTTACCGGTTAACAGTGCTGCATTCGCGGCAGGAATATCCATGTTAATATATTCAATATCATTCAGCGTGAGCCCTTCACTCGCCAAAGCAGCGGCTAACAATTGATTAAGTACAGTGCCTTTTGGACCTGCTACTTTTTTTCCTTTGAGGTCTTTCGCGGTTTTAATATTACTGTCTGTCGTCATAATAGTATAAGCTTTAGGGCCCCGGGAAAAAGCACCTATAATTTCGACAGGTGCGCCATTCGCCCTGGCTAAAATCGCTGATGATGAGCCCAGTACGCTCGCAACATCAATTTTTCCGGCTGCCATCGCCTGAGTTTGTTGGGCACCAGAGTTAATGACAGCATTATTTACCTTAACGTTATAAGGCGCCATTGCTTCATCTAAAAAGCCTTTTTTATGCATCACAATCGACGGCATATTAAATGGTGAGATAACATAGGTAATATTTAACGTTTTTTCTTCTTGAGCAAAAGCAGACAAAGAAAAAGTAATTAGTGAAGCAAATAACATCACAGATTTTATCGCATGACGCATAGTATGGATCCTATAATGAATGGTTAGTAAGTTTATCAAACAGATATCTACGCATTTTTACAACTTCACTCTGATCTATTTCACGCGGATAGTTTAAATCAACGTTCAAATCCTCGGTGATCTTTCCATGCTCCATAACAATCACACGTTGGCCTAATAAAATGGCCTCTTCAATATCATGAGTGACAAAAACAACGGTATTCCCCATTTTTTGCCACCAAAAAAGTAACTCTTTCTGTAGCGAACTTTTAGTAAATGCATCAAGAGCTGAAAAGGGTTCATCAAGCAGTAATAAATCTGGCTGAGTGACCATCGTTCGCGCAATAGAAACACGCTGTTTCATTCCCCCGGATAATTGTTCAGGGTACATTGGGCCGGACTGTTCGAGTTTCACTAGCTGCAAAGCGTCTTTCACTTGCTGCTGAATAATCTGTTTGTCATTTTGTTGATATTGCAAACCAAAGGCTACGTTTTCAGATACGGTTAACCAAGGCATTAAACGGGGCTCTTGAAATATCACACCTACACGTGGGGTTTTACTACCAGAGAAGGTCATGTCACCACTATCAATCTGGCATAAATTGGCCATCACATGGATTAATGTACTTTTCCCACAACCACTTTTTCCAATGATTGTGACAAAAGACCCTTGTTCAAGGGTTAAGTTGATATTATCAAGCGCGTGGGTCGTTCCCTTCTGGCCTGTATATTTAACGGTTAAATTATTAAGTTCTATCATTGTCTTTATCGTTGCACCTGGTCAGCATGCCAAGGTGATAATTTATTAATGACTTTTGACAAAATATAATCGGTTAACATGCCCATAGTTCCAATCACAAATACGCCGACTAAAATGATATCGGTTCGTGCCATTGATTCTGCATCGATCATCATGTAGCCAATCCCTGAACTGCTGGCGATAAGTTCTGCACCGACTAATGAACGCCAGCTAAAGCCAAGCCCTACACGTAAACCAATTAAAATAGAAGGTAAAGCTGAGGGAAGAAAAACTCTACGGTATATTTGCCACTTCTTTAATCCAAATATTTTAGCAACTTCCACTAATTTTTTATCAACTTGCTCAACACCACCAATAAAATTAAAAAGTATTGGAAATAAACATCCTAAAATAATTACTGACACTTTCTGCTCTTCACCAATCCCTAACCATGACAGCAGTAGTGGGAGTAAAGCCAAAGGCGGAATTTGTCTTAAAAAATTCAGGGGTGGTGCGATGATACTTTTAATTAAAGAACTGGAAAAAAGAAGGAATGTGAGAATAAGGGAAAGCATAATTGCCAGCGAGTATCCCCAGAAAATACGTTTCAGGGAGACAAGTAGATGCCGAAGTAACTCACCTGACATCAGCAGTTCATAGGCTGTTTTCAGAACAGTACCAGGATCCGGTAAGATGTATGTATTAAATTTTCCCGATAAACTACACAGCTTCCAGACAAAGATAAATACAATCAGAGTCGTAATAGCGATAAGATTATTTTTGTAACTGTTAACCGTGTTCATATCTTTCATATCAAATAGTAATGATTATCATTATATAGATATGATTTATGTGAGTCTAGTCACATAAATCGGTAATTGATACCCATTCACTTATGTTCGAAATAATTTTATTTCCCCGGTAATTTCTGACAGTCATGCCCTAGAAAACGACCTCTGTAGCTGAGCTATCAGAGGTCGTTTTCCAGGTAGTGCAGGTATTAATTAGAGCGTTTCATCATCAGCCACAGACTTAATAACAGGAAGGTGGCACTGGGCAGTAATGCCCCTAATATTGGTGGAATATGATACACCAGACTCAACGGGCCGAAGATTTGGTCAAGAACGTAAAACAGGAAACCAAAGCTGATCCCGGTAACGACTCGTACCCCCATCGCTACACTACGCAGTGGGCCGAAGATAAATGACAACGCCATCAGCATCATTACTGCCACCGAGAACGGTGCAAAGATTTTACTCCACATATTAAGCTGATAACGCCCGGCATCCTGGCCACTGGCTTTAAGATAGTTAACATAATCATAAAGCCCGGTTATAGACAGCGCCTCAGGTGATAAGGCCACCACTCCCAGCTTGTCCGGAGTCAGGTTGGTCGCCCACTCACTACTGACTGTCTGAGAACCGACAATTTGCAGCGGATCGGTTAAGTCAGACTTATCAACCTGCGATAGTCTCCACACCTTATTATCCGCGTCATATTTTGCCGATAAAGCATAGCGAATGGACTGCAGCTGACGCTGTGAGTCAAAGCTGTAGATACTGACTCCCGCCAGTTCAGCGTCATTTTTTACCCGTTCGATATAGATAAAATCATGACCATCTTTAGCCCACAAACCATTCTGTGTTGACAGTAATGAGCCACCCAGCAGCATCTGCGCCCGATAGTTACGTGCCATCTGCTCGCCCTGTGGAGCGACCCATTCACCGATTGCCATGGTCAGTATCACCAACGGTATCGCAGTTTTCATCACCGAGGAGGCAATTTTCAGACGGGTATAACCTGCCGCCTGCATCACCACCAGTTCACTACGTTGCGCCAGCGCCCCCAGCCCTAACAAGGCACCTAACAGGGCCGCCATAGGAAAGAAGATTTGAATATCTTTCGGGACGCTAAGCAGGGTATAGAGCCCCGCGCCCAGCGCTGAATAACTGCCCTGCCCGGTTCTTTTTAACTGATCAACGAACTTAATAATCGCTGACAGCGACACCAGCATAAACAGCGTCATCAATATGGTATTGAGAATGGTTTTACCAATATAACGGTCTAGAACACCAAACATTTATACCGCTCCTTTGCTGCTAAAGCGGGCACGTACTTTACGTACGGGGACTGTATCCCAGAGGTTCAATGCTATCGCTAATAGCAGATACAGCAGATTAACGCCCCACATTCCCAGCATGGGATCAATTTTGCCATTGGAGGCACTGGATCGGAGTGAGCTTTGTAGCAGGAAAAACACCAGATATAACAGCATTGCCGGTAACATCGACAGTACGCGGCCCTGACGCGGATTGACCACGCTCAAGGGAACGACCATCAGCGCCATAATAATCACCGACATAATCAAGGTGATACGCCAATGTAACTCTGCCCGTAGCTCAGGTTCATCACTGTTCCACAGCGTAGACATCGCCATCTGGCTGGTATCCGATGGATCCAGAACCACGTTTTGGTGGCCGACAACAGCCTGATAATCTTTAAAGTCAGTGATACGGAAGTCACGCAGCAATGCCGTTCCTTCAAAACGCGTGCCAGCATTTAAGGTCACCACTTGTGAGCCGTCAGCACGAACAGAAAGTTGCCCCGCATCAGCCACCACAACTGACGGGCGGGTATTACCACTCGGTCGTGTCTGAGCCAGGAACACATCCTGGAAATGGGCACCCTTAACGTTTTCGATAAACAATACCGAACGACCGTCACTGGTTTGCTGGAATTGTCCTTGTGCCAGAGCCGCAACGCCAGGATTCGCTTTCGCTTCCGCCAGCACCTCTTCCTGATAGCGAGCCGACCAGGGGCTGAGCCACACCACGTTGACTGTCGCTATCACACCGGTAAACAGCGCCAAGATCATCGCGGCTTTCACCAGTACTGATTTACCTAAACCACAGGCATGCATCACCGTTATCTCACTTTCGGTGTATAATCGCCCTAAGGTCATCAATAAGCCAAGGAAAAGGCTTAGTGGCAAGATTAATTGTGCCATTTCAGGCACCCCTAAACCCAGTAGCGACAGAACCAAGTGAGTAGGTATCTCACCATCCACTGCAGCACCGAGGATCCTCACTAACTTCTGACAAAAGAAGATCAGTAACAGGATAAAAAGGATAGCCAATTGGCTCTTGAGTGTCTCACGAACCAGATATCTTATGATAATCACATTAAATACACCTGTGAAAACGAGTTCTTTTGCAGGAAAATTGCTTGTTTCATCGCTTATACGTCATTTATTCTCTTTAATCGTCGAAAACAGCGCTAAGATTAAAAAGCCCGGCGAAGTTGAGCAACAGGGCAATGCTAAGACGAACCTAAAAACGTATAAAACTATCCGTTAAGATTAACACGAAGTCATCGCAACAGCGGACATGAGTTAACAAGGCTTTTAATTCTAGCCTGTCCTCCCCGCCGTTGTCTTTAAGATTCAGGAGCGTAGTGCATGGAGTTCAGTGTAAAAAGCGGTAGCCCCGAAAAACAGCGTAGTGCATGTATCGTTGTCGGAGTTTTTGAGCCGCGTCGCCTGTCCCCGATAGCCGAACAACTCGATAAAATCAGCGATGGTTACATCAGCGCCCTGCTGCGTCGTGGTGAGCTGGAAGGGAAGCCGGGGCAAACCTTATTGCTACATCACGTACCCAACGTGTTGTCTGAGCGCGTTTTATTAATTGGTTGTGGTAAAGAGCGCGAGCTTGATGAACGCCAGTTTAAACAAGTGATTCAGAAAACCATCAATGCCCTCAATGACACCGGATCGATGGAAGCAGTCTGCTTCCTTACCGAACTGCACGTTAAAGGGCGCAACACCTACTGGAAAGTTCGCCAGGCCGTAGAAACAGCAAAAGAGACGCTGTACAGCTTCGAACAACTGAAAACCAACAAAAGCGAACCACGTCGCCCGCTGCGTAAAATGGTTTTCAATGTACCGACTCGCCGCGAACTCACCTGTGGTGAACGTGCTATTTCGCACGGTCTGGCTATCTCTTCAGGTATTAAGGCTGCCAAAGATTTAGGCAATATGCCGCCTAATATTTGTAACGCGGCGTATCTGGCTTCCCAGGCACGTCAGCTGGCAGACTCATTTAGCACCAATATTGTGACCAGAGTGATTGGCGAACAGCAGATGAAAGAGTTAGGTATGCACTCTTATCTGGCCGTTGGCGCAGGTTCACAGAATGAATCACTGATGTCGGTGATTGAGTATAAAGGGAATCCTGACCCTGATGCGCGTCCAATTGTGCTGGTTGGTAAAGGACTGACTTTCGACTCCGGCGGTATTTCAATTAAACCTGCCGAAGGCATGGACGAAATGAAGTACGATATGTGTGGAGCGGCGTCGGTCTATGGCGTGATGCGGATGGTGGCAGAACTCGGATTACCGCTGAATGTGGTCGGTATCCTTGCTGGCTGTGAAAATATGCCAGGGGGGCGTGCTTATCGTCCGGGTGATGTCCTTACCACCATGTCGGGACAGACGGTTGAAGTTCTGAATACCGATGCTGAAGGCCGTCTGGTACTCTGTGACGTCCTGACCTACGTTGAACGTTTTGAACCCGAAGTCGTGATTGACGTGGCGACCCTGACGGGTGCCTGTGTGATTGCCCTTGGCCATCATATTACCGGCCTGATGTCGAACCACAATCCACTGGCACACGAGCTGGTGAGTGCTTCTGAACTGTCGGGTGACCGGGCCTGGCGTTTACCGATGGCAGATGAGTTCTACGATCAGTTAAACTCTAATTTTGCCGATATGGCCAATATTGGCGGTCGTCCGGGTGGCGCGATTACCGCAGCCTGCTTCCTGTCACGCTTTACGCGCAAGTATCACTGGGCACACCTGGATATTGCTGGCACAGCATGGCGTTCAGGCCAGGCAAAAGGCGCGACAGGTCGTCCAGTCGCACTGCTGTCTCAGTTTTTACTGAATCGTGCTGGATTTAATGCCGAAGAGTAAATGATTGCCAGTAATGGCATGATGTATATACCCAAAATAATTTGACGTATGGCAGGTATAGCAGTCTGAACCTTGGTTCAGACTGCTATTTGATACCAACAGACTAAAACGGACCCCATGAAAAACACGACCTTTTATCTGCTCGATAACGACACCCCGCGCAATGGTCTCAACGCCGTTGAGCAACTCGTGTGTGAGCTGGCAGCAGAAAAGTTTCGTGCCGGCAAACGGGTGTTAGTCGCCTGCGAAAATGAACAGCAGGCAATACGCCTGGATGAAGCGCTCTGGCAGCGTGATGTGCAGGCCTTTGTGCCGCATAATCTGGCTGGAGAAGGTCCGCGTTACGGCGCACCGGTTGAACTGGCATGGCCGGAACGTCGCGGCAGCACACCCCGAGATGTATTAATCAGTTTGCTGCCCTGGTTCGCAGATTTTGCCACCGCTTTCCTTGAGGTGATAGACTTCGTGCCTGACGAAGTATCCCAGAAACAACTGGCTCGCGAACGCTATAAAGCCTATCGCGTTGCCGGTTTCCACTTGACTACGGCGACCTATACCCCGCCGGGAACGACATAGCAGACCATGGAAAAGACATATAACCCGCAAGATATCGAACAGCCGCTTTACGAGCACTGGGAGCAGCAAGGCTACTTTAAACCTAATGGCGACCAAAGCCAGGAAAGCTTCTGTATCATGATCCCGCCGCCGAATGTCACCGGTAGTTTGCATATGGGTCACGCCTTCCAGCAAACCATCATGGACACCATGATCCGTTACCAGCGTATGCAAGGTAAAAATACCCTCTGGCAAGCCGGTACTGACCATGCGGGTATCGCCACCCAAATGGTGGTTGAACGTAAAATTGCTGCCGAAGAAGGTAAAACCCGCCATGACTACGGTCGTGATGCTTTTATCGAAAAAATCTGGCAATGGAAAGCAGAATCTGGCGGTACCATTACCCGTCAGATGCGTCGTCTCGGCAACTCTGTAGACTGGGAGCGTGAACGCTTCACGATGGACGAAGGCTTGTCCAACGCGGTCAAAGAAGTGTTCGTTCGTCTGTATAAAGAAGACTTAATTTACCGTGGCAAACGCCTGGTAAACTGGGATCCTAAACTGCGCACCGCTATTTCCGATTTAGAAGTGGAAAACCGCGAGTCGAAAGGTTCCATGTGGCACCTGCGTTATCCTTTAGCCGATGGCGCTAAAACCAGTGACGGTAAAGACTACCTGGTGGTTGCGACGACCCGTCCGGAAACGGTGCTGGGTGATACTGGCGTTGCCGTAAACCCTGAAGATCCGCGCTATAAAGATCTGATCGGTAAATTCATTACCCTGCCACTGACTGGCCGCCGTATCCCGATTCTGGGTGATGAACACGCGGACATGGAAAAGGGTACCGGTTGCGTAAAAATCACACCTGCTCATGACTTTAATGACTATGAAGTCGGCCGTCGTCATCAGTTGCCGATGATCAATATTCTGACGTTTGACGGTAATATCCGTGACGAAGCAGAAATATTTGATACCAAAGGTGAGCCTTCAACCCTTTATAGCTGCGATATTCCAGCCGCCTTCCAGAGCCTTGAGCGTTTTGCTGCCCGTAAAGCCGTGGTTGCTGCTTTTGATGAGTCAGGTCTGCTGGATGAAATAAAATCCCACGACTTAACCGTCCCTTATGGCGACCGTGGTGGTGTGGTGATTGAGCCAATGCTCACCGATCAGTGGTATGTCCGTACTGCTCCGCTGGCAAAAGTGGCCGTAGAAGCCGTTGAGCAAGGCGATATCCAGTTCGTACCAAAACAGTACGAAAATATGTACTTCTCCTGGATGCGCGATATTCAGGACTGGTGTATTTCCCGTCAGCTGTGGTGGGGACACCGTATTCCTGCCTGGTATGATGACCAGGGCAATGTCTATGTCGGTCGTGATGAAGCCGAAGTCCGAAGCGAAAATAACCTGGCTGCCGATGTGGTTCTGAATCAGGACGAAGACGTGCTGGATACCTGGTTCTCTTCCGGCCTGTGGACCTTCTCAACACTGGGCTGGCCAGAAAATACCGAAGCACTGCGTACCTTCCACCCAACCAGCGTGATGGTCAGTGGTTTCGATATTATCTTCTTCTGGATTGCGCGCATGATCATGCTGACCATGCACTTCATCAAAGATGAGGACGGCAAGCCGCAGATACCGTTTAAAACTATCTACATGACCGGTCTTATCCGTGATGATGAAGGGCAGAAAATGTCCAAGTCCAAGGGTAACGTTATTGACCCACTGGATATGGTTGACGGTATTTCGCTGGAAGACCTGCTGGAAAAACGTACCGGTAATATGATGCAGCCGCAAATGGCGGAAAAAATCCGTAAGCGTACTGAAAAACAGTTCCCGAACGGTATTGAGCCACACGGTACTGATGCCCTGCGCTTTACTCTGGCAGCCCTCGCCTCTACCGGCCGCGATATCAACTGGGATATGAAGCGCCTGGAAGGTTATCGTAACTTCTGTAATAAGCTGTGGAACGCCAGTCGTTTCGTGCTGATGAATACCGAAGAGCAGGATTGTGGCTTTAACGGCGGTGAGTTAGTACTGTCACTGGCAGATAACTGGATCCTGGCTGAATTTAACCGCACGGTGAAAGCTTACCGTGAAGCGCTGGACAACTATCGCTTTGATATTGCAGCTAACATTCTGTATGAATTCACCTGGAACCAGTTCTGTGACTGGTATCTTGAGCTGACCAAACCGGTAATGAATGGCGGCTCTGAAGCTGAGCTGCGTGGAACACGTAATACACTGGTGAACGTGCTGGAAGGTTTGCTGCGCCTGGCGCACCCAATCATTCCATTTATCACTGAAACCATCTGGCAGCGCGTGAAAACGCTGAAAGGTATTACCGCAGACACCATTATGCTGCAACCTTTCCCGGCGTTTGATGCAAGTCTTGACGATACTGTTGCGCTGGCCGATACCGAATGGCTGAAGCAGGCGATTACCGCAGTCCGTAATATTCGCGCAGAAATGAATATCTCTCCGGGTAAACCGCTGGATGTTCTGCTACGTGGAGTCAGTGCCGAGGTTGAGCGTCGGGTGAATGAAAACCGTAGCTTCCTGCTGAATCTGGCCCGTCTCGATAGCATTACTATTCTGCCTGCCAGCGATAAAGGCCCGGCGTCTGTCACCAAGATTATTGAGGGTGCAGAACTGCTGATCCCAATGGCCGGATTTATCGATAAAGATGCTGAACTGGCGCGTCTGGCAAAAGAAGTCGCTAAAGTAGAAGCTGAAATTGGTCGTATCGAGAGCAAACTGTCCAACGAAGGTTTTGTTGCCCGCGCGCCGGAAGCCGTCATTGCTAAAGAGCGTGAAAAGCGGGACGGTTATGCCGATGCTAAAGCTAAGCTTATCGAGCAACAATCTGTCATTGCTGCGCTGTAATTAGCTGAAGTTAGCTGTCTGGAGAAACCGAATATTCTCCAGACAGCCGTTCTCGCGAGCAGAAGTAAGTAAAATAATAAACTTTCAAACGAGCAATGTATGAGTCTAGCTATACTGGCTGAACCCCAATGCCTGTTGCGCCGGATAGCGCCCCATGACAATCCGGCTATCGCGCGGGTTATTCGCCAGGTTTCCGCTGAATATGGGTTAACGGCCGATAAAGGTTATACCGTTGCTGATCCTGATCTCGACGAACTGTACCAGGTGTATAGCAAACCTGGATTTGCGTTCTGGGTCGTGGAATATGACGGCGAAGTGGTTGGTGGTGGAGGCATTGCTCCCCTGTTATGCAGTCAGCCTGATATCTGTGAACTACAGAAGATGTATTTTTCTTCTGTGGTGCGTGGCAAAGGCTTAGCCAAAAAGCTGGCACTACTGGCCATGGACTACGCACGAGAACAGGGTTTTAAACAGTGCTACCTTGAGACAACCGCTTTTCTGAAAGAAGCGATTGGGTTATATGAACACTTAGGTTTTGTCCATATTGATGAACCCCTGGGTTGTACCGGTCATGTGGATTGTGAAGTGAGAATGCTCAAACCCTTGTAATACCCCAGCCCGATAAAACACTGCAGCCAGAGGATAACCCCTGGCTGTATTCTGTCACTTCCGTTCTGTCACGCTGTCTGTAAAGCGAGCTTTTTCAGGCGACGAATTTTACGTTCTTCCAGAATCGCGACGATAGCCATCAATGCAATACAACCAATCGCTGCTGCATCCAGTGCTGCAAAGGTGCCTGCCCAACCGGTGAGACCGAAGATGGGCGTACCGTCAGCAATCATTCCCAAACCCAGTTTAGCGAAGCTATCACCAATCAGATAAGCAAAGGTTCCTTTGATACCGTCTGCAGCACTGATAGCCTTTTTCGGTACAAATCCCACGGCTGCGACACCAATCAATAATTGCGGGCCAAAAATCAGGAAGCCAAGGGCAAACAGCGATGCCAGGTAGACATACTGATTGCTGGCATGCTGATAGACACCCAGCGTCACGATTATCAGGCTCAGAGCAATACAAGCCACCAGCGCACGGCGTCCGTTAGCCAGGTCAGATAACCAGCCCCATAACAGCGTGCCCACCAGCGCCCCGACTTCAAACAGGGTAAAGCCTTGAATCGCGACTTCTTTAGAGAGTTTCAACTCCTGGTAAGCATAAACCGTTGACCACTGATCCACCCCGATACGCACCACATACAGGAAGATATTGGCAAAGCAGAGTAACCAGATAACTTTGTTTTTCAGGACATATTCGACAAAAATCTGCCATTTCGTCATTGACGAATCTTCAGTCTCTTGATCTTCTTCACTCAATGATTCACCAAACAGCTCTTCCGCTTTACCCAAGCCATAGGCTTCTGGGGAGTCGTTACCGTAACGCAGAGCAATAAAGCCAATAATCAGAGCAATGATTGAAGGGAAGACAAACATGCCGATGACATGGCCATCAAACAGATAGTTGGCTCCAAATAGCGCCACACCAGCAGCACCTGCACCGCCGAGATTATGGGAGATATTCCACATCCCCAGATAACTACCGCGCTTACGGCGTGGGGTCCATTTGGTAATCGTCGAGTAACTACAGGAGCCGCCCGTACTCTGGAAGAAGCCACTGAGTGAATAGAAGGCTATCATCAGAAACAAACTGACCGATCCGCTTCCCATACTGGCACTAAAGCCCAGCATACAAATCGCCGAAAGGATCAGCATAAAAGGCAGGAATTGTTTGGTGTTTTTGCCGTCAGCGTAATAGGACACCAGTGTCTTACCGACACCGTAGGTAATCGAGAAGCCCAACCCTATCATGCCTAATTGTGTCATGCTCAGACCATAGGTCGAGATCATGTCATTTTGCGCAATATTGAAATTCTTACGAATTAAATACATCGCCAGGTAGCCGATAAAAACCACCAGATAGGACTGCATAAAGGGTTTAAACCACATCTTCCGCCGCATTTCTAACGGCAGATCCAGGGTCGGTTTACGCACCTGGTTTAAAAAATTCAGCATGAGTGCTCCTGATTAAAATATCGACCGAATGTCGACATTGTAAAAACCAGGAACTGACAACACCTGGGATAGCGTCCAGGTCGGATCGAGAAAATATCCTAGTTTCTCGATAATCAGTCCAAAAGAGTGAAGTAAATCACATTCAGCGGATGCTCCGCGGCGTCTGGGCATTTAAAAAGGGGAGCAGAAATAGCGCAGAAATACCGGCAGCAATCGATATCACGACAAAGAAACCATTCCACGACCAGATATCAATAACCCATGCCAGCGGCCAGCCAGCCAGCGAAGCCCCGAAATAAGCAAATAAGCCGACAAACCCAGTGGCCGCACCTGCGGCGTCTTTATGAGAGCATTCTGCTGCCGCCATACCAATCAGCATTTGCGGGCCAAAGACAAAAAAACCGATGGTGAAAAAGCAGGCGGCTTGCATCACATAAGTGTGGAACGGCATCAGCCACAGCGAACCGACCGAGAGCAGGATCCCGGCGGAAAAAATTAAATTCATCGGTCCGCGGTTACCATTAAAGAGCTTATCGGAGCCCCAGCCAGCCACCAGCGCGCCAATAAATCCGCCCAGTTCAAACATCGTCACCGCGGAGTTAGCAGTCACTAACCCAACATCAAGCGTCTCAGACATGTACAAGTTACCCCAGTCATTAATCGCCGTACGGACGATATACACCAGTACATAGCACAGAGATAACAACCAGATATAAGGGTTAGCAAGTACATACTTATAGAGGATATCTTTCTGCGTCAGCCCCAGTCCTTCCTGTTGCTGAGCAATGTCGAGAGCATCATGTCGCCACTCGCTGACCGCGGGCAGACCGACGCTCTGAGGACCGTCACGCAAACGCCAGCAGACAAATAACCCCCCTATAATCGCCATCACTCCAGCAATCATCATGCCACTACGCCAGCCATAATGCAGAGCGACTGCGCCCATCATCATCGGAATCAGTGCGCCACCGATATTATGGGCGGTGTTCCACAGCGCCCACCAGCCACCGCGCTCAGTACGCGAATACCATGTGGTCAACAGACGGGCACAAACCGGTGAGCCCCAGGCCTGGAAAAAGGCGTTCAAAATCCACAGCGAAGCAAAGGCCCATAGCGAGGTGGAAAAACCAAACAAGATATTAATCACCCCGGTGGCCATCAGCCCAAGCCCCATAAAATAGCGGGCATTGGAGCGGTCACTGACAATACCCGCCAGAAATTTTGACAAGCCGTAGGTGATATAAAACAGGGTCGCCAGTAAGCCGATATCGGTTCGAGTCATCACGCCGGCGGCAAGAATTTCCGGAACGGCTGCATTGAACCCCTTACGGGTGAAATAGAACAGCGCGTAACCCAGCCAGATAGTCAGCAGAATATGCCTGCGCCAGTAGCGATAGCTATCATCAATTTCAGTTTGAGAACCGAGGGGCTGAATATTGCCGGGGACTTTTAAAAAACTGAACATAATGTATTTCTCTTACCCACCTAATGGCAGATTGACACTGACACGCGTTCCATGAGTACAAGAAATAGCCAGCGTTCCCCCCAGTGCAGAGACGCGTTCACGCATCCCCGTCAGGCCAAAACCGGGTTGCCCTGAATCCTCTGGTAATCCACTGCCATCATCTTCAATCACCAGTATCAGTCGCTGTTCTTGCTGCCAGCCTTGCACTGTCACAGCCTGCGCATTCGCATGCTTGACGATATTATTCAGCCCTTCCTGACAAATACGAAATAGCGTGACACGCTGACTCTCACTCAGTATCGATTCATCAATTTGCCAGTCGATATGGCTGACAATACCCTGTCCGGCCAGCTCCATTTCTCGCATCAGGGCACTGATGGCCTGCGCCAGAGTTAAGTCATCAAGCTGACGTGGGCGTAAGCGCCCGAGTAGCCGACGCACTGAATCATAGACCCCAAGGGACAGTTGCTCGATATGGCCAGCACTCTGTTTGATACCGGGATTATCCCGCGCCAGGCGCTGCACAATATTGGCCTGAGTACGAATCGCGGTAATGGTTTGCCCGATATCATCATGCAGTTCCCGCGCGACATCCTGCCGGACACTCTCTTCTGTTTCCAGCAGACGCTCCACTAGCCGGTGATTACGCTGAAGTTCGGTTTGCAATGACAGATTCAGCTCTCGCAGACGCTGGATACCCGCTCCCAGCAGCAGTCCTGTCAGGCTCTGTGCCAGTAATGAGAGCAGCAGATCAAGCGGATAGGCATGCCATGTCTGGCTGGCAATCAGCGCAATGGCATTCATCAGGGTAGCAATTAAAGCCCCCTGCCAGCCGTAATGCCAGGCCAGCGCGATAATGGGCAAAGCCAGACAAAAAGGCGTAAAGCGCGCCAGACCAGCGGGTAGCCCGAGTTGTAACCAGAGACTGATAGCAAACAGCACCAGATACCAGATCAGGTGACGCGCACGCCAGTTAACTGGCTGAGTCACTAAGGAAGGCCCCAGAGGCTGCCAGACGGTACTGGTCAGATAGCGCCAGATAACCAGGCAAATAGGTGACAAGGTTAAGCTACCGGTAAGCGTCACGAGTACCACATTCAGCGCTACTGCGCCCTGTTCAACCCAGGGTAATGACTGCAACAGTGCCGCGGCAATCAGTGCAGCGCCCTGACGCAGTAAAGTCCGCCAGTCGCGGCTGCTGGCATAATGGGCGGTAAATACCACTGGTAGCATACTCAGCAGGCTACCGATCAGCAAAAAGGGCAGATGAGGTAATTCCACCTGCCAGGATAGCCAGCCCAGTAATAGCCACTCAGTACCCAGTAAGACTAACCAGTATCTACGCGGGCATTGCAGCATCAGCCCCATACGTAAACCAAACGGGAATAACAGCACCGCCAGTCCCGGGCTGTCCACCAGATGCAGGCTGATACTCCACAAGCAGAACCATGCGGCAGAAAAAGTAAAAAAACTGGCAATAATCCCCGCCAGTCGAGTCAGCAACGCGTACATTACCAGCCAGCAAACATATAGCGAGATAACTCAACATCATTATGCACGTCGAGTTTTTCCATTAAATTTGCCCGATGAACATGGACGGTTTTAGGCGATAATCCCAGCTCTGCAGCAATTTCTTTCACCGCCAGGCCTTGCGCCAGTTTTTCAGCGATCTGACGCTCTCGTTTGGTCAGTGGATCCTGGCGTCCGACGGTAAGCTTGCGGGCAATATCGGGGGTCAGATAACAGCCGCCAGTGGCAACGGTATGGATAGCAGCGATCAGCTCATCGGCACTACAGCGTTTTGATAAAAATCCGCGCGCTCCGGCTTTTAACGCCTGTTCAATTAAGGCCGGACTATCATGTACCGACAGCATAATGGTCGCCATACCCTGAGGAAGCTGACCCAGCAGATCCAGTCCTGAAATATCAGGCATCGAGATATCACAGATACACACCTGCACGCCGCGACCAGGCAGACCAGCCAGGGCTTCACGGCCAGAACCGAATTCAGCAACCACTTGAAAATCAGATTCCAGAGCCAGTAACTGGGCAAAACCTGAACGAACGATAAGATGATCGTCAATCAGAGCGAGGGTTATCATGATGGCTTCCAGGGGATAAAATCGCAGTTACATTAGCGAGTCGTGTAGTACTGTTCAAGCAGTAAACACTTTTTATCGGCACTTATCAGCAGGCATCATTCACCCGTCGTGATGATGCCATGCAGGCCATGGACGGGTCTTACACTGATACAGGGATGCCGCTGTGAAAGCGAAAGCTATCGTCGGGGCTTTGGATAAGTGTGGCTTCCACCTCGCCAAAAAATCGCACTCTTTCCTGAATATCTCCCCCAGCAATTTGCTGTGCCAGGCTCAGATAATCCTGGTAGTGACGGGCTTCAGAACGTAATAGCGACAGATAAAAATGGCTCAGTTCGTCATCAAGATACGGCGCAATCGCGGCAAAACGTTCACAAGAACGGGCTTCGATATAAGCTCCACAGACAAGTTTATCCACCAGCATCAGGGGCTCATGAGTACGGGTCTGGCTTAACAGCCCTTTGGCATAACGACTGGCCGTCATCTTGACATAAGGGATCTCACGCGCCAGCATGATTTCGCGAACCTGCCAGAAGTGGTGTAGTTCTTCTTTTATCAATGACGTCATGCTGTCGATAAGCGTTTGTTCCCAGTCGCCTTGCGTCTTTGGCATCAGCCTTTTGCTCAGCGCTTTATGCAATGCCAAAAAGTCAGGCTCTGGTCCGTCACTAAAAGCAAAAACTTCATAGGGTCGTAATAAAGCCAGCAGGACTTCTGACGTTTCTTTATCTGCCACATATTTGCGGATCAGGAACATCCCGGTCTGGGCGGCTTTTAGTTCGCATATCAAATGGTCGGTCAGTAACAGCGATAAATTTTCTGGTTTGCGGGCTTCTTCTATCCACGCTTTGGGCGTTGGGCAATGCAGAAAATGATTAATGGGTGAGAGAAGTAACTGTAGGTTCATGCCTTATCCTGAAATGCAGCAGCGGGCGCTGCTGCACCATCACTGCTGGTTAGTGACGCACACCGTCGTCGTCTTCATCTTCTTCTTCGCCATCTTCCAGGTCATCTTCACCATTCGGATCTTCAAAGTAAGTGCCCCAGCCGTCATATTCAACATTGAATTTTTCGGCCAGATTCATTAACTGCTCAACCTGAGCATTAATCAGTTCAGCATTTAATGCGCTTTCGCTCAGCACATCGCAGCAAATAACCATGTCACCTTCTTCGACTTCCAGCTCTTCAGGATCTGTTACTTCATAGCCCAGCTTGAATGCCTCAACAGCAGCCTTTTCAAGGGTTTCGAAATCATCAGCAGAAAGATGATGTTCGATGGTGTAAAGCGCATCGGGATCGCTGCCGTCTTCCAGCAGTTCTTCAATGATTAAACGCGTTTCTTCGCGTTGTTCTTCCAGCTGTTCTGCATTTGCCATGATCCTGTCCTCACATGTATCGGCACATAAGCTTATTCTCACATACAGAGAGGTTTGCCTCCACCTTTCACAGCAAAGATTTCTTATTCAGGGTTGCAATTGAATATTCATACATATAAATTGAATTTTAATTCAATTCATGGCGCGTGCCACATGAGGTTAAGATGAGTCACTTTTATCAGAAACACTTTCTTAAATTACTTGATTTTACCCCTACCCAGCTCAACGAATTATTATCTTTGTCCGCAAAACTGAAAAGTGACAAGAGAAAAGGCAAAGAAAGTCAAAAGCTTATTGGCAAAAATATCGCGCTCATCTTCGAAAAAGATTCGACCAGAACTCGCTGCTCTTTCGAAGTTGCCGCTTATGATCAAGGTGCACGCGTGACTTATCTTGGCCCAAGTGGTAGCCAGATAGGGCATAAAGAATCAATAAAAGATACGGCTCGGGTATTAGGGCGCATCTATGACGGTATCCAGTACCGGGGTTATGGTCAGGAAATCGTCGAAACACTGGCAGAATTTGCGGGTGTACCGGTCTGGAATGGTCTGACAAATGAATATCATCCGACGCAACTGCTGGCTGACTTACTGACAATGCAGGAACATTTGCCCGGGAAAACGTTTAATCAAATGACCCTGGCCTATGTGGGTGATGCCCGTAACAACATGGGTAATTCAATGCTGGAAGCCGCAGCACTGACCGGCCTGAACTTGCGCTTAGTCGCGCCTAAGAGCTGCTGGCCTGAGCCACAACTGGTCAGTCAGTGCAGTGAACTGGCGGTACAAAATGGTGGTAACATAACACTGACGGAAGAGATTGCCGCCGGAGTAGCAGGAGCTGACTTTATTTATACCGACGTCTGGGTATCAATGGGTGAAGCAAAAGAAAAATGGGCTGAACGTATCGCTCTGCTGCGCCCTTATCAGGTGAATAAGCAAATGCTCGCCTTAACCGGTAACCCACTGGTGAAGTTCCTGCACTGCCTGCCAGCATTCCATGATGAAAAAACCACCCTGGGCAAGCAAATGGCGGAAACGTTCGACTTGCATGACGGAATGGAAGTGACTGATGAGGTATTTGAGTCAGAACACAGCCTGGTGTTTGACCAGGCTGAAAACCGTATGCATACCATTAAGGCAGTGATGGTGGCCACCCTGGCACCCAGTCTGTAAGTTTACGGGTCCTCTCCTGCGGGAGAGGACCCTGTACAGGAACTATGACATCAATTCTGCTTAACTTTGACCACCACTTTACGCACGATTGCAGGCTCACCCACCGCGACCAGGGGCTTATGTACTTCGCCTGGATAGAAGACGACGAAATCCCCCTCGTTTAAGACAACGCTTTTTTCTTGCTCACCTGCAGGCAGGAAAGCAATGTCCCAGTCTGCCAGACGTTCAGTATCGGACTTGCCTGCGGGTAAGCAGCTGAACACCATGCCTTCCTGACCACGCATAACAATTTGGATATCCAAATAGCGAGCGTGATATTCAGCCTTACGCGCTGCCAGAGGCTCAGTGCTGTCCTCAGAAACCAGCATGAAGATGTTATTTCCATCAATATCATGCTTGCCGACAGGCGTATCCGGAGTGACATGCGCTTTTACGTGTTCAATTGCCTGACGCAGTTCTACCGGCAGCCAGTCTTGCAGTGCATGGATATTACCAATGATCATGATGTCCTCTTTATTTAAAACGCTGTTTTAAGATGTTCAGTCTAGCGTGATTCTTTAGCACACGACCAGCGATGCCGATCATAAAATGACAAAAAATCACAGGCTTGCGGAAGTTAACGCGACAACAGCAGGTCATAGGGCGAAACCCAGACTTTGAGGTGTATTTGTAGGGACAGAAGCTGTTTCACAGAATAAGACAAACATCAGTACTTCTGGTTATAGCAACCGATTGCTATCAATAAAAAAAGTCTGATTAAATCTATTGCAGTGAAAAAACACCCGCGTATAATGCGCGACAATTTGCCAGGAGGAAGCATGCGCCATTGTCTCTATCAGACAGTTACACTACATCGACACACTGCCGATGTTGCTATGGCGTTTTTCCTCCCGTTGCCTATTCAAATTTTTAAAGCCCCTCATTGAGGGGCTTTTTTTTGTCCATCGCTCGAGACTCGAAAACAGGAGAGAACTATGACAAATCCACTTTATAAGAAACACATCATTTCCATTAATGATCTCAGTCGCGATGAACTCGAACTGGTTCTGGCTACTGCCGCAAAATTAAAAGCGAACCCACAACCTGAGTTGCTTAAGTACAAGGTTATCGCCAGCTGCTTTTTTGAGGCCTCAACCCGTACTCGCCTCTCTTTTGAGACGGCCATTCATCGCCTGGGCGCTTCTGTAGTGGGTTTCTCGGATAGCGGTAATACCTCTCTGGGTAAAAAAGGGGAAACGCTGGCAGACACTATTTCTGTTATCGGAACCTATGTCGATGCGATTGTGATGCGTTATCCACAAGAAGGTGCAGCTCGTCTGGCGACGGAGTTTGCCGGTGATATTCCAGTCATCAACGCCGGTGATGGCGCGAATCAACACCCCACTCAAACGCTACTGGACTTATTTACTATTCAGGAAACTCAGGGGCGCCTTGAGAATCTGAATATTGCCATGGTGGGTGATTTAAAATATGGCCGGACAGTGCATTCTCTGACCCAGGCATTGGCTAAATACTCGGGTAATCGCTTCTATTTTATTGCCCCTTCAGTCCTGTCAATGCCGAAATATATTCTCGATATGCTGGATGAAAAAGGCATTAGCTGGAGCTGCCATCAGGCCATTGATGAAGTCGTCGACTCGCTGGATATTCTGTATATGACCCGAGTCCAGAAAGAACGCCTTGACCCTTCAGAGTATGCCAACGTCAAAGCCCAGTTTATTTTGCGGGCAGCAGATCTGGCAGGAGCACGCGCGAATATGAAAGTACTGCACCCTCTGCCGCGCGTTGATGAAATAACCACTGATGTGGACAAAACCCCGCATGCCTGGTATTTCCAGCAAGCAGGTAACGGTATTTTTGCTCGCCAGGCATTGCTGGCCCTGGTGTTGAATCGCGAATTGGTTTAAGTGAGAGGATTAAAAATGACACATGATAATAAATTGCAAGTTGAAGCTATCAAATGCGGAACTGTTATCGATCATATCCCGGCTCAGGTCGGTTTTAAGCTACTGACCTTGTTCAAACTCACCAAAACCGATCAACGCATCACCATTGGTCTGAATTTGCCGTCTCGTGAGCAAGGTCGTAAGGACTTAATCAAAATAGAAAATACCTTCCTGACTGATGACCAGGTTAACCAGCTGGCGTTGTATGCACCAGAAGCAACGGTAAACCGTATTGATAACTATGAAGTGGTGGGTAAAAGCCGCCCAAGCTTACCTAAGTTTATCGAGAATGTACTGATTTGCCCGAACAGTAACTGTGTCAGTCGTAATGAACCCGTTTCATCCTATTTTACAGTGGAAAAACGCGCAGAAAAGATCAGTCTTAAGTGTAAATACTGTGAAAAAGAATTTGCGCATCATGTCGTGCTGGCAACTTGATCTAGCACTAACCACAATGGGCCATCTTTCTCTATAATAGTGGTGATTTATCTGGTAAGCAGACCGCCGGTCTGCTTACTCATTCCTGCAGACGACCTACCGCCTGCCTGACCTGCCAACTGAGGAAAAAAAATGTCTCACATTATTAGCACCGAAAATGCCCCAGCCGCGATTGGTCCTTATGTCCAGGGTGTTGATCTTGGTAGCATGATTATCACTTCCGGCCAGATCCCGGTTGATCCTAAAACCGGTACCGTGCCTGACGAAATCTCTGCTCAAGCACGTCAGTCGCTGGAAAATGTTAAAGCGATTGTTGAAGCTGCGGGCCTGAAAGTCGGTGATATCGTCAAAACAACCGTTTTTGTGAAAGACCTTAATGATTTCGCTACCGTCAACGCGACCTACGAAGCGTTCTTCACTGAGCATAATGCCATGTTCCCGGCACGTTCTTGTGTTGAAGTCGCTCGCCTGCCAAAAGATGTGAAAATCGAAATAGAAGCGATCGCCGTACGTCGCTAGTCACAAAGCATGCATTTGCGCTGGCTTCGATAAACCTGACCAACCCTCAGTGTCAGCATTTCCTGACACTGAGGGCTGAAAAAACATTAATTAAATATCACCCTAATTCTCCTGCCACCAAAGTGTAGTCTCGATACTTGGTGCATTACCACTATTAGAGACATGTTCCTGTATGCAAATATAGGTACGTACATTATATTCTACGTGCTCACCTGTAGAATATTTCACACAGTTAGATGACCATACTTCATCATCAGACGAGTGTCTTAACACCGCTGTTACTTCAGTAAGAGTCATCTTCAACCCAGACTAAATCTAATAGGCCTTGATCTCGATATTAAAAGAAACAGTGATGGATCTGTTCTTTTTATCGAAAATGAAAAAATCTATATATCGCCTTGTAGTGGCACACTGAATTTGGCCACCTGAATACTTTCGTGCTGCTGAAGTAACGATTATTCCGGGTATATGCGTTCGATATTGACTACCTCTGCCCAATCTTTCACGAACGATGGTGTTTAACTCCGTTATCTGTGACCCTATTCCAAAAACAATACAGTGAATTCGGGATCCTGTTATGGGGGCTTTTACTCTGCGTCCCGAATGACATAGGCTATCTCTGCTTATCAACTGTCTCTGTGTGCTTAGTCCTTTTTTACCGGCGATAATAGATTTGCTTTGACTGTAAAATCCTATGAAATCACGAGAGAAAACGACCATGCAAAACCGCCTTACAATTAAAGATATTGCTCGTCTGAGTGGTGTGGGTAAGTCGACCGTCTCTCGTGTCCTCAATAATGAAAACGGTGTCAGTACTGATACCCGTAAGCGTATTGAGACCATTATGCAGCAGCATAACTTTTTGCCTTCTCGCTCGGCACGCGCCATGCGTGGTCAGAGTGATAAAGTGGTCGCTATCATTGTTACCCGTCTTGATTCACTGTCTGAGAATCTGGCAGTACAGACCATGCTGCCCCATTTCTACGCCCAGGGTTATGACCCGATTATGATGGAAAGTCAGTTTTCGGCAGATAAAGTGGCGGAGCATTTAGGTATCTTACAGCGACGTCATATTGATGGCGTGATTCTGTTTGGTTTTACGGGTATCACTGAAAAGATGTTAGAGCCATGGCGTTCATCGCTGGTCTTAATGGCACGCGATGCCCCTGGTTTTGCCTCCGTCTGTTATGACGACGAAGGTGCAATCCGTCTATTAATGTCTGCATTATATGAACGTGGTCACCGCCATATTAGTTTTCTCGGCGTGCCACATACCGATGTGACAACCGGCTACCGCCGTCACCAGGCCTATCTCGATTTTTGCCAGCAATATCAGCTAGAGCCTCATGCTACCCTGCCCGGTCTTGCAATGAAGCAAGGCTATGAACATGCACCTGAAGTGCTCAATACTGAAACTTCAGCTTTGCTCTGTGCGACCGATACCCTGGCCTTAGGAGCCAGTAAATATTTGCAGCAGCACAGTCGGGATAATATTCAGCTCGCCAGTGTCGGCAATACACCCCTGATGTCGTTTCTTCATCCTGAGATTATTACCGTTGATCCTGGCTACGGTGAAGCCGGGAGTCGGGCTGCATTACAGCTGATAGCTCAAGTCTCTCAACAGCAAATATTGCAGCAAATAGTTATTCCCAGCCGACTCCAATAAGCGATAAAGATCTTTTTAATGTGATCTTCGCCGAAAACCGGGAACGTTCCCTTTTCTAAATACAGCATCACCCGCTAAGATTAATGTATATTTCTTACCCACCCAGAGATGACGATATGAGCAAAGTTAAACAGCAGGATATCGATGCACTGATCGAGTTAGTCGGTGGTCGCGACAATATCGCCTCAGTAACACACTGCATTACCCGACTGCGTTTTGTTCTCAACCACCCAGAAAATGCCCGCCCGAAGGAAATTGAAGACTTATCAATGGTGAAAGGCTGCTTTACCAATGCCGGCCAGTTTCAGGTCGTTATTGGTACTGACGTCGATGACTATTATAAGGCATTGCTGGCGACCACTGGTCATAGCTCTGAGGATAAAGAGCAAGTAAAAGTCGCCGCTCGCCAGAATATGAAATGGTACGAACAGATGATCTCACACTTCGCTGAGATCTTCTTCCCACTGCTGCCAGCACTGATCAGTGGTGGTTTGATCCTCGGCTTCCGTAATGTCATCGGTGATTTACCGATGAGTAACGGTGAAACCCTGGTACAGATGTACCCCTCTCTGGAAGGACTGAACAGCTTCTTGTGGTTGATCGGCGAGGCTATTTTCTTCTACCTGCCAGTAGGTATCTGTTGGTCCACAGTGCGTAAATTGGGTGGGACGCCGATTCTGGGAATTGTGCTGGGTATCACCTTAGTCTCTCCGCAATTGATGAACGCCTATGAGCTTGGCAGCAAAATTCCTGAAGTCTGGAACTTTGGTCTGTTCGCAATAGAGAAAGTAGGCTACCAGGCACAAGTTATTCCAGCATTACTGGCGGGTATCGCTTTAGCCTGGATAGAGAGATCCTTTAAACGTATCGTACCGGATTACTTATATCTGGTTATCGTTCCGGTGTGTTCCCTGATTATTACCGTCTTCCTGGCTCACGCGCTTATCGGCCCATTCGGTCGTATGATTGGTGACGGCGTTGCCTTCCTGGTACGTAGCCTGATGACCGGTAGTTTTGCCCCGGTCGGTGCCGCACTGTTTGGCTTCCTCTATGCTCCGCTGGTTATTACTGGTGTCCACCAGACCACTCTGGCCGTCGATTTGCAGATGGTGCAAAGTATGGGCGGCACTCCGGTCTGGCCATTAATCGCCTTATCTAACATTGCTCAGGCCTCCGCAGTCGTCGGTATCATTATCTGTAGCCGTAAAAAGAATGAGCGTGAGATTTCTGTTCCGGCGGCCATTTCAGCCTATCTCGGTGTAACCGAACCGGCAATGTACGGTATTAACCTGAAATACCGCTTCCCGATGTTATGCGCGATGGTGGGTTCCGGTATTGCTGGATTACTCTGTGGTTTAAATGGCGTACTGGCTAATGGCATCGGTGTCGGCGGTCTGCCTGGTATTCTGTCTATCCAGCCGCGTTTCTGGGCTATTTATGCTGTCGCGATTGTTATTGCGGTAGTGATACCTATCATCCTGACCAGTTTCGTTTATAAACGCAAAGCTCGCTTAGGTACCCTCGATATCGCTTAATTCATTTCTTCGGAGGCAGGGTTCCTGCCTCCATCTATCTGCAGGAATCCGTATGAACAACACTTCACCTTGGTGGCAACAAGGCGTCATCTACCAGATTTATCCCAAGAGTTTTCAGGACACGACAGGTCGGGGTACCGGTGACCTTCAGGGCGTCATTAAGCGTCTTGATTACCTGCAAAAATTAGGTGTTGATGCTATCTGGCTGACCCCATTCTATCTGTCACCCCAGATAGATAATGGCTATGACGTTGCAGATTACTGCTCAGTCGATCCCGCTTACGGCACTATGGATGACTTCGATCAACTGGTAGCAGAAGCACATCAGCGTGGGATCCGTCTGGTTCTGGATATGGTGCTTAACCATACTTCAACTGAACATAACTGGTTCAAATCCTCCCTGGATATCAATAGCCCTTATCGTCAGTTCTATATCTGGCGCGAGGGTACGCCGGATGCACTGCCCAATAACTGGCGCTCTAAGTTTGGCGGTAATGCCTGGAACTGGCATGCCGAAAGTGGCCAGTACTATTTGCATCTCTTCGCCCCTGAACAGGCTGACCTTAACTGGGAAAATGAGCAGGTTCGTCAGGCACTGAAGCAGGTCTGTGAATTCTGGGCCGATCGGGGGGTTGATGGTCTGCGTCTGGATGTCATCAACTTAGCGTCAAAAGATACCCGGTTCCCGAATGATACGGATGGCGGAGATGGCCGTCGCTTTTATACCGACGGCCCCCGTATTCACGAGTTTTTACAGGAATTCAGTCGCGATGTTTTTACGCCACGCGGCTTAATGACGGTCGGCGAAATGTCCTCCACGACGCTAGAAAACTGCCAGCAGTATAGTGCCTTGAATGGTCAAGAACTGTCGATGACCTTTAATTTCCACCATCTGAAAGTCGATTATCCCGGTGGCGAGAAATGGACGCTGGCTAAACCAGACTATGTGGCACTGAAAACCTTGTTCAGTTACTGGCAACAGGGGATGCATAACGTCGCCTGGAACGCCTTGTTCTGGTGTAACCACGATCAGCCACGTATCGTTTCTCGCTTCGGGGATGAGGGTGAGTTACGTGTGACTTCAGCGAAAATGCTGGCGATGGTATTACACGGTATGCAGGGAACGCCTTATATCTACCAGGGCGAAGAGCTGGGGATGACGAACCCTCATTTTAGCCGTATCGAAGAGTACCGCGATGTCGAAAGCCTGAATATTTTTGCTGAACGCCGGGCCAAAGGAGATCCGGCTGAAGAGTTGCTGGCGATCCTTGCCAGTAAATCACGGGATAATAGCCGTACCCCTATGCAATGGGATAGCAGTATTCATGCCGGATTCACCTCCGGAACGCCATGGATTAATGTCAGTCATAATTACCCTGAGATTAACGCAGCCGCTGCCCTTGATGACCCTGACTCGGTATTTTATACCTATCAGCAGCTCATTGCCCTGCGTAAAGCACAAGCGATATTTACTCATGGAGATTATCACGACTACCTACCAGAGCATGCTTCACTGTGGTGCTATCGCCGCCAGTGGAATGGACAAACGCTGGTGGTAGCCGCTAACCTCAGTTCACAGCAACAATCCTGGGATGATGCAAGCTTCTCTGGCCACTGGGAAGTGTTAATGAGTAACTATCCGGATGCACCGGTTCAGCCCGCTCAACTCAGCTTACGTCCATTTGAAGCCATCTACTGGTTACAGAAATAACGCATAGAGACCGATCCCCTTGGATAACCAAGGGGATAGCGCTCAACGCCGCGAGTTCGTAGCGCGCTGTCGATGGCGGCGCGAAATGGGAATACTCTACCTGGCGGAAAACATTTCCCTACCAGAGTACGGGGGCTGGTCGATTATTTAAGCGAACAATATCCCCGTGCTGATATTTTTTTAGACTACACCGCCCATCCCCTGTGCCCTCACAAATTTACTTTGTCCTAAATCAATAAAGCAGCAAACATGCTTGATGAAAACACTACATATAGCGACTAACATGCGATCAAAACCTATATATGGTTTACACACAAAAAATGAAGACCCTATTTCTAACAAGGAAAT
Source organism: uncultured Enterobacteriaceae bacterium (assembly GCA_947631255.1). Taxonomy (GTDB): domain Bacteria; phylum Pseudomonadota; class Gammaproteobacteria; order Enterobacterales; family Enterobacteriaceae; genus JGM124. Next base: position 52,423 of record CANRKT010000013.1, read on the forward strand.
ATCAATTCCTTGCCACCAAAACAAACATATGGCCCGCTGTTTTTCACTGATAACAGGCTGGGTATACCGATAATTTTTTACCGTGACCAGGAGTAATCATGACACCGCATGTAATGAAAAGAGACGGCTGTAAGGTGCCTTTCAGCCCTGAGCGAATCAGGGATGCCATCTTACGTGCCGCACTTGCAGCGGGAGTTGATGATCCAGAATACTGTGCCACCGTTGCCGATACAGTAAGCCAGCAAATGGCCGACAGTCAGCAAGTCGATATCAGTAAGATCCAAACGGCTGTCGAAAATCAGCTGATGTCAGGTCCTTATAAGCAACTGGCTCGCGCCTATATTGAGTATCGTCATGATCGGGATGTTGAACGAGAAAAACGTGGACGCCTGAATCAAGAGATCCGCGGACTGGTTGAACAGACCAATGCTAGCTTGCTGAATGAAAATGCAAACAAAGACAGTAAAGTGATCCCTACTCAGCGTGACCTGCTTGCCGGAATTGTGTCACGCCACTATGCCAGACAATATATCCTGCCTCGTGATGTGGTCCAGGCGCATGAGCGCGGGGATATTCACTATCATGATCTCGATTATTCGCCTTTCTTCCCGATGTTTAACTGCATGCTGATTGACCTTAACGGTATGCTGACGCATGGGTTTAAGATGGGTAATGCGGAAATTGAACCCCCGAGGTCAATTTCTACTGCCACTGCCGTCACCGCACAAATCATCGCCCAGGTCGCAAGCCATATTTATGGCGGCACCACTATCAACCGTATTGATGAAGTGCTGGCGCCGTTCGTCACTAAAAGTTTTAACAAACATCGTCAGATAGCCGAAGAGTGGCAGATCCCTGACGCCGATGCCTATGCACATACCCGTACAGAAAAAGAGTGTTATGACGCTTTTCAGTCGCTGGAATATGAAGTCAACACCCTGCATACAGCCAATGGCCAGACCCCCTTTGTGACCTTTGGTTTTGGGTTAGGTACCCGTTGGCAGTCACGTCTGATCCAGCAGTCTATTTTGCAAAATCGTATTGCTGGCCTTGGCAAAAATCATAAAACAGCCGTGTTCCCAAAACTGGTGTTTGCTATCCGCGATGGTGTGAACCATAAAGCGGGTGATGTGAATTACGATATTAAACAGCTGGCGCTGGAATGTGCTTCCAGGCGTATGTATCCGGATATTCTCAATTACGAACAGGTTGTTAAAGTGACCGGTTCCTTTAAAACGCCAATGGGATGCCGCAGTTTCCTTGGTGTTTATGAACAAGAGGGTGAACAGGTACATGAAGGACGTAATAATATCGGTGTTATCAGCCTGAACCTGCCCCGCATTGCGCTGGAAGCCCAGGGTGATGAAGCACGCTTCTGGACATTACTGGATGAACGCCTGGTGCTGGCTCGTAAAGCATTGATGACCCGTATTGCTCGCCTGGAAGGGGTTAAAGCCCGTGTCGCACCCATTCTGTATATGGAAGGCGCCTGTGGTGTACGCCTGAAAGCTGACGATAACGTGGCGGAAATATTCAAAAATGGCCGGGCATCCATCTCGCTGGGCTATATCGGCCTGCATGAAACGATTAATGCCTTATTCGGTAATCAGCATGTCTATGACAGTCAGACACTACGTGAAAAAGCGATCGCCATTGTTAGCCGTCTGCGCGATGCTACCGAGCAGTGGAAGCAAGAAACCGGCTACGGTTTTAGTCTGTACAGTACCCCGAGCGAAAACCTCTGTGACCGCTTCTGCCGCCTTGATACCGCAGAATTTGGTATTGTTACAGGCGTGACAGATAAAGGTTACTACACCAATAGCTTCCATCTCGATGTCGAAAAAAAGGTCAATCCTTACGACAAAATTGACTTTGAAGCACCCTACCCAGCCCTGGCGAATGGTGGCTTTATTTGTTACGGCGAGTACCCCAATCTTCAGCATAATTTACAGGCTCTGGAAGATGTCTGGGACTACAGTTACCACCATGTCCCCTACTACGGCACTAATACGCCGATTGATGAGTGCTATGAATGTGGTTTTACTGGTGAGTTTACCTGTACCAGTAAAGGATTCACTTGCCCGAAATGTGGTAATCATGATTCAGCCCGGGTCTCGGTCACCCGCCGTGTTTGCGGCTATCTTGGCAGCCCGGATGCACGTCCTTTTAATGCCGGGAAGCAGGAAGAAGTCAAACGTCGTATCAAACATCTGAATAATGGACAACTGGGCTAAGGGATGAATATCCACCAGTACTATCCTGTTGATGTGGTTAACGGACCCGGTACGCGTTGCACACTATTCGTTTCCGGATGTGTGCACGCCTGTCCCGGGTGCTATAACAAAAGCACCTGGCGGGTTAATTCCGGTCAGTTATTTACCCAGGAAATGGAAGACCGGGTGATTGCAGACTTAAATGATCCCCGTATTCGACGTCAGGGGCTGTCACTGTCAGGCGGCGATCCACTGCATCCAGAGAATGTGACCGATATTCTTAAGCTGGTTAAGCGGATACGGGCAGAATGTCCGGGCAAAGATATCTGGCTGTGGACCGGTTATCGACTTGATGAATTAACCGCCGCACAGCATGAAGTGGTGGCACTGATTAATGTCCTGATTGACGGTAAATTTATTCAGGCAGAGCACGACCCGATGCTTATCTGGCGTGGTAGCAGTAATCAAGTGATCCATTACTTGCGCTGACATACGATGCAGTAATACTAATATGCCCTGCGTCCCACCGGTTGTAGTGCATATGATTGCTCTCCTCTCATCGTCGTCATATTCCCTGACCGTCATTATCGAATAGCACCTCACATTTTATCTTTGCAGTCTGACGTTGTCTGTCAGGCTTAAACCTGCATAATCACTGGATAATTTTATATTTCCACTGCTCAGGAGGAGAAGCAGAGATGGCGAAATCAATCACTACTCGTCATGCCATGAAGGCTGTGATTATGCTGGGAATGTTAGTCATCATTTTAGTGGGTATCAAAGCGGCTGCTGAAATCATCGTTCCGTTTATTCTGGCGCTGTTTATTGCCGTTATTCTTAATCCCCTGATCCGTCGTATTGAACGTCTGCGAATTCCGAGAGTGATAGCGATCATTCTGGTTATCACTATCATTATTTGTACTGTGGTGTTGTTACTGGCTTCACTGGGAACCTCACTGAATGAACTGGCACGCACCCTGCCACAATACCGCTCTTCACTGGTGGTGCCGCTCCAGACTCTGGAACCCTGGTTACAGCGCGCCGGGATCACTGTCTCGATTGATGAGCTGATGAAATATGTTGATCCCAACGCATTAATGACCTTCGTGACCAGTATGCTCACTCAGCTCTCTAATGCGATGACGTCTATCTTTCTGCTTCTACTGACTGTGGTGTTTATGCTGATTGAAGTTCCCCAGCTACCCCGCAAATTACGGCAGTTAATGTCACGTCCTGAAGAAGGCATGAGCGCCATTCAGCGCGCCCTGGATAGTGTCAGCCACTATCTGGTTCTGAAGACTGCAATTAGCCTCGTCACTGGATTAGTGGTCTGGGGCATGCTCGCCGCGCTGGATATTCGCTTCTCATTTATTTGGGGCTTAATGGCCTTCGCGCTGAACTACATTCCCAATATAGGCTCGATTATTGCCGCTATCCCACCGATTATTCAGGTACTGGTATTTAATGGCTTCTATGAAACCTTGCTGGTCATTTTCGGTTACTTACTGATAAACCTGGTGGTGGGTAATATTATCGAACCGCGCATAATGGGACGGGGGCTGGGTTTGTCTACGCTGGTGGTTTTCTTGTCGTTAATCTTCTGGGGCTGGCTACTCGGCCCGGTAGGTATGCTGCTTTCTGTTCCTTTGACCATCGCCGTCAAAATCGCGCTGGAGCAAACAGAGGCCGGTAAAGGTATTGCAATTTTGCTGAGTGATATGAGTCAATAATCAGACAACTTTGTATTGATAATTATCCGACCTATTTGAGGGTAAATAGGGCAATGACGCCAATGAGTAGAACATGTATTTTACTATAAAGGCCCCCGATTATCTTTTCATGCCATTCAAGTGAGCGTGAAAAGCAGATTATCGTACGGGCCAGGCGCTTTATGCGTGTTCGTATTTGGAGTTGTAGGCATACCCGAGCCAGATGACACAAAGAGATCACAATGATTGTTCATCCTCCACGGATCCAATGTAATTTCTTACCAAATCCCAGAGTGTTATCGGTCATTTTCAATTCATTCAGCCGAATCACCCACATAGGAGCAGGCATGGCTCTGGCGACAGGAAAGCGCTTATTGTAACGCGCCCGAGGGCTGGCAGCTTCCTCTTCACTGAGCAGCCGGATCTCACCACGAAATTGTATCCCGCGGATCAAGGCAACTGTTTTTGGCTGGCCATTGACAGTACCCGCCGTTAAAGCATGCTGACCAATCATTTGTCCATGCCGGGTGGTGGTTTCACTCAGAAAATAGAAGGCCACTTCGTCCCCATCAAAAATATAAAAGGCATTCGCACACCAGAGTGACTCCGCAGCCCCTGCACAGTAAGTCAGTACATGCTGTTTTTTGAGCCATTTCCCGATGCTATTGAGTGATTCCATGATAAGACCTTACAATAATAGACTGTGCCACTCACCGATTATGTACATAGGCTATGACATCCTGGTATCTTTATTTAATTCGTAGTCAAGACAATCGCCTCTATACCGGTATCACAACAGATGTACAGCGTCGCTTTGCAGAACATCAGGCTGGCAAGGGGGCTAAAGCATTGCGTGGACGGGGAACACTGATACTGGTGTTTAGTCAGTTGATTGGTAGTCGCTCGCAAGCACTACGTATCGAATACCAAATCAAACAACTCAGTAAAACTCAAAAAGAACGCCTGGTGAGTCAGGAAGCAAACCTTGAAGACCTTATAGTAGGTCTTCAAGGTTAAAGATTAAAGGTGGTTAAAATGTTCTGCATACTCCACCAGCCCCTGCACATCCTTTAATGCATTATCTGCCAGGGGATAGATCTGGAATGCGGTTTCTGTCCCCGGCCAGCGGCAGTGTAAGTTATGATGGCTGGCAGGCTGAAAACCGAAATGCTGATAGATATCGGTATCTCCCAATGTCACCACGGCGCCATAACCAAATTCATTCAGTGAATCCAATCCTTCGTAAACTAACTTTTTAGCGATGCCTTGGCCATGCAGCGTAGCATCAACAGCAAGCGGGGCTAGCCCAACCCACTGCCGGTCTTCATCCGCTACCGTAACGGGGCTAAAAGCAACATAACCGACCACCTGCCCTTCATCATCCGTGGCGACCAGGCCCAGCGTTAACAGCCCATCTTCCCGCAGTTTTCTGACCAGTTCGGCTTCACTTTCATCACCAAAACTACGGCGTAAAAGTGCATCGATACCAGGTGCATCTATGGGGATCTCTACACGAATTAGCATGGTTCACCTATTGAGTTACTGTCCGGAACGGGATGATACTTCAAACCCGTCTCAACGAAATTTGCCAGTTGGAACAATGCAATGCGTAATGGTTTTGGCATCGCATCCAGTTCAATAGCATCCATTAGATTCTTAACATATAACCCGAGTTCCGTATCACCTTCAATCATTAAATGACGCTGAAAAAACAGAGTATCAGGATCTTGCTTGCGCGCTGCTATCAGTATCAGGTAGTTAGCATCAGCTTTAAAGGTCACGTCAGCCAGCGCTGACTTACGCACGATCAGTTTATTATCTTCCACAGAAGTAAACCACTGTAGGCCGATATCGGGAACCTCAATACTCAGCCAGCGCCCTTCCAGAAAATCCAGTTCTCCGTCTTCTAACGCCTGACGAAATTGCCAGTCCAGAACCTGTTCAAGCACTCGCTGCTTGAAAGCAAAAGGTATCAGCTTTACTGGGGTACGTAAAAGAGAAGGCGCTGTTTTAACAAATCGGGCATGCAGTTTATTTAACATATGTTTTAACCTGGGCAGAAGTTTGTGGCTATTTTGCCATAACCTGAATTTTCGATAGCGCGTTAAATCAACAATTCAGCGAGTTATCCGAGAGAGCTGATTGCCTCGTCTGCTCAGACAATGCGCTTTAAGCTGCCTCAAATCAAAATATCTTATCGCCAGGTTCACTAAAATCCGACATATCAGCTATTTTCTGCGCATCAGGCGCGGTACAGCGCCGCACTGGTGCTATACCTTCAGAGTCAGGATAAAATATGGAGTTACTTTGCCCTGCCGGAAATCTTCCAGCGCTAAAAGCGGCCATCGATAACGGTGCCGATGCCGTTTATATAGGCCTCAAGGATGATACCAATGCTCGCCATTTTGCCGGGCTTAACTTCACCGAAAAGAAACTGCAAGAAGCGGTGAGTTATGCTCATCAGCATAAGCGAAAATTACATATCGCCATTAATACCTTTGCCCACCCTGATGGCTATGTACGCTGGCAGAATGCGGTAGATATGGCAGCCCAGTTAGGTGCTGATGCCCTTATACTGGCCGATATCGCGATGCTGGAATATGCCAGTGAGCGTTACCCGAATATTGAACGCCACCTATCGGTGCAGGCCTCTGCCACCAACGAAGAGGCTATCCGTTTTTACCATCGTCATTTTGATATCGCTCGCGTGGTTCTCCCTCGCGTGCTGTCTATTCATCAGGTGAAACAGCTCGCCCGCGTCACCCCTGTACCACTGGAAGTCTTCGCTTTTGGTAGCTTGTGTATTATGGCTGAAGGTCGCTGCTATCTCTCTTCCTACCTGACCGGTGAGTCACCCAATACCATCGGCGCTTGTTCACCGGCACGCTTTGTTCGCTGGCAGCAAACACCTGAAGGCCTGGAGTCACGACTGAATAACGTGTTGATAGACCGTTATCAGCCAAACGAAAATGCCGGTTATCCAACGCTGTGTAAGGGTCGTTATCTGGTCGATGGCAAGCGTTATCATGCCCTTGAAGAACCGACCAGCCTCAATACTCTGGCACTCCTTCCTGAGCTGCAAGCTGCGGGTATCGTTTCGGTTAAAATCGAAGGTCGTCAGCGCAGCCCGGCTTATGTGACGCAAGTTGCCCATGTCTGGCGTCAGGCTATTGATAGTTGTCTCGCCGATCCGACAACTTATCAGGTACAGCAGGACTGGATGGAAACTCTGGGTGCGATGTCCGAAGGAACACAGACCACTCTTGGCGCTTATCATCGTAAATGGCAGTAAGGATCCCCATGAAATATTCTTTAGGCCCAGTACTTTATTATTGGCCCACAGAGCAACTGGAAAAATTTTATCAGGCAGCGATGAAGAGCCAGGCTGATGTTATCTATCTTGGCGAAGCTGTGTGCAGTAAACGTCGAGCCACCAAAGCCGAGGGTTGGTTTGATATAGCTAAAATGATTGCCAGCCAAGGCAAACAAGTGGTGCTTTCTACTCTGGGTCTTATCCAGGCCCCCTCAGAGCTGAGGGAAGTGAAGCGCTATATCGACAATGGTGAGTTTATGATTGAGGCCAATGATTTTGGTGCAGTCAATCTCGCCGCCGAACAAAAATTGCCCTTTGTCGCCGGATATGCGCTGAACTGCTACAACGCGGTCACGCTGCGTCTGCTGCTTAAACAAGGTATGGTGCGTTGGTGTATGCCAGTGGAACTCTCTCGTGACTGGCTGGAAAATTTACTGCTGCAATGTGATGAGCTGGGGATCCGTGATCAGTTTGAAGTTGAAGTACTGAGTTACGGTCATCTCCCCCTTGCCTGGTCAGCACGTTGTTTTACCGCCCGTTCAGAAAACCGTTCCAAAGATGAATGTGAAACCTGCTGTATTGCTTACCCTAATGGCCGGGATGTCTTTTCTCAGGAACAACAGCAAGTCTTTGTGCTCAATGGTATCCAGACCATGAGCGGTTATGTCTATAATCTTGGGAATGAACTGGCTTCGATGAAGGGACTGGTTGATATGGTTCGCCTCTCACCTATGGGGCTGGGCACACTGGATATTCTCAATGCCTTCCGTGCTAATGAGCAAGGCCTCGCACCGCTGCCTCTGGCTGAATCACGCGACTGTAACGGATACTGGCAACGTGTCGCCGGACTGTCGCTGATTACCTCACCTTAATACTGAGTAAAACTGGCGGATCGCATAGAGAGTTATGTGATTCAGCCAGATGGCGGGGATAGCTCGCATTGTTACTTAAAAAGAACCGAAATTAGGCAATACTAAAGAGACCAGTAAACCCTGTTCATAAAAGTGAGCCGCTATGTCTGAATCTCTTAATATTCCTTTTTCAGTACTGGACTTAGCCCCTGTTCCCGAAGGCTGGGATGTGGGTGAGGCGCTTCGTCGTTCTCTGGACTTAGCCCGTCTGGCAGAAAAACGGCAATATCACCGCTACTGGCTGGCCGAACACCATAATATGGTCGGTATTGCCAGTGCAGCAACCTCAGTATTAATTGGCTATCTGGCAGCCAATACCACCACTCTACGGCTGGGTTCTGGCGGGGTGATGCTCCCCAATCATTCCCCATTAGTGATAGCAGAACAGTTCGGTACGCTTGAAACACTCTATCCGGGTCGAATTGATTTGGGATTAGGCAGAGCGCCGGGTAGTGACCAACGCACCATGCAGGCACTGCGTCGCCATATGAGCGGTGATATCGATAATTTCCCGCGGGATGTTCTCGAACTGGTGTCATGGTTTGATGCCAGAGAAGCTAACCCGGCAGTACGTCCGGTTCCAGGCTATGGTGCCAAAATCCCGGTCTGGTTACTTGGTTCCAGCCTCTACAGCGCACAGCTTGCTGCACAGTTAGGCTTGCCTTTCGCTTTTGCCTCACATTTCGCACCGGATATGTTGTTCCAGGCATTACAGGTCTATCGCACACAGTTTGTGCCATCAGAGCGTCTGGCCAAACCTTATGCCATGGTGTGTATTAATATCGTCGTGGCCGACAGCAACCGTGACGCCGAGTTTCTGTTTACCTCAATGCAGCAAGCCTTTGTCAAATTACGTCGCGGTGAAACCGGGCTACTGCCAGCTCCGGTTGAAAGCATGGATACACTCTGGAGTGCCGGAGAAAAGTACGGGGTCGATAAAGCACTGAGCCTGTCGCTGGTAGGGGATAAAGCCAAAGTTCGTCACGGCCTGATTTCATTACTACGTGAAACACAGGCTGACGAGATTATGGTGAATGGCCAAATCTTCGATAATAATGCCAGACTGTATTCCTTTGATTTAGCGATGGATGTACGCGAAAGTCTCTAGCCCTCTCACTGCCCCTCCCGTCAGAGAGGGGCACGCTGATTTAGCGATAAACCGGCAGCAGATTAAAACTCGACAGGATTTGAATAACCGCGTTACCGATCCCAAAAACCAGGATCAGAACAATCATGCTATTCCCGCCCCAGACCCGGTACAGTGGACTGCCAAATTTTTTACGCGAAGCGCGAGCCAGTAAAGCAGGCACAATAGCCGCCCAGATAGTGGCCGCCAGGCCCGCATATCCGATAGCGTAGATAAAACCATTTGGCCAGAGAAACCCGCCAATCACTGGTGGTGTAAAGGTCACTGCTGCTGTTTTTAGACGCCCTGTCTTCGAATCATCAAAACCAAATAAGTCTGCCAGATAGTCAAACAAGCCCAGGGTCACGCCAAGAAAAGAGCTAGCCACCGCAAAGTTTGAGAAAATCAGCAGGAGCAAATCCAGTGCCCGACTATTGAGTACTCCACTCAGCGCCTGCACCAGTACATCAATGTTCCCGCCACGTTCAGCAATGCTGATAAATTCCACTCGCGGAATATTACCCATGCTGCCAAGCAACCAGATGGTATACAGCACCAGAGCCATCAGGGTACCCCACAGCAGACAACGACTGATAAGCTGTGGGTTTTTACCGTAGAACTTCATCAAGCTCGGGACGTTACCATGATAACCAAATGAGGCCAGGCAAAACGGAAGAGTCATCAGCAGATACGGCAGATAGCTTGGGTTAATTGCCTCACTGTTCAGTAAGGTGACAGGTTCGATATGCCAGAGCAGACCACCAAATGTCATAAAGAAGGTGATAATTTTAGCGCCCAGCACAATCGCGGTCATACGGCTGACGGCTTTGGTACTCAGCCAGACAATGAAAGCGACAAACAAGGCAAACAACAGCCCTCCCATACGGGCTGACAGGTCGATTTTCATCTGCTGGAGCGTGTGATGAATAATCGAACCGCTCGCTGAAATATAGGCGTAAGTCAGAATATATAAGACAAAAGCAATCGACAGGCCGTTAATAATATTCCAGCCCTGTCCTAATAAATCTTTGGTGACGGTATCGAAACTGGAGCCAATACGATAGTTAAGATTCGCCTCAAGGATCATCAGGCCGGAATGCAACATACAGAACCAGGTAAAGACCAGTGCGACCATTGACCAGAAGAACCATGCCCCCGACATCACCACCGGTAATGAGAACATACCCGCACCGATAATAGTGCCACCGATTATCATCACGCCTCCAAAAATGGAGGGGGTCTTGCGCATAGCTAAATCTGTCATACCGGATCCTGGTTAAATGAAATAACAAACTCTGTGGTTTTGACTTGCTTCATTGTACCAGTACATTAGTACAAACAGGATAAAAAAAAGCCCTGCCGATT
>CANRKT010000014.1 GCA_947631255.1 uncultured Enterobacteriaceae bacterium
TTATTGTTATTGTTATTGTTATTGTTATTGTTATTGTTATTGTTATTGTCATTGTTAATTTTGCAATTTATTTCTCCATGATTGCTGGGGGTAAATAAAACTGAAGAGTGGGTTATGTCTCAGGTTACTTTGGAACATTATTATTTCTGGCTAGCTAATTTTTCGTTGGTATTTATTGTGCCTGTATATGAAGAAATAGTCTTTCGTGGGTGTCTTTTTAATATATTTAAATACTGGTTTAATGAGAATGTCTATTTATCAGCGATTCCGGCATCCATATTATTTTCGATACTTCATACATAGTATTCTGATATACGTACTTTATTTATCCTTTTTTTTGTTTCTATGGTACTTATCTTAGCAAGGGTGAAATCCAATGGAATTCTCATGCCAATAATCTTGCATATGATGATGAATATGATTATCATTGGACCTCAGTGTTTTTTTAATTTATGGCGGGTTTATTTAAGTTTTTTTCGGGATTTTCGTGCAAAATCATGAGGGCGATATTCGAAGATTTAAATTTATTTTTATTATACATAAAAACCGAATGTTCACATTCGATGTGATTTGAATAGTTAAAAAAGCTAACTTTTGTTTGTTTTTTTGAAAATAAACATTGCAAGCATGGCAACGATAAATGATGGAAGGATATCTCTAAACCAGAAAGAGGACATCTGGAACTTAACTGATGCGATGTGGATTAACTGAAAAATCAGAAAGAAAGAAATAAAAGAAATAAAAAATTTAATCATCAGTTTTTTCATCATAGAATTTTAAATTATTTGTAAAAAGATACAATCCAGTGTATTAATACACTGGATTCTTCATAATTGCTACCAGCACCGGAAACTACTTCTAAAAGATCATCACTGATAACTTTCATATTCGCTCCTTTACATTTGATTGCTTTAGGTAACTAACAAAGTTCATTAAAGAGTTAACTCTTCCGTAAAGATATCTGTAAATAACATCAAAGTGTAATTAAGTGAAAATATTAGTTACGATTAATCGAATTATATCTCGCAAAAAATGACGAAGTCAGAATAATTTAAATAATAACTATTTTTAAACTTGATAGATCAACTGGCTAAAGAGATTGTTGATGGTGTAATTGAGATTACGAAAGATCACTAAAAAATCACCGGACGGAAATTTCGGCGGTTCCGGCAAAGAACCCCTATACATGGAAGTCTGCGATGTATATCGCACTAATGATATTGCAGTCATGGAGGATGCCTCTGGGGAATGTATTATTTCATCGGCAGCGGTTACGCACGGGTTGCCGCGATGCAGCGAATGGAGGCTGTCTGGGAGCAGAAAGCACCTCTCGCTAATATCAGCATCTGTGACGGTAAACCCTGCGTCCAGGTGACAGGTAATGCGTACACCAATAAAAAAGGTGACCGTTTCTATCTGATAGAAACAGAAAGAGAATAAAGACATTTTATATGTGAAGCGAAAAATAGCGATTCTCTGTAAATAAAGGATAAATGAAAAGGGACCCCGATATGACAGAAAAAAATCCTCCCGATACCGACGAATGCCAGCATGTTTCCTATTACTTACCGCAATGGGATGAATATGGTAAATGCCACTGGAATGATATTCAATTACAACATAAATCGCTTAATGCTAAGGCCAGGTGCATCTTACCGCCAACCAAGGTTATTCCTGTTATTTTTATTCCTGGGGTTATGGGTACAAATCTTAAAAGCGATATTGGAGAGTCATCTTGGAACGCGGAATGGTATCATGGGGCTGATAGTCTGATATTTGTTTCTAAAGATGGGCACGAACGAAGAAAAACCTTAAACCCAACAACAACAACAGTTGAAAACAGAAAAAAAAGTATCACTCCTATAAGCCATTCCTTATTCCCTGACAATGGAAACCTATTTTCGACTAGATATGAACGACATTGGGGCGAAGCATTGTATTTAACTTATGGAAAGTTCTTGAGTTTTTTTCAATTTGCTTTGTTAGATGATTGGCAAACTGATGCTTATCGTATGTATTATAAATCTAAGCTAAAAAACTTCAAACGTTCAGGAGTGCTAGCTAACTTAATTGGGGAAAAATTAGGAGACACCCATGATTCACCGCTAACATCTGATGAGTTGACCCATTTTAAACGATTTCTCTTTCCTGTACATGTTTTTGGCTATAACTGGTTGGTTGATAATGCCACCTCTGCGGCTCAACTGGTTAAATATATTGATAATGTTATAAGTACCTACAAGCATCAACACGGTCATGGTCTGGCGGTAGAAAAAGTCATTATTGTTACCCATTCAATGGGGGGACTAGTAGCACGTTACGCAATGAATCCTCCTGAAGAATCTGAATTTAAAGGCTGCAAAGATAAGGTTTTAGGGGTAGTGCATGGTGTGATCCCTGATTTAGGTTCTCCGGCCGCTTATCGTCGAATGAAAACCGGAGCTGGTAAAGAAGGGATCCCAGGAAAAGTTTTAGGAGAAACAGCAGAAGAATTAATGCCTCTTTTAGCAAGAGCACCGGGACCATTACAATTATTACCATATCCAACATATCCTTCAAGATGGTTAAAAATTAATGGTGAGGGTGAATTCCCAAAAATAGACCCTTTCGACGAAATTTATTTACGTAATGATGTATGGTGGAAACTGTATCAATCGAACATTATTGATGCCGACAACGCAAAGGTTAGGAGAAATTGGGTTGAATATACGGAGTCGATGAAAGGTAAAGTTAAAAAATTCATGTTACATCAAGAACAAGGTTTTTATCATCCGAATACGTACGTTTTTTATGGTAATGAAAAAGAATCTGACAATTATCTTTCATGGCATCGAGTTTCGTATAAACGAGAAATACAATTTAGTGAGGATGTATTGCGTCGCTTACCTGCTGTTAAAAATGTTAGATTTGAAAAACAACTAGATGATAAAATGTATGTTATTCCTACGAGGGATATTCCTCATTACTATTATAAAATAGATGACGATAATGTTTATGAATTGGTTTCATCGTTAGGTAAAGGTGATAGCACAGTTCCCATTGAGTCACTTAATAGAATAAAAGTACATCCATCAATTAAAAGCACATTGACGACAAATGTTGATCATCAAAGTGCTTATGCATTAGATGACTCAACTTATTCTGGGTTTAGTGATGCAATTAAATTCACATTAAGATCTATTATTAAAATTGTACAAGAGGTTGACGCCAGTGCGGCTGAATAAATTGCAATTATGGGTTATGACAATTTTTGTTATAGTCATTATTTTGTTTTTATGGCTCATTCGTGAAGTTACTCCAGACCCGATAAATGACAAGGAAAAGATTGTGATAGAAACACTTTTTGAAAAATCAAAACCCCAATGTATTGGTCGTTATATTATTGATGTTCCTGAGTCATTTAATAACCAATCTTATGATAAGATATTTATTGATGATTTTAAAATAGAAAGTAAATTTATGTATCTTCCGGCATTTAAGCAACGAGTTGAGTTACGAGAACAGGCGTTAAGCGAAAGAGAAACGAGTAAAAAAAACGCACCTGTATTGAAGGAAGTCATACATTTACCTGAAGGAAAAGGTGTTGTATTTGATAGTAATAGACCAGGTGAAGATGATGCTTATAGAACATTAGAAGCACATGTATATGATAATCATATTGCTTTTATTATCACAACAAACATCTTAGACTTATCAGCACAAAAATATTCAGATGAAAAGAAATCATATATTGAAGTGTCTGGTTTTAATGAAACAGAAACAAATACCCGACCTACTAAACTTGCGGCTATGCAATCATTGATATCTCGATTAAGTGGGCGGCTAGATCATTATGTCCCTACCGAAAAAGGAGTCTGTATTCCAAATGGTTTTGTTTTAGATGAACAAAATATACAAAAAGAAGATATCTACTTTCTATACGAAAATAGCAATTTTTGGTTGACACTAAATATGGATCATCACGAGACGCCTCAAAATGAAATATTATTAAATAAATCCTTTGAAATAAAAAAGCATATGGCATTAAACAATTTACATACGTTTAAAAAAGGAAAATTAAATCTTAATGGCGTTCCGGCTCAAGAGTGGCTAATGACAGGGAGACAAAAAATTTATAATGAAGAAAATAAAGAAGAGTCAGGGGGGACTTACTATTCTTTTCTGTTAAAAGCGAATCAAGGTACATCTTCGTTGGCTGAGCCATTTTTAAGTATAACGTTATTTAATAATGATAAAGAAACAACATACAGTGATGCTGAAATGGTCGAGATTTGGGATCGGATTGTTGGTTCGTTGCGCTATAAACCCAATGCATTCTAAATGGGGTTCGCTGGGAAAACGGAATCTATGGTCACTCCCGTTTTTGCAACACCGATTTTGACGATAAATTGACTTGCTTGAATCTATCCGGCGTCTGAATGGGATTTTATTCCCGCGCCTTGATGTGAACCTTCAGAAAATATACGGCTTCAATGAGCCTTGCCGGGTTCCCTGCATAAATGCCTTTGATCTCAATCGGCTTCATCATAACTGAACCCGCACCAATAACGGAGCCGGCGCTCCAGACCAGAACAGATCATTGGCGAAGGTCACGTTATGGCCAATGAAGCAGTTCTCACCCAGTGTTACGTTCTCACAGATAAACGTGTGAGACTGTATCCGGCTTCCGCTGCCAATACAGATGACACTTACCGGGATCTTGCCGGTCAGACACACAGAGGTAAACTCCCTGTTCAGGGCTTAACAGGGATAAGTCTCTTAGTCTTTATTTTTCCATGGGCTTGCCATCACACTGATAATATCAGAAAGAATATTAATCACGATAACCAGCGATCCGGTCACCATCACCCCGGCAGAAATGGCCGCATAATCCTGCTGGCGAACAGCATTAATCAACCAGCGTCCAAGTCCGGGCCAGTTAAAGACCACTTCAGTTATCATTGCCAGAGTGAGCATGGTTGAAAACTGAAGCCCCAGACGAGGGATCACCGGAGGTAACGCATTATGCAGGACATGGCGTCTGACCACGGTAAAACGCGATAAGCCACGAGTAGTAGCGGCTTTGACGTAATTTTGTTCAATGACTTCGATAGTACTGATGCGCATCAGGCGGATCACTTCAGTCGTGGGTGCCACCGCTAATGCCACCACCGGCAATATCATATGACGCCCCACACTGGCGATAATTTCATGGCGATAAGGTGACTCTGAAAGCCAGGCATCCACCAGTGCCAGTCCAGTCACTGGTTTAACTTCATATAATAAATCAAAGCGACCGGAGACAGGGAACCAGCCGAGTGTGAGCGAAAAAAACAGGATCAACAGCAGGGCTAGCCAGAAAACAGGAATTGAAAAACCCAGCAGTGCCAGGGCGCTGATTAATTTATCCTGCCAGCGATTTCGCATCACTCCCGCTAAGATCCCCACAGGAATACCTATCAGAAATGCCAGTGAGAACGACAGCAGGCACAATTCCATCGTGGCAGGAAAAACCACATGCAACTGAGCATTGATCGACTGACCAGTAATGTTCGATACCCCGAAGTCCCAATGCATCATGTCATTCACCCAGAAGGTCCAGGCATCCCACAGTGACACGCCTTGCAGCGGTGCATGGGGGGTAAAAAACAGTAGCGAGAAACCGACCAGCGACAGAAAGAACAGTGTGACCAGCAAGAGTAATAACCGGCGTAAGGTATAAATTATCATTATTTTTTCACCTCGACGTCGTCACGAGATACACCCGCAAACGAGGTACTGCCAAATGGGCTTAATACCAGTCCTTTAATATCATAGCGATAGGCTTGTAAACGTAGCGACGAGGCTAAAGGGAGTACCGGCATTTCAGCCTCCAGAATCTGTTGAGCTTCATGATAAGCCTCAACTCGGGAAGCCAGCTGCTGAGATGAAAGCGCTTTTTGCAGCACGGTATCAAACTGGGGGGAGCACCAGTGGGACAAGTTGGTCTGTGACTCTATTGCGGCACAACTTAGCAGAGGGCGGAAAAAACTGTCCGGATCGTTACTGTCGGTTGACCAGCCAGCAAGGGTCAAGTCATGACTCATATCCATCAACCGTGTTTCCTGAAAACGTCCTTCGGCAGGAGTAATCGTTACGTTGACGCCAATCTGAGCCATATCAGCCTGAATCAGTTCCGCCGTTTTGAGCGGGCTGGGGTTCCAGGGTTGAGAGCTGGTCGGTACCCACAACTGTAACTTAAGGTCTTTAATTCCCAGTGATGCCAATAACTCACGAGCTTTAGCGGGATTATACTCTGTCACTTGGGCATCATTGTCATAAGCCCATGAAGCTCGAGGTAAAATCGACGCGGCTGTTTCAGCAGTTCCGTAATAAATCGACTGCATTAGACGCTGATTATTGATAGCCAGCGAGAGTGCATGTCGCACCTCAGGATTATTAAGCGGTGGCTTATTGGTGTTAAAAACCAGATAGGCGATATTCATTCCTGGGCGCAGTGTCAGGCGCAGACGAGGATCATCGCGTAAAATATTAAGCTGACTTGCCGCCGGCCAGGCCAGAACATCACACTCACCCGTAAGCAATTTTGATAATCGGCCCGTGCCGCCGTAACCGAGGTCAAGCACCACTTGCGACATTAATGGTTCGCCTCGCCAGTAGCCCGAGTGACGTGCCAGACGAATATAGTGGCCAGCGCGATGCTCATCTAACTGAAATGGACCGGTTCCAACGGGCTTGCGATCCATCTGTTCTTTTTTATTTTCCCGGGTGAGTTGATTAGCATACTCAGCAGACATCACCGAGGCGTAATGCGTGGCCATATGCCACAAAAAGGAGGCATCCGGTTGTTTTAGACGGAATTCAACGGTGTTTTGGTCAAGTTTACGAACACTCTTGATACTTTCAGCAAATTGCAGACTGTCAAAGTAGGGATAATGGCCGCCATTGACGTTATGCCAGGGATTATTACGATCGAAGATACGCTGAAAAGTGAAGACGACATCATCCGCATTCAAAGGACGGGTGGGGGTGAACCACTGAGTTTTCTGAAAGTTAACCTGAGGGCGGAGATGAAACCGATAAGTTGCGCCGTTATCCAGAACTTCCCAGCGTTCTGCCAGTTCAGGCATCAGACGATAGGTATAAGGATCAACATCCAGTAAGCGATCGTAGAGTTGTGGCGCCAGGGTATCCACCGTCAATCCGGTACTGGCCATTTGGGGGTTAAAGGTATTGACCTGACCACTCACACAGTAAATAAACCCGCTATTGCGAATATCCGCTGTTTTTCCATCAGGCACAGCAGCCTTGGCTGCGCCATGCAGACAGCATAAACTTACTAACAGAGAGGACAGTATTGCGCGCATAGCATAAAGTTTTATGTTTTATCGGATGATAAGCCAAATTGTATCTTACTCTGGCTGGGTTCCCAAAATTCCTGTCAATGAAGCAATATATAATGAAAAAATGCGGTTTAATTAAGCGATTCCGGCTGCAGATGATGCTTTTTCATCATTGCCCGTAACTGATGATAGGTGACCCCTAAAAGCTCAGCGGCTCGACGCTGATTGAATAAGGCCTGCTGCAAACTTTGTTTTAATAGTGTCAGTTCTTGCTGATGCTGAAACTGACGTAAGTCCACGGGCAGTTCTGGCAGGGATGAAGTGTGCTGGTCATCCGATACCTGTACTGGAAACAGGGGGCGCAAACGAGTGGTCACACTGGCGAAGGGGTCAAGAATAATTTTGTCCAGCACCTCTTCGCTATTGCCGTGACGGTAGACAGAACGTTCCACCACATTTTTTAGCTCACGAATATTTCCAGGCCAGGAATACTGTAAGAGGATCTGGCTGGCCTGTTCACTGAAACCGGGAAAGAACGGCAGATTTAATTCACGGCACATCTGAATGGCAAAATGCTCTGCCAGTAACAGAATATCTGACTGCCGTTCGCTCAGTGACGGTAGCATGACCACGTCGAACGCCAGCCTGTCGAGCAAATCGGCACGAAACTTTCCTTGCCGGGCCAGGAGGGGAAGGTCTGCGTTAGTCGCGCAGACTAAGCGGACATTAGTCTGTAGCGACTGACTGCCGCCGACCCGTTCAATCTCACCATACTCAACGACACGTAATAATTTTTCCTGTACCAGCATCGGTGCGGTGGCCAGTTCATCAAGGAATAATGTGCCGCCTTCAGCGCGTTCAAAACGGCCCTGATGGCGTTTTTGTGCACCGGTAAAAGCTCCAGCTTCATGACCGAACAATTCATTATCCAGCAGATTTTCGTTTAGCGTGGCACAATTCAACGAAATAAAAGGGCCTTGCCAGCGGGAAGATAAAAAGTGAAGACGACTGGCAATCAATTCTTTACCAGTACCACGCTCACCAATCACCAGCACAGGTTTGTTGAGTGGCGCAAGGGCGGATACTTGCTCGAGAACTTCCAGAAAGCTATTTGCTTCGCCTATCAGATTGTCTTTTACCTGTCGCATGGTTAAATTGACCAATAGTTAGTTATATTAATCTAATGTATCAATTTCCTGAAAAGGGTCAAATTTAATATTTTGTTTAAAATCAACAAAGTAAAAAACTGGCACGCATTTTGCTTTATCTTGGTCATGGAGTTCCTTTGTGAACTGATGATAGACAAGAAAGATTAAGGGGATAACACCATGGGTATATTTTCTCGATTTGCTGATATTGTGAATGCCAACATCAATAATTTGCTGGAAAAAGCAGAAGATCCACAAAAACTCGTTCGCCTGATGATTCAGGAAATGGAAGATACCTTAGTAGAAGTCCGTTCCACATCCGCTAAAGCACTGGCTGAAAAGAAACAACTGGTGCGTCGGGTGGAACAAGCACTGACACAGCAGCTTGAGTGGCAGGAAAAAGCCGAACTGGCATTACGTAAAGACAAAGAAGATTTGGCTCGTGCTGCATTGATTGAAAAGCAGAAACTGACAGATTTAATTGCAGTTCTGGATCAGGAAGTCAGCCATGTTGACGAAACGCTGGCGCGAATGAAACTGGAAATTGGTGAGCTGGAGAATAAACTGACTGAAACACGCGCTCGCCAACAAGCGCTAAGTTTACGCCATCAGGCGGCTTCCTCTTCACGTGATGTGCGTCGCCATTTAGATAATGGCAAACTGGATCAGGCGATGGCCCGTTTTGAGTCATTTGAACGTCGCATTGACCAGATGGAATCGGAAGCAGAGAGCCAGCGCTTTGGTAAACCGACGACCTTGGATACTCAGTTTGCTGAACTGAAAGCGGACGACGAAATTAGTGCTCAGATTGCGGCGTTGAAAGCTAAAATGAATACTGGACGCGACTAACAATGCAGTATATTCAGTCTGACGGGGATGCGCATCTCCGTCAGACTGACAAGTAAGGAGAACTTATGACCGCGCTTTTTATTGCGATACCCCTGACAATATTTTTGCTTTTTATTGCTCCGCTCTGGCTCTGGTTATACTACAGCAATCGTTCCTCAGGCAGCCTGTCTTCCGGTGAACGGCAAAAATTGGTGCAGTTGACTGATGAAGCGCGACAAATGCGGGAACGTATTCAGTCCCTGGAGCAGATCCTTGATACCGAACATACTGGCTGGAGGAATAATTGATGAGAGCATCCACTCAAGGCCGTAAATTATGGCGTATTCCGGAACAGGGAAAAATTAAAGGCGTTTGTGCCGGTATTGCCCAGTATTTCGATGTTCCAGTGCAACTGGTTAGACTGATTACTATTCTGGCATTTTGTTTCGGATTCACGTTTTTTGTCATTGTCGGATATATCGCACTGACATTTTTACTCGACCCAATGCCCGTGGATTGCCAGCAACAAAAGAGTCGCTCCAGTGCCCGGGAATTATTAAACACAATGGACAGAGAACTGGCCGCTGGGGAGCAGAGGCTACGAGCGATGGAACGTTATGTGACCTCCGATACTTACACTTTACGCAGTAATTTTCGTAAACTCTGAATAGCGCGTCAGCATATCACGTTGACGTGTTACCACTTTTCAGTCTGTTCTCCTTAATAATCTCATGGTTGCCTGGCACGGCTTTGATTACAATTAATAATCTGACGATTGAGTCTGTTAATAACCAGGATAGCGATGAACCGAATCAAGAATGAACTCAGTGCATGGGTTAACCGTGGCGTTGACCGGCATTTACGCCTGGCGGTGACGGGTTTAAGTCGCAGCGGTAAAACGGCTTTTATTACTTCGCTGGTTAACCAACTATTAAATACGCATACTGGCGCTCGTCTGCCATTACTCAGTGCAGCGCGGGAAGGGCGCTTACTTGGGGTTAAGCGGGTCGCTCAGCGTGATTTTGGCTTACAGCGTTTTACCTATGATCAGGGGTTAGCGCAGCTCTATGGCTCGCCGCCGTCCTGGCCAACAGCCACGCGTGGTGTGAGTGAAATGCGTCTTGCAATACGTTATCGCTCAGCAAACAGCGTCTTGCGTCATATAAAAGAGACGTCAACGCTGTATTTGGAAATCGTCGATTATCCCGGCGAGTGGTTGCTTGATTTACCGATGCTGGCTCAGGATTACTTAAGCTGGTCGCGACAGATGACCGAAATGATCCAGGGTGCGCGTGTTGAGTGGAGTGCCGAATGGCGGTCACGCTGTGCGAAGCTAGATCCTTTTGCGCCAGCAGACGAGAGTCAGCTGGCATCAATAGCTGAGGCCTGGACCGATTATCTTCAAGTCTGTAAAAATGAAGGTTTGCACTTTATTCAGCCGGGAAGATTTATTTTACCCGGTGATTTAGCCGGAGCGCCGGTGCTGCAATTTTTCCCCTGGCCCAATATTGACCAGGCAGGCGAAGCGAAACTGGCCCAGGCGGATAAAAATACAAACTTTGGCATGCTAAATGCACGCTTTAATTACTACTGCGACAAGGTCGTTAAAGGATTTTATAAAGATCATTTTGTCCGTTTTGACAGGCAAATTGTTCTGGTGGACTGCCTGCAACCGCTTAACAGTGGTCCTCAGGCCTTCAATGATATGCGGCTGGCGTTGAGCCAGTTGATGCAAAGTTTTCATTATGGACAGCGAACGCTGTTTCGACGCCTGTTTTCACCGGTTATCGACAAATTACTGTTTGCTGCGACTAAGGCCGATCATGTGACGGTAGATCAACATAGCAATCTGGTTTCACTGCTTCAGCAACTGGTGCAAGAGGCGCGACAGCATGCGGCTTTCGAAGGGATCAATATGGATTGTATGGGGCTGGCTTCGGTACAGGCGACGAAAAGTGGCATTGTGACTGTTGACGGAGAGAAAGTTCCCGCTTTACGTGGGGAACGACTGTCTGATGGTATGCCCTTAACCGTCTATCCTGGTGATGTTCCTCCTCGTTTACCCGGGGCAGATTTCTGGCAAGCTCAGCAATTCCAGTTTGAAGCGTTTCGCCCTCAAACCATGACACTTGATACCCCGTTACCGCATATCCGCCTGGATGCCGCGCTGGAATTTTTAATCGGAGATAAGTTGCGATGAGCCAGCCTATTAAACCGCGCATTGACTTCCCGGTGAATCAGGATGATGAGCCACTGGTAAGCGGAAAAACTGCCCGTACTTTTAGCGAGCAGGAGTCAGAATATTTCACAGCCGAAGAACTCCAGACAGAAGTTGATGAGAACCGGTTCGAAGAGACTATTGTGTCGGCATTGCGGCCAAAACGGAGCCTCTGGAGACGTCTGGTTATCTGTGGTCTGGCGTTATTTGGTCTCAGTGTTGTCGCCCAGGGAGGGCAATGGCTTTATCGTGCCTGGGAGGTTCGGGACTGGATTGCACTGAGCGCGGGGGCAGCAGGCGGCCTCATCGTTGTTGCCGGTGTCGGTTCAGTGGTGAGTGAGTGGCGCCGACTGTGGCGTTTGCGTCAGCGTGCGGATGAAAGAGACGAAGCGCGTGAACTGCTTGACAGTCAGGGGATCGGGAAAGGGCGTCAGTTTTGCGAAAAGCTGGCGCAGCAGGCAGGGCTGGATCAGGGGCATCCAGCTCTGCAACGCTGGCGGAGTGCCCTGCATGAAACACATAATGACCGGGAAGTGGTCACGCTTTACGCTCAGTGGGTTCAGCCAGTATTGGATGAACAGGCACGTAGGGAAATTAGTCGTTCCGCTGCGGCATCTACGGTGATGATTGCAGTCAGTCCGTTAGCGCTGGTGGATATGGCGTTTATTGCCTGGCGTAATATCCGGCTGGTAAATCGCATTGCGTCACTGTATGGCATTGAGTTGGGTTATTTCAGCCGTATTCGCTTGTTTCGTATGGTGCTGGTGAATATTGCGGTTGCGGGTGCCAGTGAATTCGCGGTTGATGCCGGGATGGATCTGATGTCT
This sequence comes from uncultured Enterobacteriaceae bacterium, assembly GCA_947631255.1. Classification (GTDB taxonomy): domain Bacteria; phylum Pseudomonadota; class Gammaproteobacteria; order Enterobacterales; family Enterobacteriaceae; genus JGM124. The sequence continues at coordinate 12,344 of CANRKT010000014.1, forward strand.
CAGGATATCACCGCACGACTCTCAACCCGTGCAGCCCAAGGCCTGGGCGTCGGGCTGTTAACTGCGCGGCTGGGAATAAAAGCGATGGAGTTATGCCGTCCGTTACCTTGGCTTGAAAATGATAAACCACGGCTTGGTGATTTCCGTAAACAGCTCTTGGGACAGATAAAAGAGATATTCAGTAAAACCAAGGTGAAAGATCCGCTGACAGCAGAAAAGATTTCTCGCTGAACAGAGATAGAATTTTATGATTGATGGCTTGATTTCCAGTCTACTGTCAACTATTCATGACACGCCGCTTTTTGCGCGGCGTGAAGTGGAGTATTATCAGTTAATCCAAACTATTTTTAGTATGAAATAAGGTCACCTGCATGCGTCTGGAAGTTTTTTGTCAGGATCGTCTTGGTTTGACTCGTGAGTTGCTTGATTTATTAGTGCTGCACGGTATTGATCTCCGCGGTATTGAAATTGATCCAATTGGGCGTATATACCTTAATTTCTCGACTCTTGATTTTGAATCTTTCAGCCGACTGATGGCTGAAATCCGTCGTATTCCGGGTGTTACCGATGTACGTACCAGTGCCTGGCTGCCGTCGGAACTGGAGCATCGCGCCCTGAGCGCATTGTTAGAAGCACTGCCAGAACCGGTCCTGTCTCTGGACTTAAAAAGCCGTATTGAGCGAGCTAACCCGGCGAGTTGTACTCTGTTTGGTCTGTCGGAAGAACGTCTGTGCAATAGCCAGATAACGACCCTTATCCATGATTTTAATTTCTCGCGCTGGCTGGAAAGCTCCCCACAAGCCTCTCATACCGAACATCAGATAATTAATGGGCAGCATTTCCTGATGGAAATTACACCGGTTAATCTTGACGATGAAGCGGGAATACCTGTGCTGATTGGTGCTGTGGTGATGCTCCGTTCCACAGTGAGAATGGGGCGTCAGCTTCAGACCTTGTCTCACTACGATATGGACGCTTTTAATCAAATCGTCGCCGTGAGTCCAAAAATGCGCCATATCGTTGAGCAGGCACGTAAACTGGCTTTGCTTAATGCACCGCTACTGATTATCGGCGATACCGGTACCGGAAAAGACTTATTTGCCCAGGCTTGTCATAAAAGTGGACCTCGGGCACAGAAGCCTTTCCTTGCACTCAACTGCGGTTCGATTCCCGATGATGTGATTGAAAGTGAACTCTTTGGTCATGCCGCAGGAGCCTATGCTAACGCGCTGGAAGGTAAGAAAGGTTTTTTTGAACAGGCCAATGGTGGCTCCGTTTTGCTGGATGAAATCGGTGAAATGTCACCCCAAATGCAGACTAAATTATTGCGCTTTCTGAATGACGGCACCTTCCGTCGTGTCGGCGAAGATCATGAAGTTAACGTCGATGTACGGGTGATTTGTGCCACGCAAAAAAATCTGGTCGAGCTGGTGCAAAAAGGACTGTTTCGCGAAGATTTGTACTATCGACTCAATGTCTTAACCCTGGTACTGCCACCTCTGCGGGATTGCCCGCAAGACATCATGCCGTTGACTGAACTCTTTGTGGCTCGCTTTGCCGATGAACAAGGGGTGGAGCGTCCGAAACTGGCCAATGATTTAAGCGGCATGCTTACCCAGTATGGCTGGCCGGGTAACGTTCGTCAGTTAAAGAACACGCTTTATCGGGCACTGACGCAATTGAATGGTTATGAATTACGTACTCAGGATATTGTCTTACCTGACTTTGATGCGGCACAGATTGCCGTTGGTGAAGAGGCGGTACAAGGATCGCTGGATGATATCATTAGCCGATTCGAACGCTCCGTACTGACGCAGCTTTATCGCAGTTATCCGAGTACGCGTAAACTGGCAAAACGATTAGGCGTTTCTCATACTGCGGTAGCGAATAAACTACGGGAATATGGTCTGAGCCAGAAAAAGACCGAAGAGTAACAGGCCAAAGAGAAAAAAGAGGCGAAAATCAATTTCGCCTCTTTTGCTAACCTTCAAATGCCCCGTATTAACGGGGCATTTTGCATTACGCTTTCAGCGCTTCCAGAGCCGCTGCATAGTCAGGTTCAGTAGTGATTTCATTCACTAATTCGCTGAAAATAACTTCATCTTGCTCATTTAATACGATAACGGCACGAGCAGTCAGCCCTTTCAGTGCGCTGTCTTCCAAGTTTACACCGTAGGTTTGCTGGAAATCAGGATGACGCAGCGTGGACAATGTTACCACGTTGCTCAGGCCTTCAGCGCCGCAGAAGCGGGACTGGGCGAAAGGCAGATCAGCAGAAATACACAGGACAGTGGTATTATCCAGTTCGGTAGCGAGCTGATTAAATTTACGTACTGATGCCGCGCAAACGCCGGTATCAATGCTTGGGAAAATGTTCAATACTTTACGTTTTCCAGCGTACTGACTCAGGGAAACGTCGGAAAGATCTTTGCCGACTAGGGTAAAGGGAGCCGCTTTGCTTCCGGTTTGTGGGATCTGACCAGAAACTTTTACCGGGTTGCCTTGAAAATGAACTGTTTGTGACATGTCAACTTTTCCTTTTACATTGAATTAACACCAGGGGCAGTGTATTCCAGGATTCAATGAATGAATATAAAAAACTTGCGTTATCGTTAAAACTTCAGCCGTTAGCCATTTTTTCGATCAAAGAGGGTGTATGAGAACAATCAAATGTTATCCGCAAGGCTTTCCACTGCATACCCCATTTGTTATCGCCCGGGGTGTAAGAAGTGAAGCTCGGGTGGTCGTGGTAGAAATAACAGAAAACGGGCTGTCTGGTATCGGAGAGTGTACGCCTTATCCCCGCTATGGAGAAAGCGAGCAGGGAGTACTGGATCAAATTCAAGATGTTATTCCGGCACTGGAACAAGGAATAAGTCGCGAACAGCTACAAAGGCTATTGCCTGCCGGGGCGGCACGCAATGCGGTGGACAGTGCGTTATGGAGTCTTGAAGCCGCAAAAGCGGGGAGTAGTTTAGCCTCTTTACTGGCAGTCAGTTTACCGTCACAACTGAATACTGCTCAGACTGTTAGCATAGGTAGCCCGGAACAGATGGCGACAGCAGCTGCTCGGTTATGGGAAAACGGAGCCTCGTTACTGAAGATAAAACTTGATAACCATCAGGTAAATGAACGTATGACGGCAATTCGCAACGCGGTTCCTGAAGCAACCCTGATAGTGGATGCGAATGAGTCATGGGAGCCTGAAGGGCTAGAGGCGCGTTGTCAGCGGCTGGCTGAATTAAAGGTGGCAATGCTGGAACAACCGCTACTCGCGCAGCAGGATGAGGCTCTGGATCTGTTTGTTCATCCACTGCCGATTTGTGCTGATGAAAGTTGTCACACGCGCGCCAGTCTTAGCTCTCTGGCCGGGCGTTATGAGATGGTGAATATTAAACTGGATAAAACAGGCGGGCTGACAGAAGCTCTACTGCTGGCCAGTGACGCGCGTGAGCAGGGTTTTACGATTATGGTCGGTTGCATGCTCTGTAGCTCTCGCGCAATTAATGCGGTACTCCCTCTGGCCGTCAATGCTCGTTTTGCTGACCTTGATGGTCCAACCTGGCTGATGAACGATGTGCAGCCAGGCCTGGCATTTTCCTGCGGTCGGCTTTCGCTTTAGCGGGCTGTCCAGCGTAGCAGATTGATCATAGCATCGAGATAACGTTCACTGGCCTCATCTGCCGAGACAGGCGGAAACTCGGCAGTAATACAGGGCAGGTTCCGCTCAGCACACCAGCTACCAAAGGAACCCGGTGTAGCATACCCAACATCAGAGACCAGGGGTAACTGAAAACTGTCGGACAGCCATTGTCCCAAATCAGAGTGCTGAGGATCGTCAATGCAGCCAAGGGGGTCATGAAACGAAACCACCCATGCGGGTTGTAAGGTATCTATCAGCTGGCACAGAGCCTGTGTTTCAGGCTCAGAAGCAGGTGTCTGACCGGTAGAGAGAATGACATCCCGCTCAGTGGCCTGACTATTCCAGCGATAAACCGTTTCACCTGACTGCCAGTTAGTACTGGCAAAGTTACGATTCAGATCAACGCCATTAGCATTGGCACGTAGCCCGAGCTGGCAACCATCAGGATTGACAGCCAGCACCACATGATGGTGAGGCGTACCCGGTTTGAGCGTACGTAATGCACAAGAGAGTGCCACCATCGCCGCATTCTCATCACCGTGTGTACCAGCAATAATGAGCCCGGTATTATCGTTGGTGGTTGTTGCCGGAAAGTAGAGCAATGGAGCGCCTAATACTGAGTTTCCATACTGCTTATAGCCCGCGGGTAAATGGCCGCGTTGATGACGTGGTCGGGTGAGGGTCATAATCATCCTTATGAATAACCAACTGATATGTCATATCAGTACCATGTTTTACCAGAAAAAGTCCGAGTGCAAGTCAGGGATACGAAAAACCAACCTGTTGATACCATTTTACACTAGGCTATTTTCCGAGATGTGACAGTTTTCCTGGAATTAAATTAATCAATTAAGGTACAGTACCCTACACTTAACTTTTTGCGCATAACTCTGATACGGATAGAAAAAATGATGAAAAGAACCCTTCGGTTTAGTTGTTGCGCATTAGCTCTGACTGCGCTCCTTCAGCCAGCTTGGGCAGCGGATGTTCCTCCCGGAACCGTGCTTGCCGAACGTCAGGAGGTAGTCCGTCACATTAAAGACGAACCAGCCAGCCTTGATCCGGCCAAAATAGTGGGTTTACCGGAAATTCAGGTAATACGAGATTTGTTTGAAGGTCTGACCAATCAAACCGAGAACGGTGAGATTGTGCCAGGAGTGGCTTCACGCTGGCAAAGCAATGATAACCGTACGTGGATCTTTACCTTACGCGACAATGCCCGTTGGTCTGATGGCAGCCCGCTGACCGCACAGGATTTTGTTTATAGCTGGCAGCGACTGGTCGATCCTGCCAATACCTCATCCTTTGCTTGGTTTGCCGCACTTGCAGGTATCCAGAATGCTCAGGAGATTATCGACGGTAAAATGCCAGTAGATAAACTGGGTGTGACAGCCGTTGACGATAAAACCCTGCGTATTCAGCTTGATAAACCGGTACCTTACTTCCCAAACCTTACCGTCAACGCTTCTCTTTATCCTGTACCACGTCATGTGATTGAACAATATGGCGCTGAGTGGACAAAACCGGGAAAACTGGTGGGGAACGGAGCCTATACGTTACAGGACCGCGTAGTTAATGAAAAATTAGTGGCAGTACGCAATGTTAATTATTGGGATAACGACAAAACGGTGCTGAATACAGTCACCTTTGTTCCCATTAATCAGGAATCTGCTGCGACAAAACGCTATCTGGCAGGGGACATTGATATCACAGAGTCATTTCCTAAAGCGTTGTATCAAAAACTTAAGCAAGATATTCCAGGTGAAGTTTATACCCCGCCACAACTTGGCACCTATTACTATGCGTTCAATACTGAGAAAGGACCGACGGCAGATGTCAGAGTCCGCCAGGCATTGAATATGACGATTGACCGCCGGTTAATGGCAGATAAAGTTCTCGGAACGGGTGAAAAACCCGCCTGGCACTTTACCCCGGAAGTCACCGCCGGTTTTACAGCAGACCCCTCACCCTTTGAAGAGATGAGTCAGGAAGAGCTTAATGCGCAGGCGAAAATGCTGTTACGTGCAGCAGGTTATGGACCGGATAAACCACTTGATTTGACTTTGTTGTATAACACCTCAGAGAACCATCAGAAAATAGCCATCGCCATCGCCGCAATGTGGAAGAAAAATCTGGGCGTAGACGTCAAGTTACAGAATCAGGAGTGGAAAACCTATATCGACAGCCGTAATACCGGTAATTTTGACGTTATTCGGGCATCCTGGGTCGGGGATTATAATGAACCCTCAACCTTCTTAACCCTGCAGGGATCAACGCATAGCGGTAATATTTCACGATTTAAATCACCCGCCTATGACAAAATACTGGACCAGGCGGTAATCGCGACGACTGCTAAAGCGCGTAATCAGGACTATAATCGGGCAGAAAAAATATTGCAGGAACAAGCGCCGATCGCGCCAATCTATCAATATACCAATGGGCGCCTGATTAAGCCGTGGTTAAAAGGCTATCCGATTAATAACCCTGAGGATATCGCCTATAGCCGGATGATGTATATCGTTAAACATTAATCGTTTACCGATTAAGCGCGTAAAGTCTCGCCCAATGCGGGCGGGGAGCAGTCAATAGCTCTATCCTGCCTAGACTAATCTCATAAAAATCCAGTAATGGCGCGACTTACAGCGCCATTGCCTCTTGCGTTTTCTTTTCTCCGGCAGGATGAACTGTTGCACATTCTTCCGCATTCACCTCATTTTCGTCGGAATTGTCTCCGGTTTCCTCAGCGATGAGTCCATCCCGTATCCGCTTTATCGCCATCACGAAGCTTATTCGCAGCGGTACTCCCTTGGTGTCCAGCATCCGCTACCGGGGTAAAGATTAAGGGTTGTTATTAGTGTGCGTTATTAGTTTTTATTTAAAGTTATTCTTAATGTAATACAGTAAATATGAATTCTTAAAATCCACATGACATTATGAATAATAATAGCCTGACATCAAACAAGGTACAGCTGTTGACGAGTTTGGCTATATATCCTTAGAGGCCTATGGGTAAATTCAATAAACCCCTACCTAATAATAAAGATAAACTAAGGGGGAAATAACTTTATCAATACTTGGCGCGACTATTTCCGCCTTGCAGGGATAAACCCCCGTTAGCTACCTTCACGGAAACATGCAGGTTATTTACAGTAAAACAAGTTTAGGTCATGAGGAATGGCAGGAAAATGATGCAGGTAAAGAGTTTACTGAAAATACGGAGTTAACGCTATGAGACAACATATTAACTTATATGGAATTATTTTCCATTTTCGGTGTCACCCTATTTTTCCTCTTCTTCATTTAGCCGCTGGCTTGCCTGAACGACGATGCTCATAGATATCATCACTGTGCTCATTTGCCTTGTACCTAATGACGCCTTTCAGCACGTAAATTGATCTCAATAATCAATCCTGGAAAAATAAAAATATTACCCTGCAAAACTCATGGTTTTGGATATAGAATTAAGCAGAGGAACATTTTTGTGTTGCATGTCGTCGCTGTGATTCACTTAATTATAAAATTAAGGATGTGGAATGGATAAGAAAATAGAGAACTATACCGGTCCTGCTGGTGGTTGGGGAGCGCTTAAAGCGGTTGCAGAAGCAATTCGCGGGCAAATGAATGAAGGGCATGACCTCATTGCCATGTTCGACATGAATAAACCTCAGGGGTTTGACTGTCCTGGCTGTGCATGGCCGGATCCTAAACATAGCGCATCATTCGACATGTGTGAGAATGGCGCGAAGGCCATGGCATGGGAAAGTACCAAGAAAAGAACCACCCCTCAGTTTCTGGCTGAACATACGGTTACCGAGCTGTTGTCCTGGGCTGATTATGATCTGGAGAATCAAGGACGTTTAACGCACCCATTAAAGTACAATCAACAGACTGACCACTATGAAGAAATCAGCTGGGATGAGGCGTTTAAACAAATCGGCCAGCGGCTGGCAAGTTATGATTCCCCTGATGTGGTGGAATTCTATACTTCAGGAAGAACCTCGAACGAAGCGGCATTTCTCTATCAGCTTTTCGCCCGCGAATATGGCACCAATAATTTCCCCGATTGCTCAAATATGTGTCATGAACCGACAAGCGTTGGTCTTGCTGCAGCGATAGGGATAGGTAAGGGCACTGTACTGTTAGAAGATTTTGATAAAGCTGACCTGGTTATCTGTATTGGCCATAATCCGGGAACCAACCATCCGCGCATGTTAACCTCACTGCGTGAGGTCTCTAAACGTGGCGGAAAGATAATTGCCATCAATCCACTTAAAGAAAGAGGATTAGAACGTTTTACAGCCCCGCAAGACCCGGTTGAGATGCTGACCTTACAGTCGACAGAATTAGCGACTTACTACTATAAAGTCCGCATTGGTGGTGATACCGCTTTAATGAAAGGGGTGATGAAAACACTGATAGGATGGGATGATATTGCGCAGCAGGAAGGTAAACCAGCATTATTAGACTACGCGTTTATTCAAGAGCATACCGCGGGTTTTGAAGCGCTTAAACAAGATGTACAGAGCACCTCATGGAAAGATATCATTAAACACAGCGGTATCACTCAGCAAGATATTGAGGAGATTGCTGCTGTTTACGCGGAAGCTAAGAATACGATTATTTGCTATGGCATGGGGATTACCCAGCATCAGCACGGTACGCAAAACATTCAGCAGCTGGTCAATTTACTGCTGCTTAAAGGCAATATCGGCCGTGAAGGTGCCGGAATTTGCCCTCTGCGAGGGCATTCCAATGTTCAAGGGGATCGCACCGTAGGGATAACCGAAAAACCAAGCAAGTCCTTTTTACAAAAGCTTGAGGCGCGCTTTGGTTTTACCCCACCAGCGAAATTTGGTCATGCTGCTGTGGCGAGTATGCAAGCCATATCGGAAGGTCGTTCAAAGGCACTCATTTGTATGGGCGGTAACCTGGCGGTAGCCATGCCGGATCAGGATGCCTGTTTTAGCGGGATGAAAAAACTCGACCTGGCTGTACACTTGGGCACTAAATTAAATCGTTCTCATTTGCTAACCGCGCGTAACACTTTCCTGTTTCCTGTCCTGGGCCGTACTGAACGTGATAGACAGAAAAGTGGTGAACAGGCGATAACTGTCGAAGACTCTATGTCGATGGTACATGCTTCCCGGGGCATGTTAGAGCCAGCGAGTCCTTATCTTAAGTCTGAGTGCGCGATTGTTGCGGGTCTTGCTCAAGCGACATTGCCAAATACGAAAGTGGACTGGCAAGGAATGGTCGATGATTATAATCAGATACGCGATGCGATGGAGGCGGTCTTAAGCGGATTTGATAATTATAATGAAAGGATCCTTCAGCCTGGTGGTTTTCATTTGACCAACTCTGCATCTGAGCGTAAATGGGCCACTGCATCAGGCCGGGCCAACTTTTTTACCACCGAAGGATTACTTGAAGATCCTGAATCGGCAAATGCCAGTGAACTGGTGCTGGCGACGGTGCGAAGCCATGATCAATACAACACGACCATCTATGGTTTAGATGACCGCTATCGGGGCATTTTTGGTCAGCGTGACGTGTTGTTTATCAGCCAAGATGAAGCGACGAAGCAGCAGTTGGTGGCTGGTGACAGAGTTAACGTTATTGCGCTGGATAAACAGCAGAATAAAACACATCGACGGCTCGATAATCTTCAGATTGTTATTCATGATATGGCTTCTCGCTGTGTGGCAACCTATTTTCCTGAATCGAATAATCTAATCGCACTGAATAATTTTGACCCACAAAGTGGCATACCCGCTTATAAAAATATTCCGGTTGTATTAGAAATTTCGCAACCTGTCGGCGACAGTCATCAGACTGAGACGACAGCGTAAAAAGTAACGCGAGGATCCCTGCAAGAAGGGATCCTTATCCTAAGTATCAAACTGGGGAAAAGTGTGGCCATTACTGGCGCTGGCGATCCTAATACTAAGTTAGTGAACGATTTAGGTTAAAATATGGCATGGGGTGATGCCCGTGGAGGGGTGATCCCCTCATTTTTAGAGGCCCGGGTTTCAAGGGTTACCCGGGCTGTATTGTCTGAGCTGTTTTTAATATTAGCTGGTATGGGCGGGTAGGTTCTGGAGTTTACGGAATCCATTCATTGCAGTGGCAACGTAACTGGATGAGCGATTGATAACCTCAACGGTTATTTTCATACCGTCTACCGAGACAGTGTAATTAGTGCGGGATTTCTGTCTGCCATAGTTCCCGTATTTTGCATGGTGAGTGGATAGGGCAGCATCACATGCCCGGCTTCCTGCTGATGAGTGTTTACTACGATTAATCAGTTTCATAACGCCACCTTCCGGAGATTATTAATCGACGATAGCTTCAGGACGTATATCAATCAGAGTAATAGAAAACAGATCATACAATTCATCATAAATATGACAGCTTGATGTAACTAGCCTGTTTGGTAACAAAAAAATATTTTCTCCTGCGCCGGAGAGGTCAGCCTCAGTACAGCATTAAACAACAATTGACGTCATAAATATGTCATCAAGGATCGGATAAGTGGATTTTTCTGTGTAGCAGCAAGGAGATATTGTCAGGTCACCAAGTGGTACGTCTATGACTCGCTTTACCTGTAACCCGTCGCCTGGTTCTTCCTCACTCTTGCTAAAAATGAATCCTTTGTAACGGCAATAAGTGCGGAGTAGTATCATCGTTATCGTGCTACCCGGCGCCAGAGACTATTCAGTGTATGAAGATAAACCTCGCTCACAAGGGAGATATTAATGTCTGACGTAAAAAACTACCTCATCCCACTTAATGGCACTTCGCCAGAAGATAATTTTGCATTAAAAGCCGTATTCGAAGCTCATTCCGGACTATTTGATGGTGCGATCCTCTCTGCATATGGGGGGGATACGCGATATGCCGTGGTGGAAGGAACCTTTAGCGTCACGGGTCTGTCGGACGGACAGGTGACCTATCAGTGTCAGATAAATTACTTCGCGCCTTGTCATGACCAGAATGATTTTTTCCAGGCTCAAGGAAGTGCTAATTATGAGCTGGCAGGAGAAAACATCGTCCTTCAACTCGATGAAACATTGTGGAATGTCGATTAATACATCAGGTCATAATCTAATGGTGAGTATGGCAGACCGATGGATGCAGTGAATGTTATTTAAGTTCCACTTGCTGCATCGCAGTCTGTCTGTATGCTTTATAAGTATTGTTGGCGTAAATGAGAATGACGGATGCGGGGCAGTTTTATCCAGCGGGGAATAAAGAGTGCCCACAGATGATGCTAAGCATCTGTTATGGTATGGTTATTCTGAGACTGCTAGTGTTTTTCGTAGTGGGTGCCAGTGACACCCGTAAAGGTTCAGGGAAGTTTGGCTATCGATACTGAGACTTCGTAACCTAACAGATATAAAGCTTGTTCCAGGGTTTCAACCTTAGATGCATGCTCGACATCCAGTAAACGGTCTATTTGTGGACCTTTCTGATTCAATTTTCTCGCCAGATCGATTTTTCTTGTACCTGTATTAATCATGGCGTTGTGCAGTGCTATTTTTAAACAAGTCAGAACCGGCAGATGGACTGTGATATCACCTGTTTCTATAGGTGAGGGGGCTGGAACGGGTATCCGTGATTCAATCAAATCAGCAATAAAAGCGGTCAGCCCATCTTTTGCCTCCAGCTCAACGTCATCTTCGGTTAGTGCAGTGGAATAGAGATCGGTAAAATCGCGATAACTTATCTCATATTCTCCGGTTTCATCATCAAAAGAGACCGTGATGGGATATCTGAACATATATAACCTCTGTTTTTATCTGGCGTGATTAATGGTAACACTGTAAACCAACATTAAAGAGTAAAAACAAAACAAAAATGTTGTATTTATTAACAATGATAAGCGCAAGTTTTACTTGCCGAAGAACATTTTGTGATTTACGGCTGAATTCAGCCAGACAATGAACAGAGAGATTAAAGATAAGGAAAGTAGAAGTGGATGTCATCAAAGGTAGTGAACTCAATGTGCCGGATGCAATTTTTGCCTGGCAACTGGATGGTAAGGGAGAAGCCCGGCCCATCGACAGTGACAGCGTCATTGATAGTGAACATCCTTGCTGGCTGCATCTCAATTATACCAACCAGAGTAGTGCTGACTGGCTCGCATCGACGCCCCTCATTCCTGATAATATACGTGATGCACTGACCGGCGAAGGTTTGCGGCCTCGTGTATCCCGGCAGGGTGAGGGGGCATTAATTACTCTGCGCTGTGTTAATGGCAGTACTGAAGAGCGGGCTGAACAGATGGTCGCAATGCCATTATTTATGAATGACCGTCTGATCATCACCACTTGCCAGCGGACCATACTGGCGCTGGACGATGTGATAAGTGATCTTGTTGCGGGAAGTGAGTGGCCCGACGTCAAGCGGGAGCTGGCTGGTGAGTGTGTGTGATGCGTTAACCGACCATGCAAGTGATTTTGTTGATCATCTCCATGACAGGATCATCGATCTTGAAGATGATTTGCTGGATCAAAAAGTCCCCCCGCGCGGAACACTGGCATTACTGCGTAAACAACTGATTGTTATGCGTCGTTATATGGCTCCTCAGCGTGATGTTTATGCTCGGCTGGCCAGCGATCGTATTAGCTGGCTCAGTGATGATCAACGTCGTTTGATGCAGGATATCGCTGACCGCCTGGGCAGAAGAGGGCTGGATGAGATTGATTCCTGTATTGCGCGTACTGCGGTAATGACCGATGAAATTTCACAGCTGATGCAAGAAGCTTTGGAAAGACGAACGTATACGATGTCTCTGTTGGCGATGGTTTTTTTACCCAGCACTTTTTTAACCGGGCTTTTTGGTGTCAACCTGGGTGGTATTCCTGGTTCAGACGGGACATTTTCTTTCGCTCTGTTCTGTATTGCTCTGGTTGTGATTATTGGCTGTGTGACTGGCTGGTTGTATCGCAGAAAATGGATTTAAACGGCAAAATTACTCTGTCCCAAGGGTAAACAACCATTAACTTGAGAAAAATCAAGAAACAGCTGGCAGAGTTAAGCAATAATTCATCTCGCAGGTGAATACAACGTCAAGCGAGTGATGGGCGTTGTGCTCCATATTTGTCTTACTTTCTTCTAAGAATTAATGCATAGCACAATTAATTCTGATGATGCCGACTTTAATCAGTCGGCTTTTTTTTATCTGCGTCGGGAAAAAACCTCCCCCATGCAGGGAGAGGAGAACGGACTATTTAATTTCAAGAATATCAAGACGCTGTACTGACATCTCAGAATCTTCTTCAGGCTGCCAGCCTGCCGGTTGCAAAGGCAGTTCTTCTCTGTCGAAGGCTAAATCTCCGCCGTTAATAACTTCAGAGCCATGCGTGATAGCTTTAAAATCAAACAGGTCAGTATCACAGAGATGGGAAGGCACCACGTTTTGCATCGAACTAAACAGGGTTTCTACTCGTCCCGGATAACGTTTGTCCCAGTCCCGCAACATGTCACCAATGACTTGACGCTGTAAATTAGGCTGCGAACCACAGAGGTTACAAGGAATGATGGGGTACTGACGGGCAGTAGCAAACCGTGCAATATCTTTTTCACGGCAATAGGCTAATGGGCGAATAACGATATGTTTGCCGTCATCACTCATCAGTTTTGGTGGCATTCCCTTCATCTTACCGCCATAGAACATGTTCAAAAATAGTGTCTGAACAATATCGTCGCGATGATGACCCAAGGCAATTTTGGTGGCCCCTAATTCAGTGGCAGTACGATAAAGGATGCCACGACGCAAGCGGGAACACAGCGAGCAAGTGGTTTTTCCTTCAGGGATTTTCTCTTTGACAATCGCGTAGGTATTCTCAGTCACAATTTTGTATTCCACGCCTTCATTTTCGAGGTAGGCAGGCAGAATATGATCCGGAAAACCTGGCTGTTTTTGATCAAGGTTAACGGCCACCAGGCTAAAATTAATCGGGGCGCTTTTTTGCAGACTACGAAGGATCTCCAGCATCGTGTAGCTGTCTTTACCGCCGGACAGGCAAACCATAATACGGTCGCCTTCTTCAATCATATTGTAATCAGCAATCGCCTCGCCAACGTTACGGCGCAGACGCTTCTGTAATTTGTTAAGATTGTACTGATCTTTTTTGTTTTCTTGTTGATTGTTAATCATTTAATGGTTACTCGAATATCAAATGGGGAACCGGTGGAACAAAGCTGTTTTTAACCTTCCAGCTTTTCATTCAGCATTTCCACCCGTTCATTATTCATCTTTTCTTTCCATGCGGTATAGAGTTTATACGCCATCTGCGCGTTTTTATGCCCCATCTGATTAGCAATAAAAGACGGGTTAGCGCCTGCGGTAAAACCCGCATGCGAAAGTGTGAGTGTATGGTACGGATTGCAGCGACGAATACCAGCACGTTTTACAGCAGAATTCCAACGGTCACCGATACGGCTTAAAGCGTAATACGGTTTTTGCTCTCCTTGCGGCTACTACGGTATCTGCATATGACCCCTGTTCTTTTAATACGCCAGGATATCTTAATGGCTTATCTGTATCAGGTCAGATTTTTTATCTGTCATGCTCCGCATGAACCTCGGTATGCTTCCGGGTGCAGGTTGCATAATCCGGATAATGTTCTGTGTATCCTCAGGCTAACTGCAATATAATAAGCACTCAGGCAGTGCAGATAAACGCTGTATTGCATCATATGTTGTCAGAACCTGCGCTTTAACACCACGCTCAGTCCATGCGTCAACATTTCATTCAAAAGGTATTAACTTGTTGGGTCGCGGATAATCAAGAATGTATGAGTTGAATCTAGTCTTACTGTTGCTGCAGCAAATGTGTGTATTTTTGGTTATTGCCTGGCTGATGAGCAAAACGCGCTTATTTATCCCGTTAGTGCAGGTCACTGTTCGTTTACCCCACAAATTATTATGCTACATCACATTTTCTATCTTCTGCATCATGGGAACCTATTTTGGCCTGCATATAGAAGACTCTATTGCTAATACGCGTGCGATAGGTGCGGTTATGAGTGGGCTATTAGGTGGCCCCGTCGTCGGCGGACTGGTTGGACTGACTGGCGGTATCCACCGCTATACCATGGGCGGAATGACTGCACTGAGCTGTATGATCTCGACTATTGCCGAAGGGTTAATGGGTGGGTTGCTCCACAGTATTCTCGTCAAACGCGGGCGAACTGATAAGCTGTTTAGTCCGTTAGTCGCCGGTACGGTGGCCTTCGTTGCGGAAATTCTGCAAATGGTGATTATTGTCCTGATTGCCCGTCCCTTTAATGATGCCGTACATTTGGTCAGTAATATCGCGGCACCGATGATGGTGACCAATACCGTCGGGGCAGCGATGTTTATGCGCATTTTACTCGACAAGCGCGCCATGTTTGAAAAATATACCTCGGCATTCTCTGCAACAGCCTTAAAAGTGGCGGCTTCAACTGAAGGGATACTACGCCAGGGATTTAATGAAGAGAACAGTATGAAAGTGGCGCAGGTACTGTTAAAAGAGCTCGATATTGGTGCCGTGGCTATTACCGACAGAGAAAAATTGCTGGCATTTACCGGAATTGGTGATGATCACCATTTAGCGGGTAAACCCGTTAGCTCTCAATATACCTTGCGGGCGATTGAAAATAATGAGGTGGTATATGCTGATGGTAATGAGCTACCTTATCGTTGTTCACTGCAGGCTAATTGTAAACTCGGCTCAACCTTGGTTATTCCCCTGCGGGGTGAGAACCAGCAAGTTATTGGCACTATCAAACTCTATGAGGTGCGTAACCGATTATTTAGCTCGATTAACCGTACTCTGGGTGAAGGCATTGCTCAGCTGTTATCGGCCCAAATCCTGGCGGGTAAATTTGAACAACAAAAAGCACTGTTAGCGCAGTCAGAAATTAAGCTACTGCATGCCCAGGTGAATCCGCATTTTTTATTTAATGCACTGAATACCTTGCTAGCGGTTATCCGTAAGGACAGTGATAAAGCGGGACAATTAGTCCAGTATCTGTCGACCTTTTTCCGTAAGAATCTTAAGCGTTCAGCGGAAGTGGTGACGCTGGAAGAAGAACTTGAGCATGTAAACGCTTATCTGCAAATTGAACTTGCCCGCTTTCCGACACAGCTTAAGGTCGATTTGCAGGTGGCTGATGAATTCTATTTTCATAAACTCCCAGCATTTACTCTACAGCCATTAGTGGAAAATGCTATTAAACACGGAACATCCCAGTTATTAAGTAACGGTAATATCGTCATTCGCGCTTATCGTCAGAATGACGGTGTGTTTGTTGAAGTGGAGGATAATGCCGGGCTTTACCAGCCGAATGGTATCGGAACCAGTACTAATACAGAGGGAGGATTAGGTATGAGTTTAGTGGATAAACGTCTGCGAGCCAGATTTGGTGACGACTACGGTATTTCTGTGAGTTGTGACCCTGACTATTTTACCCGTGTGACGTTACGTCTACCGACCGGAGAAACTGCATGTTAAGAGTGTTACTCGTTGATGACGAACCGCTGGCGCTGGAAAACTTACGTTTGCAGTTACAGGATGAAAGCGATATTGAGATAGTCGGCGAGTGCGCTAATGCCATCGAGGCTATCGGTATGATCCATAAAGTGCGTCCCGATATTGTCTTCCTTGATATCCAGATGCCGAGAATTAGCGGCCTGGAAATGGTGGGAATGCTTGATCAGCAACATCGACCCCATATCGTTTTTTTGACCGCTTTTGAAGAATATGCGTTGCAGGCCTTTGAACAATGCGCTTTTGACTATCTGCTTAAACCTATCCAGGCTGCCCGGTTACAGAAAACACTGGAAAGGTTGCGCGTAGGGCAGCAGACTCAGGATATTACTCAGCTTTCGCAGTATCAGCAGCCACTTAAGTTTATCCCTTGCATTAGCAGTAATAGGATCTGGTTGTTACAGCTGGAAGATGTTGCTTTTGTCAGTAGCCGGATAGGCGGCGTTTATGTTACCAACAGGGACGGACAAGAGAACTTTACTGAGCTGACTTTACGCACTCTGGAAACACGCACTTCTTTGTTACGTTGTCACCGACAGCATCTGGTCAATATGAATTACTTGAAAGAGATCCGCCTTGAAGATCAGGCGGAACTGTTATTGCGGGATGGCCAAATTGTCCCTGTCAGTCGTCGTTATTTGAAAACATTAAAAGAGACGGTCGGGTTATAAATTATCCCTATCAGACTGACTGTAGCCGGGCAAAAGCGGCACGAATTTCTTCCTCTGGCAGTTCCTGACCAATAAAGACCATGACACTGCGTGGTGTTTCTTCTAGCTGCCAGGGTCTGTCCCAGTCCGCGCTATAGAGCCGCTGAACGCCCTGGAATAACAAGCGAGAGGGTTGATCTTCTATCCAGAGCATACCTTTGTAACGCATCAGATTATCGGCAAAGCTTAATAGCAATTCTTCCATCACAGCAGATACCGCTGATAATACGACGGGGTAGTCGAACTCAACAACGATAGAAGACACCGTGTTTTGCTGAGGAGCAATCCGGTGGAACAGGGGTTTAGCTGGGATAATCTCTTCCTCTAGCATAAAACCACGGGTATTAAACAGTAGCTGAGGATCAATATTACCCTGAATCATAGGGTATAAGGGCGCTCTGGCATTAATGCGTTGCAAGCGTTCAGTTAATGCAGTGGTATCACCCGCGACATCTGTTTTCGTCAGCAGAATTCGGTCGGCATAGCCAACCTGGGACTGAGCAAGAGGAAATTTATCCAGCTGTGACATGGCATGAACCGCATCAACCAGAGTGATGACGCCATCTAACAGATACCTTTCACAGATAACTTCATGGGAAAAAAATGCCTGTAAAATAGGGCCGGGATCGGCCATACCGGTACATTCAATCATCAGTCTGTCAAACTGCACTTCGCCTTTATCCAGACTGTCGAGTAAATCAAGCAGCGCCGCTTCCAGCTCACCGGAACGGGTGCAACAGATACAGCCATTCGTTAGCGTTGTGATGCGAGTTGCACGCTCGCCAATCAGCTGGTTATCGATAGGCGTTTCGCCAAACTCATTCTCGATAACAGCAATTTTATAATCTTGCTGGGTATGGAGAATATGCCGCAGCAGGGTGGTTTTTCCTGCGCCAAGGAAACCGGTTAGGACGGTTACCGCAATCGGGGTCATGAGATTATTCCTCTTAGCAACAACGTATTCCGTTTTACCATCACAGCCAGCATACGTCATTATTTGAAGATAGTATGAATGCTAAATGCGCCTGAAACAGTAAAGTCCCGCATTTGCGGGACTTTATAACCGGTTGATTAGTGATCAGAGGAGATTTTAATCCCTTCTTTCGGTACCGGTACATATGGCGTTTCGGTATCTGTCGGCTTGTCGATATTGCGTGCTTTCAGATAAGTACGAATTCCGTAGAAGATAATGCTGTACACCACAAACAGGAAGAGAATACTCAGGCCGGCGTTAGTGTAGTTGTTAATCACGATATGTTTCATATCGGCTAACTGAGCAGGGGTCGCCTCTGCACCAGCAGTAGCAATACGATCTTTATACTGACTGGCCATGTAGAAGAAGCCTTCCATTTTCTCATCGTCACTGAACAGTTTGAGTGCCAGGGCCCAGGTCGTACAGATAAGCAACCAGATAGCCGGGATTAATGTTACCCAGATATACTGAGTCCGTTTCATCTTCACGAGGACGACAGTTGCGAGGATCAGTGCGACGGCTGCCAGCATCTGGTTTGAGATACCGAACAGTGGCCACAGACTCTTAACACCGCCCAGTGGGTCAACAACGCCTTGATACAGCAGATAACCCCACAGACCTACACAACCAGCGGTACCGATGACACCGGCAATCCAGGAGTCGGTTTTTTTCAGGAATGGAACAAAGTTACCCAGTAAGTCTTGCAGCATAAAGCGGCCAGAACGGGTTCCTGCATCCAGAGCGGTCAGAATGAACAAGGCTTCAAACAGAATACCGAAGTGATACCAGAATCCCATATCCGCCAGCGGCATAATCTGATGGAACACGTGTGCAATACCGACTGCCAGAGTAGGTGCGCCACCCGCACGGTTCAGTACAGAAGGTTCACCAATATCTTTCGCCGTTTGCAGGATCTGCTCAGGTGAAATCACAAAGCCCCATGAGCTGACAGTTGCTGCCGCATGAGTAGTGGCATCTTTTAACTGCGCCAGGATCATCGGTGCATTTTCACCGCCCAACTCGTGCAGGTTAGGCATGGTAATACCCAGTCCTGCCGGAGGTGTGTTCATCGCAAAATAGAGGCCAGGCTCAATGATAGATGCAGCAACCAGCGCCATCACGGCGACAAAGGACTCCATCAGCATGGCGCCGTAACCAATAAAGCGAGCATCGGTTTCACATGCCAGCAGTTTCGGTGTAGTACCCGAGGCAATCAATGCGTGGAAGCCAGACACAGCACCACAAGCAATGGTAATAAACAGGAACGGGAACAGAGCACCTTTCCATAACGGACCGCTACCATCAACATACTGAGTCAGGGCCGGCATTTTCAATTCTGGATTCAGGATCACAATACCGATTGCCAGACCAACGATAACGCCGATTTTCAGGAAGGTTGCCAGATAGTCACGCGGTGCCAGGATAAGCCACACGGGCAATAATGCGGAAACAAACGCATAGCCAATCAGAGTAAAGGTGATTGTTGTATCTTTAAAAGTCAGAGCAGGGCCCCAGAATGGGTCGTGAGCAATGACGCCACCGAACCAGATGGAAGCGACCAGTAATACAATACCAATAACGGAGACTTCACCGATTCGCCCTGGCCGCAGATAGCGCATATAAAGCCCCATAAACAGGGCAATAGGCACGGTGGAACAAACAGTAAAGACTCCCCACGGACTTTCGGCCAGCGCTTTAACCACGATTAATGCCAGCACCGCCAGAATAATTATCATGATAAGGAAACAGCCAAACAGGGCAATAGTCCCTGGTACGGTCCCCATCTCTTCTTTAATGATTTCGCCCAGCGACGCACCATTACGACGAGACGAGATAAATAGCACCATAAAGTCTTGTACGGCACCTGCTAACACCACACCCGCCAGTAACCAGAGTACACCTGGCAGATAACCCATTTGTGCGGCAAGTACCGGGCCGACTAACGGACCTGCACCCGCGATCGCGGCAAAGTGGTGACCGAATAAAACGTTACGGTTCGTAGGGACATAGTTCAGACCATCATTATTAATGACCGCAGGTGTTGCACGCGTGGGGTCAAGTTTCATGACTTTCTGAGCAATATAGAGGCTGTAATAGCGATATGCCACGATGTAGACGGATACAGATGCGACAATTATCCACAATGCACTGATATGCTCACCACGTCTGAGAGCAACAACACCCAGACAGCAAGCACCCAGGATTGCGATAATTATCCATGGTATATGCTTGAATAATGACTTTTTATTCATGGTTAACCTGGTAGATTTAAGACTAAAGAAGCCCTCATCTCTGATTTGAGTTATCTGAATGCCGTGAGAGAGGGGACCTGTTTTCAGGACTAGCATGCCAAATTCAGGTCATCCGAAGGGCGGAAACTTGGTAAGCGGTCACAGAGGGGAATAAGCGGTTGCCTAGGGCGATGAGTGGTAATCTCAGCGACTTACTGAACGAAATTTGTGATTTATATCACGTGTTTTCGTCGTGTGAGGTTCTGAGTTCTGCGATGACGTAGATAAAAATAGCGAAATTATTACTGACTCAATGCTGCCAGTTTGTCACGGAATCCGGTTACCGCAATAGCCCGGTTATCAGCGAGATATCTGTCTTTTGCTGCCGGGGCTGAACTTTGTACCGCAATAATCTGCCAGCCATCGGGTGTCTTCAGCATCAATGGAGAGCCGCTATCGCCCGGTAAGGTATTACACTGATGGGAGAGAACCGATGTTTGTGACCAGCCCGTTATCAGACAATCGCTATGGGCATACAAGGTATCTAAATGATCTTCCGGGTAACCTGCTTGTGTGACTTTACTATTTTCGGCAGTTAAGGCGCGATTCAAAGCCTGTCTGTTTCCTGGGAACAGGGGGATTGGCGTAATGCCTTGTGGTGCATTGTGTAGCACAATTAAACCGAAATCAGAGGGAGCAGCACGCGATGGTACTACCCAGCCATCCCCATAGGCTTTTAATCGATGTGCCAGACTGCTTTCGACTCTGCCTTCGATACTATGGATTTCATAGCGCCACTGGCTCTGGTGGGAAATAAAACGTAGCACTACCGGATTATCAAACTTACCTTCCGGGGCCTCAAGTAAACAGTGTCCTGCCGTTAAGGCGAGTTGCGGTGCAATCAGTGTTGCGGTACATAAATTGCCGCTGGCAGTTTCCAGTTGCCCAATAGCATCCCAGGGCGCACGGGTGGTATGAGCCACAGGAACACGGTTATCCTGACCAAAAAAGAGAGTTTTTGTCTCTGCATCACTGTTTGCCGCATTAGCGATACCCAGATGCGATACCAGGCAAATGGTGCCCCAAAAACAGACCTGACTTTTGTGCATAATACTCTCAGAAGACAATGGCTTTCGACTATTCTAGCGATTAAAACAGCGACCGACAAAAACTAAAATAAACTCAAACCGATAGCGTCGAAACATATGTGTGCCAAAAATACCCGGTATTACCAAGTATTTTTGGCACACACTATTCCTGTTGTGCGATCACACTCTTATGCTGCGGGTTTATCTTCTTTCTTGTGTTTAGCAGCCTGAGCTTTCTGAGCGACAGGTGCTACATCATGTTTTACATGATGTTTAGCCGATGTCGTGGTGGTGCCAGCCACTCCCGTAGTTGCTGTAGCATTAGCCGCAAAGGCTGCAGAAGACAGACCCATAGCCGTAGTAATAACCAGAGCTAGTACTTTTTTCATCTCGATACCCTCGATATTTGTTGGCGTGTCAACCCCACTGCGGGGCCGTTGAAATGCACTATAGGCAGGTCGATGCGAAGTTTCAGTGAGTGATTGGTATCGGCGTGTAACGGAATGTATAACGCCGGGCAAGATACCCGACGTTGCGGTTATTAGAGGTAGCGAGACTCTAAATGTTTACGGAAATACAGCGGATTAAGATCTTCACCTGTGGCATTGGTTATCAGCTGAGAAGTACTGAAACGACGACCGTGTCGCCAGATATTTTGTTCAAGCCAGGTAAACAGCGGAGCGAAATCACCGCAGAGTATTTGATTTTCAAGTTGCGGTAGCGCACGGCTGGCTGCGGCAAATAGCTGAGCTGCGTACATAGCTCCCAAGGTATAGGAAGAGAAATAACCAAAGGCACCGTCAGTCCAGTGAATATCCTGCATACAGCCATTACGGTAATTTCCTGCGGTAGAGAGACCAAGCCACTGTTGCATTTTCTCGTCCCACAGAGCAGGGATATCATCAACTTCGATATCACCCGATATTAATGCCCGCTCAATCTCATAGCGTAGTACCACATGCGCCGGATAACTTATCTCATCAGCATAGACACGAATAAATCCGCACTCTACACGCTGGGTTAATTTGACCAGATTACTCAGTTCAAAGGCCGGTTGTGGACCGAAATGGGCGATGAGCTTTGGCAGTAACAGCTGCTGGAATTGCGTGCTACGGCCCAGCTGCCTCTCAAAAAATAGACTTTGCGACTCATGAATCGCCATCGAACTAGCGAGTGCGACTGGCTGGCCAGGCCAGGTTCGGGGCAAATTTTGCTCATAACGTGCATGACCCGTTTCATGAATAATGGCGTAAAGGGCACCCAATAACTCATTTTCATTGTAGCGGGTGGTGATCCGAACATCTTCTGGTACACCGCTACAGAATGGATGAGCACTGACATCAAGACGGCCACCAGCAAAATCAAAGCCCAGCATGTTCATGGTATCCAGACCTAGCTGGCGCTGTTTTTCGGTAGCAAAAGGTCCAACAGGCGTGATAACCGTTTCAGCTGCTTGTTTAGCGAGTACAGTTTGCAGCAAGTCAGGTAACCAGCTACGCAGCGAGCCAAACAGACTATCAAGTTTTGCACTCGTCATGCCGGGTTCGTAGATATCCAGTAGTGCATCGTAAGGTGAGATCCCCTGAGCATCGGCACGCAAACGAGCTTCTTCACGACTAACACGCACCACTTCTTTCAGATTCGTGGCAAAGTCTGGCCAGTTATTATCTGCGCGTTGAGTACGCCAGCCATATTCACAGCGTGAACCCACCAGGGATTTTTCTTCTACCAGACTGTCAGGCAACAAAATCGCATTTTGATACTGACGAATAATTTCATTGAGGTTAGCACGCTCAATATCATCGAGATTTTCTTGTTCCGCATCACGTATCAATCGCGCTATTTTTTTATCACTCAGTATCTGATGACGCAACACACTTAACTCAGCCAGAGCTTCTCTGCGCGCCTGACTGCCGTTAACTGGCATCATGGTCGCCATGTCCCAGCTAGCCATAGCATTGAGGTGAGAAAAACGTGACAGACGTAAGAAAATACGACTCAAATCAGTATAATGTTGCTTTTCCATAGTGCCTCCCAGACTGGTGTGTATGCGCATGAAAATAACATTAAGTGACGCTGAATACGAGGCTATGCCGGATTAATGTGCACGCTGATGCCGTCTGCGACCGTAGGTGAAGTGATGACAATTATTAGTGGGTCTCCGTAGGCCTGGGCGTTTCTCTGTTACCCTCGTCGTTTCAGCGGGTCAAACTGAGTGATGTTGTCTGGTTATCTGTTGATGAACCTGATGCACGTTCAGAGTTGTGGCTGGCTTGGTCAAAACAGCGTGAATTATCACAACCGGCGAAGAAAATAATTGCGTTGTTAACAGAATCATCCATCCGCTTGCAAAGTACTGATTAAACCCGGATTATGTGCAGCACGTCACAATGTGGTGCAAATATTTGACGTCTGGATAAAAAGTGTTTCACCATAGAAAAAATTTATTTCGCAGCGCGAAAATAAAGGGAGAATTACGTGGTTGTTGATAGTCAACCGGGCCATATTGATCAAATAAAACAGATGAATGCAGGTGTCGTTTATCGTCTGATAGATACCCATGGCCCGATATCGCGTATTGATCTCTCTCGACTGGCACAGCTGGCTCCGGCCAGTATCACCAAAATTGTGCGAGAAATGCTCGAAGCTCATTTAGTACAGGAAACGGAGATCCAGGATCCTGGTGGGCGAGGGCGGCCTGCTGTGGGATTAATTTTAGATACTGAAGCCTGGCATTTTCTGGCTTTACGCATTACACGGGGAGAGCTCTGGCTGGCATTACGCGATTTAGGCGGCCGTGAGGTGGTTGAAGACAGCGTTGAACTGGAACTTGAGCATCCTCAACCCTTGCTTACTCGTATTCAGGAGCAAGTCAGTCAATTTTTTGTCCGTCATCAACAAAAACTTGAACGTCTTACTGCCATCGCTATCACTTTACCCGGTATTATCGATACTGCCCGTGGCATTGTGCACCGTATGCCGTTTTATGACGTTATCGATATGCCGCTCGGGGAGATGTTATCGACCCAAATTGGCGTACCTGTATTTATTCAGCATGATATTAGTGCCTGGACAATGGCCGAGGGGCTTTTTGGTGCCTCCCGGGGGTTCAGTGACGTAATTCAAGTCGTCATAGATCAAAATGTCGGGGCCGGAGTTATCACCGGAGGGCGTTT
Source organism: uncultured Enterobacteriaceae bacterium (assembly GCA_947631255.1). Lineage (GTDB taxonomy): Bacteria > Pseudomonadota > Gammaproteobacteria > Enterobacterales > Enterobacteriaceae > JGM124. The sequence continues at coordinate 36,706 of CANRKT010000014.1, forward strand.
ACTCCACGCCCGTAGTAGTACTCTGGTTGAAATGGGTCATACCCAGGTCGATCCTTTTGGTAAACAATGTTATTGCGGTAACCATGGGTGTCTGGAAACCGTAGCAAGCATGGAAAGCATTCTCAGCCTGGCCGAGCAGCGCATGGGACAGTCGATGGGATCCATGCTTCATGACAAACCGCTAACGATCACCTCGCTCTGTGATGCTGCTTTACAAGACGACTTGCTGGCTAAAAATATTATCGTCGGTGTCGGGCAGAATGTTGGGCGAGTTCTGGCTATTATGGTGAATTTATTTAATCCGCAAAAAATTCTCATTGGGTCACCACTTAATCAGGCTGCCGATATTCTACATTCGACCATCAGAGACTGTTTACGTCAGCAGTCGTTACCTGCCTATAGTCGTCATATTGTTGTGGAAAGTACCCAACTGAGTCATCGCGGAACTCGAGTGGGTTCCGCGCTGATTAAGGACGCAATGTATAATGGCATCCTCTTGGTACGTTTGCTGCAAGGCTGATTGATGGCCTGACGTATAAAACATTGCGTTATCTCAAACTGGTTTTGCTTTATTTCTTTTAGACTTCCGGGATTGAATCATTTTTCGTGATACTCAGTTACGAATATAACTACCGGGAGCATTATTATGCTTAATCACCTCTTTATAACGGGTACCAATACCCGGGTGGGGAAAACCGTTGTCGCGCGTGCTTTATTGCAGGCTTTGGTGGGCAATGGAAAAAGTGCCGTAGGGTATAAACCTGTGGTTCGAAAGGGACCGACAAAACAGCCAAGTAATCAGAGTAAAGAAATTGCAATGTTACAAAGTGCCTCGAGCCATATTCTACCTGCAGAAGCTATCAGTCCACTGGTATTAAATGAAGGTGGCAGCCCTGGTGCGAGTCCAGTGATGGACTATAGACTGTTATCAAATGGCTTAGCTGATTTGAAAAGTAAATATGATTGCGTGGTAATAGAAGGTTGTTCAGGCTGGCGGAGTCTGATGAATGATTTACATCCCCTGTCTGAATGGGTAGTACAAGAACAGCTTCCGGTATTAATGGTTGTGGGTATTCAGGATGGTTGCATGAACCATGCGCAATTGACTGCTCAGGCCATTCTTCAAGATGGATTACCGCTTATAGGTTGGGTCGCTAATCGTATCAATCCTTGTATGGCAAATTATGCCAGTATTATCGAAGCATTGAATAAAGTGCTACCTTGCCCGTTACTGGGTGAAATACCTTATCTTTCACGTCCTGAAGAGAAAGAGTTAGGGCATTTTATCGACTTATCAGTGATATCTGATTGACATGCTTTCGATTGAATTCATCATATGTAGAAAAAAACGCACAATAAACGGATAGTTAATATTAATAATCGGTAAGAAATGCCAGGTGATGACTGATATTCGTAAATTGAGTGGATGACTTACTTTTTCATTAAGTCATCCACCAGAGAATATCAGGCTAGTGTGCGTCACGAAAACGGGTATAGACAATTTTGTAGGTATCGTTGGCGCAATGACCGACGACGCTATTGGCACCTGATTGATCCACTTCATCATTTGGTACGATAGTGAGTGAGAATTCTGATTCTGGCACTCCGTTATTGATGATTTTTTGCTGAATACTTGCCTTCACCGTTTCACAAGAATTCGGAGTAGCAAGAGCTGACGTAGCGACAGCGGACGTAGCGACAGTACAGAGTAACAGGCTTGACCAAATCGAATGTTTCATCATTTTTTCCTTAAAGTGAAGTGAGTAATAAAGATAGCATCTTTAGTAGAAAACATTTTAGTTACCAAGACATATTAGAACTATTCTGATAGAGAGCCAGCTCTGAGTAAAAACATTCTGACATTACTGTGAGCCTTGTAGAGCTGCGTTCGCAAGTCAAAAAATAATGCCTTGAGTGTATAGATGAGAGAGTATATATATTAAAGAAAGTTTTTTACATCGAAATTAAATATATTTCAGATGTATTGTTCCCTCAAAGTGCAACAGAGTGTTTATTGTTTAACTGAATGCTTTAAATCGGATTGGATATATAACTCTGTTACTTTCTAAATCATCTCATATAAATAATGCCCTTATTGAATTATTTAGCAATAATAGCTTTCAATACCGAAAAGTCAACTGAGCAACTGCTTTGGTGTTTTCATTTCTCCTATACTATTTTATTTTTTATAATATGCATGTTCATATGTTATCTATTCATAATAAATAAACGATATGATTGCTTAGTGTCATTTTATGAATGATAAGAGTTGTATTAAAAAAACATTAGGCATTCGATCTCTTTTTAATCAAAAAAGAATTATTATAAGTTATTCATGATGCTTTCTACTTTTTAAATTTAAAAAGGGAATGTTAATAATGCCAATGATATCAAACGAAAAATGCTTACCATCAACCTCCAGCAGACATCTGCATTCAGTATCAAAAAGAGAATATGCTAAAAAATCAGATAGTGATCCTGATATTACTGAAAAAATAGCGACAGTAAATAATCATCATGATGAGTTATTTTTTCAGACCCACAGGTCTATAGAGTCAGAAACAAAAAAAGGCGTATGGTATTATTTAAGTCCTCTGTTTTGTCAGGATAAAAAGCGTATCGCAGTTGAAGAAATAGAGCTAAATAAGATGCTGGCTGAAGGACAGGCACTGCGGCAGGATGCGGAAAGGGTGACTGAGCAATTACAGCAAGCCAGCGAGGTACATCCTCCTGTATTTTCGTTAAAAACCAAGACAGGTTTACTCATGGGTGCAGTACTCATAGTGACCGGAAGCGTCGGACTTTACATGCGACGAACGTCGATGAATGAGTATAAAGAAGGATTTTCTTCAGATAATTCGTTTAGAAATACTGAGGAAATGAAAAAATATAACAATACAAAAAGCAATGTAATTTCTCTCGGTATTATGAGTGATGATATAAATATACATAATAAAAGAGCGGTTGTTTCTGTAATAACTGATGAGAAATATAAAAAAACAGATAACGAGAGATATGAACTCACTGACCAGACATTAGAACGATGTCGTGATCATCTGCTAAACTATCTTAATATATTTTCTGCAGTGGATGAAAATACAACGGATAAAGAGATGGCATATATAATGTTATCTTTGATACATAAAGATCCCACTCAAGAAACTGAACTGGCAAGAATATCTCTGTATAGAAGCGGTCTTTATGGCGAAAAAAAGGGCGAGCCGATAAGTTCAAATGTACAACAGCAGTTGGTTAATAACTTATTATCTTTATTGCTGTATGGGCAATCTTCAGATGATTATTTGATCAACGTTTTTTCAAAAAATAGATATGTTTCAATTAAAGACTTTGCGAGCAAAGTAGTAAAGAATGAGTATGGTAGTGATCAATCATCAGGTGAAATGAGCTATTTTTATGCGAACTATCTTAATTCTACTATGCCACTTCTTTCTCTGAAATTGAGCGAGCATTCTAATATTTTAGTCGGAAGTGTTAGCTGGTTTTTGGTTTACCTCAGCTCGGTGACAGAGTGGGTGGATGCGAAAAGATACGATGAATCGAAAGCGATAATGCAAGGTTTTAAAATACTTCAGTATTTTTTATCAGGGGATCTGGAAGAAACGAGTAAGATAAAAATTAATTTTGGGTTGAAGTTCTGTGCGTTATATTTTAATACTACACTGACACCTAAAACACTACCTGGCTTTTCATTCTTATGGGATATTTATTATAATGAATATGTTAAACATGAAAATATTTTAACTAGCCTTGAAGAAATATTAGTTAAAATATCAAGCGATATTAAAAGTGAAAATATTGAAAGTCAAGATTGGATCTCCCAAAATAAATTTGCTGAGAATATGTTGCAGAGTCGTTGTTTAAGAAAATATCCATTTCTATATTATAAGCGAAATGATCAAAGAGAAAGAATCAATGTAAGAGAGTTCATTAATTCAACAACGGAACACGTATGGTGTATTCGACATCAACCCAATGATAATAAAACCTTTCAAATTAAACTTCCTATAATTAAATATGAATATGAGAGATTATTAGCTAATGCTTTAAAGATAATTGATGATATAAATAGATTTTGCCTGTCAGTTGCATTCACCCAAAATGATTATTTTAATGTTGGCATGGACTGGGATGAGTTTAGCTTTATCAATAAATCAGCTTTGAAAGTAGTAACGTTAGAATTTAGTGAGATCCGCACAGTTCAAACTAATCCATATATGCCAAAATTTAAAAACACACACAGCAAAGAAACATTTTCTTTTTTCACGGCCACATATGATAACGAACAACGTATTTACGCTATTGATATTACTCATAGACAACCCCTTCAGAGAGTAAGAAATAGTGATGAATATATTATTAAAAGCAAAGCGCAATTCTTTGATGTAGAACATCGTAACTTCTATAAAGACAAAGGCATTGTTGTTAAGGAAAATAGGATGGTCAATATATCTATTTCCAGAAAAGAACCGACTTCTCTTTTCATCGAAAAAATAATAAATCAACAAAGAGAGAAGTTGCAAATGATTATTAATAAAAATAATGACGAGTTTTTATATCTGGATGAGGTAATATTACAGTCGATTAAGGATATATTAATCCCATTTTATTCCTGTGTGACATCCGTACAACAAGGTGATTTATTTGATTCTATTATTAGCTGTTTGGCTGATTTTTTATTTATAGTGGTGCCGACAGGAAAAGTAGTTATAAAAACAATGGGTAAGCTTACTGAGCGAATGGTTGATATAGGGTTGCTGATAAGGAATAATAAGATTTTTCATCAAAATGGACGTATTAACTGGCGAAAAGTAATTAATGATCCCTATGTTTACAATACGGTTTCCAATGAGCGGAGTATGCTCAATACTGTTTTTCTTAAACTGTTTTTAGACAATGTTGATCCTGGGGTTGGTGTAGTGAAAGATATCAGTAAAATGTTCAAGAGCACAGCCTTAAATATTATGAGGGGTGAGCTTGTTCGTCTTCCTTTTATTATGGTTAAACAATTATCAAATATCTTTGAATTTGGCATTCGTATTAAATCAATAATAGACTCTTCGAGGAAAGTAATTATTAAAGCATCAAAACCCTCAGGGAGATTAGCGACAGGGAAGGGCACTGGTACTCTGAACCAGAATGGTGAGATATTTTCTCATCCACTATATGATAGTGCTTATCAGTTTGGTGATTATTATGTTTGTTATTCAGATAAGTATGGTGTTGAACTATTAATGGGCATAACTGAAGAAAAAACAAAAAATGATGAGTATATCTATGTAATATTAGGCGAGGATGAATTTCAGGGTGTTCTTTTTCGATTCTTTTTTAGAGATAGTGTATCAGGTGAACCTAATCTTATTCCCTGGTTACCTCTTGAAACTAATGTGGAAAGAATAAATTTTTCCAGTAGGAGAAATACTACAATGGTACAGGAGGTGAAATTTAATCATGATGTAAATAATCCGTTTAATAGTATCATCTATTATCCTAAATACCTGTGTTATCTTTCCATTGATAATCTGCGGAGAGGTGATGTATATGATATATATAGAATAAATAACATTCATTATTTATTCTTCCCTGAAGGAGGCTACTTGCGCCCGGTATATGACGGGGACGACACTCAAATATATAGTAAAGAAGAGGCATTTTCTACTCATTACATTATGAAGGATGGTGAAGGGAATTTAATTATTAGGAAAGAGCAAAGAGAAAGAGATTCCAAGGATCTCAGACCCGGAATTGAATATATATTCAATATGAATGATAATCAGACTGATTATACATATCGTCAGGCTGGAATGTTTTTACGTCTTGACGCTAATGAATTATTTTTAAAAGTATCAAGGTATTCTTTTAGGTTAGGGCTGATGAATATAAAAAATCAGTTTGTCATACGTGCTGGCAAACATGATCCCACCTCGTTTATCGTTGCTTGGGATTCTGTTGAAAATGAATTTGTTCCGGCAAAGCCCTACCTTAAAAAAACCTCATCGCATGTTGGAAATACATTAGAGAATGAGATTGCTAAATATTGCGAACAGGGTGATATATTGTATAAATATCCTACGCTATTGCTGGGTGGGGCTGTTTCCTATACGTCTGAACTAAAATTAAAAGTTCGGGACTCTTATTATCCTTTAGAACATCCAGTTAATGGCATCTTTTATTTAAAGTGTAGTACCGGAACAGCTGTGAAAAGTTTTACGTTATTTTATGATTTGTTCTCTGAAAGCTTTGAGTTTATTTTGCCGGACTATTTTACTCCTTCGCCTTATGAAATTCTAATCAAATATCTATTCCCTGTATACCAATATCCAGATATGATTGATTTAATTGATCTGAATAATGATATCTATAACGATAAATTAAAAATGAGATTGCATCAGGCCGCTTTTCTACAGCGTTGTAACCCTGTAGATCGGATGGATACATTACTGCTTCCAATAGCGCAAATATATTCTTGGGAATTACATCATGATACACTCCCTTTCCAGAGATTATATCCCGCAGCTGCATTGTGGATGACATGGCAGCGTCAATTACACCAGTTAATTAAAAATAACTTCCCTTATGAACTTCCGCTTGTAGAAAAAATACAGTTGCAGAGCAAAAATGAAAACATAGCTAATACAAATGGGCTGTTAATTAATAGTAGGTATACAGATGATGAGGCCATCTGGATCAGTAATAATGAAAGAGATATGCCAATTATTTTTTATAGCACTAAAGATGCTTTTTATACTAAAGAATTAGAGATAAAGAACGGGGCGAGACAATGGATTCCGACAGTGAAATATTCTCACCCTCTTTCTGTGACACAATTTATGTATGAAAAAGACATACATCCTAAGATTATAAAAATGCTGTATCATATAAATGTAAAGGTGGCCGATTGTCATAGATTTAGTGATCAACTCAATATTGATTTTAAATCAGAAAAAAGAGCCTACTTTATTATATCTCCTGGTGGTGAATGGGTCGCCTCAATCGATGAGGATCATCAAGTGATTATTTATAATTTGTGGGATGAAAGATTGATTTACTTAATGCATTCAGAGTATTTTGTCTTTGCATCCAATAGCTTTGCGTTACTTGATTTTCATCCCAATGATTATCATCTGCTCATGCTTTCTGATGATGGTTCACTCTATTATCCAAAAGATAATACATGGCATGATAGTAAACAAAATAAATATTTATGGTCACCGCCAATAAGTTTTTTCCCTTCTTTTTTTAGCCATGATCATCGTTTTATGGGATTCAAGAATAAAGAAAATTTTGATGTTATTCTTTATGATCAGAAACGAAAGCTGGCGACTTTACTAAAACGGCCTCAAGGCGCTTCTCTTAATGGAAATATCACAGCAATTTCTTTTTCTGCATTGAATGCTGTTGTGGCGTTAGCATTCGATGATGGAGAGGTTTATTTATACGATCTCATTAGTGAACGGAAAGAATTTACGATTAACCCTATCGCGAGTGTTAAATTAAATAATACTATAAATAATAAAAAATATAATAATATCCTGATGCGTTTTGAAGGGATCTTCAATAGTTTAACTATTATTCATCCTGAGGGAGAATGGAACTCATCTAGTCAAGTTAAAGACGTCACTTATACCCGAAGTCGTTATGGCTTTCATAATGCAGCCCCTAGTGATTAGACTCATTTTTCACAGAGTAGTCATTGGTCATATTTTACAGTATTGAATAGGTTTTGTTGAATAAATCGAACGTTAAGGAGATCTCTCATTGATTATCCATCAATACAGCGGAACTGTTAGGAGTCAAGATCGACTGCAACTGTTGGCTGCATGGAGATGATGCTCTGCCGTCTTGTGTTTAGTTAGAAATTGGTCCTGGAAAATACACATTCTGATTGTGGTGCGGTATTGCCCATTAATAAAAAATTCGTCTACCAGTTCACCTTCGGTGATAAAGCCTAATTTTTTATAGATATGAACGGCTTTTTCGTTTTCTTTATCAACTATCAGGTAAAGTTTATACAGATTGAGGACACTGAAAGCATAATCCATTGCCAGTCTGGCCGCCCGGGACGCCAGGCCTTTACCCTGATACTCCGGAGAAATAATGATTTGAAACTCTGCCCGGCGATGAATGTGGTTTATTTCTACCAGTTCAACCAGACCTGCCTTATCACCATTGCATTCAATAACAAAGCGACGTTCGCTCTGATCATGAATATGCTTATCATATAAATCAGAGAGTTCGACGAAGGCTTCATAGGGTTCTTCAAACCAATAACGCATCACACTGGCGTTATTATCTAGTTGATGAACAAAACGCAAATCTTCGCGTTCCAGAGGTCGAAGTTTAATCGTTAAATCGCTGCACATAAGAAACCCTAATGATTTAGTAAGCTCCTGATTCATCAGGAGCTTACTACAGATGAGAGGGGACTAAATTACGGCTTGGCTATACGGCCATTACGACGATCAAGGCAGCGCTGGGTGTTAGGTTCCCAGTAAACATTGAGATCGACGCTTTCCATGCATTTATCACGCAAGTCTCTCGCACTAATATCTTTATCAAAGTCTTTTTCAATCTGATTATTCACTTTGTGACGTAGTGAACGGGTATCATTCCATTGTTCCTTTTCCATAGCCGCTTGCTGCTTACTTTGGGCGCTATCACCGGACTCAATAATGAGTTTGTTGGTCTGGGCATGAACGACATGCGTGAGAGCAAAAGTACTTAATACCAGAGCCAGACTGACATGCGCTAAAGGTTTGAGGAGGCTTGTCTTCATAACCGATTCCTTTTAAGGTAGTAACACTTCTGAATATTATATCACTGCGAAATGCATGAGCCTATTTTTGCCGCATCCAGCCCTGACAATCTGACTACTTTGACACGATGATCAAGACAACGCTGCTTTTTTTTGTAACCGCTTTAGCGGAGATTATTGGTTGCTTTCTGCCCTGGCTATGGCTAAAGCGTGATGGATCCCCCTGGTTGCTCGTTCCAGCGGCAGTTTCTTTGGTCTTTTTTGTCTGGTTATTGACACTGCATCCGGCAGCGAGCGGACGGGTATATGCCGCTTATGGCGGAGTATATGTGATGACCGCGTTGCTATGGCTGCGTTTTGTTGATGGCGTCAAACTCAGCATCTATGACTGGAGCGGGGCGTTTATCGCTTGTTGCGGTATGATGATTATTGTTGCTGGCTGGGGTAAGTCCTGAACCGCAGTTCTGTGAGACGGGTTAATCGAAAAAAGGGGCAATACAGCGTACTGCCCTGAAACAGCGAAACGAGAGGCATTAGAGCGAATCACTCCTGGAGCTATTGAACGAATACAGGGGGGTTAACGCCTGTTTCTGCGGGTCCAGATCTTAACTGCCCCGGTTCACGCTCAGTCCGGCAAAGCTCTGACTCACTGGCATCATTTCCAGCGTATTGATATTGACATGTTTGGGTAAGTTAGCCACCCACCAGACGGCTTCAGTCACATCTTCTGGTGTTAATGCATTCGCATTTTCATAGGCAAGTTCTGCCTTAGCATCATCACCCTTAAAACGCACATTTGAGAACTCTGTTCCACCCACTAAGCCAGGTTCAATATCCGTGACACGGACCGACGTTTTTTGTAGATCAGCACGTAAATTGAGACTGAACTGACGGACAAAGGCTTTTGTTGCACCGTAAACGTTGCCACCCGCGTAAGGCCAGCGCCCTGCGGTAGAGCCAATGTTGATAATATGACCACTGTTACGTTCAACCATGCCCGGTAATAGCGCATGTGTCATATAGACCAGGCCTTTATTGTTCGTATCAATCATGGTTTCCCAGTCATCCAGACTGGCTTTTTGCGCAGGTTCTAAACCTAATGCCAGGCCCGCATTATTGACCAACACATCGATATTACGCCATTCTGCCGGAAGCTCAGTCAGCGTTTTTTCTATTGCAGCACGATCCCGAACATCAAGAACCAGAGTCAGGATTGCATCACCTAACTCCTGTTTAAGTGCCTGCAATCGCTCCTGGCGGCGACCGGTAGCAATGACTTTATGTCCATTATTCACAAAACGACGGGTAATACTCTCACCAAATCCGGCTGTTGCACCCGTAACTAATATAATCATCCTATTTTCCTTTGTACTTTTGTAGTATGGAAATACCTTAGCACGGTAATCTGTTCGGGCAATCTTTTTACCCATAATGCTGTAAGCAACTCGAATTATTGGCGATATCATTTCCAGGGAGTTAACCATGTCTGCTGAAAATCCTTTATTTACCCTCAGTCTGCTGCCTTACCAGGCACCTTGTTTTGATACTCTGGAGGAGGCGCATTATCGACCTGCTTTTGATGAAGCGACGCGTATTAAAAGGGCTGAGATCGCCGCAATTGCTAATAACCCTGATACTCCCACCTTTAATAACACCTATTTAGCACTTGAACAGAGTGGGGAGATGCTCAACCGGGTAAGCAATATTTTTTACGCCATGTCTGCCGCCGATACCAATGACTATCTGGAACAATTGGAAGCTGAATTTTCCAGTGAGCTGGCAGAGCTGAACGATGACATTCGTCTCAATGAACGTCTGTTCGCACGTCTGGATGAGGTTTATCAGCAACGCCAACAGCTCGCGCTGGATAAGGAATCACTGAGGCTGGTTGAAGTCGTCTGGCAGCGTTTCAGTTTATCCGGGGCGACACTTGGGACCGCTGAAAAAACACAGATCAAGGCATTAAATAAAGAGGCTGCGCAGTTAACCAGTCAGTTTAATCAGCATCTTCATGCGGCCACTAAAGCCGCGGCTCTGGTGGTTGATGATGTTTTACAGCTTGATGGCTTTACCGCGAGTGAAATCGCCGCTGCGGCGCAAACGGCAAAGGACAGCGGACAGGAAGGTAAATGGATTATTCCCTTACTGAACTTCACCCAACATCCCGCTCTGCAAACGCTGACACACAGAGCGACACGAGAAAAACTTTTCCTCGCAGGATGGGATCGTACTCAGCGTCAGGACGCTAATGATACCCAGGCTATCGTTGCACGCCTGGTGACCTTGCGGGCTGAGCAGGCGAAACTGCTCGGTTTTGAAAATTATGCGGCATGGAAAATGGCCGATCAGATGGCTAAAACACCCGCATCAGCATTACAGTTTATGCGTGATATTGTTCCTGCGGCGACAGCGAGAGCAACGCGTGAACAGCAAGATATTCAACAGGTAATGGATAAACAGAATAGCGGATATCCGCTGGCTGCGTGGGACTGGCAGTTTTTCGCTCAACAAGTCAGAATGGAAAAATACTCTCTCGATGAAAGGCAAATTAAACCCTATTTTGAGCTAGGCAATGTGCTTCATAAAGGGGTTTTTTGGGTAGCAAGCCAGTTATTTGGCCTGCAGTTTGTCGAGCGTTTTGATATTCCCGTTTATCATCCTGATGTCCGTGTCTGGGAAATTATTGACGCAGACGGTGAGGGCATTGCACTATTTTACGGTGATTTCTTTGCGCGTAGCAGTAAGTCTGGTGGCGCATGGATGGGCAACTTTGTTGACCAGTCCCGGCTGCATAATACCTCACCGGTTATTTACAATGTGTGTAACTATCTTAAACCTGTTGCAGGTGAACCTGCCTTGCTCTCCTGGGACGATGTTGTGACACTGTTCCACGAATTTGGCCATACACTGCATGGTTTATTCGCGAATCAGCATTTTCCAACGCTTTCGGGTACCAACACTCCGCGTGATTTCGTTGAGTTTCCCTCACAGATCAATGAGCACTGGGCTAGTCAACCTGAAGTTTTTGCGCATTATGCCCGGCATTATCAGAGTGATGAGCCCATGCCAGACAGGTTGCGTGAACAGCTGTTCCGTTCGGCACAGTTTAACAAAGGTTATGATATGACCGAGTTACTGTCGGCGGCCTTGCTTGATTTACGCTGGCACAGTCTGGAAACAAAAACGGTCGTTGAGGATATCGTCGGGCTGGAAGAGCAGATCCTGGCTGATGAGCAAATAGGGCTGAAAGCGGTTCCGCCTCGTTACCGCAGTAGCTATTTTGCCCATATTTTTGCAGGCGGATATGCGGCAGGTTATTACGCTTATATCTGGACGCAAATGCTGGCCGATGATGGTTATCAATGGTTTGTCGAGCAGGGGGGATTAACTCGCGAGAATGGTCAGCGTTTTCGTGACGCTATTCTATCTCGAGGTAACAGTGAGGATTCTGAGTGGCTATACCAGAACTGGCGCGGACATGCCCCGCTGCGTGAACCGATGCTTAAAAATCGCGGACTGGTAAAATAGGCACGCTAAAGGCGGTTATATTTTGTTCTGCGCGCTATACTAAGAATAGCCGTACAATGATGATGAGGAAAATGATGGACGCCAGAATAACACCCGCCGCACTCGCTATTGAGTTCCTGAGAAGAGAGAACGGTAAACTTACTCCCGCTCAGTATCTGAGCCAGCTTCAGCAGCTAACGCTGGAATTTGCTGATTTAATGGAGTTAACCAACCGGGAGCTGCGTGAAGAAATTTTGTATGCCAGCCAGTTGGGAATTCACTAGCAGTGAAAAAGGCCACAATAGCCGAGCTAAAAGTGGCCTCAATTTCTGGTTAACGTGAAGAAAAAATCAGTTTTAAACCAAGCAGAGCCATAACACTTCCCGCCACTCGGTCTATCGCCGTTTTGAAACGAATATAGACATTGCGTGAACGTTCAGTCGACAGTGCCACTGTCACCAGTGAATACCAGCCAGCGTCAATAATAAAACTGATGAGGGGGAGCAAAAAGTTGTAATAAGTGGGGATCTCGCGTGGCAACAGCGCGGTAAAAATACTGGCAAAAACCACCGCGGTTTTCGGATTACTTAACTGAGTGAACAACCCGTCACGAAAAGTCGCCAGCAGACTTTTTTCACCCATGCTGACGTTCCCCACTCTTAATGGCTCACGAGAGTGACGTAGTATTTTATACGCCAGCCAGAGCAAATAGACCCCGCCAACAATTTTTAGCGCAGTATAAGCGACCGGTACCGCCAGCAGAAAAGTTTGAAGGCCGAGCAGTGCTAATAAGGCAAAAATAGCGGCTCCAACGCCCGTGCCCATGGCCGTTACCAGACCATGATTACGAGAGCGTGCCACCGCATTCTGCGCCACATAGACAAAGCTCGGGCCAGGGCTGATTGCGCCAATCGCTAAGGTGGCGGCGATAGCGAGCAGGGTTGTGAAGGTATCCATAGGGTCAGTATCCGCTTGAGAGAAAAAAGATTAATAACCTGAAGCGATAAGGCTGACAATGACTATTTTATATTTTTGTCAGGATGGTTAAATTACTGTCGGGAACGCAGCTGGTCGATAAGCCAGCGGCCTGCAGGTCCCGGTGGGGTTTTATTTGACCAGGCAACATCGACTTCAAATAATTTCGGCCAGCCCTCAAGTGATAGCTCTTTTAACACCTGATGACCAAATTGTTCTACCAGCCAGCGGGGTAACACGCCCCAGCCAAATCCTTGCTCTGCCATTTCCAGTAACATTAGCAGAGAGGGGGATGACCAGACAGAACCGGTTGATAGTACGTTATCCGGTCGTACATAGGTTTTTAATACTAACTGACGTACAGTCTGTAACGCGTCTATATTGATTTCTTTCTGGTGCGCCAGCGGGTGGTCTTGATGGATAAAAATAGCCATTTCAGTGCCCACCTGCAGGCGTGCTGTGGAGATATTTGCCGGATAATGTTTTTGCACACGCAAAACGCCAACATGAGCTCGACCGGACTGAATGGAGTCGATAACATCATCATCTTCGGCAATAATGCACTCAAATTCAATATAGGGATAGCGTTCAGAAAACTGCTGCAAAATAGATTCATGATGGCTGGTTTGCCAGAGGTCGGACAGAACAAAACTCAGACGCGGTTCAATATTATCCGTCAGTCTGATGGTAAATTCCTCCAGGCGTTCGCTGGCGGCAAAAATAGCCTTTACATAGGGCAAAACACCTAATCCATGCGATGTTATCGTCGGGTGGCGGCTAGTACGGTCAAAAAGTACAACACCCAGATCGGCTTCCAGATTGGCGATGGCGGTACTGATCGTTGACTGACTTTTTTTAAGTTTACGCGCAGCAGCCGAAAATGAACCTGATTCGACCACATACAAAAAAGCCTCCAGTGACTCCGGAGAGTAATTCATAACCTATCGCTTTTATCTATGGGTATTAATTTTATAATATCACTAATTACGATGAAAATAAGCGTCATAAAGGAATCGGAGTTTATTGATGAAAAAGCAGAGTCGTAGTTTAGGGGAGCGTATTATCCACGCGGTATCGTTTGAAGTGATAGCCCTGGCCATTTGTGCGCCAACGGCGGCCTGGCTGATGGATAAGCCGCTATTCCAGATGGGCGCACTGGCAATTATGCTGTCAACCGTCGCGATGTTATGGAATATGATTTATAACACCGGTTTTGATAAATTTTTCCCGCCGGGCCAGCCACGTAGTTTTAAGGTTCGCGTCTGCCATGCGTTGGGTTTTGAAAGTGGTTTTATTCTGATTGGTTTGCCGATTGCGGCATGGATGTTACAGGTATCGCTTTTTGAAGCGCTGATGGTTGAAATAGGATTCTTTCTTTTCTTCCTGCCTTATACCGTTATTTTTAATGCTTGTTATGACTGGTTACGCGCTCGTCGCCTACAAATGGTCACAGAGAAGTAAGTTACCTTTATTCGTTAAAAAGCCGTCAGAGGGATCCATCGCTGGCGGCTTTTTATTTCTAATAATTACAGCGACTTATGTGCCACAATAAATAAGCGAGGGAAGGGCATGAGAATATGGTTGTCTGACTGTTCTTTATAGTGCAGTTTCAGCAATTCATGATAGCGGTCGAGATAAGCTTCCTGCTGGTGGGTTGCCAGATGATTAACAAACCGGCGTAGTCCGGTAATGCTTAACCAGTCAATAATCGCTTGAGTTGAGGGGAGGACATGAAAGTAAGTGGTACGCCAGATATCGACTTCACAGCCTGCCTGACTCAATAAATCGTAGTAAGTCTGGGCACTGAGAATGGCTTCATGATGATGCTGTGAATGCCCCTGCTCCTCAGCAACATCACGCATCAGGCGATGAGTCGGTTCCTGCCAGTTATCGGGCATCTGAACAGCAAGAACACCACGTGGTGAGAGTTGGGCGACCAGATGGGGGAAAAGTGCCTCGTGATCATTCACCCACTGTAAGGACGCATTAGCAAAAATGACATCTTGTTTTATTTCCGGTTGCCAGCCGCTGATATCACGTTCTTCAAACCGACAGCCAGGCAAAATGGCGCGTGCTTTTTCTAACATCGCGGGTGATGAATCAATGCCCGTGATACGTGCTTTAGGGTATTGTTTGCATAGCATGGCAGTAGAGTTACCCGGGCCACAACCTAAATCAGTAATATTGATCGCCTGAGGTAAATGAATACGGGCTGCGAGTTCTTTTACCGGGCGGGTGCGTTCTGCTTCAAATAGTAAATAAGATGTTGGATTCCAGTCCTGCATTCTAATACCTTTATCATTTAAAAATTAAAACTTTATTGATGTTATCTACGCTTCCTGTCGGTAGTCATTTAAGGTTAGTAGGGAATAGTTACTCTGTTAAAAAATATTTATTCATTAAGTCAGAGTAAAGAGAAGTATTCCTAATATGACATATTATAAGGTGTCATTAGGTCAGATGAGCTGAGTCAATAAGAGTTGCGTATTGAATTATCGGATACTTTTCATTGGCGCGTAGCGGTCGCTTTCATATTCACTCAGTGGGCAGTGCCGGTTCAATATTGGCATGACTTCTGAAACGCTGTTTGTGGTGTATTGCGCCGGGCATATTGTCATGGCGCTGATCGCGCTGCGTTAAAAACAGCCCAGCCCGGACGTCCGGTTAAGCCGATGTCAGGAGGCTTAACCGGCTGGAAGGAGGAAGGTTTTCCCTGATTTCGCGATAATCGGTTGAGGTGTTTCTACAGGTGGCGATAAATGTGTCACGGGACTCAGCACCGGGTGTATTGCGGGTACTGAGTCTGTCGCCAGAGATTAACTCAGACGATAATAGCGGTTTGGGATTAATGCTGGTGGCAACGTGCTTTCATCATTCATATTGAGAATATCCCGTTCAATGGCAACACAAATTGCGTCTAAGGCCAGGTCGTTATCTTCGGTGCCAAAAGGGTCCTCAAGTTCTTCTGCCAGTGAGTCCAGGGCAATAAACGTATAAGAGATAAAGACCGAAATAAAAGGCGTTATATAATGCAAGTCAGTGACCAAGGCAAAGGGAAGCATGATGCAAAAGATATAGACAGTCCGGTGTAATAACAGACTGTAAGCAAAGGGCAGTGGGGTGGTAATAATGCGCTCGCAGCCACCGGATACACCAGAAAGTGCATTCAAGTTCTCATTGAGACTTTGCCATAAAATATCGGAGATTTCCCCCTGTTGACGTTTTTCATTGAGCCAGGTGCCCATCAGGATCAGAATGCGATTCTGGGGGGCGTGACTTTCACTGACCCAGGCAAGTTGAGCGGGCGTCAGATAACGGCTCAATGTTTCTTGTTGCGGTTGCTTACGTAGTGTCATTCGCAAGCTATTACAGAAAGCTAACTGTAAATTGACAAAGTTCTGTACTGACTCTGGTTTATGTCCTAACAGCGTTTTGACCTCACGAAGTAAGGATCGAGAGGTGATGGCCAGTTGCCCCCATAACATTCGGGCCTCATTGAAACGTGAGTAACAAACGCTATTACGGAATCCCAGAAAGATGGCAATTGCTACGCCGAGGACACTAAAAGGGGCCATAGTTAATTTTATGCCAAGCGTTTCGTACCAGGGCAGAAAGAAAATGACACTGACAGAGAGAAGCAGGTTTAGCAGGAGTCGGGAGTAAATTTTTTCAAGCACTGAACCATGCCAGACAAACAGCCGGGTCAGCCAGTGCTGATGAGGACGAACAATCATAAGAAATATCAGGCGAGAAATAGAGGCCTGCTATTTAACGGCAGAATGATGACGGAGATCAATAAAATAGTATTGATAATTATTCTCCTGTGTGTGACGTTGTCACTTATTGAGGGTGGAGATATTCAACGCCACAGCCAGTATTCAACGATGGAGGTGACAAAAATCAAAATTGTGATCAACGGCAAGGAATAAATAATTCCACTAGTCGATACTGTGTGAAATTAAAAATTCCTTTAACGTCGTATTCGAGTAACAAAAGGTTCTAAATGAAAAAAATAGTCGCCATGACGGTTAGTGCATTACTTGCAGGTTGTGTTAGCCATGTTGCACAACAACCTCTCACTGATGCTCAGTTAGAAGGTTTGTGGAAAGATCCACATAAAAATGCAGAACACATTCTTTCACAAATGACGACTAAAGAAAAAATTGGCCAAATGCTGATGCTGGATATTCGTCAGTGGGACGAGGACCCACAGGGATATGCTGGAGAGCGTAAAGAAGAAACTAGCGTTCATGCCCTGCCTAAAGCGCTGTCGGATATGATTTATGATTATCGCCTCGGTGGCATTATTCTGTTCCGTGAAAACTTCATGACCACTGCTCAGTCTTATAAATTAATCGAAGACATTCAGGGCGCGCGTTATCGTTTACCTCTACTTATCGGAACCGATCAAGAAGGTGGCTATGTCACTCGCTTACGTGAAGGTACCGAAATGCCGGGTAATATGGCATTAGCGGCAACACGTGATATCTCTATGGCACAGGGTTCAGGTGAAATTCACGGTTCTGAACTTTCAGCGTTAGGCGTGAATATTAATTTTGCCCCCTCTGTTGATGTCAATGTGAATCAAAATAATCCCGTGATTGGTGTTCGTTCGTTCAGTAGTGATACCGGTCTGATTAATGATATGGCCAGCGCCTATATCGACGGTTTGCAGAAAAATCACGTTACAGCGACTATCAAACACTTCCCTGGTCACGGTAATGTTGAGACCGACTCACATGTTGGCTTGCCTGTTGTGCCGTATTCTGCGCAAGAGTGGCGACAGAACGATTTAGTGCCGTTCAAATATGCAATTGATAACGGTATTAAAGCGATAATGACCGGACATATCGTGGTGCCTGAGCTGGATAACAGCAAAGTGATTTCTAAGCATGATGGCAAGGAAATGGGCTTACCTGCGACCTTATCGAAAAAAATCCTCACCGATATCTTACGCAATGAACTGCACTATAAAGGCCTGATCTTTACTGATGCGTTAGATATGGGGGCTGTTGCCGATAACTTTGGCTCTAATGAAGCGGTCGAGCAGGCGTACTTAGCGGGTGTGGATGTTGCTGTCATGCCAGTCCATATCTGGGATAAACAAGGCATGGCGAAACTTGCCAGCCTGTATCAGTATATTGAAAAACAAAGTCAGGTGAACCCAGAGCTGGCGAAGCGTATTAACGAGTCCGCACTGCGGGTTGTTGAATATAAACTGGATAACAAACTGTTACCGCAGCCGATAGATACCGAAGCCCATGCTTTATCTGTTGTTGCTTCAGCAGAGCATAAAAACTATGAACGTAAAGTTGCTGAGAAATCAGTCACCTTAATCGAAAACAAAGGTGTTTTACCTTTCACGCTGAAAAAGCAGAATAACATTTTGGTCATTTCTGATGAAAAAGCGCGCAATGAATTGATTAAAAAAGAGTTAAATCAGATTAGTCACGAGTTGAAAGACAAGACTATCTCAACGACAGGCATAGATGTTGACCTGGCTGGACAAACCTTACCGCAGGATATTAATAAGCAAATTACGCATTCGGATTTTATTATCCTCGTGACTTATAATTTGAAAGCACAAGATAATGCTGCACAATCCATCATCAACCTGGCAGCTAAATATAAAAAGCCAGTCGTCGTTATTTCTTCGCGTAACCCATATGATATTTCTGCGCTGAAGAATGTGAAGGCGAATATTGCAATCTATGGTATTACCGGCTTTGATATTACCAATGCAGGCCGTAACTCTTTAGAGGCAAATATTAAAGCAGGTATCAGAAGTCTGTTTAAAGATACCCAAGGGGTTATTTTTAATAATCCAACAGGTAAACTTCCAGTCGATATTAAAGACGCCAATGGCAACGTGATTTATCCACTGGGTCATGGTCTGACATATTAAGTCTTGCGGGTGATGTAATTGAATAAAGGGCCATAGTTCTTATGGCCCTGCTACAGATGGTTTCATAAATAATAACATGTCCTTAAAAACAGTTTAATTAAAATTGACAGGCTTCCTATGTGCTATGCAAAAAAATCGTATTTGTTTCTATTGTTGACTGCATTACCTTCCGTTAGTCAGGCGGTAATTGATGATCCGCTTGAAGAGGCTGCGACAGAACGATCGACCCAGCAATCTACTAAAGAAAATGCCGAAGAATCAAGATTTAATATTTCCAGTAATACATTTTTGGAAATAGAAGAGTTTAAAGGCTATAAAATAAATGATAAGAAAGTCTTCGATAAAATTAGTCCTGTCGTTCAGGTAGCTATTCAGCCTGTGGACTCAAAGTGGAGTTATTTTATGGAGTATAAAGTCTCCATGCGTAACTATACGACCAACTTTCACTCAGAACAGACTTCCTATAATCGTAACCGTTTACAATTACAGGCGAACCGAAATCTAATTAAAAATCAGGATGCCACCCTGAATCTTAGTTTCGTTTATCGTAAAGAGTCGCATGATGTAAAAAGCGGTATGCCAGCAAGAAACTCTTACCACTCTTATTGGCTGATCCCTGGCGGTAGTTATAACTTTACCGAAAAGTTTGCCTTCGTTTTCTGGGATGCGGGTTATTATTACGATAATGCTTTTTCCGGTCCGGGTTACAATGACTGGGAATGGGAAAGTGAGCATGGTTTCCAGTACAGAATCAACGATAAAATGCTGGCTAAACTGATGTATTACACTGACTGGACCTGGAACAGCCATGGCGATAAAACCTGGGAACAGAATCAGATCCGTGGTTATTTCCCAACCACGCTTAACGAGCAGTGGAATATTCAGCCTTATTTCCGCTACTTCCTCAATGAAAAGAATTATGACCCTGTTACGGGAGCCACCACCAACCGTGCGGACAATGGCGGGTTGCGTTTAGGACTGATTGTAAACTACAACCTGACACCTAAAACAACCTTGTGGACGAATCTGGCGTGGGAACAGACGACATGGCAGCATTCTAAAAACAGTCAGCAGGTTCACCTGACCTACGGGGATGATAATACCCAGGACTTCCGCCTCTACTCGATTGGTATTCGCCACACCTGGTAATACTCACCACCAGTAGACAACCTAGAACTTGCCCGGGGACAAGTGCCCCGGGCTTTATTTTAATTTATCGATCATTTCTTTACTGCGGTTAATATACTGCTGGCTTCTTTCATTATCTTCTTGCAACAGGCAAACAAACAGTAAGTCAGTAATGGTATTCTGAGCCGTTCGCGCTGATATAGAGGAACTGCGCCAGCGTGTTTCATCCGCCAGAGTATCCAGAGTGTAATCGGCTATTTTTCGTAACGGACTTTCCTGCAATGAGGTGACGGCAACCAGCTGTGCGCCGTTATTTTTGGCAACTTGCGCGGCCAGCAATATTTCTTTGAGTGAACCCGAGTAGGAAATTGCAATCTGAATATCTCCCGGACCTAAAGACTGAGCCACTGTTATTTGTACATGTCCGTCCAATTCATTCATCACCGGATAACCAATTTTCATCAGCTTATAAGCGAGATCTTTAGCAACCAGAGCGGAACCACCAATGCCGGTAATTTGGATGCGGCGAGCGGATTTCATTAACGAGATGGTTTTTTCTAACTGGGGAAAATTAATATTATCTGTTGAATCACGTAGTGCTTGTTGTTTTTCAAGGCAGAGTTTTTCAGCAATGATAGCCGGGCTATCATGAATACTGATACTACTGTGTAAGTGCTGATCAGCGATATTAATTTGTTTATTAAGCTGTCCCCACTCTTCGATTAAAGCCATCTTAAGGTCAGTAAAACCTCTGAAATTTAATCTCTTGGCAAATTTGACTATACTGGACTGGCTGATGTGTAACTGGCTGGCAATTTCTTGTGACGAGCATTGCTTTAATATTTCTGGATGTGCTAACAAATAGTCGGCGATGGTACGTTCACCCGGTGTAAATTGTTCTTTATTCAGCGAAATGAGTTGTAAAATACGCATCGGTGTTAACCCGGAAAAATAACAAGAGTGCCTATCATAGCGGCGATAGCCTGTTGAGGGAAACAGGGGATACTGAACAACCTTTCGTTTTTTACGCTAATTACCATTCGTCGGTATCATCACCGGCTGTTACCTCAGGGTGATAATGGCGATTAAAATAATAAATTATTCCAGCATTATTCCGGTTGGTGGGATTGCTTTATATATATGATATTAATGCATTTATTATGTTTTTTATATTTTATTTAATGTTTTTATTCTCTTTTCAATGTGGGTATGGAATCATTTTAACGTGACTTTCATCACTAATAAGTAATAAAATATTCCATATTATAATGAGCAGATTACTTTGACGGATTAAGCATAATGCAAATTAACCTGAAGAAAATGATTACTGAAAGTCGCAATCCAGTCAGTGCGGAAATTGATACATTATCCACTCTGAATGTATTAACTATTATTAATCAAGAGGATAAGAAAGTCCCTTTCGCCGTTGAGGCTGCCATTCCACAAATTGCAGACGTCGTCGATGCGGTAGTCGCGGCTTTTGCCCAGGGTGGTCGTTTGGTCTACAGCGGTGCGGGCACCTCTGGCCGTTTAGGGATCCTGGATGCCAGCGAATGTCCTCCTACTTACGGGACACCTGCCAGCCAGGTCGTGGGGATTATTGCGGGTGGTCATAAAGCGATTTTGCAAGCGGTAGAAAACGCCGAAGATAATGGCGAAATGGGCGCCCAGGATCTGAAGGATATCGATTTTAATGAAAAAGATGTTCTGGTCGGGATAGCGGCAAGTGGTCGTACCCCTTATGTTCTGGGTGCAATGGCTTACGCGAAAAGCGTCGGTGCTACGGTTGCAGCCATCTCCTGTAATCCGGGGAGTGCAATGAGTCTGAATGCTGATATCGCGATTGAGTTAGTCGTCGGTCCTGAAGTTGTGACCGGATCTTCTCGTATGAAAGCAGGAACGGCACAGAAGCTGGCGCTCAATATGATAACTACCGGCGCCATGATCCGCAGTGGAAAAGTTTATGGCAATTTGATGGTGGATGTTGAAGCGACCAACGCCAAACTTGTTCAGCGCCAGGTCAATATCGTTGTTGAAGCGACGGACTGTACACCAGATGTTGCGGAACAGGCACTGAATGCGTGCCAGCGCCACTGTAAAACAGCAATTTTGATGGTACTGAGTGGACTGCCTGCTAGTGAAGCCAGTGCATTATTAAATAAAAATAACGGCTTCATCCGTCAAACCCTCCAAGGGATGAATATCTAATTATGGCTAAAATTACCGGTTCGATGATTGAAAGTCTTCTGCGCCTCACTGGCGGCAGTAACAATATCACTCTGTGCGGCAACTGCATGACGCGTCTTCGACTGACGTTGAAAGATCGCGACCTTGTCCAAAATGACGAATTAAAGAAAATTCCGGGTGTACTCGGAGTCATCAATGGCGATGATCAGTTGCAAATTATCCTTGGACCTGGCAAAGCACAGACTGCCAGCGATATGATGAATGAAATGATCAAGTCTGGTGCACAGATAGAGCCGGATAATAGTGAGACTGCTAATTTACAGGAACTCGCTAGCCAGAATAAAAAACAGATGAAAGCGAAGCAGAACAGTGCGATTCACAACTTTCTGACTAAATTTGCCACCATTTTTACCCCATTAATACCCGGATTTATTGCTGCAGGTCTGTTACTGGGTATCGCGACGCTGCTCCAACAATCGCTGTATATTGAAGGTGAAACACCTGCCGCCTGGTTAAGCCAGCTGATTGCTTATATGAAAGTATTCAGTATGGGTCTGTTTACTTTCTTAAGTATTCTGATCGGTTTTAACACCCAGAAGGCGTTCGGCGGTACTGGTGTTAATGGCGCAATTATTGCGTCACTGTTTATCTTGCGCTACGTGCCGGAAGGCACCGTGGGTTACTACGCGGGCATGGATAACTTCTTCGGACTGGCTATCGATCCTCGCGGTAATATCATCGGCGTATTATTAGCCTGTATGGCCGGGGCATGGATTGAGCGTCAGGTACGTCGTCTTGTGCCTGATAACCTGGACATGATCCTGACCTCAGGTATTACATTACTGCTGACCGGTGCGCTGACTTATCTGGCCATTATGCCTATTGGTGGCGAACTGTTTAAAGGCATGACCTGGTTGTTCCTGCATCTTAATGGTAACCCTATCGGTACTGCGATACTGGCAGGTTTATTTTTGATTGCGGTGGTATTCGGTATTCACCAAGGATTTGTCCCTGTCTATTTTGCATTGATGGATGCTCAGGGCTTTAACTCGCTGTTCCCCATTCTTGCGATGGCGGGCGGTGGACAAGTTGGTGCGGCTCTGGCGCTGTATTACCGTTCAGCGAAGGGCTCAATGCTGCGCATGCAAGTTAAAGGTGCCATCTTCCCTGGCTTATTAGGTATCGGTGAACCGCTGATTTATGGTGTTACCTTACCGCGACTGAAACCTTTTGTTACCGCATGTCTGGGGGGAGCCGTCGGCGGGTTCTTTATCGGACTGGTTGCATGGATGGGACTGCCTGTTGGTTTAAATACCGTGTTTGGCCCGTCAGGTCTGGTCTCTATTCCACTGATGACCTCGAGTCAGGGGATTTTTGCAGGAATGGCAGTCTATGTGGTTGGTATCCTTATCTCCTACATTGCTGGTTTTATCCTGACCTGGTTCTTCGGCAGTAAGAATGTCGATCTGAGCTAACAATCACTCTGGTCAGATACAAGAAAAAGTAAGGCTATCTGCCTTACTTTTTTTATGTCTGACTGAAAAACCAGATTAAAATGCATTGGGTTTATAGCGAAGCGAGCTCACAACGCGCTCCCAAATTTCCAGCATCTGAGCTTCGCTATAACGGGTTTGTTTATACTGACTATTCATTCCAATCTTAACGAGATGTTTACTGTTTGTCGCTACGGCTTCATTCGCATAGAGTAGAAAATCATAAACATGCAGTTTTTTTCCGTCATAGGGTTGGCTCCCTTGTAAAAATAAGGTCTCTGTCGGGATAGTATTCACCGTCAAAGATTCTTTTTTAAATATTTTCATGTAGGAAGACTTAAGCTCGTCATTAATGGCATCAATCCGGTCAAATAAAGTATCTCCATCAGCAAGTATGATGTTATTTGTATTCACAGAAAGTTTAAAATCCTCATTCTTATAATTAAACCCGATAACCAGCTTATGCTGACTGCTGTCCCCAGAGATAAAGCCGTTTGGAATGCAGATGCCTTTTTCTGCTGGGATCTTGTTATCTGGCCTACCGTTAAGCCGTGAGATCAGTGAGCGCAATGCGGCTAGTTTAGTGGGTTTTTCGTTCATTTCTTTTTCTGTGAAACCGGCATTGATATATGTTTTTTTTCTTTCAACATACTTAGAAGAAGAAAGATCGAGTATTTCTGTCGTGATAATGAAAGCGATGTGGTCGATGTAAATATGAGCTTCTAATACTCGACCCAAATCATCCTGGTGTGGAATGTTTCGGTCAAATATCACCCCCTGATTATTAGGCAGGCGTATAATTTCTTTGGTAAAAGGTCCGTTTTCAGGCTTGTTTCCAGGCATGTTAATGGCGTTGTGTAGCTCTTTCTCTCTGAGTGCTATCCGTTGTTCAAACGCCGGGAGATAAATAAACTGGCTCTCAATTTTAAAATCATCGTATGTCGCAATATTTCTGACATTGTTAAAGGTTTCAGGGACATCAACCAGATAAATGCCAATACATTGTGGTTTTGTTTTTGAAAATAAAGCATTAACCATTCTCACATCCTTTTGAACAAATGGCGCTGCATATAAGGCTGGGATGAAGGCTATCATCCCCAGTAAAGTACAGCATAAAAAACGTTGCATTTTCATCGCGGGGAAGGAACCTCCTGTACCATTTTAGCTATCGCGCGTAAGGTAAACTTCACGGCAGGACGACGACAAATATCCGCTAAACTCGCCACATTATAGGCCCCCTGGTGGTCGACATCTGTCGCCAGTACACTCTTGATGACACCTCCGTTATGCGTTTTGATGGTACTCAGCGATTCGACAGGTACGGTTCCATCCCCTGGGGTATTGGACGAATAAAGTTGATAAATGTCAGATCGGCTAAAAGGTAAAGGGATTTCGCGTTGGTTATTGGCTAACTTTTTGTCACTCTCATGGGTATTTTTTGAATAGGTGTTAAATGTAATATTCCATTTTAAAAAACCATCCGAGTCTTTTTTATTTCCGTAAAAAACATAGGTGGTGGGATGGTAACTAAATTCATTCAATGATGAGATAAACTCTCGAACAGGTCTATCAATTAAACGAACATAATCTACCCAGTTTTTTTTACTCACCTGCTCATCTTTATCTATAACCTTAGGCTCATACAGTTTCCACCACATCGTTTGGTTCAGGTAAATCTCCCCAAATGGGTCACTGTGTTGGGGCTGTTGTAAAGTACTGCCATTTGCGGCACCTTTTTCGATCCACAGCCAGGGTACCCCGCATTTATAATGGGGAGAGGGTAATAACTGCAGCGGGCCGGGTGCTCTGGCTAATACCGGCATCAGCTCTTTAGCCGAGCTTCCCATGACCTGGCCCGGCATACCTTCTTGCTTCGCGCCCACGGTCATCCGGCGATAGGCTGCCGGTGATCCCAAATCGGGAATAACACCGTGAACAATCCCTAATATTTTATCTTCTGCACCCAGCACTTGAGAGGCATAACGCGCCACCAGGCCTCCCATCGAGTGGGTCACTAAAATAACCTTCTCAACGGCTAATCCGTGACCATGTGTTCCCCTGTCGCCGTACTCCTGGAGTGTGCTATCGATATATTTTACGAGATGAGCGGCAGAAACAGCATTATCTTGTAACCAGTTATAGCCAAACACATGCAAGGGATATAAAAACTGAGAAAAATGCAGGACTTCTTGTTCATTAAGCGGTACTTCGGTTTTATCTTCAGTCTGTAATAACTCATTACACAGTTGGCGAACAATTCCGTTTTCTTTTGGTTTTTCACTTAAGGCTGCTTTCCCAGAGATGCGCCGAATGAGGCCTTTTTGCCAGTCATCTAACAGGGCGGCCTGCAGCA
>CANRKT010000015.1 GCA_947631255.1 uncultured Enterobacteriaceae bacterium
CATATTCAACCGGGTAAACCGCAGCAGAATGGATTTATTGAACGTTTTAATGGTTCATTTCGCCGGGAATTTTTGAATGCTTATTTATTTGAATCGCTCAGTCAGGTCAGAGAAATGGCCTGGTTCTGGCAGCAGGACTATAACCTGAATAGTACACATGAAAGTCTGGGACATCTTCCTCCGGAGACATACCGAAACAGCGAGAAAACTCTAATCAGGTCTGTCTCAGATAACGGGGAGTGGACAGGTGTAGCGAACAACATCACCCAGACTCCAGACTACGTTACCGTATTTTTTGGTACTAACGATTTCGGTCAAGTAAGGAATAACAAGCCACTAGGCACTTTCCTTGATACCGGAACAGATATCATCTCGGGTTGTATTAACACTTGCCTGTTAGGGGTTGTTACAAAGTTTTATTCAAAACGTATAGCTGTGTTCACGCCTTTACCGCGACTGACTAACTGGGGCA
Source organism: uncultured Enterobacteriaceae bacterium (assembly GCA_947631255.1). Taxonomy (GTDB): domain Bacteria; phylum Pseudomonadota; class Gammaproteobacteria; order Enterobacterales; family Enterobacteriaceae; genus JGM124. The sequence goes on from CANRKT010000015.1 coordinate 473, forward strand.
GCAATGCATCCCCTAATGCTGTGGGATACACGTTAGAGCAATTAGCGGCGTTGATTAAACGCTACGCTGAACATTACTCTATCCCCTGCCTTGACTTGTACCACTCCAGCAATCTCCCCGTGTACACAACAGAGGGAAACAAACTGTATTTTACTGCCCCATCCCTGTCATCCCCGGATGGGCTCCATCCAAATGATGCGGGACACAAGGTGATGGCTGCGAAAATTAAGAAGTTTTTAGAATCTATCTGAATCATTGGTAAGGGAGAGTTAGCCAGGGATTGGCTATTAGTCATCAACCAAATCAGCCCACCACTGCATCATCTCGCGGCGCTTGTCCATGTACTGTGGTTTTAATCGGATAGTTAGCCAAGGGCTGGCTGAGAGGTTGGGAAGTAAGTTTCATCTTCTATATAGAAAAAATTCATTCCCCTTACCGTTAGTGCTAACATTAACGAAGTCAAATGCAGAAAAGAGTAACGGTTTTGCATTTGCGTACCAAATTGTGTACCAATTTAGCAATTGTTGGTTAAATGGTTTCACAATTTATTGTTATAAAACAAATTTATAGTTTGTATGTGATCTTACGTGTGGGTCACCACTGCAAATAAGGATTTTAAATGCCTGTAATTACACTTCCTGATGGTAGTCAACGTCATTACGAACAAGCGGTTAGCCCATTAGATGTCGCGCTGGATATCGGTCCAGGTCTGGCAAAAGCCTGTATTGCTGGCCGTGTAGATGGTGAGCTGGTTGATGCAACGGACCTCATTGAAAACGATGCCCAGCTAGCGATTATTACGGCAAAAGATGAAGCCGGTATCGAAATTATTCGTCACTCTTGTGCCCACTTACTCGGACATGCCATTAAGCAGTTATGGCCGAACACCAAGATGGCAATTGGTCCGGTTATCGATAATGGTTTCTACTATGACATTGACCTTGACCATACATTGACTCAGGAAGATCTCGAGCGTCTCGAAAAGCGGATGCATGAGCTTGCCGAAACAGATTACACCGTCGTTAAGAAAAAAGTGAGCTGGCAAGAAGCGAGAGATACGTTTGTCAGCCGCGGTGAAAACTATAAAGTTGCCATCCTTGACGAAAATATTAGCCATGATGATAAGCCGGGTCTGTATCATCATGAAGAATATGTTGATATGTGCCGCGGTCCGCACGTACCTAATATGCGTTTCTGCCATCATTTTAAACTGCAGAAAACCGCAGGTGCTTACTGGCGTGGTGATAGCAGCAATAAAATGTTGCAGCGTGTTTATGGCACGGCCTGGGCAGATAAAAAGCAACTTAATGCTTATCTGAAACGTCTGGAAGAAGCTTCTAAGCGTGATCACCGTAAAATCGGTAAACAGCTTGATCTCTATCATATGCAGGAAGAAGCACCAGGCATGGTTTTCTGGCATAATGATGGCTGGACGATTTTCCGTGAACTGGAAGTTTTCGTTCGTTCCAAGTTGAAAGAGTACCAGTATCAGGAAGTTAAAGGTCCATTTATGATGGATCGTGTTCTGTGGGAAAAAACAGGTCACTGGGATAACTATAAAGATGCCATGTTCACTACCTCGTCAGAGAACCGTGAATATTGCATTAAACCAATGAACTGCCCGGGACACGTACAGATTTTTAATCAGGGTCTGAAGTCTTACCGTGATTTACCGTTGCGTATGGCTGAGTTTGGTAGCTGCCACCGTAATGAACCATCAGGTGCACTGCATGGTCTGATGCGTGTTCGTGGCTTTACACAAGATGACGCCCACGTTTTCTGTACAGAAGATCAGGTTCGTGACGAAGTAAACAGCTGCATTCGCATGGTCTATGATATGTACAGCACTTTCGGTTTTGAAAAAATCGTGGTGAAATTGTCGACGCGTCCAGAAAAACGTATCGGTAGTGATGAACTGTGGGATCGCGCTGAAGCTGACTTAGCGGAAGCCTTAGAAGAGAACCAGATCCCGTTTGATTTACAGCCGGGAGAAGGGGCGTTCTACGGCCCGAAAATTGAGTTTACCCTCTACGATTGTTTGGATAGAGCATGGCAGTGTGGTACGGTTCAGCTTGACTTCTCGTTGCCTACACGTCTAAATGCATCATATATTGGTGAAAACAACGAACGTTTAGTCCCGGTGATGATTCATCGTGCGATTTTAGGTTCAATGGAACGTTTCATCGGTATTCTTACCGAAGAGTTCGCCGGTTTCTTCCCAACTTGGCTTGCTCCGGTACAAGTAGTAGTGATGAATATCACTGATAGTCAGTCTGAATATGTCAGCGAATTAGTACGAAAACTGCAAAATGCAGGAATTCGTGTAAAAGCAGACTTGAGAAATGAGAAGATTGGCTTTAAAATCAGAGAACACACGTTACGTCGTGTCCCTTACATGTTAGTCTGTGGCGATAAAGAGGTTGAGTCCGGCAAAGTAGCCGTACGTACCCGCCGCGGCGTTGACTTGGGAAGTGTTGACGTAAGCGAATTGATTGAGAAACTGCAGAATGAAATTCGCAGTCGCAATCTACATCAACTGGAGGAATAAAGTATTAAAGGCGGAAAAAGAGTTCAACCGGCGCGTCCAAATCGCATAAATAGAGAAATTCGTGCTACTGAGGTTCGTCTAACAGGTTTAGACGGCGAGCAGATTGGCATTGTCAGTCTGAATGAAGCTTTAGAAAAAGCCGAAGAAGCAGGCGCTGATTTAGTTGAAATCAGTCCAAATGCTGAACCGCCTGTTTGCCGCATAATGGACTACGGCAAGTTCCTCTACGAAAAAAGTAAAACTTCTAAGGAACAGAAGAAAAAGCAAAAAGTTATCCAGGTTAAAGAAATTAAGTTTCGTCCTGGCACCGATGATGGCGACTATCAGGTAAAACTCCGCAGCCTGATTCGCTTTCTGGAAGAAGGAGACAAAGCCAAAATCACTCTGCGTTTTCGTGGACGTGAGATGGCACACCAACAGATCGGTATGGAAGTGCTTAACCGCGTCCGTGACGATCTGAATGAACTGGCAGTAGTCGAGTCCTTCCCTACGAAGATCGAAGGCCGCCAGATGATTATGGTGCTTGCTCCGAAGAAGAAACAGTAAGGCCATCAAGTAACATTCCTACGGGGCGCAAGTCCCGTAGTATTTGTTCGCCTTCTGATTCGTTTATTAACAATGCGAAGTGGAAATTGAAATGCCAAAGATTAAAACAGTACGCGGCGCCGCTAAGCGCTTCAAAAAGACTGCCTCTGGTGGTTTTAAGCGCAAGCACGCTAACCTGCGTCATATTCTGACTAAGAAGTCTACTAAGCGTAAACGTCACCTGCGTCCAAAAGGTCTGGTTTCCAAAGGGGATCTGGGTCTGGTAATCGCTTGTCTGCCGTACGCATAAGTATACTTTTAATTTTTTTTCAGAATATAGAACAGGAGAGCTAATATGGCTCGCGCAAAACGTGGTGTAGTGGCACGTGCTCGTCACAAGAAGATCCTCAAACAAGCTAAAGGTTATTACGGTGCGCGTTCACGCGTTTACCGCGTTGCCTTCCAGGCTGTTATCAAAGCTGGTCAGTATGCTTACCGCGACCGTCGTCAACGTAAACGTCAATTCCGCCAGCTGTGGATTGCACGTATCAACGCTGCAGCTCGTCAGAATGGTATGTCTTACAGCAAATTCATCAACGGCCTGAGAAAAGCCTCTGTTGAAATCGACCGTAAGATCCTGGCTGACATCGCAGTATTCGACAAAGTGGCCTTTAGTGCACTGGTTGAGAAAGCGAAAGTAGCTCTGGCGTAAGCCCGTTATCAGAGGGAGCATTGCTCCCTCTTTTATTTTCCGTGTCATAAGACTATTGGCTTTTACGCTGTTCGTTTCAATAGCTTCTGATTTCATTGAGTTGTAAAAATAAGGTAACCGCAAGCATGTATGCTGCTATTTTCCGTTTCTTTTTTTACTTTAGCGCCTGACATCAGGGGGCTTTGCGCGTAAGAGAAGAAACGAAAAACAGCGCTAAAAGCCTCCATTAGGAGGCTTTTTTTTGCGTTTCGTTTCCGTGTCAGACTAACTAATCCGGCAATTTGCCGGTATATGAGGAATACCATGCCACATCTCGCAGAGCTGGTTGCAAATGCTAAAGCAGCCATAAACGATGCCCAGGATGTTGCCGCGTTAGATACCGTACGCGTCGAATATTTAGGGAAAAAGGGGCACCTGACCCTCCAGATGACCACCCTGCGTGAGTTACCAGCGGCAGAGCGTCCGGCGGCTGGTGCGGTAATTAATGAAGCAAAAGAGCAGGTTCAGGAAGCTCTGAATACACGTAAAGCGACGCTGGAAAGTGCCGCACTGAACGCCCGGCTGGCAGAAGAAACTATCGATGTCTCTTTGCCTGGACGCCGCATCGAAAACGGTGGTTTGCATCCGGTCACCCGTACTATTGACAGAATTGAAAGCTTTTTTGGTGAGCTCGGGTTTACTGTTGCTACCGGTCCGGAAATTGAAGATGACTACCACAACTTTGATGCTCTGAATATTCCAGCACATCACCCGGCACGTGCCGATCACGATACTTTCTGGTTTGATGCGACACGTTTACTGCGTACTCAGACTTCGGGTGTGCAAATCCGTACCATGAAAGATAAGCAACCGCCTATCCGTATCATCGCGCCGGGCCGCGTTTATCGTAATGACTACGATCAGACTCACACTCCAATGTTCCATCAGATGGAAGGGTTAATTGTTGATACCAATATTAACTTCACCAACCTGAAAGGTACCCTGCACGAGTTCCTGAATAACTTCTTTGAAGAAAATTTGCAGATCCGTTTCCGTCCATCTTATTTCCCATTCACCGAGCCTTCTGCAGAAGTGGATGTCATGGGGAAAAATGGTAAATGGCTGGAAGTGCTGGGTTGCGGCATGGTGCATCCTAATGTGTTGCGTAATGTCGGCATTGATCCTGAAGTCTACTCTGGTTTTGCTTTCGGTATGGGTATGGAACGTCTGACAATGTTGCGTTATGGCGTCACTGACCTGCGGGCATTTTTCGAAAATGATTTACGTTTTCTCAAACAGTTTAAATAAGGGCGGAATATCCAATGAAATTCAGTGAACTCTGGTTACGCGAATGGGTAAATCCAGCCAACAATAGCGAAGAACTGAGCAATCAAATTACTATGGCAGGCCTGGAAGTTGATGGTGTTGATGCTGTCGCGGGAGCTTTCCATGGTGTGGTTGTCGGTGAAGTTGTCGAATGCGGACAGCATCCTAATGCTGACAAACTGCGCGTCACCAAAATCAATGTTGGCGGCGACCGTCTGCTTGATATCGTCTGTGGTGCACCTAACTGCCGTCAGGGGCTGAAAGTCGCGGTAGCGACTGTCGGCGCAGTGCTGCCGGGTGATTTTAAAATTAAAGCTGCGAAATTACGTGGTGAACCCTCAGAAGGCATGCTGTGTTCTTTCTCTGAACTCGGTGTTAGCGATGATAGCAGCGGTATTATTGAACTGCCTGTAGATGCGCCAGTTGGTGTTGATATTCGTGAATTCTTGCAGCTTGACGATAACACCATTGAGATCAGTGTGACGCCAAACCGTGCGGATTGCCTGGGCATTATTGGTATTGCCCGTGATGTTGCGGTTCTCAATCAGTTGCCATTGAATCAGCCTGAAATCACAGCGGTTAATGTTGATATTGATGACAGCCTGCCGATTCGTGTTGATGCACCAGCGGCTTGTCCTCGTTACCTGGGACGCGTGGTGAAAAACATTAATGTTAGTGCCAGCACCCCATTATGGATGAAAGAGAAATTACGTCGTTGTGGCGTCCGCTCGATTGATCCGGTTGTCGATATCACTAACTACGTGTTGCTCGAACTCGGTCAGCCAATGCATGCGTTTGACCTGAGCCGTATCGACGGCGGTATCGTGGTACGTATGGCAGAAGAGGGCGAAGCGCTGGTTCTGCTCGATGGCAATGAAGTCAAACTGGGTGCCGATACGCTGGTGATTGCTGATAACAGCAAAGCGTTAGCGATGGCGGGTATCTTTGGTGGTGAGCATTCTGGTGTTAATGGCGAAACGCGGGATGTGCTGCTGGAATGTGCGTTTTTCAACCCGCTCTCAATCGCTGGTCGTGCCCGTCGCCATGGTTTACACACGGATGCTTCTCATCGTTACGAGCGTGGTGTTGACCCGGCGATTCAGTATCAGGCAATGGAGCGTGCAACACGCCTGCTGGTTGATATCTGTGGCGGACAAGTTGGACCGGTCATCGATGCCAGCCATCAAGAGAGCCTGCCCGTCGCGGCAACCATTACCTTGTGCCGTAGCAAACTGGATCGTCTGATTGGCCATCATATTGCTGATGAACAGGTGACCGATATTCTGCGCCGTCTGGGCTGTGACGTGACTGTGGGTGAGGATCAGTGGACTACTGTTGCGCCAAGCTGGCGTTTTGATATGGCGATTGAAGAGGATTTGGTGGAAGAGGTGGCCCGTGTCTACGGCTACGACAACATCCCTAATTTACCGATTCAGGCCAGTCTGATTATGGGGGTGCATCGTGAAGCAGATTTGTCCCTTAAGCGTGTGAAAACTATGCTGGTGGACAAGGGCTATCAGGAAGTTATCACTTACAGTTTTGTTGATCCTAAAACACAGCAGTTACTGCATCCAGGTGAAGAACAGCTGATTCTTCCTAACCCGATCGCCAGTGATATGTCCGCAATGCGCTTGTCCCTGCTGACCGGATTACTAAATACTGTGGTCTATAACCAAAATCGTCAACAAAGTCGTGTACGTATTTTTGAGTCTGGGTTACGGTTTGTCCCTGATACTCATGCTGATTTAGGTATCCGTCAGGATGTTATGTTGGCTGGTGTGATTTGTGGTAACCACTATGAAGAGCACTGGGACTTGGAACGAAGAACGGTTGATTTCTTCGATTTGAAAGGCGATCTGGAGTCTGTACTCTCGCTCACCGGCAAGCTCGGCGATATCGAATTTCGGGTTCAGAATAATCCGGCTCTTCATCCAGGACAGAGCGCTGGGTTGTTTTTAGCAGATGAATATATTGGATATATTGGTGTTGTACATCCAGAACTTGAGCGTAAACTGGACTTGAATGGCCGCACTATTGTGTTCGAAGTATTGTGGAATAAGCTGGCAGACCGCGTCATTCCTGATGCGCGAGAGGTTTCTCGCTTTCCTGCGAACCGTCGGGATATCGCCGTTGTTGTCTCCGAAAACGTGCCTGCAGCAGATGTTTTAGTTGAATGTAAGAAAGTTGGCGTAAATCATATAGTTGGCGTAAACTTATTTGACGTGTACCGTGGTAAGGGCGTAACCGATGGTTATAAGAGCCTGGCCATAAGCCTTATCCTTCAGGATTCAGGTCGTACACTCGAGGAAGATGAGATTGCTGCTACCGTTGCGAAATGCGTCGCAGCATTAAAAGAGCGATTCCAGGCCTCATTGAGGGATTGAACGTATGGCGCTTACAAAAGCTGAAATGTCAGAGTATCTGTTTGATAAGCTTCACCTTAGCAAACGAGATGCTAAAGAGTTGGTTGAACTATTTTTTGAAGAGATCCGTCGTTCTTTAGAAAATGGTGAGCAGGTGAAACTCTCGGGTTTTGGTAATTTTGACCTGCGCGACAAAAATCAACGCCCTGGGCGTAACCCGAAGACTGGTGAGGATATTCCCATTACGGCTCGCCGTGTGGTGACTTTCCGTCCTGGTCAGAAACTGAAAAGTCGGGTTGAGAATGCGTCGCCAAAAGATGAGTAACCTCGCGTAATAAAAAGGCCGCATCTGCGGCCTTTTTCTTTGCTTGTTCCCACAGCTAAATACCCCGTAAAATTATCGCATCTCTCCCTATAAGGATACTTCAGGCCTGATGCTTACTTTTGTCGCCCGGCAACGTCGTATTGAGCGTCGCTGGATTGCCGCTCTGATCTTTGTCATGTTTGGCACTCTGACACTCAGTTTATGTGCAGGAGATATCTGGATACCACCGAATCGCTGGTGGAGTGCTGAGGGTAACCTCTTTATCTGGCAAATACGTTTGCCTCGTACTCTGGCGGTATTACTGGTCGGTGCCGCGCTGGCCCTCTCTGGAACCATCATGCAGGCGCTTTTTGAAAATCCTCTTGCTGAGCCTGGCTTACTGGGCGTATCGAGTGGTGCCGGCGTGGCGATAATCGCTGGTCTGCTACTGGGGCAGGGAATGTTACCCGGCTGGGCTCTTGGGTTGTGTGCTATTACAGGTGCCTTTATTGTCACGATAATTTTATTACGTTTTGCTCGTCGCCATCTGACGACCAACCGTCTGTTACTGGCGGGTGTGGCGCTGGGTATGATCTGTAGTGCATTAATGACCTGGGCGGTCTATTTCAGTTCAAGCCTCGACTTACGTCAGCTAATGTACTGGATGATGGGTGGGTTTGGTGGCGTAGACTGGCAGCAACTGTGGCTGATGGTAACTCTATTGCCAGTTATCATCTGGGTCTCTCGCCAATATCAGCCTCTGAATATGATGACGCTGGGGGAAAATTCAGCCCGTCAGCTGGGCTTACCTGTTTGGCTATGGCGCAATATTCTGGTTATTGTAACTGGCTGGTTGGTGGGAGTAAGCGTGGCTCTGGCGGGCGCTATCAGTTTTATTGGCCTTGTGATACCCCACTTGTTGCGTATTATGGGGCTGAGCGATCACCGAGTACTGCTACCCGCGAGTGCCCTGGCAGGGGCTAGCGCCCTGGGCGGTGCTGATATTGTGGCTCGTCTGGCTCTCCAGTCAGCGGAATTACCGATTGGTGTTGTAACGGCAAGCCTGGGGGCTCCGGTCTTTATCTGGCTATTATTAAAGGTCGGAAGATGAAGTCATTATAATGTTTAATGGGTATCTCAATTGTCATTATGTCGTGGTCAAGCATAAAAACCACCAGTAAATGGTTCTTTAAATATTAAATACAATTCCTCTATATATTGCTCCGTCACATGGTCTGGAAAAGGGGTAAGGTGTTTTCCGTTATTCTCTGTTATTATCCGTTGTAGTTGAAGTTAATCTATTGGATTATATGTAAATTCATGATTAACAAAAGATTAGCTGAATCAGGTTCTTATCTGGCTATTATTAAAGTCAGACGTTAACTTACTGAGGATAAACGTGATGTCGCAAACCCTTTTAAACAACGAAGTAAAAACGATTGACGGTGAAATCACGACGCTTGCTCCGTGGCAAGGTAAAGTGCTGTTGATTGTGAATGTGGCCTCACAATGTGGCTTAACGCCACAATATGCTCAGCTCGAAGTACTTCAGGAGACTTATGGGGATGAAGGATTCGCGGTGCTGGGTTTCCCTTGTAATCAGTTCCTCGGGCAAGAGCCTCTTAACGAGCAAGAGATAAAAACCTTTTGTAGCACCACCTATGGTGTCACGTTCCCGATGTTCAGTAAGATTGACGTGAATGGTGAGGAACGTCACCCACTATATCAACAACTGACCATTGCTCAGCCTGTGGCTGTGGCACCTGAAGAGAGCGAATTCTTCGAGCGTATGAGCAGTAAAGGTCGTGCGCCGAAAAATCCGGGTGATATCTTGTGGAACTTTGAAAAATTCCTTATCTCCCGTGATGGTGAAGTTATTCAACGTTTTTCTCCCGATATGGCACCTGAAAACCCTGTGCTGGTTCAGGCAATCACCCAAGCGTTGAAAGGCTAACATGCCCGTCCTGCAAGTTCAGAATGTCGCGGTTACCGGGAGACTGATGCCTGTCAGTACGGAGGTTAATGCGGGCGAAATTATCCATCTTGTGGGGCCGAACGGTGCCGGAAAAAGTACCCTGTTAGCGCGAATGGCCGGAATGAGTGACGGTTCCGGCGAAGTTTTGCTAAATAATCAGCCACTCACAGATTGGAATGCGACGCGCTTATCCCATCATCGGGCTTGGCTGACTCAGCATCAGACGCCGCCTTTTGCTATGCCAGTATGGCATTATTTACAACTGCATCAATCTGCTCCTGGAGCTGATGCTGTGATGATTAAGCTGGCAGGCCGACTCTCTCTGACGTCTAAACTGACGCGTCCCGTGAATCAGCTATCTGGCGGCGAGTGGCAACGAGTGCGTCTGGCCGCTGTGTTTATGCAGGTTGATCCGCAAATTAATACCGCAGGGCAGCTGCTATTGCTTGATGAGCCTATGAATAGTCTGGATGTGGCACAACAGGCTGCGCTGGATGACCTGTTACAGGATTTCAGAGCAGCCGGTATTGCCATTGTCATGAGCAGCCATGATTTGAACCATAGCCTGCGTTATGCGGATCGGGTGTGGTTATTACGTGCCGGAGAATTGCTGGCACAAGGAACGAGTGTCGAGGTCTTATTACCTCAGTACCTGGATAATGCCTACAATATGTCATTCAGGTTATTATCTGTCGAAGGACACAGGATGCTTATCCATTCAGCATAACGATATCGCCAGAATGCGTTATGTTAGAGGGCGTTTACCTGAACTGATGAGGTTATAGAATGCGTTTGTGGTTGATTGCAATACTGTGCATCGTTCTGGCTGGCTGTAGCAGCCATCGAGCTCCTGCGCCCGATACGCGACTTTCTGACTCCATAACGGTTATTGCCAATCTCAATGAACAGCTCCAGAGTTGGCATGGTACACCTTATGCTTATGGTGGCATGAGTCGACGTGGTATTGATTGTTCCGGCTTTGTACTCACGACTTATCGCGATAAATTTGACTTACAGTTACCCAGAATGACCAGTCAGCAAGCCAAAATTGGGACCCGTATCGATAAAACAGAATTGTTACCTGGCGATTTAGTTTTTTTTATTACCGGATCGGGTGAAAGTGGCCTGCATGTCGGCATTTATGACACGGATAATCAATTTATTCATGCCTCTACCAGCCGGGGCGTGATTCGTTCTTCACTCGATAATGTTTACTGGAAGAAGAAATACTGGCAAGCACGACGTATTTAACCGTTTTGGTTAGGAAACTATTTCCAGCCATCGATATGAATGGACAGAAAATAATCACACATCATCAATGTGAATAATTGATATTGTATATTTCTTACTAAGCCCGCTATTATTAAGTCATAGCTCAGTGAAGTTGGGTAAAATAGGTATTCAAACGGGTATTCCCTTATCTGTTGCTTAAATTTATCCGTAATACTTCAAGTTTTCTGAACGTTGTTACGGCATGATCCACCAAATCATAGGATTTATCTATGATTAGCGTCTGCTTGACGTTTGCGCTTGCAGATAACCCGAGTTATTTGTGTATGGCCGTTTAAAAAATTATCTGGCGTTGACTGAGTTCACTCTCATGCCATTACTCTCGGGTGAGCACTTTTTATGATGCTATTTCGATAACCCTACGTAAGGTTTGGGAAATGAATAATTTATCTGATGACACGGGCTCTGCTCACCACTACTTTAAACCGGCGTACCGCTCTGACAACAGACTGGTAGGAATGGAAATTATGACCAATCTGGTCGGTCATAATTCGTCGGAGAATTTATATCCCGTACGGCAAACTGCTCATCTTGATGTGAATCAGCAGATGGCTTTATTTAATGAAAAAATATTATTACTTGAAAATATTAAAACGTTACTTGAATCCCGGAAGATAACCGTTTGGATAAGTATCAATGATATTATTCTCATGGAGATGATGCAAAATACAGGCTGGGTAACCCGATTACAGAACTTATCATTTTTGATGTTGATGATTGACGAAGATTTTCCCGGTATGGCTTACGGGCGTAACAATCTCCGACTTATCTGGCTGGCGGAAAAATTTCCACTGGCACTGGCTAATTTAGGAACAGGTAAAAGCTCAAACCGGGCTATTTTTGACAGACTGTTTCGACATATTTTCCTCAGTCGGGAATTTGTTCATCACCAGATCCACCGCCCCTCTTTTGTTTCTTTTGCAAATGCAATTATTCGACAGATAGCGCCTTTCTGTGAGGCGCTGATGATCTCTGGGACTGATGATATTGCACTGTACAATGAAGTGAAAAACCTTGATTTCTCGGCAATGCGCGGTAATTTTTGGCCAGATATTGCCGCAGAAAATATCTCAGCACTGCTTAGCGCTTCTGAACATCCCCAATGATAGAGCCCTTATTTTTTGAGTGTATTTAAATTCTGTACCAGGGGCTACACTGCGGTACGGAGGAACTATGACAAATACCATCACTTTTCAAAATAGCTGGCATGATGAACTGCCGGATTTTTATAGCACAGTAACGCCAGTGCCATTAAAAAATGCACGCCTGCTTTATCACAGCTCACAACTGGCACAAGAGTTAGGCCTTAATGGCTCACTGTTTGATGAGCCTTCTCATGGGCTCTGGAGTGGGGAGCTCTTACTGCCTGGCATGCAGCCTCTGGCCCAGGTTTACAGTGGGCATCAGTTTGGTAGCTGGGCCGGTCAGTTAGGTGATGGCCGAGGTATGTTGCTGGGAGAGCAACGGCTGGCAGACGGACGAAAAATGGACTGGCATCTGAAAGGTGCGGGACTGACACCTTATTCCCGTATGGGGGACGGACGAGCGGTACTGCGATCAACCATCCGTGAGTTTCTTGCCAGCGAAGCCATGCATGCTCTGGCGATCCCCACGACGCGAGCACTGACCATTGTCACTAGTGACACCCCGGTGCAGCGGGAAACAACGGAACAGGGCGCGATGTTACTGCGGGTGGCAGAAAGTCATCTTCGTTTTGGACATTTTGAGCATTATTACTATCGTCGGGAGCCGCTAAAGGTTCGCCAGCTTGCCGATTATGCGATAGCGCATCACTGGCCACATTTACAAGATGAAGCTGACCGCTATGTGCTTTGGTTCAGAGATATCATCAGGCGCACTGCGGTATTGATGGCGCACTGGCAGACCGTGGGTTTTGCCCATGGGGTGATGAATACAGATAATATGTCGGTGCTTGGGCTGACAATGGATTATGGCCCTTATGGTTTTCTGGATGATTATCAGCCGGGCTATATTTGTAACCATTCGGATTATCAGGGGCGCTATGCATTTGATAACCAACCATCGGTAGGATTATGGAATTTACAGCGTCTGGCACAGTCACTGTCAATGCTGATGACCGCAGACCGACTCAATCAGTTACTGGAAGAGTATCAGCCATTGCTAATGCAGGCATTTGGTGAACAGATGCGGGCTAAACTGGGGCTGTTTACTGCTCAGAAAGAGGATAATCAGATCCTCAGTGGTCTGCTGGCGCTGATGGCCAGAGAGGGCAGTGACTATACTCGAACCTTCCGCATGCTAAGTGCGACGGAACAGCTGAGTGCCAGTTCAGCGCTGCGTGATGAGTTTATTGATCGGGCGGAGTTTGACCGGTGGTTTGCTGGTTATCGGGCGCGTTTACAGGATGAACAGGTTGAGGATGCCGCGCGACAACAGGCCATGAAAATGGTCAATCCCGCATTAGTACTGAGAAATTGGTTAGCACAGCGGGCGATTAGTGCGGCAGAGCAGGGAAGTGTGGATGAACTTGCTGCCTTGCATCAGGCGTTATGTCAGCCGTTTACCGACAGAGACGATGACTTTACACGGCGGCCACCTGACTGGGGTAAACGGCTGGAAGTAAGCTGTTCGAGCTAAGCTACTGACGTAGCCCCACCTGGGGAACAGGATGCTCTGGGTGACGGAATACTCGGAGATCTGCCTGGTACCAGCGCTGTAAGGTTTGTTCTTCCAGAACCAAGTCAGGTGTTCCATCAGCAACGACGCGTCCTTGATGCAATAACACCATGCTGTCAGCCCACAGAGCAGCCAGATTTAAGTCATGCAACACCACACAAATCGACAATTCACCCATTTCTGCGAGTCGTTTCAGCAGGCGTAACAGATGTTGCTGATGGTAGAGGTCAAGCGCTGAGGTCGGTTCATCAAGAAATAGCCAGCCACGCGGGATATCGTCATGCCATAATTGTACCAGCGCGCGTGCCAGCTGAACGCGTTGCTGTTCGCCGCCAGAAAGATGGCAAAAATCCCGACCTTTCAGTGCGTCACAACCCGTTAAGGCCATTACCTGACTGACCACTTTATCGGTATTTTCGGAAGGCCAGGGCGCGCGTCCCATCGCAATAACCTCTTCGACAGACCAGCTAAATGCCATGGTACTCTGCTGGCGCATCACTGCCCGTTGACGCGATAAAGCCTCACTGGACCAGTTAGCGAGATCTTTACCATGTAGAGCCACATGACCACTACTGGGGGGCTGAAACCCCGTCAGTGTGCGTAGTAGGGTAGATTTTCCTGCACCATTGGGACCGATAAGCGCCACGACTTCGCCCGGCTTGAACTGAATATTAATGTTGTCGAGCAGCAAGCGGTTACCGATTTTTAGCGATAAATTTTCAGTATGCAGTAGTCCTGACATCAGTTTCTCCCCTGATTACGGAAAATCATTGCCAGGAACCACGGGCCGCCAATCAGGCTGGTGATTAAACCGACTGGCATCTCGGCCGGAACCACCAGGGTTCTTGCCAGGGTATCGGCAATCAGCAGCAGGAGAGCACCGGCCAGAACGGAGCCCGGAACTAACCAGCGATGATCGGCGCCTAACCACATTCTGACCAGATGTGGCACGACCAGTCCGACAAAACCTATTACACCACTCACAGCGACCGCTGCGGCAACCAGCAATGCGCTGAGGATCAGGAGCTGGCGCTGAGTACGCTTAACGTCAACACCCAGATAGTGCGCTTCTTCATCACCAAGTTGCAGCAGGTTAAGACGCCGTGCCAGCAACCCGATACCGATTGTGGCCGGAATGGCAAGCGAAGCGGCTGCCAGCAGGGTTGACCATTGTGACAGCCCCAGGCTTCCCATTCCCCACAGAGAGAGCTGACGTAACTGGGTGTCATTACTCAACCAGGATAAGATACCGACAGCGGCACCGCAGAGGGCATTAATAGCAATACCGACCAGCAGCAAGCGAGCGAGACTATTATTCCCCTGACGACTGAGTAGAAAAATAATGAAGGTGACGACCAGGCTACCGATAAAGGCGGCAAACATTGGCACATACAGTGCGAGTATCGCCGGTAGCGCGAGTGGAAAGACGATGGCCAGACCGACAAACAGGGCAGCCCCACTACTGATCCCCAGCAGACCGGGGTCTGCCAGCGGGTTGCGAAATAAGCCTTGCATCACGCAACCCGAAAGGGCCAGTGCCCCGCCCACCAGAATGGCGAGCAGAACACGGGGGAGGCGGATGTGAAGCCAGATATGGCGCAGAGCTTCATCCTGAGACTGCCACAAAACCGCCAGCGAGAGCTTCATTGCGCCAAGATTAGCTGCAATGAGGGCGGTAGCCACTAACATGACCCCCATGAACCACAAGGCGTGACGCGGTAGGGGACGTCGTCTCACGGCAATTGCTCCGCTTTATATCGCAGATTGATAATCTGTTGTGGAGTATGGATCCCAAATCCTAACAACGCCATATCATCAACGACCATCAGCTGTTTATTCTTGGCTGCTGGAGTCTGCGCAAGTCCTGGTAAGGCCCACACATTCTCTTCGCTACCTAAGGTTTTCATGCTGCTTGCGGTGACCAGAATCAAGTCTGGCTGGCTGGCAATGACGCCTTCCTGCGACAGAGGTTGATAGCGAGTGAATCCTTGCATCGCATTTTGCAGTCCGGCTGCCCGAATGACGGAATCAGCCGCCGTTTCCTGACCCGCTCCCATTGCCGTAGTGCCACCGTGACTCATGATGACCAGCACTTTTTTAGGCAACGATTGGGTAGGAATAGACGTCAGTTGTTGCTTGATCTGCTTACGTAGTGCATTACCTTGCGGTTCTTTATCGAGCGCTCTGGCAACGGCTTCAACTTTGGCATCAATTACGTCAAGGTTGTTTGCCCCAGGCACAGTAATAACCTTGACTTTAGCATCAGCAACCTGTTTTAGTGCCAGAGAAGGCTGTGCTTGCTCACTGGCCAGAACTAAAGTCGGACGCATGGCAAGGATACCTTCGGCATTTAACTGTCGCATATAACCGACATCAGGCAGTTTGGTGACTTCTACCGGCGTGAGACTGGTGCTGTCACGTGCAACTAATTCCTGACCGGCTCCTAACGCCCAGGCAATTTCAGTCACATCGCCACCGATAGTCACCAGACGTTCGGCCGCTCCTGCCATTGCTGGCAGGATGAGAAGGGCGAGAAGCAGCCGCTTCATGCAGTTAATCCTTTACTTTGTAGGGCGTCGATTTGTGCGCGCCATTGCTGCTGCTCAGGCTCACCTTCGGTACGCTGACCATAGAGTTGAGCAATTTGCGTACCGTCAGCGGCGAACAGTTCAAGGCTGGTGACATAACCATCTTTCGTGTATTTACGCGTGACCCAGCTTTCTGCAATGGTGTCAGACATCAAGTGTAGGGTGAATGCAGGATTAAAAATATTAATCCAGTTATCCATTGGCATTAACCTACGCACTTCACCGGTAAAGATCTGCACACAACCGCGATTACTAACAAAGATCATGATTTCGTTCTGATCTTGTTTTGCCAGGTCGAGGATCTGTGCCAGTGCGGTATTATCTACTTTACAGGCCAGGTCATCACTGACCAGACGGAACGCTTGCTGACGGGTAAGCTGGTGACGCTTGAGCAGGATAAAGAACTCATGCACATCAGTCATCGCACGCCATTCTGCTTCGATTTTTGCGCCGTCTACAGTCGGTGTCGTTTCAACAGGCGTTTCTGCAACCAAGACTGCTAATTCAGGATTTTCTTCCTGAACAAATTGCGCTACGACCTTATCCCACGCAGCGAAATCCGTGTTATCGGTGGTGTAGACTTTCAGTACGGCATCGCCGTAGCTGTCAAAAAATTGAATGCTTTGACGCTCACCACGAGCATTAGTTTCACGGATATAGAAGGCATGTACCCACTGGCTGAAGAACAGACGTAAGTCCAGAGCGCGCGGGTTGAGAATTAAGCCAGTATGGCCGTTGAGATGCTGGTTCTCAAAACGTCCAACCTGCTCATGAACCGCATATTCATTACGGCAAATGCATTTTGTTTCGCCAACAGCTTCCAGTGCTGTCAGCAGAGCTTTAGCCTCGTTTTTTAAACGTGTAGCATCATGACCAACACGAGCTTGGGTCAGTTCGGCTTCGCTAATCTGCATTAATTTTGCTATGTCCCGGGCATACAGCTTCGGGTGTTCTTGCTTCAGTTGCAACCAGGTTTCATAACGCTGACTCATGTAATGCTCCTTTACCATTGATAGCTCACAAAAATTTTCCCATTACGGCCATCCTGCGGAATGCCCTGCGGTGACCAGTATTCTTTATCGAAGGCATTGCCCAGTACCAGCGTCGTTGTCACGCCGCGCAGTTGCTGTTGCCCTTTATAACTGACATAGAAATCGTTGATGCCATAACCTGCCTTAGCGGTGGTTGTAGGCGCAAGGTCTTTGTAGCGGTCAACAAAGGTACCGACCCAGCCAACCGAAATACCACTGTGTGACACTGGAATATCCAGAGTGCTGACAAGCGTGTCAGGGTTGGTGGCTAGCCAGCTGCCCGACTCCGAGTTTTTTCCGCTGGTGTGGTTATAGGTCAGGCCCAGACTGAAGAAGTCATTGGTATATTTACTCATGACATCCCAGCCCCAAATTTTGGCTTTCGGGATGTTGTAAGACATGGTGGTGAATCGCTGGACGTCCATATCGATATAGTCTTTCGCTTTGGTATCGAAATAGCTGGCTTTAAACTCAATACCATCATTGGACATGAGCAGATCATCAAAGCGCAGACCGAAACCATATTCCTGCGTTTCATTGGTTTCCGGACGCAGATTTGGATTGGGTATCCAGTAGTTAGATGGGTAATGCATAGAGTCGTTATACAGTTCTGACATGGTTGGAGCGCGGAAAGCCTGAGCCCATGATCCAAAGACCATTAGCCACTCAGAGGGGGTGACAGAGACGGCACCACGGGAAGACCATTTGCTGGTATCGACATTATCATGGCCACGACTGCTGGCACTGTAGTCATCAAAGCGGGTACCGAGCAAGAAACTTACTGGCAGGTCGCGCAGGGTGATCTCATCCTGGAACCAGCCAGATGCAAAATCAATGCTGGCTTGCGGGAAGCTGGTGGTCTGGCCGCCAGGGCGTTGTTTCTGACGATAGTATTCGGTGCCGTAGGTCAGGGTATTTGCGGCGGGACTATCGTTCAGAACATTGCTGCGGTTTTCCAGTTTAATACCGTTGGTGGTTTGTTTACGGAACTCACCTTTTAAGTCATCGATTTGCGCATTGATGCGCACTTCTGACCAGTACAGAGTTGCGTTAGCATTTAACCAGTCATTGTCCTGAGGCCCAATATGATATTTTAGCTGTGCATCTCTTTGAATAGTAGAGCGATTAACCATCGGGCTTCTGGCGCTTGGCTCGATAACCTGTGGGTTTTTTGGCTCACGGGCATTGTCATTGTAATAACGGACAGAACCTGCCAGGGACTGGGCATCGTCGATAAACCAAGTGCCTTTGGCGAGCATATTGCCAATCGTTTCATCGTTTGGCGCCGTTTGACCGTTGCTCTGGCGAAGATTTCCACGGTCGCGTGCTGACCAAGAGACGATACCGTCAAAGTCATCGGTACGGCCAAAAGCGCTGGCACCGATACCAAAACTATGATCGCCAGTGGCTGCATTTGAGAACACGCGATAGCCGCTATTTTTTCCGTCAGTTAGCAGGTCGGCTGCATTCACGGTTTCATAGGAAATCACACCGCCCAGTGCGCCGCTGCCATACAGTAAAGCAGAAGGACCACGAACCACTTCGATACGTTTGATCAGTACAGGATCGATAAAGGTGCTATTCAGATGCCCGGTATCAGTACCCTGGCGGATACCATCCACCATTGTCAGAACGCCATTCTTGCCATAACCACGCATGGATACATCCTGACCGTTTACACGACCAGAACCTGAAACAGAAAGTCCCGGAACCCGGCGTAGCATATCGGCGGCAGAGGCTGCTGTTTCACTTTCTGGAGTATTACCTTCGACCACCGTCACCATCATCGGTGCTTCAAAGGTACTGCGTTGATTTCCAGTGGCGACGACCGTTATACGGTCATTTTTGGCAAAGACAGGTAGGGTGCTGAAGATAGCCAGCGTGATAACAGACAGGCGCAAACCTGCCGACTTTTTGCAAGACATGCGAAATTCTCCATGAGTACAGAAAACGCTGGCTGCCTTGGCGATAAAAACCTGGGTGGCTGGCTTTAAATTTTATTAATAAAAACTATTTGGTCAGGATTAACTTTCCCGCCTGAGTCTGACGTAAAAAATATTGTTGACCTTCATGTACGATGACCACTCGACCTTCCGCACCTAGCAAGTCTTTACTGTCAACTTGGCGTGGTGCATTTTCAGGTAGCGGGCGAGCAGGGGAAGATAATTTATCCATGCGGCTCATTCAGCTCATAAATGGTAATAGAAATAACAATAACAATGATAATCATTATCATAAAAACACTAATAAGCTGCAAGCGTTATTTGTGAGAATATTGTAAAACGATGGGATTTTATGAGAAAAATACTGTCGAAATATAATTATTTCAAATCATTGTTTTATGTGGGGATTTTGTCGCCATGTGAAATACTATAGCGACAAAATAGTGAAAGGACGTATGTTGCAGCCTTGTAGACAGGCGGGTTAAAACCGTGATTCAACCGCTGTAGCCAGTTTATTCAGCAGGGTAAGCGTATCGTCCCAGTGCAGGCAGGCATCTGTAATTGACTGACCATAGACCAGAGGTTTACCTGCCACTATTGGCTGGCTTCCTTCTTCCAGAAAACTTTCGGCCATAATGCCGACAATCGTCTCAGTACCCTTAACGATTTGAGCGCAGACATTGTCGCAAACAGTCAATTGCTGACGGTGTTTCTTCTCGCTATTGCCGTGGCTAAAATCAATCACTAAATGTGGTGCCAGTTGATGTTCATTGAGCATGGCACAGGCAGTCGCAATATCCTCAGCATGATAGTTGGGCTTTTTTCCACCACGCATAATGACATGTCCGTAAGGGTTACCGCTGGTCTGGTAAATAGTCATCTGGCCTTGCTTATCTGGCGAGAGAAACATATGACTTGCCCGAGTTGCCCGAATTGCATCGATAGCAATGCGTATATTGCCATCGGTACCATTTTTAAAGCCAATCGGGCAGGAGAGTGCTGAGGCCATTTCCCGATGGATTTGGCTTTCGGTGGTGCGAGCGCCAATTGCTCCCCAGCTAATTAAATCAGCAATATACTGACCGGTCACCATATCAAGAAACTCAGTCGCCGTTGGCAAGCCCAGTTCATTAACGGCCAGTAACACACGGCGAGCTTGTTCCAGACCAAAGTTTATCCGATAGCTACCATTCAAATCTGGATCAGAAATTAAGCCTTTCCAGCCGACTACGGTACGCGGTTTTTCGAAGTAAGTCCGCATTACAATTTCTAGCCGATCCTGATATTGGTCGCGTACAGCTGCCAGTCGGCGGGCATAGTCTATGGCCGCATCAGGGTCATGAATCGAACAGGGACCGACAATGACCAGCAGGCGAGGGTCCTGACCGCTAAGAATTTTTTCAATACGTTTACGGGAGTCAGTGATATGTTGCGCCACTGCCTCGGAAAGAGGCAGGCGGGTGATTAATTCAGCGGGTGTGACCAAGCTTTCAATGCGAGCAGTGCGTAATTCATCTGTCTTATGCATGATAATCTCAAAAAATTTAGCTCTCTTCGTCTTGTGCAGACAAAGATGTTATGAGGAAAACAATAGCCGAAATCAATATGATTTCAACGCTTGTTTGAATCCACTTAAAAGTGAACCTCACTGATGATAAGAGTCTATCACAGACAAATGGTCTTTCGTACTAGCCTGTTAGTACATTTGGCGATTTAACCCCATAATATCCAGGATTTTAGTCGCCATCTCTTCAACCGAGTAATTCGTACTGTTCAGATAGCGGATCTGATTTTTACGAAATAATGCTTCGACCTCTGCCACTTCCAGACGGCACTGACGCAGTGAAGCATAACGGCTATTTTCACGCCGTTCTTCGCGAATGGCTGCCAGGCGTTCAGGATCAATCGTCAGACCAAACAGTTTCGGCTGCAATGCTTTGATTGCTGGTGGCAAGCGCAAGTTATCCATATCGTCGGCAATAAAAGGATAGTTTGCGGCTCGGATACCAAATTGCATCGCTAGATAGAGGCTGGTAGGGGTTTTCCCGCAGCGCGAAACGCCTAATAAAATCACCTGAGCTTGTTCGAGGTTGCGCAACGAGACGCCATCATCATGAGCCAGGGTGTAGTCAATAGCAGCAATACGGGCATCGTACTTGGTGATATTACCAGGATTCAGGCCATGCGTTCGGTGGGCAATGGGAGTTGGATCTAGCTGTAACTCATTCTGTAGCGGTGCGACTAAGGCTTGTACAATATCCTGACAAAATCCTTCACTTTGAATAATGATTTCGCGAATTTTTGGGATAACTATCGAATAAAACACCAATGGGCGAATACCTGTCTGCTGATAAAGGCGGTTGATTTGTTCTTTTACTTCTTGCGCACGAGTTTCACTTTCTACAAACGGCAGTGTGACGCTATTAATCGATACCGGAAATTGTGACATTACCGCGTGTCCTAACACTTCTGAGGTAATGGCAGTTCCATCTGAAATATAAAAAACATGACGATCTACTTTGTTATCCATCGTGGATCTCGGAGTATTAAAATGTTAATCACAGCATAAATGAAATTACGAGTCATGCCAGATGTATTCTGTTAAATACAGTAATTAACCTATCGAGTTCATTATTATTGATTGGCCTGGTTCATTAATAATGAAAACGGTGTTTCATTTATTTAACTGTTACCTGTTTGAATGAATGGCTAGATAATACTTTATGAATCAGTGCGTTGTTGTGGTTGCTGATTTATATGAAAAATTAAAATAATTATTTTGCTTGAACGATTCACCGGTTTCTTTCTTACCCCGGAATATGTAAAGCTTATTACGAATTCTGGTGTTTCTTGTACCCATTCATTTAAAAAAAGGATTGCTTCGATGTCCAACCATGGTTCGTCACCGCAGGTACTTTGGTATAACCAACTCGGCATGAATGATGTAGACAGGGTCGGAGGCAAAAATGCCTCTCTGGGTGAAATGATTACAAATCTTTCGGACATGGGGGTTTCGGTTCCGAATGGTTTTGCGACTACAGCCGAAGCGTTTAATCAGTTTCTTGACCAAAGTGGTGTGAATCAACGTATTTATGCATTGCTGGATGTGACGGATATCGACGATATCACTCAGCTAGCTAAAGCTGGCGCACAGATTCGACAGTGGATAATTGACACGCCGTTTCAGCCTGAGCTGGAAGCCGCGATTCGTGAAGCCTACCAGACACTTTCGTCTGATGATGAAAATGCTTCATTTGCGGTACGTTCTTCTGCCACAGCGGAAGATATGCCAGACGCTTCATTTGCCGGACAACAAGAAACATTTTTGAATGTTCAGGGCTTTGATGCGGTATTAGTGGCGGTCAAACATGTCTTTGCCTCGTTGTTTAATGACCGGGCTATCTCCTATCGTGTACATCAGGGTTACGATCACCGTGGCGTGGCGTTGTCTGCCGGTGTTCAGCGCATGGTGCGTTCAGACCTTGCATCATCGGGTGTAATGTTCTCCATTGATACTGAGTCTGGTTTTGATCAGGTGGTATTTATTACCTCTGCCTGGGGGCTGGGCGAAATGGTGGTTCAGGGGGCCGTTAACCCGGACGAATTTTACGTTCATAAACCGACACTGGCTGCCGGTAAACCAGCAATAGTACGTCGTACCATGGGTTCAAAGAAAATTCGCATGGTCTATGCTCCAACCCAGGAGCATGGCAAACAAGTCCGTATTGAAGATGTGCCAGAAGCCGATCGCGATCGTTTTTCTATCACCCAGGAAGAGATCCAGGAACTGGCGCTACAAGCCGTGCAAATTGAAAAGCACTACGGCCGTCCGATGGATATCGAATGGGCTAAAGATGGTCATACCGGTAAATTGTTTATTGTCCAGGCTCGTCCGGAAACCGTGCGTTCTCAGGGACAAGTGATGGAGCGCTACCAGCTACATGCACAGGGCAATATTGTGGCAGAAGGGCGTGCTATCGGTCATCGTATTGGCGCAGGTGTTGTTAAAGTTATACATGATATCAGTGAGATGCATCGTATCGAACCCGGTGATGTACTGGTGACCGATATGACTGATCCAGACTGGGAACCTATCATGAAAAAGGCGGCGGCGATTGTGACCAATCGCGGTGGGCGTACCTGCCACGCAGCGATTATTGCCCGTGAATTAGGGATCCCGGCAGTCGTGGGTTGCGGTGATGCCACTGATCGTATCCGTGAAGGGCAGAGTGTGACCGTTTCCTGTGCCGAAGGCGATACTGGTTACGTCTATGCTGAGATCCTCGATTTTACAATCAAGAGCTCTAGCGTTGATAAAATGCCTGAGTTACCACTGAAAATCATGATGAATATCGGTAACCCGGACAGGGCTTTTGACTTTGCCTGCTTACCGAACGAAGGTGTCGGACTGGCCCGTCTTGAGTTCATTATCAACCGTATGATTGGCGTTCACCCGCGTGCCTTGCTGGAGTTTGATCAGCAGGAACCGGCTTTACAAAACGAAATTCGTGCGCTGATGAAAGGCTATGACAGCCCGACTGAGTTCTATATCGGTCGTCTGACGGAAGGAATTGCCACTCTCGGTGCGGCTTTCTGGCCAAAGCGCGTTATCGTCCGTCTGTCTGACTTCAAGTCGAACGAATATGCCAACCTGGTGGGAGGTGAGCGTTACGAACCTGAAGAAGAGAACCCTATGCTCGGCTTCCGTGGTGCGGGGCGTTACGTTGCTGATAACTTCCGTGACTGCTTTGCACTGGAGTGTGAAGCCATGAAACGGGTACGTAACGAGATGGGCTTAACGAACGTTGAAGTGATGGTGCCGTTTGTTCGTACTGTTGCCCAGGCTAAGGCTGTCGTTGAAGAGCTGGCGCGTCAGGGACTGAAACGTGGCGAGAACGGTTTAAAACTGATTATGATGTGTGAAATCCCATCGAATGCGCTGCTTGCGGAGCAATTCCTTGAATACTTCGACGGTTTCTCCATCGGCTCAAATGATATGACACAGCTGACTCTGGGACTTGATCGCGATTCCGGTGTTGTCTCCGAGCTGTTTGATGAGCGTAATGAAGCAGTTAAAGCGTTACTCTCTATGGCAATTAAAGCCGCGAAAAAACAAGGCAAGTACGTCGGTATCTGTGGCCAGGGACCTTCTGACCATGAAGACTTTGCTGCCTGGCTGATGGAGGAGGGGATCGATAGCTTATCCCTGAACCCGGATACTGTGGTACAAACCTGGTTGAGTCTGGCTGAACAAGCTAAATAACGACAATCCCCCTGAGACAACACTTTCGAGGGGGATTTTCTAGATTCACCCATGGGAAGGTTAGTAATTTATCAATCTTGTTATCGTGGCGAGATATGTGTCTGTCTGGAGCTATAACGCTTTATTTTTCTGAATGACATCCAAAAAAAAGCCCATCTGCTAGATGGGCAAAGACTACACAGCAATATCATTATAGGGTGGAGTCTGAAACGCTTATTGCATCTGAGGAGGTTGCATTCGCTATGCTTTGATACTAGATTTTCATGCACATAGCGTCATTCAGATTCATCCCAATCGGGAATGAGAGCGGCACAGAGTGTTAACGTCATCACAAAAATAACCTTAAACACGCTAATGGCTTGTCTCATTAATTACTTATCCTCCAGATCTGCTGGTGAACTTTCTTCGATCCGTTCAATCACTTCATGGGGTGGGTCATGAGGCTCCGGAACTTCATCCATCCATACCGCGACCAGCCGGTAAGAAACGGCTAACAGCATTGGGCCGATAAACAGACCAATCAGACCAAAAGCTATCAGACCACCGATAACACCACAGATGATAAGAATCATTGGCAGGTCTGCCCCCATCCGAATGAGTGCCGGACGAAGTACGTTATCCATTGTGCCGACCACACAGGCCCATACCAGCAATACGGTTCCCCAAGTTGCGTCACCGCTCCAGTACAGCCAGATGATGGCAGGAACCAGCACCAGTAACGGGCCTATCTGTACCAGGCAACACAGGAGCATCACTACGGTCAGCAAAGAGGCAAACGGAATGCCCGCTATGGCCAGGCCAATACCACCTAAAATACCCTGAGCGAGAGCCGTGACGACGACGCCCAGCGCTACGGCGCGGATGGCCTGACTGGCGAGAATAACGGCAGCATCACCCCGTTTTGGAGCAAGGCGAGCAGCAAAATGGCGCAGGCTGTAACCAATACTTTCTCCTTTGGCATACAGCACGATACTAAACAGCAGCATTAAACCAAGATGGATAAATAAACTGCCGATTTGTACTGCCTGATTCAAAAACCAGGAGGTGGTGATACCCACATAAGGTTTTATCCGCTGAAAAAGCGCGTTGCCGCCACTATTTAATATGTTATTCCACAGGTTATATAAATTGTCACCCACCACCGGGATACGTTGTAACCACTCTAAGGTGGGCAGGACGAAATGACCTTCTTTTGCCCATTCGATAATCGGGGCGCTGTTTACCACCAGGCTGTTTGCGAGTAACGAGATGGGAATAACAAAAATCATGATAAGCAGTAGCATCATGACAATGACGGCTAGAGTGCGTTTTCCCCACAAAAGATGTTCAATTCTGATGAGGAGAGGCCAGGAGGCGATAACGATCGTACCTGCCCATGCCAGTCCCAATAAGAACGGACGAGTTATCCAGATACAGGCGATAATCATCAATGATATACATAAAACAGAGAGAATAATCCGCAGAAGATCCTCAGTCTGACTGGCTTTAACCATGGAATAATCACCTTAGTAAACAGCAAGAACGTTTAAATTACGTTAGCAGAGAACGGAGCGATGGTACATTTTATCTAGCGTTAACAAGCCTCTTGAGCAAATATTTATCGTAAATAATTGCCGCAAATTTTAATGAAATATGATAAATAAAGAGACGCAAACGATAACTTACAACTACTAGAAACAGGGTCGGCTCATCAATGATCCCACAAATTTCTCAAGCACCGGGTATCGAACAGACGGTGCTCAACTTTTTGCAGGTACTGAAGCAGCAAGGTTTTACCGGGGATAGCGCTACTCGTTATGCAGATCGCTTAACCATGGCCACGGATAACAGTATCTACCAACTGATACCCGATGCGATAGTTTTTCCTCGTTCGACCGATGACGTAGCATTAATTACCCGTATTGCGAATCAACCGTCATTTAAGTCTCTGACTTTTACTCCCCGCGGTGGCGGGACCGGGACCAATGGCCAGGCGCTTAATCGCGGTATTGTGGTCGATATGTCACGCTATATGAATCGCATTCTGGAGATTAATCCTGAGGAAGGCTGGGTGCGAGTTGAGGCCGGGGTTATCAAGGATCAACTTAATCAATATCTTAAACCTTACGGTTATTTTTTTGCTCCTGAGCTGTCAACCAGTAACCGGGCAACACTCGGCGGTATGATCAATACTGATGCTTCCGGGCAGGGCTCGCTAGTTTATGGTAAAACGTCTGACCATGTGCTGAGTGTTAAAGCGGTATTGATGGGGGGCGATATTCTTGACACCCACCCAATGCCAACCTCCCTTGCTGAAGCCAAGGGCCAGGAGGAGGGCGTCGTCGGACATATCTATCACACAGTGCTGACGCGCTGCCGTGAACGACGTGAACTGATAATCGAAAAATTCCCGAAACTGAATCGCTTTCTCACCGGATACGATTTACGCCATGTCTTTGATGACACGCTGTCTCAGTTTGACCTGACCCGGATCTTGACCGGTTCGGAAGGTACGCTGGCGTTTATCACCGAAGCAAAGCTCGATATTACGCGCTTACCCAAAGTTCGCTGTCTGGTGAATGTCAAATATGACTCGTTTAACTCCGCTTTGCGTAATGCCCCCTTTATGGTTGAGGCGCGAGCCTTGTCGGTCGAAACAGTCGACTCCACGGTACTGAATCTGGCCCGGGAAGATATTGTCTGGCACTCCGTCAGTCAGCTGATAACCGATATTCCAGGTAAAGAAATGCTGGGGCTGAATATCGTTGAGTTTGCAGGTGATGATGTCACATTAATAGAGCAGCAAGTCAGTGCGCTCTGCACGCGTTTAGACAGTCTGATAGCGAGTGGAGAGGGCGGCGTTATTGGCTGGCAAGTCTGTCAGCAGTTGGCCGATATTGAGCGTATTTATGCGATGCGTAAAAAAGCCGTTGGCCTGTTAGGTAATGCCAAAGGAGCGGCTAAGCCGATCCCATTTGCTGAAGATACCTGTGTCCCCCCTCAGCATCTGGCTGACTATATTGTTGAGTTCCGCGCCTTATTAGACAGCCATAACCTCAGCTATGGCATGTTCGGGCATGTAGATGCTGGCGTACTGCATGTGCGTCCGGCACTGGATATGTGTGATCCCCAGCAAGAAAGTCTAATGAAAAGCCTCTCGGATGAGATTGTGATGCTCACGGCGAAATACGGCGGACTGCTGTGGGGAGAGCATGGTAAAGGTTTTCGTGCCGAGTACAGCCCGGCATTTTTTGGTGAGATCTTGTATGAAGAACTTTGCCGGATTAAAGCCGCCTTTGACCCCGATAATCGCCTGAACCCTGGGAAAATTTGTCAGCCATATGGTAGCGATGCGCCGATGATGCAGGTGGATGCCGTCAAACGCGGAACCTACGACAGACAAATCCCGGTCAATGTTCGTACTTCATGGCGTGGTGCGATGGAGTGTAATGGCAACGGCTTGTGCTTTAACTTTGACGTGAAAAGCCCGATGTGTCCGTCAATGAAAATCACCAGTAACCGTCTGCACTCCCCGAAAGGACGCGCCACGTTAACCCGTGAATGGCTGCGTATGTTGTCTGAACAAGGTGTTGATCCGCTTAAACTGGAACAGCAGTTGCCTGAGCGTAATACCAGTCTACGATCGCTGATTGAGCGAACGCGTAATAGCTGGCATGCCCGCAAAGGGGGTTATGATTTCTCCCACGAAGTGAAGGAGTCAATGTCAGGCTGTCTGGCCTGTAAAGCCTGCTCTACACAGTGCCCCATTAAAATCGATGTTCCTGCATTCCGTTCGCGTTTCTTACAGCTCTACCATACCCGCTACCTGCGTCCGGCACGGGATCATTTGATGGCGAACGTAGAGCTATACGCTCCCTTGATGGCTAAGACTCCAAAAATGTTTAACTTCTTCATGCGCCAGTCCTGGGTGCAAAAGTTGTCAGAAAAACATATCGGCTTAGTCGATTTACCCTTGTTGTCGAGTCCAAGCTTAAAACAGCATCTGGTTGGACACCGTTCAGCCAATACCACTCTGGAGCAACTGGAACGCTTTACTCCTGCACAGCGTGCGAAAACGGTGCTGGTGGTGCAAGATCCCTTTACCAGTTTTTATGACGCTAAAGTGGTGGCTGATTTTATTAAACTGGCCGATAAACTGGGCTTTGAACCAGTGGTGCTGCCTTTCTCTCCCAACGGTAAAGCGCAGCATGTAAAAGGATTTCTGAAGCGATTTGCACGCACAGCCAGTAAAACCTCTGAAGTGCTTAACCGCATATCAGAGTTGGGGATACCTATGGTTGGCGTCGATCCTGCATTGGTACTGTGTTATCGCGATGAGTATCAGCAAACGCTGGGTGAAGCGCGGGGTGATTTTCGGGTGCAACTGGTGCATGAATGGTTACAGGGTGTGCTAGAAAATCCAGCAGCTTCTGATACCCAGGGAGAATCCTGGTATTTATTTGGACATTGTACTGAAACGACCGCTTTGCCAACCTCAACCGGGCAGTGGAGCGATATTTTTGCTCACTTTGGGGCAAAGCTGGAATCGGTGAGTGTCGGCTGCTGTGGTATGGCTGGGACTTACGGGCATGAAACGCTTAATCACGCCAACTCCCGGGGTATCTATGCGCTTTCCTGGCAACAGTCGATACAACGTTTACCGCAACAGCGCTGCTTGTCGACAGGATATTCTTGCCGCAGTCAGGTTAAACGCATAGAAGGGCAGGCTATCCGTCATCCGTTACAGGCGCTTCTGGAGATTATGGGATGATCTGGCGACGAGCAGTGACCCTCGACCAAATTAATGCCATGAGCAGAAACAACATGGTGGGTCACCTCGGCATTGAAGTGACTCGTTTTACGGCCGACGAACTGGAAGCCACTATGCCGGTGGATGAGCGGACGCGTCAGCCTTTCGGTTTGTTACATGGCGGCGCTTCCGTGGTGTTGGCAGAAACACTGGGCTCGATTGCGGGCTATTTATGCACTGAAGATGAACAGAAAGTCGTGGGCATCGAGGTGAATGCCAGCCATCTACGCTCTGCACGTGAAGGTTTGGTTCGTGGGGTCTGCCGCGCTATCCATCTTGGACGACGGAATCAAGTCTGGCAAATCGATATCTATAATTCGCAGGGACAGCTTTGCTGTACTGCACGGCTGACTACCGCTGTTATCTAGATTTTTGACACTGGGTATCGCTTAGCGATGATGGTGAGGTCTGTTTAAACCACTGGTGTTGATACGACGAGGTTTTACAGAGAACCCGCTCAAGGCTGATTGATTCTCTCAGAACGCTTGTGGGCGCTTTGGGTGGGGAACAGAAGTAACAGGCAAAAAAATGGCGCACAATGTGCGCCATTTTCATCAAGTGACTCTTACTTACGGTAAGAGTGAGCTTGATTGTCCAGACGCTGGTTAGCACGAGCTGCATCGTCTTTAGCTGCTTGAACGTCAGAACGGATTGCGTTCATGTCGCTGCTCAGCTGATCAACTTTAGCGTTCAGGGTCTGAACGTCAGAAGACAGTTGGTCGATTTTAGCGTTGCTTGAGCAACCAGCCAGAAGAGCAGAACCCAGGATTACCGCGCCCAGTACCAGTTTAGTACGATTCATTATAAATATCCTCTAGATTGAGTTAATCTCCATGTAGCCTTACAAGTATTACACAAAGTTTTTTATGTTGAGAATAAATTTTTCCTGAAATGCCTTTAAAGTCGCTCGATTGCTCAAAGAAGCATCGAAATGAGCGGCCAAAGAGAAAAAATGACGTTTCGTATCAGAAATCTGTCATTAAAAAAGTGCCATGAAATTAAAAACAGGTGATATTTTTTAATTCCGGCGTTCAAAAAGACAGTGGCGGGATATGATGTATTGGCATAATGCAATTATAAGAAAAATAATCTGTTTTTAATCCTGGTGCAACAAATTTATATTTTCGCCACCAGGCTTAGCACGCCGAAAAATATTTGGTGAAGATGCCATCCGGGTTCTGTTTGATATCTCTCAGTAGCTACTTGCTGCCATACAAGCGTATCAGGCCGTGACGACATAAATGAAAGGCAACTGGCGGCACAGCCGGTAGCAGTCCCGAATTATCTGAAATACTTCTACAGCAATGCAGTGATGCTGAAACGCCCCTCAAGACGAGAGCAGGAATATGTGAGGGAGGTAAGAGAGAAAAGTTCGAAATACCCCTTAAAAAATAATGCCGGTCATCTTAAGTGACCGGCATTAGCCCGCAGGCACTTTTCTGATTAGACTGAAGTCGTTGACTTACAGCACATGTACAGAAGAGGTGTTGGTGGTGCCACTGGACACTAATGCGCCAGAAACCATGACCACAACTTCACCTTTTTTCGCCAGGCCACTTGCCAGGGCAGCTTCTTTACCCAGACGATAGAAATCATCAGTAGAAGCAATCTCTTTAACCACAGTACTGACTACGCCTTTGCTCAGCTGAAGCTGACGTGCAGTCTGTGCATTGGTTGTCAGAGCCAGGATAGTCGCGTTAGGGAAGTATTTACGGACAGCTTTAGCTGATTTACCACCTTGAGTTGCGACAACAATCAGAGCAGACTCCAGTTTTTCAGCCGTTTCAACGGCACTGCGGCAAACGGCTTCGGTAATACGCAGTTTACGGTTGTCATAGCTGCTATCAAGACGGCTATCCATCGCGAGGTCAGTGCGATTACAGATAGTTGCCATGATGCTCACGGCTTCCAGAGGATATCTACCTTTAGCAGATTCGCCAGACAGCATGACGGCATCAGTACCATCAATAATGGCGTTAGCAACGTCACCCGCTTCAGCGCGAGTAGGACGTGGGTTTTTGATCATGGAGTCGAGCATCTGAGTTGCAGTGATAACCACTTTACGTGCACGAACACATTTTTCGATCATCATTTTCTGAGCGAAAATAACTTCTTCAACCGGGATCTCAACACCCAGATCACCACGAGCAACCATGATGCCGTCAGAGGCTTCCAGGATTTCGTCGAAATTGTTCAGGCCTTCCTGGTTTTCAATTTTGGAGATAATGTGAATATGCTCTCCGCCATGTGCTTTCAGGAACTCACGGATTTCGATAACGTCTGAACGCTTACGGATGAAGGAAGCTGCAACAAAGTCAACACCTTGCTCACAACCAAAGATAAGATCCTGTTTGTCTTTTTCAGCCAGTGCTGGCAGGGCAATAGAAACGCCCGGCAGGTTAACACCTTTGTTTTCGCCGAGGTCACCGTTATTCAGTACTTTACAGATAACGTTTTTACCTTCGATGGCGGTCACTTCCATACCAATCAAACCATCGTCGACCAGTACAGTGTTACCCACGCTCAAGTCGTTGGTGAAACCTTCATAGGTGACTGCAACGATATCACTGTTGCCGACAACGGTTTTGTCGGTAGTGAAGGTAAAGGTTTGTCCCGCTTTCAGAGAAACATCGTTACCGCCTTCCAGTTTAATCGTACGGATTTCCGGACCTTTGGTATCCAGCAGGATAGCGGCAGGCATGCCGGTTTTTTCAACAACATTACGCAGGTTTTTAATACGCTGACCATGTTCAGCGTAATCACCATGAGAGAAGTTTAAACGCATCACGTTCATGCCGGCTTCCAGCATTTTGCTTAGCATTTCTTCAGATTCAGTTTTCGGACCGATAGTACAAACAATTTTAGTTTTTTTCATAATAAGCTTATCTATAAGTTGAGGAGGATTGTTAAATTCTGATCTCGGCGATGTTGGCTGCCGAAACTAAAAAAAATATGGGCGTTGCGCAAGGCCAACCTGTTAAGGATAGGTGACAGAAAAGAAGCGTGCAGAAGAAAATGTGCTAGAGGTTCAGCGGGAGAGAATGGTAATGATTTTTTTTGTATTAAGAAGGAGTCCAATGGGCTGAAACCTTTCAAGTTAAGAACGCGCTTATTATAAAGATTTATTGGTATGAAAGGAATGAAAAACGGTTATCTAGTGAAGAAATAAGCACTTTTTTATCTGAAAAATCAGCAGATAGTCCTATTTTGAGCAATTATTCACAAATACGATTAAAAAACCATCATGCCTGTAGCGCAAACTTAGCATTTTCTCGATTTTTATGGTTAGTGAATGACAGACATATTTTGTATATAGTTAATTATTCAGAAGAATAAAAATAACACCGGTCTGACGTGGCTTTTATGAAAAGAGGGAATAAAAAAAGGGAAATTTCATTTAACATCTGTTAAATGGTGCGTCCGAGTGGACTCGAACCACCGACCCCCACCATGTCAAGGTGGTGCTCTAACCAACTGAGCTACGGACGCACTGTAGATATAATGGTGCGTTCAATTGGACTCGAACCAACGACCCCCACCATGTCAAGGTGGTGCTCTAACCAACTGAGCTATGAACGCAATGTGTCTGTGTGACAACGGGGACGAATATTAACGGCACTGTTGCTGGCTTGCAAGGGGAAAAATACAATTTTATGCACTATTTCAATCAACTGTCGAGACTCTGTGCAGAATGCTGATAAAACAACCGTTCGAATCACCGGAAATCATTGTTCGAGTCTGTTTATCCAAACCCGAACAATGAGTATTCGTTTCTAACGAGCCGCACGCTGTAAAATCAGCGCTGCTGGCTGACGTTGTAACCAGCGCACGCGAAGCATCATCATAATCGCTGCCACAGTCAGGCCGATAATAAAGCCTATCCAGAAGCCCGCAGGTCCCATTCTCTCCACCACCAGGTCGGTTAGCGCGAGAATATAGCCGGAAGGCAGGCCAAGCACCCAGTAAGCGGTGAAGGTAATATAGAAGATAGCGCGGGTATCTTTATATCCACGCAAAATTCCACTTCCGACAACCTGAACCGAATCAGAAATCTGGTAAATGGCCGCCAGCAACATCAGGTGAGTGGCCAGCGCAATAACCGCAGGATCACTGTTGTAGAGCAGGGCGATAGGCTCACGGAAGGTGATAGTAAATAGCGCCGTCAGCATCGCCATACAAATACCGACTGCAATCCCCGTTCTGGTGGCTACTTGAGCATGTTCAGTTGAGCCTTGTCCAAGATAGAAACCCACGCGAATAGTCACTGAAACCGCCAGTGATAGCGGTAAGACAAACATCAATGAACTGAAGTTGAGCGCTATTTGATGTCCGGCAACATCGACAATGCCCAGCGGGGATACCAGGAGAGCCACTACAGCAAATAATGTCACCTCAAAGAACAAGGCCAGGGCGATGGGTAAGCCTATCTGCGTCAGACGTTTAATAACCGGCCAGTCAGGTTTACTAAACGCAACTGGGTTTTTAATATCGCGCATTGAACCGGCTCTTTTAATATAAGAGAGCATACAAAAGAACATGGCCCAGTACACCACGATGGAAGCCACACCACAGCCGACGCCTCCTAATTCGGGCAAACCAAAATGACCGTAAATAAAGATGTAGTTAATGGGAATATTGATTAACAGACCGATAAAACCAACAACCATGCCCGGTTTGGTTTTCGAGAGCCCTTCACACTGGTTGCGCCCCACCTGATAGAACAGATAGCCGGGCACGCCCCAAAGTAAAACGCGCAGATAGAGAACCGCTTTATCGGCGAGCTCCGGATCCACATTATCCATCGCACGAATAATATAACCGGCATTCCAGAGCACTATCATTACCAGTACGGAAACGAAACCTGCCAGCCAGAAACCCTGGCCAACCTGATGGGCAATGCGATGACGTCGTGCTGAGCCATTGAGTTGCGCAATCGTCGGGGTCAATGCCAGTAACAGGCCATGACCAAACAGAATGGATGGAAACCAAATTGAGGTGCCAATAGCAACTGCCGCCATATCCGTGGCACTGTATCCTCCCGCCATGACGGTATCGACAAATCCCATAGAAGTGAGAGCGACTTGCGCAATGATAACGGGAATCGCCAGAGTAAGAAGCTGCCGAGCTTCAATAAAATACTTCTGCATTAGAGATACCTGATTATACCGTTCATAAGTCGTATTACCTGGCGAAACCTTGGTGCTGTGCCTGCAAGCAAATTGAATTATTCAGGGTATCTATTAGAGACTAAAAAAGCCGCAATGCATTGCGACTATAAGATGAGCTGATATTTAATCCAGCCTATTGTAGCGAGAGTTTACTTATACACCAGTGAAAAATAAGTGATAACTGATGATTGCTGGCACGCTTTTTTTCCAACTGATAAAGTGTGTCAATAGTAAGGTGTTTTTATTACGAACATCTCGGGAACATCGTCAGGAGTTTTAGCATGTTTACAGGTATTGTGCAGGGTACTGCTTCCCTGGTATCTATTGAGGAAAAATCTAATTTCCGCACCCATATTATTGAGTTACCAGAAGAATTATTGCCAGGACTGGAAACCGGTGCCTCCGTTGCCCATAACGGCTGTTGCCTGACGGTCACGGCTATCGAGGGTAACAGAGTCAGTTTCGACTTAATTAAAGAAACACTCCGTATTACCAATTTGGGTGAATTAGCAGTCGGCAGCGTGGTTAACGTTGAGCGTGCTGCGAAATTCAATGATGAAATTGGCGGGCACTTAATGTCCGGGCATATTTCGACAACCGCAGAAATTTCAAAAATTCTAACCTCAGAAAATAATCGTCAAATTTGGTTCAAAGTTCAGAACCAGGCACTGATGAAATATATTTTACATAAAGGTTTTATTGGTATTGATGGTATTAGTCTGACGGTGGGAGAGGTCACGGCAACGCGTTTTTGCGTGCATCTGATCCCTGAAACCCTCGAACGTACTACCTTGGGCAAAAAGAAACTGGGCCAGCGAGTGAATATCGAGATTGATCCCCAGACCCAGGCGATTGTTGATACGGTAGAGCGAGTGCTGGCAAGCCGGGAAGTCAAATTGGCAGAAACAGACGAATAAGTCAGGACGGCGTGAGTGTGGCTATAAGGCAGGAGTCCTCCTGCCTTATAGCCAATAGCGCGTTGGTCACCGAGCGACACGAAGTCCATTATCCGCACCCCTGCTAAAAACTATCTGCCAGAGCTGAATATCACGCGCCCGGAAAGCCCCGGCACAGGCATGGAGATAATAGCTAAACATACGGTAGAAACGTTTTCCGTAACGCTGACTGATTTCAGGCCAAGTGTCATGGAAACGTTCAGCCCAGGCCATCAGTGTTTTGTCATAATCGGCCCCAAAATTATGCCAGTCTTCCATCACAAAATGGGGTTCACTCGCTGCTGCTATCTGACAGACTGAGGGTAAGCGACCATTAGGGAAAATATACTTATTGATCCAGGGGTCGACGTTATCGCGGCTCTGATTTGAGCCGATGCTGTGTAACAAGAAAAGACCCTGTGGTTTAAGATTACGATCCACAACATCAAAATAGGTAGCGTAATTTTTTGGCCCGACATGCTCAAACATACCGACAGAGACTATCCGGTCGAACTGTTCATGGAGATCACGGTAATCCTGGAGCAGGATAGTGACATCCAGTCCCTCGCAACGTTGTTGTGCCATTTTTTGTTGTTCGGCTGATATCGTGACGCCAAAAACAGACACCCCATAATGACGTGCCGCAAACTCAGCCAGACCACCCCAGCCACAGCCAATATCCAGTAGTTTCATACCCGGTTTTAGTTGTAGTTTTTCACAGATAAGTTTGAGTTTGGCGTTTTGTGCTTCGGACAACGTCGTGGCATCTTTCCAGTAGCCACAAGAGTATTGCATATGCTCATCGAGCATCCGCTCAAATAAGTCATTACCGAGGTCGTAGTGTTCTTTACCGACGATCCATGCGCGTTTTTTAGATTGTAAATTCACTAATCTTGCGGCAGCAATACGCAGAGTGTCTTTTAGATGGTGGGGGAGCTGTTTTTCAAGACCTGCGTTGAGGGCGCGGGTAAAAAATATATCCAGTCGCTCACAGTCCCACCAGCCATCCATATAACTTTCGCCAAGTCCGAGAGAGCCTTCTTGCAGCACACGCTTAAAAAAATCGGGATTATGCACCTGAATATCAAAAGGGCGTGAACCATTAAGGGTAATGTCTGCCGACTCCAGTATCTCACTGACGATACGATACCATTCACTGCCCCGTACACTCTCTTCTATACACGATGAACTCATAGTTTCTCCATTACTCACTGTGATTAAAACGCCAGAATACTGGTCATTAATCTGGCGGTTATGAGGAATGTCACGGACGGGCCGTGAACCTGAAATCCTGCGTTTAATAAAGGAGAAAGTCCCCCTTTGAAAGCATTAATAAAGTTAAACCTTATTATGAGTGTAGTCAGAATCAGTCTTGATAATCATTATTACCAAAACTGATTCATAATTAGCAAGATGATTATGCATCTTTATCTGGGGCGGACATTGCTAATCCGTGCTGGATATCAGGGTATTCTTTTTTTCACCGGTGCCAGCCCGACGTTGTAGCATATAACCCAGACCGGCGAGTAGGATAGTGGCCAGCATGACCGCTGTGGTGGTCAGCAGCGGCGTAATGATCAGCCATGAAACCATCAGACTGGCGAGGAAGCAGAGCCCGAGTTGTAAGGTATTCTGCAAAGCCGCTGCTTTACCGCTGGCATGGGAAAAGGGCAACAGAGCCGCTGCTACCACAATGGGATAAATAGCCCCATTGACCATCGCCATAATACAAAACGGAATTAACACCAGCGTCAACGTGGCATGACCACTTATTGCTACCGCCCAAGTGGCGGCAGTGCTCAACGCGTAGACGACCAATAACCAGGGAAGTAAGGATTCACCCTTAAATTTTTGTAATGCACTACGACAGCCGTATCCGCCAATTAAAAACGCAATAGTCTGGGGCATATAACTTAAACCTATCGCAGCAGCACCGTAGCCCATTTCGCTAATAATAAAGGGGGAGCCGGTTAGCCAGGCGAAGAAGCTGGCTGAGCAGGCAGCGTAAATCAATACATTGCCACTATAGGTACGAGATTGCAGTAAAGAGAAAAAGCTGACTTTTTTCTCACCCACTGGGGCTGGTTTAGTGGGCTGCGATTTTAAACGCAATGCCGGTATCATGAGTATCAGCGTCACACCAAACAGCACCGCAAAAATAGCTTGCCAGTCAAAATGGTTAAGCAACCAGCTGCCAAGCAAAGGAGCCAGAGCAGGAGAAAGACCAACCAGCGGCATAATGGTGGCGAAGATGCGGCTGGCACGACGTGCGGGATAATGGTCGGTCACCAGGGCCTGCCAGCTTACGGCAGCTGAGCAAACACCCACGGCTTGAATAAAGCGCAGAACCAGAAGCTGGGTGACGTTTTCGACCCACAACATGCCCAGACAGCTGACGGCAAAGATACTTAAACCAATCAACAGGACGTACTTGCGGCCGTATTTATCGGATAGCGGACCCCAGGCCAGTTGGGCAAAAGCAAAGCCTGCGAGGAACAGACTCAGGCTGGCACTGATAGCTGATGCATCACTGCCTAAATCTTGCTGGATGGCAGGGAAGGCGGGTAAATACATGTCTGTTGCCAGGAAGCCAAGAACGCTCAGGCCGACCAGCCAGATAAGAAATCCCTTAGACGGTTGCATATTTTTCTCTTGTTTTAGGTGCAGGTGAGTGAGTCAAAAGTCTACGGAGTGGAAATATTGTTGTGAACCGTTAATATTTGCTTGTTGCATTCAAAATTTTTGCAGGCAAAAACATGTGGTCTGAATATTCTCTGGAAGTTGTTGATTCGGTGGCCCGTAATGGCAGCTTCAGCGCTGCGGCTCAGGAGCTTCACCGTGTACCCTCGGCGATTAGTTATACGGTTCGTCAACTTGAGGAGTGGCTTGCTGTTCCTCTGTTTGAACGCCGACATCGTGATGTTGAACTCACGGCTGCCGGCGTCTTTTTTTTGAAAGAAGGCCGCTTTGTCGTCAAAAAAATGATGGTAACGCGTCAGCAATGCCAGCAGATAGCGAATGGCTGGCGCGGACACTTGGCGATTGCGGTCGATAATATCGTCAAGCCCCACCGTATTCGACAAATGATTATTGATTTTTATCGTCATTTCCCTGATGTCGAGTTACACGTTAGCTGTGAGGTTTTCAATGGTGTCTGGGATGCGCTGGCTGACGGACGCGTTGAACTGGCTATTGGCGCAACCCAAGCCGTTCCCGTGGGGGGGCGTTACGGATTTCGTGATATGGGTGTCTTAAGCTGGAACTGTGTGGTATCTGCCACACATCCTCTGGCGCAGTCACATAGCGGCCCTATGAGTGATGAGGTACTACGTGACTGGCCTTCATTGATACTGGAGGACACTTCCCGTTCGTTGCCGAAGCGAACGACCTGGCTTCTGGATAACCAGCGTCGTCTGGTGGTTCCTGACTGGGCGTCAGCGGTCGATTGTCTGAATGAGGGGCTCTGTATCGGGATGATCCCGTCTCATATCGCCAAGCCGTGGCTGGAAAAAGGCTGCCTGAAAGCGTTAGAACTGGAGAATCCTTTCCCAGATGCTGCCTGCTGTCTGACCTGGCGGCAAGACGATACGTCCCCAGCATTAAAGTGGCTGCTGAACTATTTAGGGGACAGCGACACTATGAATCAGGAGTGGTTACAGGAGTCAGATACCGCGTTCTAGACTCCTGTAGGGCTAGCGACGATAATCGATATACGGGCCATCAGCCACTGAGCGTCGTTCAACAATTCTCGGGTGAACTTCGA
Organism: uncultured Enterobacteriaceae bacterium; assembly: GCA_947631255.1. Classification (GTDB taxonomy): domain Bacteria; phylum Pseudomonadota; class Gammaproteobacteria; order Enterobacterales; family Enterobacteriaceae; genus JGM124. The sequence continues at coordinate 39,633 of CANRKT010000015.1, forward strand.
TGGTCTTGGACTCTTCCCGTTTATTGATAATGCGGTCAAGCAGCATATTTAACGCGGTTTCGCCGAGACGCTCTTTAGGTTGATGAACGGTGGTTAATGCCGGTGAAAAGTAACGTGAGTTTCTTATATTGTCATAACCGATTATCGAGATGTCCTGTGGAACACGTAATCCCATTTCATCAGCCGCACAAATAGCGCCCATCGCCATCACATCGCCACCGCAAAATACCGCGGTAGGGCGTTGTGCTTGATTCAACAGTTGCTGCATAGCGCGATATCCCGACTCAGGTTCAAAGTCACCCTGAACAATCCAGTTATCCGGGATAGCCAGGTTAGCTTCTTTCAGCGCCTTCATAAAACCGGCATGACGACCGCCGCCGGTATTACGCTCCAGCAAACCAGGAATAGCAGCAATGTCACGATGACCACGTTCAATCAGATAGCGTCCTACCAGATAGCCACCGTGGAACGCATTATCAATCACGGAGTCAGTAAAGTCAGCGCGTGACTCACCCCAGTCCATCACCACCATCGGAATATTGCGGTACTCTTCTAAGGTTGTCAGCAGATCGTCCGGATACTCTGAACACATCACCAGCAGTCCGTCGACACGCTTTTGTGCCATCATCGACAGATAGGCTTTCTGTTTTTCGAAATTGTTGTGCGCATTACCGAGGATCAAGGTATAGCCTTTAGCAAAACAGTGGTTCTCAACCGCCTCGATGATTTCTGCAAAGTAAGGCGCCTCGCTTGAGGTTGCCAGCAGGCCAATAGATTTGGTGTGGTTGACCTTCAGGCTGCGTGCTACGGCGCTGGGCGAGTAGTGCAGCTCTTTAATCGCTGCCCAAACCGCATTACGCGTCTCCTCTGCCACAAATCGCGTCTTGTTAATGACATGTGAAACAGTTGTGGTGGAAACGTTTGCGCGCTTCGCTACGTCTTTAATTGTTGCCATTAAATGTCACTCCAGACCATATTGAAACCTCCTGGGTAAACGTTTGCCTTCGCCAGTTCCGGGGTTCTTCATCAAACGTAGCCTGTCGGAATAAGAGATCGGATGGGGAAGGCATGCTGCCAGATACCGGGTAATAAATTAGCAGGGGATTCTGGCCGATTCTGATAAAAAGTGAAAGCAGAAAAAAACCGATATTATCAGAGATAACATGATTTTTTTATACAATTGTGGGAAAATCACTCAAGCCCTATATTTTATAAGGTCATAAAAGGAGAGTAGTGATGAGTACCGACCTGAAATTATCTCTGACGACGACAGCTGTTGCATTAGCTCTGATTGTTATTGTAGGTTTTATTGCAGTACTGAATTAATTAGTGAGGGGCCAGATTCTCTGGCCCCTCAACTTCGTCTGTGAGTTGGGCGAGGTGTTTTCTAACGTAACGTCTTTGCCGTCATCACTCGGCGAGCACCAACATAATGACGTTGCCAGTAGTTTTCACTCAGCGATGTAATCTGTATATCTCGGCCACTGCGAAGTGACTGAATAAATTTCCCATTACCGACATAAACACCCACATGATCCGCCGTGCCTCGACCCTGAATACGGAAAAACACCAAGTCGCCATTTTCAAGTTCGCTGCGGTTAATTTTGGTTGCATCTTCAAGATGATACATTTCGTTGGCTGTACGTGGGATCCGGAAGTTCACCAAGTCTTTATAGGCATAATAAACCAGACCACTACAGTCAAAACCGGTCATCGGCGAGGTACCTCCCCAGTGATAAGGTTTGCCTAACTGTGCCATCAATTTATTCATCGCCGTCTTTTGCGCTTTTTGTATCCGCGCGTTATGAGCTTGCGCCAGCGTCTGACTCTTGAGCGATTTAGATGCGCAGGCTATTTTCTGGCCTTTTTTATTGACGCATTTGTCTGGCCGAACAGCGGTTTTGCTTTTTGATGCTGAAGTGATCTTTGCCGTGGTTTTTTTATTCACAGGACGTGATGGCTTAGTCTTTTTTGCGGCAGGCTGAGATTTGTTGATTGAGCGCGTTTTGTTGGTACTGGTACTTGTCTGGCTGTGCTGTTTTTTAGATAGGGTGGTTTGGCTATTATGTTGCCGGTTTTTCGCTTTATTTTTTTTAGCGGTGCGGTCTGATGAACTTTGCGTCAGTTCAGTCGTTCGGGTTTGCTGAGAAGCCTGAGTGACCAGTGTCCAGGATAAAGTTAATAGCAGAATAAAGAGAGTAAGATAACGTATTTTTATCCGTGTCACTCGTCAATCCTCTGATGAAAGAAAACATGATGACCAGCATCATGCGCGGTTTATCTCCGTCATACTGCAAATCTCCTGGGTCTCAGAGTGGTGAGATTTGTCGAATGACAGAGTTATCTGTACTGACCGGTTCTTTTCACTCAGCGGCTGTAAGCGATGCGAATTATTGAAGGTAGATATTAACGAAACGTGTTAATTCTAATGTATAAACACCATTTATGTTAATAGCAATAATCGACGAAAACGGCATAATCTTATCTATCGCTAAAAATTTAAACAATCAGGGTTGCTCACCTTGGGATCATGGTGGATTGAGAGCCGGATTGAGAGCCGGATTAACCGGGTTTTGCTGAATATCTCATCGCTCATCATGTCTCCCGCTAAAACCACATAAAAAATGTTGTTTTTTGTTATGGACTCTAATGGATACAATGAGCAGTTAAAGTTGTATAAAAAGTCTGAGGAAGCATAACAATGAGCACATTAGAAAAAATTCAACGCCAGATTGCAGAGAACCCAATCCTTCTCTACATGAAAGGTTCGCCAAAATTACCTAACTGCGGTTTTTCCGCACAAGCTGTGCAGGCTCTGTCTGGTTGCGGCGAACGTTTTGCTTATGTTGATATTTTACAGAACCCGGATATTCGTGCCGAGTTACCAAAATATGCAAACTGGCCGACTTTCCCACAGCTGTGGGTTGATGGAGAGCTGGTAGGTGGATGCGATATCATTATTGAAATGTATCAGCGCGGCGAATTGCAGAGCCTTATCAAAGAAACCGCAGCAAAGTATCCGGAATCTGACGCCTGATATAACAAGACAGGCTGAATAATTCAGCCTGTCTCATTGACCGGTTCTTATAGAGCCGGTCATCCTTCCAGAATATCCCACAATGACGCTTATCAGACCGGCTTAGCTGACTGATTCTGAGGGCTCTGGGATAGCTAATGGCCAGCCACCCAAGCGTTTCCAGCGATTGACTATCTCACAAAATAGCAGTGCAGTTTGTTCGGTGTCATACAGGGCAGAATGCGCCTGTGAACTATCAAAATTCAATCCTGCTGCGTTACAGGCTTTGGCCAAAACTGTCTGTCCAAGGGCAAGCCCGCTTAGTGCCGCGGTATCAAAGGTAACAAAAGGATGAAACGGATTACGTTTTAATGATGCCCGCTCAGCGGCAGCCATAGTAAAACCGTGATCAAAAGTTGCGTTATGTGCCACCATAATGGCGCGACTACATTCGGTCTCTTTCATTCCCTTACGTACTGCTTTAAAGATAGCGTGTAAGGCATCATATTCACTGACAGCGCCACGCAGTGGATTGTGTGGATCAATACCATTAAAGGCGAGGGCTTCGGGTTGCAGATTCGCACCTTCAAAGGGCTCAACATGAAAATGCAACGTCTCATCTGGTAGCAACCAGCCATCTTGATCCATCTTCAGTGTGATAGCGGCTATTTCCAGTAACGCATCCGTTTTAGCATGAAAGCCCGCGGTTTCAACATCAATCACCACCGGGTAAAAACCACGAAAACGTTCGCACAAGCTATGCAATTGCGTGTTGTCTGACATCTGATTCTCTTAAGACGGGGGAAAATACAAGGCGTATTATGACAAATTTTAGCGAGGGATACAGTACTGGACGTAGGATACGTCCAGTACTGTAAATCAGTGGCCTAAACCTTTACCTGCATCTTTTTCTTCGATCAGCTCGATTTTATAGCCGTCCGGATCTTCAACAAAAGCGATGACAGTCGTTCCACCTTTTACCGGACCTGCTTCACGGATCACATTTCCGCCATTGTTACGGATGCGTTCGCAGGCTTCTGCCGCATTCTCAACGCTCAGTGCTATGTGGCCATAAGCGTTACCCAAATCATAACTGTCGACACCCCAGTTATAAGTCAGTTCAAGTACAGACCCTTCAGTTTCCGGGCAGTAACCGACAAAAGCGAGAGTGTATTTATATTCGGTATTCTCACTGGTACGCAGTAAGCTCATACCCAGAACGTTGGTATAAAAATCGATTGAACGCTGTAAATCACCAACACGTAGCATAGTATGGAGTAGGCGCATATTGTCCTCATCAAATGAAAGAAGTGCATTACAAGATGTGCAGAGTATAGCGGCGATTGTATGCCGCTATCAATGGATGACTGTTATTCAGACCAGACAGGGTAGTCAGTGTAGCCTTCAACGTCACCGCCGTAGAAGAACTCCGGACGCTGTTCATTGAGTGGGCGATTATGCTGGAAACGTTCAACCAGGTCAGGGTTCGCAATGTAGTCGCGACCAAAGGCAACCGCGTCGATCAGCCCTTTATCAATTAATGATTCGGCTTTCTCAAGGGTATAAGCGCCAGCACCAATAATGACCCCGTTAAACTGCTCTCGTACCTTCTGACGGAATTCTTCAGTATAGGGTGAGCCGCCCGCCCAGTCCGGTTCAGACAGATGGATATAAGCAATACCCCGCTTATTCAGCTCACCAATCAGATACAGAGCGTCCTCTTCTTCATTGTCGCCGTTATCGACATTCTGGAAAGTCCCGACAGGCGAGAGGCGAATACCAATACGTGATGCGCCCCATTCGGCACTGACGGCATCAACCACTTCCAGCAGCAGACGAGCACGGTTTTCGCGACTGCCGCCATACTCATCCGTGCGTTGATTCGCCGAAGCTGACAGGAATTGATGCAGTAGATAGCCATGCGCACCGTGGAGTTCAAGCAGATCAAAACCGGCTTCACGTGCGCAGGCCGCCGCATGGCGAAAATCTGCAACAATACCGGGGATCTCAGCTAATTCCAGAGCACGGGGAAGGGAGGTGTCGACCCGAATGGGTTTACCGTTTTCGTCTCGCAATGAAGTTCTGGTGCCAGCACTCAGAGCTGAAGGGGCGACAGGAGCTTGCTGGTCTGGCTGAATACTGTAATGAGAAATACGTCCAGTGTGCCAAAACTGGACAGCAATATGCCCATTCTTCTGGTGCACGGCATCAGTGATTTTTTTCCAGGCAGTAATTTGTTCATCAGTATGCAGACCCGGCGCACCGGCATACCCTTTGGACTGGAAAGAAATTTGAGTCGCTTCAGAGATGATAAGGCCGGAGCTGGCACGTTGCTGATAATAATCAACCATTAACTCTGTCGGAATATCACCCGGTTCGATACTACGCAGGCGAGTGAGTGGCGCCATAAAAATACGGTTAGCTACAGTAACAGCCCCGACGTTCAGTGGAGTAAAAATTTTTGCAGTGGACATATATGCCTCTAATAGACCGGTCGACTAGTTCCGTGATAAATAAAATACCTGTCAGCTAACAGGTACAACAAGAATACTTTTGATATGTGCCAGAGCATTTTCTAACGGTGCGGGATCACGGGACAATTTCGCCTGTAAGCCTGCTCCGAGCCATAACACATATAATATCTGGGCCAGAACGGATGTCTCACCGTCAAAATTGACCTTGTTCTCCTGACGGATTTGTTCAAGGGAATCCGTCAGTATTGCTATGACCTTGGCTGATCCACTGTTCAGTGCGGTTCGCATATCTTCCGAAAGATCGCAAACTTCAGCTGACAGTTTCAGCCCCAGACAATGCATCAAGTGTCCGCAAGCTTGAAATTCAGACAACGCATTCTGATACCAGCCCAATAAACGTTCCACATGATGACCTTGTGGGGCATGCAGTTGTTCACTAAAGTGCTGATTGTATCGCTGGTAGTAGCGTTCCAGCATGGCAACGCCAAAGGCTTCTTTGGAGCGAAAATAATGATAAAAAGAGCCTTTAGGGACTTCCGCTGTACGGAGCAACTCACTCAGACCCATGCCGGTAAAACCCAGGGCCAGGCAGAGTGTCTCGCCAGTTGCCAGCAGATGCTCACGTGTATCATGTTCAGGGTGTCTGTTCATAGGGTAAATGTAATAGACCAGTCGGTCTAATGCAAGGGGAAGGATAAGTGATTTTAAATCCCACCGCCCGATTTGTTAAGGAAAAAGCCACTCTATAACGCCGGCAGACTCTCTCCTGCCGGGGAGTCTGTTTATCTTGCAACCCGACATTATTGGTATTTATCACTTGCAAGTGACTGTTTATCAGACTTCAATTAACTTATCACAGCAACTGAGGTTGATACGTGTCAGAGCAGCTTGAGTTTTTTCCACTTCAAAGTCCGTGCCGTGGAATTTGTCAGTCGGATGAACGTGGTTTTTGTCGTGGTTGCTTTCGAAGCCGTGATGAGCGTTTTAACTGGCAAACGATGACGGATGGTCAAAAACAAGAGGTACTGCGATTATGTCGTCAGCGTCTGTTGCGTAAACTCCGCACCGCAAAAGCGACTTCTGGTGAAGAACCTGAACAGCCTTCATTGTTTTAACCCGATTATTACGAGTATACCCGTCATACATCAAGTTGCCTGGGGGTTGAACTTATCGCCTACAGGCAATTCGAATGCTTTAGGGTATAGATATTGATTCTGTATTTTCTGAATAAGGCGATAACGTTATGGTACAGCGTATTAAAATAGCTCCCCAAGGGCCGGAATTTTCACGTCTGGTGATGGGATACTGGCGTTTGATGGAATGGGGCATGAGCTCCGGCCAGTTAGCCCGTTTTATCGAGGAGCATGTGGATCTTGGGATAACCACCGTCGATCATGCTGATATCTACGGCGGTTATCAGTGTGAAGCGGCATTTGGTGATGCTTTACGGCAGGTCGGACATTTACGCAGTAAAATGCAGATTGTCAGTAAATGTGGTATCGCCACGAGAGCAAAAGCTGAAAATAAGATTGGCCACTATATTACTGACCGAGACTACATTATCCGCAGTGCCGAAAATTCGCTGAACAATCTCGCGACGGATCACCTTGATTTATTGCTGATCCATCGTCCTGATCCATTGATGGATGCGGATGACGTCGCGAATGCCTTTATCCAGTTACATCAGAGCGGAAAAGTACTCCACTTTGGCGTCTCTAACTTTACCCCTGCGCAATTCACATTGTTGCAGTCTCGACTGCCATTCACCCTGGCAACAAATCAGGTCGAAATTTCGCCGGTTCATCAGCCTTTATTGCTGGACGGGACTCTGGATCAACTACAACAGTTGCGTATTCGCCCGATGGCGTGGTCTTGCTTAGGTGGCGGTTCGTTATTTACTGACGCGCAGTATCAGCCATTGCGTGATGAGTTACAAACCGTTGCTCAAGAGCTGGGCGCTGAAACTATCGACCAGGTTGTCTATGCATGGATTATGCGTTTGCCGTCGTCACCTTTACCTATTATTGGTTCAGGAAAAATTGAACGTGTACATTCTGCGATTCGCTCTTTATCGCTGGAAATGAATCGTCAGCAATGGTTCCGCATTCGTAAAGCGGCATTGGGTCATGATGTTCCTTAATACCCCTGGACAGACTGAATAGTCACTTATTCCTGACAACTGTCTGCTCACACCCTGTGAGCAGATAGATAAAAAAACAGACAGCTCATGTCAATTGTTTAAGTATTTGTTCTCATATGTATAACTTCCCCTCTTTGGCAAAAGATAAGCAACGTGTTAGATTGGCCTGAAATGCGTCACCAGCCTGACTATTACTGGCATTTGAAGAGTAATATACGCTGATTTGACCGGTTTTTGTCGCTATTTTTTGTGTCGTAGTGCCAGTATCTGCAGTCGGAAATATACGATAAAAAAGCCAACATCTGTCTGGTTTTTTGTGAATTAAAAAGCAAAACCAATAGCGATAAATTCTTAAAAATGTAAAGAGTGCTTTTTATTTCTGTTAATCTATAGAGGAAAAAGGGGGGAAAGGATAAGTAAACTTGATCAAAATAAGGGATTTGTTTTTAGCATTTAATGCCTGCACAATACATTAGGATCGGCAATTCAAGTTAGTGAGCTAATTATAAGGAGGTGAAATTGAAATCACCATTAGGATCGGACTTATCCCGCTTAGTACGTCTCTGGCGTGCATTAATCGATCACCGATTAAAACCATTGGAATTGACCCAGACTCACTGGGTGACACTGCATAGTATCCATCAAATGCCCCCCGAACAGTCCCAAATTCAGCTGGCAAAAGCGATTGGTATTGAGCAGCCTTCTCTGGTACGTACTTTAGATCAACTAGAAAAGAAAGGGCTTATTGCCCGCCGTACCTGTGCCTTCGATCGCCGAGCCAAACGTATTACGCTTACTGAAAACGCAGGGAATATCATCGAACAAATGGAGCATGTCATCGGTGTGACACGTTGTGAAATTCTGGCGGGTATCAGCCTGGAAGAACAAGAGCAACTGATCAATCTGATAGGGCGACTAGAAAAAAACATCACCAAGTTACAAAACGGTGAAGTTTAGCCAGTTTTTCATGCCAGTAGCAGCAGTGACTTACAGATTATTTGTACTCAGAGAACTGCATCTCCTAGCCTGGCAATACTTGTTCAGGCGTTGTTCCAGCAAGCGACTTGTATAACACGGGGAAATTCATAAGGCCTGCCTGATATCAGAAAGGCCTCTGGTCAGATTAACGTGGAGATACAGAGACTTGGTTGCCATTACCAATCAGAGCAACACGCTGGCCGACAGAGAAGCGAGTCGCGTCTTGTTTCTGAGTAACAACAATCGTTCTGCCGCTATCTTCACGAATTTCCATTTGGACGCCGTTAGAACGGTTCAGAGCACCTTGAGCTTCCTGACCAACTAAACCACCTGCGACTGCACCTGCTGCGGTTGCCAGTGAACGACCAGTACCACCACCAACAGTGTTACCCAGGAATCCGCCAAGTACCGCACCGCCGATAGCACCAGCGATGTTTTCATCGTTACCACCCTGAATTTGCACCGGACGAACTGACAGAACAGTACCGTATGTCACGTTTTGGACTTGTTGCGCTTGACTTGCACTTACCACATCACCAGAAAGCGTTCTGTTGTTAACACAACCAGCGAGGGTCAGACCTACTAGTGAAATAACTAGGATACGTGAAATCATTTTCATCTCCAGATCATGATGTAATGCTCAAAAATGAGCTTCCATGAGAATATATTATACGGTAAAACCGATCTGATGCTTAAATACCCGCCATACTTCGAGTAACTTGGGTCGTTGTTGTCGCAAATTAACCTCGGAACAGATACGGTGAAATATAAACAGATCTTTATTAATTATACCTAAACAAAAATCAAAAAAATATCAAGTTAAAGGTTTATTGCATCTATCCGTAGAATATTTTTCATTCTGAGGCCCTCATCTCACTAAACAGTTCGTTATAATCTGTCACGTTCAGGAGCATCTGAGCGTTCCGGATGAATTATTACGACGAAAATGTGTGCTGGCTCGGAGAGTGAATATCCCAATCGTTGAGATTTTTAGGGACTGAGAGCACAATAGACCTTATTTACTCATGTCGGTATAACATCATGTCAGATAACGATTCTTTGCAGCAGATTGCCCACCTGCGCCGTGAATATACCCAAGGTGGATTACGGCGCCAGCACCTTACTGATACTCCCTTACCGCTTTTTGAACGCTGGCTGGCACAGGCTTGTGAAGCAAGACTGGTTGATCCGACGGCAATGGTTGTCGCAACCGTTGATGAAACCGGACAACCGTTTCAGCGTATTGTTTTGCTTAAACATTATGATGAGAAAGGGCTGGTGTTTTATACCAATCTGGGTTCGCGTAAAGCCCAGCAAATTGAACATAATCCACGCGTCAGTCTTCATTTTCCGTGGCATATGCTTGAACGCCAAGTGATGGTGCAGGGAACGGCAGAAAAATTATCGACTTTTGAAGTGCTTAAGTATTTTCACAGCCGTCCGCGTGATAGCCAGATAGGTGCCTGGGTTTCCAAACAATCCAGCCGTATCTCGGCTCGCGGAATTCTTGAAAGTAAGTTTTTTGAACTCAAACAGAAGTTCCAGAATGGTGAAGTCCCCTTGCCGAGCTTTTGGGGGGGATACCGTGTCAGCATTGAACAAATGGAATTCTGGCAGGGCGGTGCGCATCGTTTACATGACCGTTTTCTTTATCAGCGTAGCGCGGATGGCTGGAATATCGACCGCCTTGCGCCTTGATATCAGGATTTTCTTGTTAAGCGCTGGTACTCCGGGAGCGAGCGCTTTATTCTATGAGCCCGGAAAAGGGATGTTGCAGACACATTTTATACAGACCCCCCTAATCGAGTCTGCAATATGAACGATCTGGCGTTTATCGCCTAATTAAAAGACTTTCGCCAGTGGGCGAAAAGCCGTGTACCGGCCAAGGTGCAGTCGTATAGAGATGGAGAATTTGATGTCAGGCATCAATTTGATAAAACAATTGCAAGAGCGGGGCCTGGTGGCTCAGGTTACTGATGAGGATGCGTTAGCAGAGCGACTGGCGCAAGGGTCAATCGCACTCTATTGCGGCTTCGATCCGACCGCTGATAGCTTGCACTTGGGCCATCTGGTTCCACTGTTGTGCCTGAAGCGTTTTCAGGAGGCAGGACATAAGCCGGTTGCACTGGTAGGCGGGGCAACGGGACTTATCGGTGATCCTAGCTTTAAGGCCGTAGAACGTAAGCTCAATACTGAAGATACGGTACAAGAGTGGGTTGATAAAATCCGTCGTCAGGTTGCGCCATTCTTAAATTTTGATTGTGGTGATAATTCTGCAGTCGCTGCCAATAACTATGACTGGTTTGGCGACATGAACGTGCTGACTTTCTTGCGTGATATTGGTAAGCACTTCTCTGTTAACCAGATGATCAATAAAGAAGCGGTAAAACAACGTCTGAATCGTGATGATGTGGGCATTTCGTTTACTGAATTCTCCTATAACCTGCTGCAAGGTTATGATTTTGCTTGCCTGAATAAACTGCACGGTGTGGTATTGCAGATAGGCGGATCTGACCAGTGGGGTAACATTACCTCCGGTATCGATTTAACGCGCCGTATGCACCAGCAACAGGCTTTTGGTTTAACCGTCCCACTGATCACTAAATCAGATGGTACTAAATTTGGTAAGACCGAAGGTGGTGCTGTCTGGCTGGATCCGAAAAAAACCAGTCCGTATAAATTCTACCAGTTCTGGATTAATACGGCAGATAGCGATGTTTACCGCTTCCTGAAATTCTTCACATTCATGAGTCTCGAAGAGATTGATGCACTGGAAGAAGAAGATAAGAACAGCGGTACAGCACCTCGTGCCCAGTATGTTCTGGCAGACCAGGTGACCCGTCTGGTACACGGTGAAGAAGGTTTAACCGCTGCCAAGCGTATCACCGCAAGCTTGTTTAACGGTAACCTCAGTGAACTGAGTGAAGCTGACTTTGAACAGCTGGCGCAGGATGGTATTCCGATGGTAGAGCTGGATACTGGTGTTGATTTGCAACAGGCGCTAGTGGACTCAGAACTTCAGCCATCTCGCGGCCAGGCGCGTAAAACAATTGCTCAGAATGCCATCACGATTAATGGTGAAAAACAGTCCGATCCTGAATACGTGTTCAGCGAGTCAGATATGCTGTTTAACCGTTATACCTTGTTACGTCGCGGTAAAAAGAACTACTGCCTGATTTGCTGGAAATAAGTCTGGTAAACAGCCTGAGCGTAGTGGTTTTAATGCTACGCTCTTTTTTGCCCGACGAACGATGTCAGGCATCTTTGGTGAGTACACAGTATAATATGAAAAATATCCTTGCCATCCAGTCCCATGTTGTCTTCGGTCATGCGGGAAACAGCGCAGCTGAATTTCCTATGAGCCGCTCTGGCGTGAATGTCTGGCCATTGAATACCGTGCAGTTTTCCAATCATACACAATACGGGCAGTGGACCGGAACGGTGATGCCCGCCAGTCATTTAAGTGACATTGTGCAGGGGATTGCCAATATTGGTCAGCTTAAACGCTGTGATGCGGTGCTCAGTGGCTATCTGGGATCAGCGGAGCAGGGTGAGCATATCTTGGAGATCGTTCGTCAGGTTAAAGCCGCCAATCCTGCTGCAAAATATTTTTGTGACCCGGTTATGGGACATCCAGAAAAAGGCTGTATCGTTGCTCCGGGTGTGGCGGAATATCATTCCCGCTATACCTTACCCGCCAGCGACATTATTGCCCCAAACTTAGTGGAACTCGAAATTCTCTGTGGCCATAGCGTCGACTCCGTAACAGAGGCTGTGGTCGCAGCTCGTGAATTAATTGCTGTCGGGCCGCAAATTGTTCTAGTCAAACATCTGGCAAAAGCCGGTTTACGCGTTGAGCATTTTGAAATGCTTCTTGTGACCGCAGATGAAGCCTGGCACATCCATCGTCCGTTGGTGGATTTTGGTGACCGTCAGCCAGTGGGTGTCGGGGATGTTACCAGTGGGCTGTTACTGGCCAAGTTACTGCAAGGGGCCGGCCTGCGACAGGCTCTTGAACATGTGACTGCGGCGGTCTATGACATTATGCTGATGACTAAAAATATGCAGGAATATGAGTTACAGCTCGTGGCAGCACAAGAAAGTATTGTGAACCCGGAGCACTTTTTCACTGCGGTAGCGCTCTGATATAACAAGGCCCTCATATATATTGAGGGCCTGTATTCTGATATCAGAAAAATTACAGACCTTCTGCTGCCAGTGCTGCTGCAACAGCAGGACGATTCTGCATACGCGTCATAAAGGCTTCAAGATGAGACAAGCCGGCTAAATTCAGCCCCATACCGTAGCCCCAGCGAGCCACAGTAAACAGATAAGCATCTGCAACAGTAAAACGTAAATCCATCAGCCACTGTTTGCCATTCAGCTCATCATTCAGGTAAGCAAATTTTTGTTCCAGCTGCTCGCGGACAATCGCTTTATATTCATCCGGCGTATTGGGTTTGAACAGTGGAGTAAAACCTTTATGCAATTCGGTAGCGATAAAATTCAGCCACTCCAAAGTATGATAACGCGTCAGACTGTCCAATGGTGCCAGTAACTGGCGATCCGGTACTTTATCTGCCAGGAACTGCACAATCACCGCACTTTCAGTCAGCAATGATCCGTCATCAAGCAGTAAAGCAGGAACCTGCCCCTTCGGGTTAATAGCCAGATAATCTTCATTACTTTCTGTGCGTTTAGTGGCCAGATCAACGTTGACTGTCGAAAAATCCAGCCCGGACTCGCGCAGAATGATATGGGGTGAAAGAGAACAGGCACCAGACTTGATAAACAGTTTCATGACTCGCTCCTTTAGAGAACTAAGAGAAACAACAACGTTAGGTTAACAGAATGATAGTGGTTATCTATCTGACCTTAACAACAAAAACGGGAAACCTCACGTCTCCCGCTTCTGTTATTAAGGCTTCATCAACATTCTGGTTGAAGAAGCCTGAACTCACCGCCTTAACGGCTCGGAAGTTCTTGCATCATACGGTTAAGTTTTGGCGCGGTGAAAATCATTACCACAGCGATAATACCAGTAACAATACCGATTTGCAGGAACACCCGTCCATAAATTTCCAGTGACTGCAATGGATCCGTGACATTGTTTGGTACTGCCATCAAGGCTGCGACATTACCGGCAATAATTGCAGCACTGGCAGAGGTCAGGAACCAGCTTCCCATAATAAAGCCCATCAGGCGCTGAGGGACTAACTGTGCGACCATTGCCAGACCCAGGCCAGAAATCATCAGTTCACCAATACTCTGCAAGGCATAACTGAGGATCAACCAACTAGATGAGACAATCCCAGCGGCATTAGCAAAGGTAATGCCAAAAGGTAATACCAGGAAAGCAAGTGAACATAATACCATGCCAATAGCGAACTTATGTGGCATTGGCATTTTATCACCCAGCTTATTATAGAGGGCTGCCAGAATTGGGCTACCGATTACAATCCAGAATGGATTCAGGCCCTGGAACTGCTCTGGCTCAATTGCTATACCCAGAATACTGTGCTCTACGTTACGTATTGCAAAGAAGTTAAGAGAAGTCGGCATCTGGCTGTAGAGCACAAAAAAGACCACAGCCTGGAGCATAAGAATAAAGGCAACGATCATTTTACGACGAGCAGCACCTTTTAAAGCAAAGGTCTCTCTGGCAAAAATACCGATAACACCCAGCGCGACCAGACCCAGCATCAGGCGGGCGATACCCTGGTAGTGTAATAACCAAGTTGCGATAACAATTAAGGCAGCTACACCGGCCAGCGTTGCCAGTAATTTACCGATATGAAGCGGCTCAAAGTCAGGTTTTGAACCGTGATTGTCAACCCATTTACGGCAGAATAAAAAGTTAACAATGGTGATCAGCATTCCCACAACACTCAGGGAGAACGCAGTACTCCAGCCGTATTTAGCGGCCAGCCACGGAGTCGCCAGTGTTGAAAAAAATGAACCAATATTAATCGCCATGTAATACATGGTGAACGCGCCATCAAGACGAGGATCGTTTTTCTCATAACAGGTAGAAAGTAGTGAGGAGGGATTCGCTTTAAATAAACCATTACCCACAGCAACGGTAGCCAGACCGATATATAACAATGCGCTGTTACTTCCGGAGCAGGCTACGGCCAGATAACCAAAAGCCAGGACTATTGCTCCCAGCATGATGACACGTTTGGTGCCAAGAATTTTATCACCCAGCCAGCCGCCAATAGACATCATGCCGAACATTAATGCACTGAAGGTGGCGTACAGAGTGACGGATTGTTCTTCCGTCATGCCCAGCATTTTTACCAGGTAAACGGTAAGAATGACTTGCAGGCCGTAATAACCAAAGCGTTCCCAGAGTTCGATAGAAAAAATCAGATAGAACGCCCGGGGTTGTTTAAAAACATTCAAGCTTACATTTTCAGTTGGTTCTTTGTTTGCTGTTGACACGTAGACCTCTTTACACGTCTCGAATGAGGACGTTTTCTTATTTTATGTCCTGATAGACATTCAGTTTTTATTATCAAAAAATTGAAAAATGACACTCAATTTTCCTGATTATTGTCGATTCAACAAGAGGATTGTCATACTCTGTTACATATATTTAAGCCAGTATAATTAACTGCCTGTGAAAATAGAAAGCTGTGTTAAATTTTGCAACTTGAGATTATTTCCTGACATTTATCTGTTGTTGTCCTTTATTTTTTCACCGTCAGTGATATATCCTGAATTATTTTATCTGACTGGTGACATGAACTGCCTCTTTAAACATTGACCAGGTATTTATCCGGCAAAAAATACCCTTTGAAATGTATGGAAATATGTTGGAGATCTTTAATTTCATCATTTACTAACGATGTGCTAACAATATTATGCCGATGGCTGACAACCAGACTTTTTTCTCATAAGGAACCCCAAAAACCTGAGTTTGATAATTAATCTCATTATTGCAATGGTATTTGCGGACTGTGGGGAAATAACGGAAAGCTAAAGATGGCCTGGGCCATCTTAGAAAATCAAATACTGGTTTTTTCCTTGAACTCGCATAAGTCTTCAATCAGACATGAACCACAGCGTGGTTTACGAGCAATACAGGTATAACGTCCATGCAGAATTAACCAGTGATGGCAGTCTATTTTATATTTTGCGGGCACAACTTTGAGTAATTTTTCTTCAACCTGCTCGACATTTTTACCTGGGGCAAATTGTGTCCGATTACAGACGCGAAAAATATGCGTATCTACGGCAATGGTTGGCCAGCCAAATGCCGTATTAAGTACTACGTTAGCCGTTTTTCGCCCGACGCCGGGTAATGCTTCCAGTGCTTCGCGATTCTCAGGGACTTCACCTTGATGCTGTTCCAGTAAAATACGGCAGGTCTTAATAATATTTTCTGCTTTACTGTTAAACAGACCGATGGTTTTGATGTATTCCTTTATCCCCTCGACACCGAGTGCCAGCATTGCCGCAGGCGTATTCGCAACAGGATAAAGTTTAGCTGTCGCTTTATTGACGCTGACATCAGTAGCCTGTGCAGAGAGCAGAACAGCAATCAGCAATTCAAAAACACTGTTAAATTGTAGTTCGGTGGTGGGGTGAGGATTATTTTCCTGTAGACGTTGCAGAATAAGTAATCGTTTTGCACTGTTCATTACGCTTTTTCCACATTCTCGTCGATAACCACTGCGGCGGCTCTGGCCCGGCGCGCTTTCATTTTTTCATCAATCAGATACTTACCTGCCAGCATCAATCCTAAGCCGATAAAAGCACCCGGCGGCAGCATAGCCAGTAGGAAAGGGGTATCAGTATGGAAAATTTCAATACGTAGCGCTTTAGCCCATCCGCCCAGTAGTGCATCTGCACCATCAAACAGAGTGCCATTGCCGATAATTTCACGTGCTGAACCTAAAACAAACATCACACAGGTTGCCCCCAGGCCGGTGGCAAAACCGTCCACTGCGGCCAGTGGAATACTTGCTTTAGCGGCATAGGCTTCTGCCCGGCCAATGACAATACAGTTGGTGACAATCAAGGGAATAAAGATCCCCAGTGACTGATATAAACCATAGGCATAGGCGTTGATCAGCATTTGCACCACACTGACCACGGAGGCGATGATCATCACATAGATAGGAATGCGGATTTCTGCCGGAACCCAGTGACGAAAAGCGGAGACAGAGACATTGGTCAGAGTCAGTACCAGCATGGTCGCAAGGCCGAGACCCAGTGCATTGGTTGCCGTTGAGGTCACTGCCAGCAGGGGGCACAGACC
Source organism: uncultured Enterobacteriaceae bacterium (assembly GCA_947631255.1). GTDB lineage: Bacteria > Pseudomonadota > Gammaproteobacteria > Enterobacterales > Enterobacteriaceae > JGM124. The sequence continues at coordinate 56,507 of CANRKT010000015.1, forward strand.
TAAAAGTTGTACCAGCGCGGAGTTGTTTTTCCAGACGCCATCTACCAGAATACGTTTTGCTTCACTCATTGCTGTTCTCCGCAAGCACTTAGCGTATTAAGTTCTGAAGGGAGGGTTTCGGCAAATAAACCTGCACGTTTTACCGCATTAACTACCGCACGTGGTGTAATAGTTGCACCCGTAAACTGGGTAAACTCACCGCCATCTTTTTGTACTGCCCAGCGACGATCCTGGCTACCCTCAATACGCTTATGCGAAAAATGGGTTATCCAGTCACTGAGGCGAAGCTCAATTTTATCACCCAGTCCCGGTGTTTCGTGGTGTTCTGTCACACGGGTTCCCAGGATAGTGCCATCAAAGTCGGCGCCCACCAGAAGATGTATCGCACCGGAATAACCATCGGGCGCTGTCGTTTCCATTATCGCACCGACAGGGGTGTCACCTTTACGAGCGATGTAAATCTTACGTTCACCTTTACCTAAAAGGGAGTCTTTGACGACAAAACAGCTGTTCTGGATATCGTTATCGTAGAGCGACTGACTGAGAACCTGATCGAAGAGTAGCTGCTGTTGTTGAGCGGCTTGCTCATCGATAGTCGATTTAGTCAGTTCGTTCACCAGAGCAGTGACCCCTGTAAGTAAGGCTGCAAATACCGCCAGGGTAACACCATGTTTTTGCATTGTCTTTAACATAGTTTTTCCTAACGATGGCCATAGGGACGCGGACGGGTGTAATAGTCAATCAGTGGCACAGTAATATTACCTAAAAGTACGGCAAAGGCGATGCCATCCGGATATCCGCCTTGGGTCCTGATTAACCACACCAGCAGACCGACCAGAGCCCCAAAAACTAAGCGCCCACGATCGGTGGTTGATGCAGTAACCGGGTCGGTCAGGATAAAAAATGCCCCCAGCATGGTCGCACCTGAAAAAAGCATAGTGAGCGGTGGCAGGTTTTGACTCGGCGAAATCAGCCAGCCAAGACTGGAACAGAACACCAGAGTAGCCAGGAAGGCAACCGGCATATGCCAGCGGATAGTTCCGCGTGCGAGTAGAAAAATTCCGCCAGCCAGATAAGCAAGGTTAACCCATTGCCAGCCAACACCGGCCAGTGCGCCAGAAAACAGCGGTAATTGTAGCAATGATTCCGCTGACTGCCCTGAATGCAGACCCGTTTTAAAGCTATCCAGTGGTGTCGCCTGGCTAATACCATCAATACCCAGCTGATAATCTTGAAGTGTCTGCCCGCTGCCGGTTATTCCATGGAGGATCAGATTCAAGCTGTCAAGCGGGCCGGGGGTGGTCGCTGCAAGGGTATGGGGGGGGAGCCAGGTGGTCATCTGTACCGGAAAGGCAACCAACAGCACCACATAGCCTATCATCGCCGGATTAAAAGGATTATGACCTAAGCCGCCATAAAGCTGTTTTGCAATGATGATTGCAAAAAAGGTTCCGAGGATAACCATCCACCAAGGCGCAATGGGTGGAATACTGATACCGAGTAACAGTCCAGTCAGCAAGGCTGAATTATCGTTGAGATAAGCACGTGGTGATTTTTTACGTAATTGTAATACCAGGGCTTCAGCCAGCAGAGCCGCAACAATACCGAGTAGTACCTGAATCAGCGTTCCGGAGCCAAACCAGTACCACTGGGTAATAATACCGGGCACAGTAGCGAGGCAAACCAGCATCATAATACGTGAAGTATTACGCTGATTATGGGTGAAAGGGGAGCTTGCGATTTTAAAAACCATTTATTCCTCTGAAGACATCTGAGCGGCTTTACGTGCCTGAGCTCGGGCAATGGCCGCAGCGACTGCAGCTTTGCGCGGGTCGACCGCCTCTACGACTGGCTCTAGGGCAGCCGTAGAGGCAGACGGCTGTTTACGGGCTTTAGCCCGTGCGATAGCGGCTTCAACGGCAGCTTTGCGCGGGTCGACGGTTTCTGCGACGGGCTCCAGGGCAGCCGTAGAGGCAGACTGCTGCTTACGGGCTTTTGCCCGTGCGATAGCGGCCTCAACGGCGGCTTTACGCGGGTCGACCGCTTCTGCGACGGGCTCCAGGGCAGCTGTAGAGGCAGACGGCTGCTTACGGGCTTTGGCTCGTGCGATAGCGGCCTCAACGGCTGCTTTACGCGGGTCGACCGCTTCTGCGACGGGCTCCAGGGCAGC
>CANRKT010000016.1 GCA_947631255.1 uncultured Enterobacteriaceae bacterium
AGGATGGTGACTGGTAATCAACAGTTATCAAGGATAAGTTGAAATACAGGCCTCCAGTGTTCAGGGATGAGTACTGGAGTCTCTAAATACAGGGAGTATGAAAAAGGGGAGGGTGAGCCCTGAGACGACCCTGGAGCTTACGGCCTAAACAGAACCGAGTGTCAGGCGTGGAAATCGTCACCTCTCCAGCCAGGTATCGTGCCAGTGATGGTAAACATCTTGGTGCGTTCGATCCGAAAACGGGTAAGCAGGTAAAAGGGCCGGATCCGAAAGGGCGGAACATTAAAAAATATCTTTGAGAGGTCAGTATGGGGCTTAAATTACGTTTGACATGGTTTGATAAGAAAACCAGTGATTTTAAAGGTAAAGAGTATTCTAAAGATTTTGGTGATGATGGTTCAGTTATTGAAAGTCTGGGAATGCCTTTAAAGGATAATATTAATAATGGTGAGTTTAACGTGAAAAAGGAATGGGTTCCTTTACTCCAGCCATTTTTTAAAAATCAAATAAAACCGGATGTGGATAATTGTTATATCGCTTTTGATTATCAGGATGGTGACTGGTAATCAACAGTTATCAAGGATAAGTTGAAATACAGGCCTCCAGTGTTCAGGGATGAGTACTGGAGTCTCTAAATACAGGGAGTATGAAAAAGGGGAGGGTGAGCCCTGAGACGACCCTGGAGCTTACGGCCTAAACAGAACCGAGTGTCAGGCGTGGAAATCGTCACCTCTCCAGCCAGGTATCGTGCCAGTGATGGTAAACATCTTGGTGCGTTCGATCCGAAAACGGGTAAGCAGGTAAAAGGGCCGGATCCGAAAGGGCGGAACATTAAAAAATATCTTTGAGAGGTCAGTATGGGGCTTAAATTACATATTCATTGGTTTGATGAGAAAACCGAAGAGTTTAAAGGTGGTGAGTACTCAAAAGATTTTGGTGATGATGGTTCTGTCATTGAAAGTCTGGGGATCCCTTTAAAGGATAATATTAATAATGGCTGGTTCGATGTTGAAAAAACATGGGTGTCGATATTACAGTCACACTTTAAGAGTGTAATCGATATGAGTAAATTTAATTACTTTGTATCTTTTATTTATCGGGATGGTGACTGGTAATAAAAAGTTATCAAGGATGAGCTGAAATACAGGATTCCAGTGTTCAGAGATGAATAAATGCAGAGGATGTGTGAAACATTGAGGGTTGAGCCTGTACAGGATTCTGTGTAAATGCCTTTTCTCAGGATGGTGACGTGTACGATATGGATAATCTCAGCGTGACTACTCCTAAGCGTCATATCGATATTCACAGAGGCAAATAAGAATGGAACTGAAAAAATATATAAGTGATTACACTGAAGCAGAGTTTCTGGAGTTTGTGAAAAAAATCTGTAGGGCTGATGGCTTAACTGAAGAGGATGACAATAAATTAGTGAGAGAGTTTGAGCGGTTAACAGAACATCCAGAGGGTTCTGATCTAATTTATTATCCGCGAGATAACAGAGAAGATAGCCCAGAGGGAATTGTTAAAGAAGTTAAAGAATGGCGAGCCGCTAACGGTAAGTCGGGATTTAAACAGGGCTGAGGTTCTTGTTAAAGAATTAGCTGAAAATAGGAATGCCCATTATTTAAATATGGATAACGTTGGATGGTTCGTATCAGGTAAACCTGGAGGGGTCAGTATGGGGCTTAAATTACGTTTGACATGTTTTGACAGGAAAACAGGTGATCTTAAAGAGGAAGAGTATTCTAAAGATTTGGGTGATGATGGTTCAATCATTGAAAGTCTGGGAGTGCCTTTAAAGGATAATATTAATAATGGTGAGTTTGACATGAAAAAGGAATGGGTTCTTTTACTCCAGCCATTTTTTAAAAATCAAATAAAACCGGATGTAGATAATTGTTATGTTGTCTTTTGATTATCGGGATGGTGACTGGTAATAAAAAGTTATCAAGGATGAGCTGAAATACAGGCTTTCAGTGTTCAGGGATGAATACTGGAGTCTCTAAACAGATGCTTTACAGCATTATCTGTGGGTGTGTGATTCTACATGTTCCGGCGTTTCGAGACTGGCTTTCATGATATGGATAGTATCCGAGTGACTATGCCGAAACGTCATATTGATATTCACAGAGGAAAATAAACATGGAACAGAAGAACGATATCAGTGATTACACCGAAGCTGAGTTTTTAAAGTTGTTACAGGTTATCTGTAATGCTGAGACTTCAAGTGAAGAGGAGTTGATTAAATTTGTCACCCATTTTGAAAAAATAACAGAACATCCCAGTGGGAGTGACCTTATCTATTATCCAAAAAAAGGTGAAGATGATTCCCCTGCTGGAATTTTGAAAACGGTTAAAGAATGGCGAGCTAAAAACGATAAGCCGGGCTTCAAAAAGGGCTAAGTTTTGCTAAAGGATTAGCTTAAATATGAATGCCGGTTGTTTAAGAATGGATGGCTGGTATGCGTTCACAACAGGGAAATGTTATGAAAAAAAACAGGATTGTTTCTGGCTCTGATAGCTGCCGCTTTATTTCTGGCGGCCTGTCAGGCGAACGATATTCGGGATGTTCAGGGCGGGACGGTGGTGCCATCGACCTCTTTAAAAGAGGTCAGTATGGGGCTTAAATTACGTTTGACATGTTTTGACAGGAAAACAGGTGATCTTAAAGAGGAAGAGTATTCTAAAGATTTGGGTGATGATGGTTCAATCATTGAAAGTCTGGGAGTGCCTTTAAAGGATAATATTAATAATGGTGAGTTTGACATGAAAAAGGAATGGGTTCTTTTACTCCAGCCATTTTTTAAAAATCAAATAAAACCGGATGTGGATAATTGTTATGTTGCTTTTGATTATCGGGATGGTGACTGGTAATCAAAAGTTATCAAGGATGAGCTGAAATACTGGAGTCTCTAAACAGATGCTTTACAGCATTATCTGTGGGTGTGTGATTCCACATGTTCCGGCATGGCGTGTCAGTGTTTCGAGACTGGCTTTCATGATATTTGACCCCATACGCGAAACTGTCAGTGGTGTTTATGATATGGATAGTATCCGAGTGACTATACCGAAACGTCATATTGATATTCACAGAGGTAAATAAGAATGGAACTGAAAAAAAACATCAGTGATTACACCGAGGCAGAATTTTTAAAGCTATTACAGGTAATTTGTAATGTAGAAACTTCCAGTGAAGAAGAACATAAATCATGGGTTAGGCATTTTGTTAAATTATCAGAGCACCCGCGTGGTAACGGTCTGATATATCACCCAAATGATAGTGAAGATGATTCCCCTGCTGGAATTTTGAAAACGGTTAAAGAATGGCGAGCCGCTAACGGTAAGTCGGGATTTAAACAGGGCTGAGGTTCTTGTTAAAGAATTAGCTGAAAATAGGAATACCCGTTGTTTAAGGATGGATGGTATTTGTTCACGACAGGGAGATGTTATGAAAAAAGACCCTGTACACACATTCTGTGTAAATGCTATTTCTCAGAAGTGGCCGTCCAGGCGGTCACCTAACTCGATAATAAAACGGCTTATTACCATACGCTAGTCCCTCAGCGGCACTTTCCATTTCTTGATGGCATGCCGGATCACGCAGTTCAGCGACTCGATAGCGTTGGTTGTACATAAAGGCGAACTGGATACCGCAAATAAAACATTTGCAGCGGTAAAAGAGAAAGCAGAGGCGGATGCGGCATTACATGCTGCGCTGGAAAGCCGTAAGCAGAAGGAGAAAAAGGCAAAAAGTGCCAAGGTTCTGTTTGATAAAGAGAATAAACGCAGACAACCCGGAACCTTGACAGGTAAGGGCAAAAGGTCGGTGATAAGTGGCTTGAGGATGCAGGTAAAGAGTTAGGTGTCCCAGTTCCCGACAGCGTCGCGGATAAATTGCGTGGAAAAGAGTTCAAGAACTTTGACGATTTTCGTAAGAAATTCTGGGAAGAAGTGTCGAAGGATCCTGAGTTAGCTAAGCAATTTATCAAGGGAAATAGAGACCGAATGCAGGCTGGAAAAGCGCCTAAATCGAGAAAGAAAGATGCGGCGGGTAAAAAAACATCATTCGAACTTCATCATGATAAACCCATTAGTCAGGATGGTGGTGTCTACGATATGGACAATATCCGAGTGACTACACCGAAACGCCATATTGATATACATAGAGGTCAATAAAAAATGGAACTGAAAAAAAGTATTAGTGATTACACCGAGGCTGAATTTATTGAGTTCATTAAAGAGATCGAGAAAGAAAATGTAGCTGAAACAGATGATAAGTTGGATTTATTACTTAATCATTTTGAACTCGTAACAGAGCATCCAGAGGGGACTGATCTCATTTATTACGCTGCATCGGATGCAGATAGCACACCTGAAGCCATTACAAAAAAAATTAAGCAGTGGCGATCTGCTCATGGTAAAGCGGGATTTAAATAGGGCTAAACATTACTAAAAAATTAGCTAGAAATAGGAGTTTCCGTTGTTTAAAGATAGCTGGTATTCGTTTTCGACAAGGACATTTTATGAAAGAAAACATGGTTGTTTCTGGTTTCGATAGCTTCCGCTTTATTTCTGGCAGCCTGTCAGGCGAACGATATCCGGGATGTTCAGGGCAGGATGGTGGTATCTATGATATGGACAATATCCGGGTGACTACGGCGAAACGCCATACTGATATTCACAGAGGAAAATAAACATGGAACTGAAAACTAGTATCAGTGATTACACGGAAGCTGAATTCAAAAAAATTATTGAGGCCATCATCAATTGTGAAGGTGATGAAAAAACTCAGGATGATAATCTTGAACACTTTATCCGTGTGACTGAATACCCTGGCGGTTCTGATCTTATTTATTACCCTGAGGGGGATAATGATGGAAGCACTGAAGCCGTTATTAAAGAGATTAAAGAATGGCGAGCCGCTAACGGTAAGCCGGGCTTCAAAAAGGGTTAAGTTTTGCTAAAGGCTCGCGGGGGATTTTCAGATAACTCAGAAGCTGGCCTGATAACAGCGTTATCAGGCCATTTTCACTTAAACTTCGAGGTAGTTCATAATGCCGTCTGCCGCTTTACGGCCTTCAGCGATTGCAGTAACGACCAGGTCGGAACCGCGAACGGCGTCACCACCGGCAAAGATTTTCGGGTTACTGGTCTGAAAAGCGTTATCACTCCTTTCAGGGGCCAGAATGCGTCCCTGACCATCGAGGTCAACACTGTGCTTCTCAAGCCAGGCCATGCTGTGCGGGCGGAAACCAAAGGCAGTCACGACCGCATCGGCTGGCAGGATATGCTCCGAACCGGCAACGATTTCTGGACGACGACGGCCCTGTGCATCTGGCGCACTGAGTTCAGTCCGGGCAACTCTCACCCCACAGACATTGCCATTGCCATTGATTTCAATACCCATCGGCTGCAAGTTAAACTGGAACTCAACACCTTCTTCACGGGCATTTTTCACTTCACGACGTGAACCAGGCATGTTTTCTTCGTCACGACGATAAGCACAGGTAACATGGGTTGCACCCTGGCGAATCGAGGTGCGCACACAGTCCATCGCCGTATCACCGCCACCCAGCACCACGACACGTTTACCGGCCATATCGACATAAGGAGACTCGTCGGTTTCACCAAAGCCCATGATGTTGCGGGTATTGGCGATAAGGAACGGCAGTGCATCATACACACCCGGTGCATCTTCGTTTTCCAGCCCGCCATGCATTGACTGATAGGTGCCAACCCCGAGGAACACCGCATCGAAGTCACTGAGCAGAGTCTCTATCTGAACATCACGTCCCACCTCAGTATTCAGCACAAACTCAATGCCCATACCGCTGAAGATTTCACGACGTTTAGTCATGACGTCTTTTTCCAGCTTGAACGCCGGGATCCCGAAGGTCAGCAGACCACCGATTTCTGGATGACGATCGTAAACTACCGCTTTGATACCACCCCGGGTCAGGACATCGGCACAAGCCAGACCCGCTGGTCCTGCACCAATAATCGCCACACGCTTACCTGTGGGTTTAACCCCCGTTAAATCAGGCTTCCAGCCCATCTCAATCGCTTTATCATTGATATAGCGTTCGATATTACCGATGGTGACGGCACCAAACTCATCATTCAGGGTACAAGAACCTTCACACAGGCGGTCCTGAGGGCAAACACGCCCACAGACTTCCGGCAAACTATTGGTCTGGTGTGATAATTCCGCAGCTTCGATAATACGCCCTTCATTCGCCAGCTTTAACCAGTTTGGAATGTAGTTATGAACCGGGCATTTCCATTCACAGTAAGGGTTGCCGCAGGACAGGCAGCGATCTGCCTGTGCTTTAGCCTGGCCTTCTGAGAAAGGTTCATAAATTTCAACAAACTCAATCTTACGAATTTTTAACGCTTTCTTCGGCGGATCAACACGCTGCAAATCGATAAATTGATAAACGTTCTGACTCATCTTGACCCCCTACTGCGCCTGAACCCGCAGCTCAGCTGCGGAACGACTGCGGTGACCTAATAATGCTTTAACATCACTAGATTTCGGTTTAACTAAGGTAAATTTCGTGGCGAAAGCCGACCAGTTAGCCAGAATCTCTTCGCCACGTAAGGAACCGGTTAACTGCACATGTTCGGTAATCAGACCCCGTAAATGCTCTTCGTGAATCGCCAGGTCTTCTACCGGTAACAGCTCGACCAGTTCCGGGTTAACACGTTTACGGAGCTCGCCGTCTTCATCCAGGACATAGGCGAAACCACCGGTCATTCCTGCTCCGAAGTTCACGCCCGTCTGACCCAGAACACAGACAATACCGCCAGTCATATATTCACAACCGTTATCGCCGATACCTTCTACAACAGTGATTGCGCCAGAGTTACGTACCGCAAAACGCTCACCTGCACGACCTGCTGCAAATAATTTACCGCCAGTTGCACCGTACAGACAGGTGTTACCGATGATGGTGGCTTCATGTGCACGGAAGGCAGAGCCTATCGGTGGACGTAACGAGAGTAAACCGCCCGCCATGCCTTTACCGACATAGTCATTCGCATCACCCGTCAGATGCAGTTCAACACCACCTGCGTTCCAGACACCGAAGCTCTGGCCTGCGGTACCGCTAAAGTGCGCTTTAATGGGGTCAGCTGCCAGCCCCTGGTCACCGTTGGTCTGGGCAATATAGCCAGACAGAGATGCGCCAACAGAACGATCGGTGTTACGAATATCAAACCAGAACGTTTTGCTTTGTTTGTCATCGACATACTGCTTAGCCTGACTTAACAGCCGTTGGTTAAGCTCACCATTATCGAAGGGGGGATTATGTTCGGTGCAATACACCGCTTTACCTGGCGCAGGGGTCGCTGTTTCTAATAGATCAGAGAGATCCAAGCGCTGTTGTTTAGCGGTAAATCCGTCCAGCTCTTTTAACAAGTCAGTACGACCGATTAAGTCCACCAGACGTTTAACGCCGAGCTGCGCCATCAGCTCACGGGTTTCACGGGCGATAAATCCAAAGTAATTAGTCACTTTGAACGGCAGGCCGTGATAGTGGTTCTTACGCAGTTTATCGTCCTGAGTTGCCACACCGGTTGCACAGTTATTGAGGTGACAAATTCGCAGGTATTTACAGCCCAGAGCGACCATTGGACCGGTACCAAAACCGAAGCTTTCAGCGCCGAGAATAGCGGCTTTGATGATATCGAGTCCGGTTTTCAAACCACCGTCGACTTGTAGACGGATTTTATGACGCAGACCGTTTGCCACCAGTGCTTGCTGTGTTTCCACCAGACCGAGTTCCCACGGACAGCCAGCATATTTCACAGAGGAGAGTGGGCTGGCACCGGTGCCACCGTCATAACCCGCAATGGTAATCAGATCAGCATAGGCTTTGGCTACACCAGTAGCGATAGTACCGACACCTGGCTCAGAAACCAGTTTTACCGAAATCATCGCTTTCGGATTGACTTGTTTAAGGTCAAAAATCAGCTGCGCCAAGTCTTCAATGGAGTAAATATCGTGGTGCGGCGGTGGTGAAATTAAGGTTACCCCTGGTACGGAGTAGCGTAATTTAGCGATGTACGGGGTGACTTTATCCCCTGGTAACTGGCCGCCTTCACCGGGTTTTGCCCCCTGGGCGACTTTAATCTGAATAACGTCAGCATTCACCAGATAAGCCGGGGTAACACCGAAGCGACCAGAGGCGACCTGCTTGATACGGGACACTTTATTGGTGCCGTAACGCGCCGGATCTTCACCGCCTTCACCTGAGTTGGAATTACCGCCGATGCTGTTCATTGCTTCAGCCAGTGACTCATGGGCTTCCGGGCTCAGAGCGCCAATCGACATCGCTGCGCTGTCAAAACGTTTGAACAGTTCACTGGCCGATTCAACCTCTTCAATCGCAACCGGTGCATCCTGAGGATTGAGAGCTAACATATCGCGCAGGGTGGCAACGGGGCGCTCATTAACCCGTTTGGAATAGGCTTGGTAGTCATCGTAATCAGCAGTTTCTACGGCTTTTTGCAGCGTCTGAACCACATCCGGGTTATAAGCGTGATATTCGCCACCATGGACATATTTCAGTAATCCACCCTGATCCAGCGGTTTACGGGACAGCCAGGCACGCTTGGACAGGTTCAGCAAATCTTGCTGGAAGTCCGTGAAGCTGGCTCCACCGATACGGCTAACGACGCCCTGGAAGCACAGGTCAACAACGTCATCATGCAGGCCGACGGCTTCAAACAGTTTCGAACAGCGATAAGAGGCGATAGTCGAGATGCCCATTTTGGACATTATCTTGTACAGCCCTTTATTGATGCCATTGCGGTAGTTTTGCATCACTACACGGTAGTTCCTGTCAATAGTCCCGTTATCGACCAGTCTGGCGAGTGACTCATAGGCCAGATACGGATAAATTGCTGTCGCACCAAAACCGAGCAGTACAGCAAAATGGTGTGGATCACGCGCACTGGCTGTTTCGACGATGATGTTCGCATCACAACGCAGATTACGTTCTACCAGGCGTGTTTGGATTGCACCGACCGCCATTGGCGCCGGGACGGGCAGTCTGTTTTTCGCGATATTACGGTCAGATAACACCAGTAATACGGTGCCATTGCGCACCATACATTCGGCTTCATCACAGAGATTTTTCACCGTCTCATGCAGCGATTTTTCGTCCGGATTGTAGGTAATATCTAGCGTATTGGCCTGGTAGTGTTGTTCTTCTAAAGAAGTCAGTTGCTGGAAATCTGACCACAGTAAAATGGGTGATTTAAAGCTCAGGCGGTGAGCCTGGCCTTCAGCCTCGCAGAATACATTCATCTCACGGCCAATGCTGGTGGCCAGTGACATGACGTGGGCTTCACGCAGTGGATCGATTGGCGGGTTAGTCACCTGCGCAAACTGCTGACGGAAGTAGTCGTAAATGATGCGTGGCTGGCTGGAGAGTACGGCAAATGGGGTGTCATCACCCATGGAACCGACAGCTTCCTGACCATTTTCACCCAGTACACGGAGGATGGTATCCAGCTCTTCGTTGCTGTAGTTAAACTGCTTCTGATAACTGGCAAGCGTGTCATCGTCCAGAGAGCGTGAGCCCACCTGATCATCAGGTAAGTTTTCCAGAGCTATCAGACGACGAACGTTTTTTTCCATCCACACCTGGTAAGGGTGGCGGCTTTTCAAATCGTTATCGGTTTCGCCTGAATGAAGGATACGACCCGCACGGGTGTCAATCACCATCAGTTCACCAGGACCAACACGTCCTTTCTCAACCACTTCATCGGGTTGGTAGTCCCAGATGCCGACTTCAGAAGCACAGGTGATCAGTTTATCTTTAGTAATAACGTAACGTGCCGGGCGCAGGCCGTTTCTGTCCAGATTACAGGCAGCAAAGCGTCCATCAGACATAACGATACCAGCCGGGCCATCCCACGGCTCCATATGCATGGAGTTAAAGTCGAAGAAGGCACGCAGCTCCGGGTCCATGTTCGGGTTATTCTGCCAGGCTGGTGGAACCAGTAAACGCATGGCGCGGACAATATCCATCCCACCTGCCAGCAGCAATTCCAGCATGTTATCCAGGGAACTGGAGTCTGAACCGGTTTCATTGACGAAAGGTGCGGCTGACTGTAAGTCAGGGATCAGTGGCGTCTGGAACTTATAGGTACGTGCTTTGGCCCACTGACGGTTACCCGTTATGGTGTTTATCTCACCATTATGTGCCAGATAGCGGAACGGCTGCGCTAATGGCCAGCGTGGTACGGTGTTGGTTGAGAAACGCTGGTGGAACAGACAGATGGCTGATTCGAGACGTAAATCAGCAAGATCCAGGTAGAAGCGCGGCAAGTCAGCCGGCATACACAGACCTTTATAGATGTTCACAACATTGGACAGGCTACAGACATAAAAGTCTTTATCTGCTAACAGACGTTTTTCGATACGGCGACGCGCGATAAACAGGCGACGTTCCATATCGCGCGGGCTCCAGCCAGCAGGAGCGTTAACAAAAATCTGTTCAATACGAGGCAGAGAGGAGAGGGCAATTTCACCCAGTACGCCTTCATTGGTTGGCACTTCGCGCCAGCCAACAATAGACAGGGTTTCGTTTTGTAGTTCTTCTTCCACGACCTGACGAGAGGTGCTGGCGAGTTCCGGATCCTGGTTCAGGAAGATCATACCAACGGCATAATTTTTTGCTAAGCGCCAGCCACGGTCTTCGGCAACAAGGCGAAAAAATCGGTCAGGTTTTTGCAGCAACAGACCACAACCATCGCCTGTTTTACCATCAGCAAGAATGGCTCCCCGGTGTTGCATGCGCGCGAGTGCGTGGATCGCAGTACGCACGACTTTATGGCTTGGCTCGCCTTCTATATGGGCAATCAGACCAAAACCACAGTTATCCTTCTCAAGGGATTTATCGTACAACATATCAGTGAACCTCCCCAGGCTCTGCGTGATCCCTTCGTTCAGTTACGTCTGGGCACGGGGAGGGGGTGGCGACGGGGTGGGTGCTTTGACACCTGCCTCGTGTGTCGCCCTCTTAATGACCAGAGTATCTGGTTTTGCAAGGATTAAACTTGCTCACGAGGGAATCTCAATGACTGCATAAATATGATGAGTGAAATACTCAACCAGAAAGCTTCCAGCGGATAAACACGTTATCGGGAAAGCGCATACTCGTCAAATGGCATAGGTTTGTCAGGGGAATAGAATGATATTAACTTAATCTAATGAAAATAAATGATTTTATATTTTATTTTCCTGCATCAGATTAAGTGTACGCTTTGGTTTTTGTGATCCAACTTACTATGTATGAGTGTTTTTAATTTAATATTCTTCTAATATATTAGATATTTTTAGTATTAAAAACCAGATGAAGGATCAGTAGCGAATTAATATGCTTTTTTTTATGGTTTTGTAATATTTTACAAAGCAAGTTGGTGAGCTATAAGAAAAAACTATTACTGGAGGCAGACTGGATTTGCAGTTTAAGTGAATTTATATTCAATTGATATAGCTCCGCCGTGACTGTTGAACTGTGTCATCGTCAAAGTTATGTGGAAATGGCAATCTAATTCCCCATTTATTATGGGGGTGTACCAGACTATGCCATTCGGTAAATTAGTCAATAAGTTTATTGGGGATTTTAGCTGTATTTTAACAACGATATGACAGGGTGCGAATGAAAGGAAAAGACGAATATCATTCCTGACTTTAAGCCTGGGTCGTTGCGCATTTTGCGGTATATTTAATGTCTCTATGGTAAAGGAAACCGCCCATGAAACAACTCAGAAGGTTAGCGCAGTATTACGTTGATTTAATGGTAAAGCTCGGTCTGGTTCGTTTTTCTCTGCTCTTAGCCTCAGCTTTAGTCGTGACTGCCATGGTAGTACAAATGGCGGTGACTTTGCTGATGAGCGGACGGGTCGAAAGCATTGATGTTGTACGCTCTATTTTCTTTGGCTTGTTGATTACGCCTTGGGCGGTGTACTTCTTATCTATCGTTGTCGAACAACTTGAGGAATCCCGACAGCGGTTATCGAAAATGGTCGATAAGTTAGAAGAGATGCGCAAGCGGGACTTAAGTCTTAATGTGCAACTGAAAGACAATATTAATCAGCTTAATCTGGAAATTGCTGAACGCGTTAAAGCAGAGACCGAGCGCCAGAATATGCTGGAGCAGCTCAAGGTTGAAGTGCAAGAACGTGAAGTGACGCAAATCAGACTCGAGCAACAATCCTCTTTCTTACGTTCATTCCTTGATGCCTCTCCTGACCTGGTTTTTTACCGAAATGAAGATAAAGAATTTTCAGGCTGTAACCGGGCAATGGAATTGCTGACAGGTAAAAGTGAAAAGCAGCTTATTCAGCTTAAACCTCAGGATGTCTATTCTGCCGACGCGGCATTAAAAGTGAATGAGACGGATGAAAAAGTCTTTCGTCATAACGTTTCCCTGACTTACGAACAGTGGCTTGAATATCCTGATGGGCGTAAAGCCTGTTTTGAAATTCGTAAGGTTCCCTATTATGACCGAGTGGGTAAACGCCATGGTTTAATGGGCTTTGGCCGCGATATTACCGAGCGTAAACGCTATCAAGATGCACTGGAACGAGCCAGTCGAGATAAAACGACCTTTATTTCCACTATCAGTCACGAACTACGTACCCCACTAAACGGAATTGTCGGTCTGAGCCGTATTTTACTTGATACCGAATTGACGGATGAACAGACTAACTACCTGAAAACGATTCATGTTTCAGCAATTACTTTAGGTAATATTTTCAACGATATTATCGATATGGATAAACTGGAACGTCATAAAGTTCAGCTTGATAATCAGCCGATAGATTTCACCAGTTTCCTCGCTGAACTCGAAAGTCTGTCCGGATTACAGGCCCAGCAAAAGGGGCTGACTTTTGTGATGGAGTCTGCGCTGCCTGTTCCTCATAAAGTGGTCACTGATGGAACTCGACTACGTCAAATCTTGTGGAATCTTATCAGCAATGCGGTGAAATTTACCCCTAAAGGCGGTCAGGTCACGGTACGCATTCGCTATGAAGAAAACCAGAATCTATGCTTTGAAGTTCAGGACTCAGGTATTGGTATCCCTGAAGATGAGCAAGATAAAATCTTTGCTATGTACTATCAAGTCAAAGACCAGAATGGTGGCAAAGCTGCCACTGGAACCGGAATTGGGCTTGCCGTATCACGCCGCCTGGCAAGAAGTATGGGGGGCGATATTACGGTGAGCAGTACTCTAGGTGAGGGGTCAGTATTTATGCTGAAAGTCCTGGCACCGAGTGTTGCCGAAGAAGTTGAAGATACCCTGGATGATGATATGCCGTTGCCAGCGTTACATGTTTTGCTGGTAGAAGACATTGAGTTAAATGTCATTGTTGCACGTTCAGTGCTGGAAAAGCTGGGTAACAGTGTCGATATCGCTATGACAGGAAAAGAGGCGCTGGAGATGTTTGAGCTTGGTGAATATGATCTGGTATTGCTGGATATTCAGTTACCGGACATGACGGGTATGGATATCTCGCGTGAACTGAATCAGCGTTTTAACAAAGAGTCGCTGCCGCCGTTGGTGGCGTTAACGGCAAATGTGTTAAAGGATAAAAAAGAATATCTTGATGCCGGTATGGATGATGTGCTGAGTAAGCCGCTGGCCGTGCCCGCATTGATGTCTATTATTCGAAAATTCTGGGATACGCAAGATACTGAAGAGGCTCTACCTCCGGTGACTATTGCTGCTGATACCCAGCAGATCTTACTCGATATTCAGATGCTTGAACAATATATTGATTTGGTAGGACCGAAGATAATTATCGACGGGCTCACGATGTTTGAAAAAATGATGCCTGGATATCTGGAAGTACTCGACTCTAATATGACTGCCAGAGATGATAAAGGCGTAGTAGAGGAAGGACATAAAATTAAAGGTGCAGCGGGCGCGATAGGCTTGCGTCATTTACAGCAAATCGCTCAGCAAATTCAATCGCCGGACTTGCCTGCCTGGTCTGATAATGTCGGTGAATGGATAGAACAGTTAAAACATGAATGGCAGCATGATGTGAATGTCTTGAAAGCCTGGGTTTCTGAGGTTGCCGAAAAATGACCCCGGCCTTGGCCGGGGGTGCGAATACAGCGCAAATACTAGGGAAAATGACGTTGTACGTTATCTCGTTGCTTTAATTAGAGAGTACAAACGTAAGTGAAATTTTTTTCTTACTATATAAGATAGCAAAGATTATAAATCTTGTTACAAAAAGTCATTAAACGCATGAGTTATTGTTAATAAATTATTCCAGTAAGCCGGTATGGGAAGGAACAAATGAAAAAAATTGGCGTAGTGTTGAGTGGTTGTGGTGTTTATGATGGCAGTGAAATCCATGAGGCAGTATTAACGTTACTGGCACTCGCTCATTCAGAAGTTGAAGCCGTTTGTTTCGCGCCAGATAAAGCTCAGTCAGAGGTGATTAACCATCTTACCGGGGAAAAGGTCGAGCAGCCTCGTTCGATACTGCAAGAGTCCGCACGTATTACCCGAGGTCATATTCGACCTTTGCATGAGGCGAGGGCCGAAGAGCTGGACGGGCTGATCGTACCGGGGGGATTTGGTGCGGCAAAAAATCTGAGTACTTTTGCAACTCAGGGGATCGACTGCACAGTAGATAGTGATTTCGTAAAACTGGTACGTGACTGTCATGCGCAAGGTAAACCCTTGGGCTTCATGTGTATTGCTCCGGTTATGCTCCCTAAAATTTTTGATACGCCACTACGTATGACCATTGGTACTGATATTGATACGGCTGAAATGCTGGAAGATATGGGCGCAGAACATGTTCCTTGCCCGGTCGATGATATTGTGGTTGATGAAGAGCATAAAGTGGTGACCACACCGGCTTATATGCTGGCAACGCGTATCGATGAAGCCGCTGCAGGTATCAATAAGCTGGTCTCTCGCGTACTGGACTTAACCGAATGACAAGGCGGCGCTTTACTCTGTTACACAGGCTAAAGCGCATTATCTGGCGGGTTACTCTGGCTGTTATCGGATTATGGTTAGCGGGAATTATTCTGTTTAGCCTGGTACCCGTTCCTTTTTCAGCGGTGATGGTTGACAGGCAAGTCAGTGCCTGGTTAGAGGGCGATTTTAGCTATCGGGCACATTCTGACTGGGTCGGTATGGATGACATCTCGCCGTGGATGGGGCTGGCGGTGATTGCCGCCGAAGATCAAAAGTTTCCCGAACACTGGGGCCTTGATATCAGTGCTATCGAGAAAGCGCTGGCTGACAATGAACGCAATGAAAACCCTGTCCGGGGTGCCTCGACGATTTCACAGCAGATGGTGAAAAACCTTTTTTTGTGGGATGGGCGCAGTTGGGTTCGTAAAGGGCTGGAGGCGGGATTAACTCTGGTAACCGAAACCGTCTGGAGCAAGCAGCGGATTTTAACCGTGTATCTGAATATCGCTGAGTTTGGAGAGGGGATTTTTGGTGTTGAGGCTGCGGCAAGGCACTACTTTAAAAAACCCGCCAGACAGCTAACGGCATCAGAAGCTGCGCTACTGGCCGCCGTTCTGCCTAACCCGATACGCTTTAAAGTCAATGCACCATCGAGTTATGTTATTCAGCGTCAGCACTGGATTTTGCGACAGATGCGCCAGCTGGGTGGTGAGTCATTTATTAAGCAACATAAGCTGCACTAGGGGTTTGATGATTCACTGACTAGTCTTCATCAAACCCGGCATTGAATAGTGCTATTACGGCAGCCAGTGCCTCTTCTTCCTGCGGGCCACAGGCTTCTATCTCGATATGTCCGCCTTTCGATGAGTCGAGCATCAGTAGCGCAATTACGCTGCTGGCCTCAGCTTCGGTCCCGGCTTCATTGCGTAGCATGACTTCAGCATCAAAGCTTTGCACCAGCTCGAACAGTTTCATCGCTGGGCGGGCGTGCATGCCCAGCTTATTGGTGATTTCAACCGTTTGCTTTACCGTCATTATTTGCGTTTTTCTAGCGTTCTGTGGCGCGACTGGACATTTTTACCGCGCGAACGAAAATAATCAGCAAGCTGTTCTGCAATATAGACTGAACGATGCTTACCCCCGGTACAACCAATAGCGACCGTTAGATAACTACGGTTATTAGTTTCCAGCATGGGTAGCCATAACTCCAGATAACTCCGAGTCTGATAAATAAAGTTATGGACTTCAGTGTGGCGGTCAAGGAAAGCAGCCACTGGGCGATCAAGACCCGTCATCGGACGCAATTTAGGATCCCAGTGCGGGTTCGGCAGAAAACGTACGTCAAACACATAGTCTGCATCGATAGGGATCCCATGTTTAAAGCCGAAAGACTCAAATACCATAGTTAGCTCACGCTCACGCTTGCCCAGCAGGCGAGTACGGAGCATCTCAGCGAGTTCATGTACCGACATTTCTGAAGTATCGATAATCAGATCTGCGCGAGATTTCAGGGGTTCGAGTAAATGGCTTTCTTCATCAATAGCACTCTCAAGAGAGAGGTTCTTGTTTGATAAAGGGTGCAGACGGCGCGTATCGCTATAACGGCGGATCAGTGTATTTCGATCGGCATCTAAAAAGAGTAATTGCGGAGTAAAGCTATCCGGCAGATTATCCATAGCCTGTTCAAAAATTTCGGGTGATTCAGGCATATTGCGCACGTCGATACTGATTGCGGCAGATATTTCACGGCCACTCAGTGTTTTTGCCAGCTCAGGTAACAGCACGACTGGCAGGTTATCAACGCAATAAAATCCCATGTCCTCCAGTGCGCGTAGAGCAACAGACTTCCCCGATCCTGAAGTACCGCTGACTATCATCAGTACCATATGCTCACCCTCCATATTTAGCTGTCTGATATATCAAAAAATGTCACTCACTGGTATCAGCAACAGAGGCTGTAGTGTCGGTGATGATATTGTAGAGCTCTGTATCATTATTCGCCAAACGTAAACGTCGACAGATATTTTTATCGGCCAGTCGTTTTGCGACCAGGGACAGAGTATGCAGGTGCGTTTTCGTCTGTCCGGCGGGTACCAGTAAAGCGAACAGTAAGTCTACGGGTTGATTATCTATTGAGTCAAAAACGATGGGCGCTTCTAACTGGATAAAAACCCCGACAGCGGCCTTTGCATCTTCTTCAATTTTGCCATGAGGAATCGCAATACCGTTACCAATGCCGGTACTTCCCATACGCTCGCGCGTGAGAACCGCCTCAAAGATAATTTGAGAGGGTAGGCCGAGTTGTTTAGCTGCCAGTTCGCTGATAATTTCCAGAGCACGTTTTTTACTCTGACAGTGGACAGCACTGCGGGTACATTCCTGGTTAAGGACACTACTCAATTGCAAAATCGGATCGTTATTTGTCATAAGTTCACCTAAGCATTTTTATGCGAACGGCCCGTTACCGGAAGTAAGCGGGCCGATAAAGCACATGGAATGCCTGGATTATCAATGTTGTTTTAATTTATCTTTATGTTTAATTAACTGACGAGCTAATTTATCAATTAGACCATCAATTGCGGCATACATATCTTGATCTTCTGCACTTGCGTGCAATTCTCCACCATTCACATGTAGCGTAGCATCCGCTATCTGCGTCACTTTTTCTACTTTTAAGACAATATAAACTTGGTTAATTCTTTCAAAGTACTGTTCCAGCTTTGCAAACTTGGTATTCAAAAAATCACGAATAGCATCAGTAATTTCAACGTTTTGGCCAGTAATGTTGAGCTGCATATTGTCTTCCTTATCAGTAAGGTCAAACGAGTTTTTTACGCTGATTTGACGGTGGTATGGATAAAGACTCTCTATACTTCGCAACCGTTCGGCGAGCCACCATAATACCTTGTTCGGATAGTAATGAGGTGAGCTTACTATCACTCAGTGGTTTTGCCGGGTTTTCTGCTGCAACCAGTTTTTTAACTAATGCCCTGATTGCCGTTGAGGACGTTTCACCGCCCCCTTCTGTATTGACATAACTTGAGAAAAAATACTTCAGCTCAAAAATACCTTTTGGGCTGTGAAGATATTTTTGCGTCGTCACGCGTGAAATTGTCGATTCATGCATTTCAACAGCTTGAGCAATATCGGCTAATACCAGGGGTTTCATATGCTCGGCCCCATACTCAAAGAAATCTTGCTGTTGTTCGACAATACAACAACTGACACGAAGTAGCGTATCATTTCGACTTTCAAGGCTTTTTATCAGCCATCGGGCATCTTGCAGATGACTACGAATAAATTGTGAGTCGCTGTCATTGCGAGCGCCACTGTTGCCCATTGCAGCATATTGCTGATTAATATTAAGACGCGGAATACTCTCTGAATTTAGCTCGACAGTCCATTTATCCTGGTCTTTACGGACCAGAACATCAGGAATAACGTATTCAGATTCATCCATCTGAACTGACTGGCCCGGGCGTGGATCCAGGGACTGGATCAGATCGATAGCCTCTTTCAGGATATCTTCTTTTAGCCGGGTAAGACGCATCAGATTACGGAAGTCATGGTTCGCTAGCAGATCTAAATGCTCGCTGACTATAAGACGCGCCTGGGCTAAAAATGGGGTCTCTTTCGTATACTGTGATAGCTGAACCAGCAGGCAATCTCTTAAGTCCCGGGCAGCAACCCCGACAGGATCAAAGTGCTGGATACGCTTCAGTACCGCTTCTACCTCTTCGAGGCGGATTTCATCATCACCTAAGCTTTCCAGAATATCAGTCACTGAGACGGTGAGATAACCCGTATCATCGACCGCATCAACAATCGCGGTAGCAATTGCAGTATCTGTTTCAGAAAATGGCGTCAGAGAGACCTGCCACATCAGATAATCTTGAAGTGATTGAGTGGTTTCACCCTGATAAACGGGTAAGAGATCATCGATATAATCAGTCCTTGTTCCTGAAGGCGTACCAGCGGTGTAGATTTCATCCCAGCTGGCATCCAGTGGCAGCTCTTCAGGCATATCTTTTTGTTCAAGTGCTTCACGCGTATCCAGACTATCGGTATCTGTCACATCTTGAATGTCAATTTCATCATGCGGATCGGTTTGCTCAAGCAAGGGATTACTTTCTAGTGCTTGCTGGAGTTCTTGCTGAAGTTCTAGCGTCGACAACTGCAACAGACGAATGGCCTGCTGTAGTTGTGGCGTCATCGCAAGTTGTTGGCTAAGCCGTAATTGCAAACCTTGCTTCATAATCAGTGCCAGTATCCCTTATACATGCGTTATGTCACGCGGTTAGAGTCTGAATTCTTCTCCCAGATAGACACGTTTCACCTGTTCATCTTCAAGAATTTCAGCTGGCGTTCCATGGGCAATCATATGCCCCTGACTGACAATATAAGCTCGCTCGCACACTGCCAGCGTTTCACGCACATTATGGTCAGTTATCAGAACACCGAGCCCGCTGTCGCGTAAATGCTCAATAATGCGTTTGATATCCAGAACCGATATGGGGTCAACACCGGCAAAGGGTTCATCCAGCAGAATGAATTTTGGATTAGCGGCCAGGGCGCGTGCGATTTCAACACGGCGACGTTCCCCCCCGGATAGCGATTGCCCAATACTGTCACGCAAATGCTGAATATGGAACTCTTCCAGCAACTCATTTGCTCGGTCATCACGCTGTTCTGGCGTGAGATCGTCACGAATTTGTAATACTGCCATCAGATTATCAAAAACGCTCAGATGGCGGAAAATAGAGGCTTCCTGTGGCAGATAGCCGATACCACGACGTGCCCGGGCGTGCAGGGGCAATAAACTGATATCTTCATCATCAATAATGATGTTGCCGGCATCACGCGGCACAATGCCGACGACCATATAAAACGTGGTCGTTTTACCGGCACCATTGGGGCCGAGTAAGCCAACAATTTCACCTGAATTCACCATCAGGCTGACGTCTTCAACAACACGTCGTTTCTTGTAGGCCTTCGCAAGATTTTTTGCAATTAAGGTTGCCATAACGAATTAGTTACTCTTCTGCTGCGTCGGTTGCTGAGCGTTTTTATCCTGTAACTGTGAAGGAACAAGAACGGTGGTAACGCGTTTGCCTTTATCACTAAACGCCTGCATTTTCTGCTCTTTCACTAAGTAGGTTATCTTGTCTCCTTTGACATTGCTATCCAGTTGCTCAAGATAGGCATTGCCCGTCAGAGTGACGAAATCTTTCGCCAGCTGATAATTAAGTTTAGACGCCTGTCCTTTCACCGGTTTTCCGTTGTCTTGCATCTGATAGAAAGTCGCTGGATTTCCATAGGCATCAATGACTTCTTGTCCCTGAGTTCCACCAGGGCGCGTCACCACGACTTTATCAGCATTAATTTTTATGGTGCCCTGGGTGGCAATAACATTCCCCGTGAAGGTCACAACGTTACCGTCCATATCCAGTGATTGCTGATCAGATTCGATGTGAATCGGTTGATTGGTATCACTCGTTAATGCCCATGCTGAAAATGGGGTCACAAACAGTGTACTGATCAGTACAAGGCTAAGGCTGAGTTTGTTGCGTCTGGATTTCATAAGAGGTTTTAACCTTTTCAATCAGCTGGGCGGTTTTATCGCGTAGATTGCCACGCATTTTCATTCCGCTGGAGTTAAAGCTGGTACCATAAAGTGTCACCTGGTCATCAGACGAGATATCCTGGGTGGTTAAATTGATACTGGCGTTATCAGTGGTAATTTTACGAAGTTGTGAATCTGGTGTCAGCGCATTCACCACGACATTACCGTATAAATAGAGCATACGGTCATTGGTGAGCTTTGCACGATCGGCGCTGATCTCCCACGTTGCCAGTATCTTCTCATCATATTGGGTCATAACAGGCTTCGTGAACCATGATGTGGAATCCGCCGAAAAATGTTCGACATTTTCTGTTACTAGCCGATAGTTCAAGGCACCGGTAAGATTATAAACTCGAGTAATGGCCTGTTCGCTGGTATAGGTTGGTTCATCATTATTGACGATAACCGGTTTATCCTTATCGCTACCAGTGATATTCAGACCAATTAATACGATAGCAATTATCGAAAGAAAAATAATAACCCAGCGTTTGGTTCTACTCATATCGATAGCCCTTTGGCCTCATCAAGTAAACCTTGTGATATCAGGATCAGATCACAGACTTCCCGGACTGCGCCACGCCCACCGTTAATACGCGTCACGTAATCAGCCTTGGGGAGTAAAATCGGGTGTGCATCAGCCACCGCGACACTCAGCCCCACCTTTTCCATTACCGGCCAGTCAATGAGGTCATCACCGATATAGGCAACTTGACTGTCAGTTAAACCCAGCTCAGATAATAACTGGTGGTAAGCAATCAGTTTATCGGACTGTCCCTGAAAAAGATGAGAAATTCCTAAAGTCTGACAGCGATCTTCCAGCAACTTAGCCTTGCGCCCGGTAATGATGGCAACTTCAATGCCTGAAGTAAGGACACAGCGTAGCCCATAACCATCACGTACGTTGAACGCTTTGAGTTCTTCGCCGCTATTTCCCATATAAATCAGGCCGTCGGACATTACACCATCGACATCCAGAATCAACAGGCGTATCGCCGCAGCACGTGCCATGACTTGTGCGCTCACTGGTCCATAGCAGGTATTCAGTAGCACATCACCGTTACTCATTAATACGAATCCTTAATTAAACTACGCCTGCACGTAACATGTCGTGCATATGTATTACGCCCAATAAATGGTCACCATCTGCCACCATTACAGAAGTAATATGGCGTGATTCCATCAAATTCAATGCATCCACCGCAAGCGTGCCTGGACGAACGCGAATTCCGCCCGCTGTCATGACATCGACAATATTTAAGGTGTGTAAGTCAGCACCCATGTCGAATACTCGACGCAAGTCACCGTCGGTGAAAATACCTTCAATTTTCATTAAATCATCACAGATTACGGTCATGCCCATATTTTTACGGGTAATTTCCAGTAATGCGTCACGTAATGATGCATCTTTACTGACATGCGGGATCTCACTGCCAGTATGCATGATATCGCTAACCCGTAGCAGCAGTTTACGCCCCAGTGCTCCGCCCGGATGTGAGAGGGCAAAATCTTCGGCAGTAAAGCCCCGTGCTTTTAACAACGCCACCGCCAGGGCATCCCCCATCACCAAGGTGGCGGTAGTACTTGAGGTCGGTGCCAGACCTAGAGGACAGGCTTCTTGTGCTACATGAATACACAGGTGAATATCAGCGGCCTTTCCCATGGCACTGTCGGGTCTGCCAGTCATACAAATCAGTGGCACTTTCAGGCGTTTTAATACCGGTATCAGTGCCAGTATCTCGTTTGATTCACCTGAGTTAGATATCGCAATCACAATATCTTTAGGTGTGACCATACCTAAGTCACCGTGGCTTGCTTCACCGGGATGGACAAAAAATGCCGGTGTGCCAGTACTGGCAAAGGTCGCAGCTATTTTTTTTCCAATATGACCAGATTTTCCCATACCCATGATGATCACTTTGCCTGCACAATGAAATATTTTTCTGCAAGCATTTGAAAAATCATCATTAATGTACTTATCCAGCTGTGCCAGACTTTCACGTTCAATGTGGAGAACATCTTTTCCTGCCTGTTGAAAGTCAAAGTCCGTAGCTAAGTCTATCTGAAGCATAATTTTGTTTTCCGTTCTATCCGATGACGGGCGGTGCGAAGCACCAGAGCACCGTAACCCATACGATATACCCACATATTAACAGAGCACCAATCGGCTTGCCGACCTGACGGGGTTTACGCCAGCAAAGTAGGGCAAACACAGCACTTACAGCTAACATCAGCCAGTAATCACGGGAAAAGGCGAGTGGATCAAAGCTACCCGGCGCCACAAGTGCCGGGATCCCTAGTACAAAAACAAGGTTAAATATATTGGAACCGATAATATTACCAATAGCGATATCATGTTCACCTTTACGCACCCCAGCGATGGTAGTGGCCAGCTCAGGCAGACTGGTTCCTATGGCGATTACCGTTAAGCCGATGACTAAGTCATTGACACCAAAGTAGTGGGCGAGAACAGTAGCGTTATCAATCACCATTTGGGTGGCAATAGGCATGATGACTAATGCGACACCAAGCCATAAGAAAGCGACGGAAAGGCTACCTTCCTGAGGTAACTCTGCAGCTTGTTCACGGGTAAGGTTATCAATACCTTCTCGTTCAGCGAGACGCCCGATTCTAATGATAAACAGTAGATATAATACGGCGATAACCAGCAGTATGGTGCCTTTTATTTGACTGAGTTCACCGTCGAACAACAAGAGACCCGCTACCAGGCTGACCAACAACATCAAAGGCAGCTCTCGACGCAGAATATCTGAATCTACGGCAAAAGGGTGCAATATCGCTGCCAGCCCGAGAATGAGCATTATATTGGTAATATTCGATCCGATAGCTGTTCCTAGCGCGAGATCGAGTTGTCCATGTAAGGCAGCTGCGCTGGCAATGATGATTTCAGGTAGCGATGTCCCTATACTGACGACAGTCATACCTATGATTAATGGTGAGCATCCTATGCTTCGAAACAGTATTGCTGCCGAAAAAACTAAGCGATCGGCCCCATAAACTACTAATAGTAAGCCGATAATCAATAAAGCCATCGCTAACAGCATGACAAATCCTTTATAAAGGTATAGCTACTAACTGTGTACCATGAGGATATCTACAATGTTCATAGTGATAAGTATTGTCCATCATTCCTAATTTTGACTTTATGCGACAGAAAAGTAAAACAAATGCCAGCTTTCGCTAACCTTGGCAGGTAATATTCTGTAAAAATGGAGGGTAGTTACTTCTTTTTGAAGCCATGCTTATCTACAGACTTGTAAAAGGAAAGATAATGAATCAGGCAGAGGCGAATCTTGTTGAACTCCATGGGGTCAGTTTTACCCGCGGTAGCCGACAGATTTTTGATAACATATCGCTGGCTGTGCCACGGGGTAAAATCACTGCGATCATGGGGCCGTCGGGTATTGGGAAAACGACACTCCTACGCCTGATAGGCGGGCAAATTTCGCCAGATAGCGGGCAAATTTTATTTGATGGCGAAAATATTCCCTCTATGTCACGTTCGCGGTTATTCACCGTACGTAAACGTATGAGTATGTTGTTTCAGTCGGGGGCACTGTTTACCGATCTGAATGTATTTGAAAACGTTGCTTATCCTTTACGCGAACACTTGCGGTTACCTGAACCTCTGCTGCGTAGCACGGTGATGATGAAACTGGAAGCGGTTGGCTTACGGGGTGCCGCTGAACTGATGCCCTCTGAATTATCTGGTGGGATGGCCCGTCGTGCTGCGCTGGCGCGTGCTATTGCCCTCGAGCCAGACCTCATTATGTTTGATGAACCTTTTGTTGGACAAGACCCAATAACCATGGGCGTGCTGGTTAAACTGATTTCCGAACTCAACAGTGCACTGGGTGTCACCTGCGTGGTGGTTTCCCATGACGTTCCGGAGGTGCTCAGTATCGCCGATTACGCCTATATTGCTGCTGACAGACATATTGTTGCACAGGGAAGTCCGAGTGAACTCCATAACAATCAGGATCCTCGGGTAAGGCAATTTCTTGATGGTATCGCGGACGGTCCGGTTCCTTTCCGTTATCCTGCCGGAGATTATCAACAAGATCTTTTATTCGGAACGGGGAGTTAAGTTTCATGTTGCTAAATGCACTGGCATCTCTTGGGCGGCGCGGTCTGAAAACCTGCGCGGCTTTTGGGCGTGCCGGATTAATGCTTTTCAATGCGCTGGTAGGCAAACCTGAGTTTCGTAAGCATGCCCCGTTATTGATGCGTCAGCTCTATTATGTTGGCGTGCAATCGATGCTGATCATCGTCGTCTCAGGTGTCTTTATCGGAATGGTTCTGGGTTTACAGGGCTATTTGGTACTCACTACCTATGGAGCGGAGTCCAGTCTGGGAATGCTGGTTGCACTCTCTTTATTGCGTGAGCTAGGACCCGTGGTAGCGGCACTGTTATTTGCCGGTCGAGCCGGTTCTGCGCTCACCGCAGAAATTGGTTTAATGCGTGCTACAGAACAGTTGTCCAGTATGGAAATGATGGCTGTTGACCCATTACGGCGCGTAGTATCACCCCGATTTTGGGCCGGGATCATCTCTTTACCTCTATTAACGTTGATTTTTGTCGCAGTAGGTATCTGGGGTGGAGAACTGGTCGGCGTAAGCTGGAAAGGCATTGATACAGGTTTCTTCTGGTCAGCGATGCAAGATGCCGTATCCTGGCGTGTAGATTTGGTGAACTGCCTGATTAAAAGTGTTGTGTTCGCCATTACCATCACTTGGATTGCGCTATTCAACGGATATGATGCGATTCCGACTTCCGCAGGTATTAGCCGGGCAACGACACGTACGGTCGTGCATGCCTCACTGGCCGTTCTGGGCCTCGATTTTGTGCTAACAGCACTGATGTTTGGGAATTGAGTTCATGCAAACAAAAAAATTAGAAATTTGGGTGGGATTCTTCGTACTGGTGGCGCTGGCAGCCGTGGTCTTTCTTTGCCTCAAAGTTGCCAATATTACCTCGTTACGAAGTGAACCGACTTACAAGATTTACGCAACATTTGACAATATTGGTAGTCTGAAAGTGAGTTCACCAGTACGTCTCGGCGGTGTGGTGATTGGTCGTGTTGATGATATTCAACTTGACCAAAAAACCTATTTGCCGCGCGTCACATTAGATATTGAGACTCGTTATGACGAGATACCTGATACCAGTTCTCTGTCTATTCGTACTTCCGGTTTACTGGGCGAACAATTCTTGGCGTTAAACCTGGGTTTTGATGATCCAGAATTAGGTTCCAGCATTCTTAAAGATGGTGGAACTATCCAAGACACCAAATCAGCTTTAGTACTCGAAGACTTAATTGGTCAGTTTTTATATAAAAGTGGCGATAGTCAGCCAGCAGAGCAGAGTAATAATGCCACTCAGGAGCCGCATGATGTTGCTCCTCATGCTAATGCGACGAACTAACTGAAGAGGAAAATATTATGTTTAAGCGTCTCGTAATGATTGCCATGCTGGCATTTGCACCACTCGCTGCGATGGCAGCCGACCCGACTAATCCTTATACGCTGATGAATGAGGCTGCGCAGAAAACCTTTGATCGTCTGAAAAGCGAGCAAGCGCAGATTCGTCAGAATCCGGACTATTTACGTGAAATCGTTGGTGAAGAACTGCTGCCTTACGTCCAGATAAAATATGCGGGTGCGCTGGTATTAGGACGTTACTATAAGGATGCGACGCCTGCACAGCGTGAGGCCTATTTCAAAGCGTTTGGTGACTACCTGAAGCAAGCTTATGGTCAGGCTTTAGCGATGTATAATGGTCAGAATTATCAGATTGCCCCGGAAAAACCATTGGGTAATGCAGATATTGTCGCGATCCGTGTTTCTATTACCGATCCCAATGGTCGCCCGCCGATCCGTCTTGATTTCCAGTGGCGTAAAAACAGTCAAACTGGCAACTGGCAGGCATACGATATGGTAGCGGAAGGGGTGAGTATGATTACCACCAAACAAAGCGAGTGGAGCGATTTGCTGCGTACCAAAGGCATTGATGGCCTGACAGCACAGCTTCAGGCGATTTCTCATCAGCCTATTACCCTGGACAATAAA
The DNA here is from genome assembly GCA_947631255.1 of uncultured Enterobacteriaceae bacterium. Classification (GTDB taxonomy): domain Bacteria; phylum Pseudomonadota; class Gammaproteobacteria; order Enterobacterales; family Enterobacteriaceae; genus JGM124. The sequence goes on from CANRKT010000016.1 coordinate 26,674, forward strand.
AAATAATGGCTAGTCAGCTGAGCTGGCAACGAGAAGACCAGATTCTGAGGCTAGAAGGTGAGCTGAACAGTGAGACACTGTTACCGCTCTGGCAACAGCGGCAGGAAGTTGTTTCAGGCGTTATGGTGTTTGATTTCAGTGGCCTGACTCGAGTCGATACGGCGGGGCTGGCATTACTGATCCACCTGATCGGACAGGCAAAGCAACAAGGAAATGATGTGGAGCTACGGCAGATGAGTGAGAATTTACACACGCTGGTACAGCTTTACAATTTGCCTGAAAGCCTGTTCCCACAGCGCTCAGCCTAGTATTTTCATTACATTATTATTAAAGCCCTTGAGTGGTTTCGCTTCAGGGCTTTTTTGGTTATTTATGCGAGGGCAACTTTCCTCTAAGATGATAGCCCTTTCTTCACTAATCGATGAATATATAGCCATGGAAAATCATGAAATTCAGGCCGTGCTGATGAATGCACTGCCCCTTGAAGAAGTCCACGTTTCTGGTGACGGTAGTCATTTCCAGGTGATAGCGGTGGGTGAGTTATTTGCTGAGTTAAGCCGTGTAAAAAAACAACAAGCGGTCTATGCGCCGTTAATGCCTTTTATTGCCGATAACCGTATGCATGCGGTTTCAATCAAGACTTATACTCCGGCAGAGTGGGCTCGCGATCGTAAACTCAGCGGTTTTTAATCTGTCAGTATTAGCTGATGGTCATCATTTCGATTTAAAAGAGAACAGTTGCAATGGATAAATTTCGTGTGCAGGGGCCTACCCAGCTCAGTGGAGAAGTGACCATTTCCGGGGCCAAAAATGCCGCGTTACCGATCCTCTTCGCCGCACTGTTAGCCGAAGAGCCCGTTGAAATTCAGAACGTACCGCATCTTAAAGATATTGATACCACCATGAAACTGCTCACCCAGCTGGGCACCAAAGTGGAACGCAATGGCTCGATTTATATCGACGCCAGCGCAGTCAATATTTTCTGTGCTCCTTATGATTTGGTCAAAACCATGCGTGCTTCTATCTGGGCTTTAGGGCCTTTAGTCGCGCGTTTTGGGCAAGGTCAGGTGTCATTGCCTGGTGGCTGTGCCATTGGTGCACGTCCGGTAGACTTGCATATTTCAGGTCTGGAGCAACTGGGTGCTGAAATTAAACTGGAAGAAGGTTACGTCAAAGCCTCTGTAGATGGTCGTCTGAAAGGCGCACATATCGTGATGGATAAGGTGAGTGTTGGCGCCACCGTGACCATTATGAGTGCCGCTACCCTGGCTGAAGGTACCACCACTATTGAAAATGCTGCTCGTGAGCCGGAAATTGTCGATACTGCTAATTTCCTTAACACCCTGGGTGCAAAAATCACGGGTGCGGGAACTGACCGCATTACTATCGAAGGTGTATCTCGCTTAGGCGGCGGTGTTTATAGCGTACTGCCTGATCGTATTGAGACCGGGACTTTCTTAGTTGCAGCCGCTATTTCTGCGGGCAAAATTATTTGTCGTAACGCACAGCCCGATACGCTTGATGCAGTACTGGCGAAATTACGTGAAGCGGGCGCAGAGATTGAAATCGGGAAAGACTGGATTAGCCTCGATATGCACGGTAAGCGTCCAAAAGGCGTCAGTATCCGTACCGCACCCCATCCTGGTTTTCCGACCGACATGCAGGCGCAATTTACCCTGCTGAATCTGGTTGCAGAAGGAACGGGCGTGATCACCGAGACGATTTTTGAAAACCGTTTTATGCATGTTCCTGAATTAATTCGTATGGGTGCACATGCCGAGATCGAAAGTAATACCGTCATTTGTCGCGGTGTGGAAAAACTGTCCGGAGCGCAGGTGATGGCGACAGATTTACGCGCTTCAGCCAGTCTGGTACTGGCGGGTTGTATCGCTGAAGGAACGACGATTGTTGACCGAATTTATCATATCGATCGTGGTTACGAATGTATCGAAGATAAGCTTCAGGCCCTGGGCGCGAACATTGTCCGTATCAGTGACAAAAAATAAGCCTGCTTTACTGGCTTAAAAAAGAGGGAGGTGCTAAGCACCTCCCTCTGATAATTTAGTTTAAATCGCGATATGAGCCCCTCATGCTTCAGGCCAGTGACTGACTGTACTTTTGTGAAGCCTGAAGTGATCGGGCGTACGGGTTGTCCCCCCCGATAGCGACTCTGAACTTCAGGGAATACGTTGGTTCGCCCATAAAAAATGCACCTTACTCAGTTGAGTATTCAACTTTTGGGGTGCAGTTCAATTGGGTGAGAACTTACGAGGCAGTTGCCAAATTAAGTTTACTGCCTTTCGGCATTCTCTGTGGCTTCCACAACCGAATCAACCGGAGTGCCAGGGCTTCTATTGCGGATATGATGAGTTCTGTCGATGAATTCATCGGTAATGGCATCATGATAGCGTGATGGCCAGATAACCCAGGGTTTGACCCCCAAAACATCTGCAATAATCAGTTCACCTTTCGGCCATGGGCGCGTCAGCGTATTGGCCAGTGTTGACGAACTCAGCCCAGCCTTACGTGATTCAGCGGCCAGTGATGTTCCTTTTTTTCTCAAACCTGCGACGATATCAGCCGGATGCCAGTCCATATGTTGACTTTTCATAACTTCTCCCTGTGAGTATCACTGCCTATTGTTACCGAATAACAATGGCTGTCAGGGATAGTTATATCATGAAAATATCCAAATGCTTTTTGTAAATATATGGAACGATTAAATATGTGTCATCTCACGCAACTTACTATGTAATAAATGAAAGTAAAGCCCAAAGATAATAGAATCAGGTGCGTCGATCCTGCTATTGGAAACTTTAACGCGCCATGAAAGGCACGTTAAATTAACTCAGTGATCGCGTTGTACAGAGATATGTGCCAGAGCAATAAGTGCTTCGCGATATGGCGTATCTGGAATGGCGGCAAGTGCAGAGATAGCTTTATCGGCCTCTTCTTCGGCACGCTGACGAGTCCATTCCAGTGAACCACAGGCTTTCATTGTTTCCAGAACAGGCTCAAGCAAATGGCGACCATTACCCTGCTCAATGGCCTCACGAATCATTCTGGCCTGCTCAGGCGTGCCATTACGCATGGCATGGAGCAGGGGAAGAGTGGGCTTACCTTCATTGAGATCATCACCGACACTTTTACCGAGCGTTTGATTATCCGCGCTGTAATCCAGCAAATCATCAATTAACTGGAAAGCTGTACCGAGATAACGACCATAATCCTGAAGCGCTGTTTCCTGTACTTCACAGGCCCCGGCCAGAATGGCTGAACACTGGGCTGCGGCTTCGAATAATCTGGCTGTCTTACTGTAAATTACCCGCATATAACTCTCTTCCGTAATATTCGGGTCGTTGCAGTTCATCAGCTGTAAAACTTCACCTTCAGCAATAACATTCACTGCTTCAGACATCACTTCCAGGACTTTGAGCGATCCTAATTGCGTCATCATCTGAAAGGCACGGGTATAGATAAAATCGCCTACCAGAACACTGGCAGCATTACCAAATGCGGCATTTGCTGTCGCTTTTCCACGCCGCATATCAGACTCGTCAACCACATCATCATGCAACAGAGTCGCGGTGTGGATGAATTCGATCAGTGCTGCAATGTTGATATGTGCTTTACCTTCATATCCCAATGCCCGGGCAGCTATAACGGCTATCATCGGGCGAATGCGTTTACCGCCGCCACTGACGATGTAGTAGCCGAGCTGATTAATCAGTTGAACATCAGAATTTAACTGCTCAAGGATTGCCGCATTCACGCCCGCCATATCTTGCGCGGCTAATTCATTAATTTTTTCTATTTTCATCGCAAAAATCTGGTTTTTGTCCCATTTATTCCGTAATTATACGGCTTATCAGGAGGGTGTCGGTAAGATACTGTAGTACAGATTGTACTAAAAATACGAGACAGATAAATGGGGTGGCACAGATTGCACTTTTTTTCTCTGTGGAATAAACAATCGTACTTGTCAAAGCGTCGCATTTTGCGTAATATTCGCGCCCTATTGTGAATATTTATAGCGCAGCCTGAATTCAATGTAAGGCGAGTGCGGAAAGCGGAGTTTTATATGTACGCGGTTTTCCAAAGTGGTGGTAAACAACACCGAGTAAGCGAAGGTCAGACCGTTCGCCTGGAAAAGCTAGACATCGCAACTGGCGAAGCAGTTGAGTTCGCAGAAGTTCTGATGATCGTAAACGGTGAAGAAGTCAAAATCGGCGTTCCTTTCGTTGATGGCGGCGTAATCAAAGCTGAAGTTGTTGCTCACGGTCGTGGCGAGAAAATTAAAATTGTTAAGTTTCGTCGTCGTAAACACTACCGTAAACAACAGGGCCATCGTCAGTGGTTCACTGATGTTAAAATTACTGGCATCAGCGCTTAATACAGAGGAGCAGATTAAATGGCACATAAAAAGGCTGGCGGCTCAACTCGTAACGGTCGCGATTCCGAAGCTAAACGTCTGGGCGTAAAACGTTTCGGCGGTGAGGCAGTATTAGCAGGCAGCATCATTGTTCGTCAACGTGGTACTAAATTCCACGCTGGCAGCAACGTAGGTTGTGGTCGTGACCACACTCTGTTTGCACTGTCTGACGGTAAAGTTAAATTTGAAGTTAAAGGCCCGAACAACCGTAAATATATCAGCATCGTTGCTGAATAAGTTTTTCGCGTCTTGGTAACGGATGTAAGCCCCGCAAAATATGCGGGGCTTTTTACATTCTGCATCCGAAAAATCAAAGGTATTAAACGAGCATGAAACAGCAGGCTGGAGTCGGCATTGTTTTAGCGATAATCACGGCAATGTGTTGGGGCAGTTTACCGATTGCAATGAAACAAGTGCTTCCGGTAATGGAACCCTTAACCGTGGTTTTCTATCGTTTTTCAATGGCGAGTATTGGCTTGGGGATGATTCTCGCATTTCGTAAAAAGTTGCCCCCGGTACGTCTCTTTCTTAACCCTCGCTGGTTAGTGATGCTGGCGATTGCTACCGGCGGATTGCTCGGTAACTTTTTATTGTTTAGCTCCTCGCTACAATATCTCAGCCCAACAGCTTCTCAGGTTATTGGTCAGCTCTCTCCGGTTGGGATGATGGTTGCCAGTGTCGTCATTCTGAAAGAAAGAATGCGTGGCACACAGGTTGTTGGCGCCATTATGTTGTTATGCGGGCTGGTGATGTTTTTTAATAACAGCCTCATCGAAATCTTTACCAGGATGACCGATTATACCCTGGGGGTGATTTTCGGTGTTCTGGCTGCAATGGTATGGGTGAGTTACGGCGTCGCGCAAAAAATATTATTGCGTCGTTTAGCCTCACAGCAAATCCTCCTTTTGTTGTATATTTTATGTGCGGTAGTCTTGTTACCGATAGCGAAGCTGGATACCCTGTTCTTACTGAATAACTGGCAGCTTGCGTGTTTATTTTATTGTGGTTTGAATACCATTGTGGGCTACGGTGCGCTAGCGGAGGCAATGGCACGCTGGCAGGCATCTCAGGTTAGTGCTCTGATCACACTGACCCCTCTGTTTACACTGCTCTTTTCAGACCTGTTATCCCAGGGCTGGCCCGACTATTTTGCCATGCCTCAGCTCAACCTTTTAGGTTATGTCGGAGCGTTTGTCGTTGTGACTGGTGCGATGTATTCTGCTATCGGTCACCGCCTTTGGGGACGCCGGCCATCTGCCGAAGTCGTTATCCCAGGACAACGTTCAGACGAATGATTTACGGAGAAGTAAAATGAAGTTTGTTGATGAAGCTACAATCCTGGTGGTAGCAGGTGATGGCGGTAATGGCTGTGTAAGCTTCCGTCGCGAAAAATATATCCCAAGAGGCGGTCCGGATGGCGGTGATGGCGGTGATGGCGGAGATGTCTGGCTTGAAGCCGATGAAAACCTGAACACCCTGATTGACTATCGTTTCGAGAAGTCATTCCGTGCTGAACGTGGTCAAAATGGTCAAAGCCGTGACTGTACCGGTAAGCGTGGCAAAGATGTCACGGTGAAAGTCCCGGTCGGTACCCGAATTATCGATCAGGGCACTGGTGAAACCATGGGTGATATGACTCAGCATGGTCAGAAACTGATGGTAGGTAAAGGCGGCTGGCATGGACTGGGAAATGCCCGTTTTAAGTCCTCAGTTAACCGTTCTCCACGTCAGAAAACGATGGGGACACCGGGTGACCAGCGTGAACTTCAGCTTGAGCTGATGCTGTTAGCTGATGTCGGAATGCTGGGTATGCCAAATGCCGGTAAATCGACGTTTATTCGTTCAGTCTCTGCGGCTAAACCTAAAGTTGCTGATTATCCATTTACGACGCTAATCCCTTCACTTGGCGTGGTGCGTATGGATCACGAAAAAAGCTTTGTGCTTGCCGATATCCCTGGTCTGATTGAAGGTGCTGCTGATGGTGCCGGACTGGGTATTCGTTTCCTTAAGCACCTTGAGCGCTGCCGCGTATTACTGCATCTGATTGATATCGATCCTATTGATGGTTCAAACCCAGTAGAGAATGCACGGATAATTGTGGGCGAGCTAGAAAAATACAGCACTGACTTAGCGGCTAAGCCACGCTGGTTAGTGTTCAATAAAATTGACTTGATGGATAAAGCAGAAGCGGAAGCAAAAGCAAAAGCGATTGCTGAAGCACTAGGATGGGATGACAAATATTATCTTATCTCTGCGGCAAGCCAGGTCGGCGTCAAGGATCTGTGCTGGGATATCATGAGCTTTATTATCGAAAACCCAATTGTCATGGCCGATATTGCTAAGCAGCCTGAAAAAGTTGAGTTCATGTGGGACGATTATCATCGCCAGCAGCTTGATGAAGTGGAAGCTGAATCAGAAGACGACTGGGATGATGACTGGGATGAAGAAGACGACGAAGGTGTCGAATTCATCTATCAGAAGTAATGCATAAAATAAAACAGGCCGGATTTATCCGGCCTGTTTTATTTTTATCAGGCATCGTGCTGGCAGCCCGATTGCAGACAGTCAGCACGATGCCTGCGTCCTGTTTAACCAATAAAAGCGGAATAACGCTCTTTTCCGGGCCGTAACGGCAGGTACTCTCTAACAGCCTCGTAGCATGAGTCATAGCAAGATAGCGCCTCCCTGTGTGTTACAGGCGGTTTTATCAGGCCAGATGATGCTTTGCTGACGTTGTACCGCAGTTCCTCAATTTCATCTTCGACAATGAGTCACTTTACGATCAATTATTCTGATAAATGTCTTTATAGAGGCGGCTTTCGAAGCGCACCAAGGGAATACGGCGGTTGCGCTGGTCGGCAGGTGCAACAGCATATCCAGAAAGATACTGTACAAAGGCCATCTGTTTGCCGCTCGCGGTAGTAATAAATCCGGCCATATTATAGACCCCTTGTAATGACCCTGTCTTTGCAGAAACCTTACCATTGACCCCTGCCTGATCCAGGCCAGCACGATACTGTAATGAGCCATTATGTCCTGCTAATGGCAGCATTGAAATGATGTTCAGCTCACTGTCATTTTTTGCAATATACTGAAGCACTTGCATCATCACTGCCGGGGAAATCAGGTTATGGCGTGAAAGTCCTGAACCATCGACGACGATGCTGTTACCTAAATCGACGCCCGTTTTTTGCTGCAGTAACTGACGAACGGCATCAGCACCTGAACGCCAGGTTCCCGGCACACCAAAACGCTGGTGACCAATGGTGCGGAATACGGTATCTGCAATCATGTTGTCTGATTTTTTTAACATGATTTTCAATAGATTAGTCAGCGGAGGTGACTGTTTGCTGGCGATAACCGTGCCCGCTTCATTCGGTTGTGTCTGACGCAGAATGGTGCCGCTGTAGCGAATACCCGCTTGTTCCAGCTCTTTCTTAACAATAGCGCCAGCGTAACCAGCCCCATCCTGAACAGCGAAGGCGAGGGGTAATGGTTCTTCCCTTTGTGGCATACAACCCGTCAGCGTATAGCGATTTAAATCACCCGGCACCACATCAAGTTCACAATACCGGGCTTCTGATGACCCTCTGGCTAAGGTCTTAACCTGACTAAAGACCGTGATGGGGTAATAAGAGGCAATACGGACATGTGCCAGATCGTTGGCTTCTGATGCGCTGTATAACGAAACAGAGAAGCAGTTGCGGTCAATAATGGCAGCAGAAGGAGGGGCACTGAAACACTGCGTCATATCATTCCAGGGCCAGCCTGGACCTTTATCATGGCTGGCAAAGACGGAGGTATCTATCAGCACATCACCCTTAATCTGTTCTACTCCGGCCTTTTTTAGGGCCGTTACCATATTACGGATATCCTGGCGGGTCAGTGTTGGATCGCCGCTGAAGCGTACAGTCAGGTCGCCTTCCAGAATATTATTTTGAATCGGTGCTTTGCTCTCAAGCGTGGTGGTAAAGCGAAAATCGGGTCCTAACTGCAAAAGGGCGGCCAGAGCGGTAATCACTTTTTGGGTACTGGCAGGTAAAGCCATCTGCTGGCCCTGATAGTCAATAGTGGGAGATGAATCACCCACTTTTTGTACCATTAAAGCCAGATTTGCCCCTGCAGGCAGCTGTGACAGATATTCTTCCACATTTGCTGCTTGTGCATTCAGCGCAAAAATAGTGGTTAATCCAATGATAAATCTAGAAAATCGCATAATCTCGCGGTAACGGCCTGGAAACATGGTCTTCATACTACGGTGCATCGTAGTGCAAAGTAAACGATGACCCTCGGAGAACTCTAGGGTAAAATAGCGGATAATTTGAAATCTTCTGCTTGGTTTGGGGCATCACTCCGAACCGTTTTGTTTCATTTGTTGGCAGGGATGAGTTTATGAACTCAGACCACGTTTTTGGATTGTGGTCCGCTAACTATGCCGTACAGAACTGACCGTAAGAGGTATAAATAATGCAAGCTATTCCGATGACTTTACGTGGTGCTGAGAAATTACGTGAAGAGCTCGATTTCCTGAAGTCAGTACGTCGACCGGAAATTATTGCCGATATCGCTGATGCGCGTGAACATGGCGATTTAAAAGAAAATGCTGAATATCATGCGGCGCGTGAGCAGCAGGGCTTTTGTGAAGGACGTATTCAGGATATTGAAGCGAAACTTTCTAATGCCCAAGTGATAGACATCACGAAAATGCCTAATAACGGTCGCGTTATTTTTGGCGCGACGGTAACAGTGTTAAACTTGGACAACGAAGAAGAGCTGACATATCGCATTGTTGGCGATGATGAGGCTGATTTTAAACAGAATCTTATTTCTGTAAATTCGCCGATTGCGCGTGGCCTGGTGGCCAAAGAGTGCGATGATATTGTGGTAATTCGCACGCCAGGCGGTGATGTTGAGTTTGAAATTCTAAAAGTAGAGTATTTATAATTTCAGCAATGCTCACTCAATGGCTTGCGTATTGTAAAGATAAGAAAAAGGCCGCTATGCGGCCTTTAATCAACGAGCAGAGCGTGGCATTTTGCTCACGTCTCTATTTCGGAAGAGAAATTTTTCTTTCTTTAGTCGGGCGATAAAGAACGAGTGTTTTTCCGATAACCTGGATATTACAGGCTTGGGTTTCGCGCACGATAGCATCAACTATCAGGGTTTTAGTTTCACGATCTTCGGTTGCAACTTTCACCTTGATTAACTCGTGATGGTTAAGCGCTTGTTCTATCTCGGCCAGTACCCCTTCGGTCAAACCATTATTGCCAAGCATAACAACTGGCTTGAGTGGATGAGCGAGACCTTTGAGGTGCTGTTTTTGTTTAGTACTAAGATTCATCGTATATTTTTACTTACGTTGGGATTGAAAACGGTTCATTCTACCGCCATCTCCAGTGTATAGCCAAATCGGCTGTGATTATTTGCACAGCCTGCCGCTCACGATGAACAACGTTGGATAATGAGATGACAGGTAAAAAGCGTTCTGCCAGCTCCAGTCGCTGGCTACAGGAACACTTTAGCGATAAATATGTACTTCAGGCACAGAAAAAGGGACTACGTTCCCGTGCTTGGTTTAAACTTGATGAAATACAACAAAGTGACAAACTTTTTAAGCCAGGAATGACTATTGTTGATCTTGGTGCTGCTCCCGGTGGATGGTCACAGTATGTTGTGACAGAGATTGGGAACCAGGGAAGAATCATCGCTTGTGATCTGTTACCCATGGATCCTATTGTAGGGGTAGATTTCCTGCAAGGTGATTTTCGTGATGAGCTGGTAGTTAAGGCTCTGTTAGAACGTGTTGGTGATAGTAAAGTTCAGGTTGTCATGTCTGACATGGCACCGAATATGAGTGGGACGCCAGCCGTTGATATCCCCCGCTCGATGTATCTGGTAGAGCTGGCACTGGAAATGTGTCGTGATGTTCTGGCTCCGGGTGGTAGTTTTGTAGTGAAAGTGTTTCAAGGCGAAGGATTCGATGAATACCTGCGAGAAATTCGCTCCCTGTTTACGAAAGTTAAAGTGCGTAAACCGGACTCTTCTCGTGCCCGCTCACGTGAAGTGTACATTGTAGCGACCGGGCGTAAAGTATAGTACCCTGACGCTGTTTGTTAACACAGTTGTAATGTGAGGTTAATCCCTTGAGTGACATGGCGAAAAACCTAATACTCTGGCTAGTCATTGCCGTCGTGCTAATGTCAGTTTTTCAGAGCTTTGGGCCCAGCGAGTCGAATAGCCGTAGAGTGGACTATTCCACTTTCTTGTCTGAAGTGAATCAGGACCAGGTTCGCGAAGTTCGTATCAACGGGCGTGAAATCAACGTTACTTTGAAAGACAGTAACCGATACACGACATACATTCCCGTTAATGACCCTAAACTGCTTGATAATCTGTTGACCAAACAGGTGAAAGTAGTCGGTGAGCCACCTGAAGAGCCGAGTTTGCTGGCTTCTATCTTCATATCCTGGTTCCCGATGCTATTGCTGATTGGGGTTTGGATCTTCTTTATGCGTCAGATGCAGGGCGGCGGTGGCAAAGGTGCCATGTCGTTCGGTAAGAGTAAGGCGCGTATGCTTACAGAAGACCAAATCAAAACAACCTTTGCGGATGTTGCAGGTTGTGATGAAGCAAAAGATGACGTCGTCGAACTGGTTGAGTATTTGCGTGAACCGAGCCGCTTCCAGAAATTGGGTGGTAAGATCCCGAAAGGCGTGTTGATGGTGGGCCCACCGGGTACCGGTAAAACATTGCTGGCGAAGGCTATTGCAGGCGAAGCAAAAGTACCGTTCTTTACTATTTCCGGTTCTGACTTTGTTGAAATGTTCGTCGGTGTTGGTGCATCGCGCGTACGTGACATGTTTGAACAGGCTAAAAAAGCGGCACCTTGCATCATCTTTATCGATGAAATCGATGCGGTCGGTCGTCAACGTGGTGCCGGTTTAGGTGGTGGTCACGATGAGCGTGAGCAGACCCTGAACCAGATGCTGGTTGAGATGGATGGTTTCGAAGGTAACGAAGGCATCATCGTGATTGCGGCAACTAACCGTCCTGATGTTCTGGATCCAGCGTTACTGCGTCCAGGTCGTTTTGACCGTCAGGTTGTGGTTGGTTTACCTGATGTCCGTGGTCGTGAGCAGATTCTGAAAGTGCATATGCGTCGTGTGCCTTTGGCGACTGACATTGATGCGGCAATTATTGCTCGTGGTACGCCAGGCTTCTCAGGTGCTGATTTGGCTAACCTGGTCAACGAAGCTGCACTGTTTGCTGCCCGCACGAATAAACGTGTTGTATCGATGGTTGAGTTTGAAAAAGCGAAAGACAAAATCATGATGGGGGCAGAACGTCGCTCTCTGGTGATGACGGAAGCGCAAAAAGAATCAACCGCCTATCATGAAGCAGGACATGCCATTATTGGTCGTCTGGTGCCTGAACATGATCCGGTACATAAAGTGACTATCATTCCACGTGGTCGTGCACTGGGTGTGACCTTCTTCCTGCCTGTCGGTGATGCGATTAGCGCCAGCCGTCAGAAACTGGAAAGTCAGATTTCTACACTTTACGGTGGTCGTCTGGCAGAAGAGATAATCTATGGTGTAGAAAAAGTGTCGACCGGGGCGTCTAACGATATTAAAGTTGCGACTAACCTGGCACGTAACATGGTCACCCAATGGGGCTTCTCCGACAAACTCGGTCCACTGCTGTACGCAGAGGAAGAGGGTGAAGTATTCCTGGGCCGCTCTGTGGCTAAAGCGAAACATATGTCTGATGAAACTGCGCGTATCATCGACCAGGAAGTGAAGTCACTGGTTGAGCGGAACTATGCTCGTGCCCGCCAGTTACTGGGCGAAAACATGGATATTCTTCATGCAATGAAAGATGCATTGATGAAGTATGAAACCATTGATGCTCCGCAGATTGACGACTTGATGGCTCGCCGTGAAGTTCGTCGGCCAGCAGGCTGGGATGATGATTCCAAGACCAAAGATAACTCTGATAACAATGCCGCGCCAAGTGCACCAAGTGCAGTTAGCCCGGCTGATGAGTCAGACACATCTAACTCAGGAAAAACGCTCTGAGTAACGGTTAGCGACCATAACAAGAGAAAATACTGTTTTCCCTTGTCATAAAAAACCCGGGACAGGTTCCCGGGTTTTTTATTTTATGAATATAATCACGTCAGTATCAATTCATACCAGAGTGCTGGCTGGACGTTCGAGTGCCTCGCGTTTCCAGTCAGCATTATAAAATATGGGCAGAAATCATATGTTATTACGCGCACAGGGTACCACGCTTGATATGAACCATCCCCACGTAATGGGAATACTCAACGTGACGCCGGACTCTTTCTCCGATGGTGGTAAACACAACGCATTAATTGATGCACTAAAGCATGCAAACGCAATGATTAACGCAGGGGCGACCATTATTGATGTGGGCGGTGAGTCAACGCGTCCTGGGGCGGCTGAAGTCAGCCTCGATGAAGAGCTGTCCCGTGTTATTCCGGTTGTTGAGGCACTGGCGCAGCGTTTTGAAGTCTGGATCTCGGTAGACACTTCTCAGGGCGAGGTAATGAAAGAGTCGGCTCGTGTTGGCGCACACATCATCAATGATATTCGTTCGTTGCAGATGCCCGGAGCCTTGCAAGCTGCTGCCGAAACGGGCCTGCCGGTCTGCCTGATGCATATGCAGGGTGAGCCACGGACGATGCAGCAAACTATCCACTACGATGATGTTTTCGTGGATGTGAATCGTTTTTTTATTGAGAATATTGCGCGTTGTGAAGCAGCGGGAATAACAAAAGATAAATTGTTGCTCGACCCAGGCTTTGGTTTCGGTAAAAATCTCACCCATAACTATCAACTACTGGCTCGCCTTTCAGAACTCCATTGCTATGACCTGCCTCTGCTGGTAGGTATGTCACGCAAATCAATGGTTGGCCAGTTATTGAATGTCGGTCCTGAACACCGTCTGAATGGCAGCCTGGCCTGTGCAGTTATTGCTGCAATGCAGGGGGCGCATATTATTCGTGTTCATGATGTCAAAGAGACTGTAGACGCAATTCGTGTGGTTGAAGCCACCCTTTCAGCAAAGGAAAATAGAATTTATGAGTAGCCGTAAATATTTTGGTACTGATGGTATTCGTGGTCGTGTTGGTGACGCGCCGATCACGCCTGATTTTATGTTGAAACTGGGATGGGCAGCAGGAAAAGTTCTCGCACGTCATGGTTCACGTAAAATTATTATTGGCAAAGATACGCGTATTTCCGGTTATATGCTGGAGTCTGCGCTGGAAGCCGGGCTGGCTGCGGCGGGCTTATCAGCGTCCTTCACCGGGCCAATGCCGACTCCGGCAGTGGCTTACTTAACTCGCGCCTTCCGCGCTGAAGCGGGCATTGTTATTTCTGCCTCGCATAATCCATTCTACGATAATGGCATCAAATTCTTCTCCATTGACGGCACTAAACTGCCTGATGCGGTTGAAGAAGCTATCGAAGCTGAAATGGAAAAAGAGCTGACCTGTGTTGACTCAAGCCAACTCGGGAAAGCGAGTCGTATTGTTGATGCTGCCGGGCGTTATATTGAATTCTGTAAAGGCACCTTTCCTAACGAACTCAGTCTGAGCGGGCTTAAAGTGGTCGTCGACTGTGCTAACGGAGCGACTTATCACATTGCCCCTAATGTTCTGCGTGAGCTGGGTGCAAATGTTATCGCTGTGGGCTGCGAACCAAATGGTCTGAACATTAACGAAAAATGCGGTGCTACAGATGTGGCTATGCTCCAGGCGCGCGTTCTGGAAGAAAAAGCGGATCTGGGTATTGCGCTGGATGGTGATGGCGACCGTATCATCATGGTTGATGAGCAGGGTAACAAAGTCGATGGCGATCAGATCATGTATATCATTGCCCGCGAGGCTCTGCGTCAGGGACAGTTACGCGGTGGTGTTGTCGGTACCCTGATGAGTAATATGGGACTGGAAGTCGCCTTGAAAGAGCTGGGTATTCCTTTTGCCCGTGCCAAAGTGGGTGACCGTTACGTACTGGAAAAACTGCAAGAGAAAGGCTGGCGCATTGGTGCTGAAAATTCCGGGCATGTTATTTTGCTGGACAGTACCACAACTGGGGACGGTATCGTGGCAGGTTTGCAAGTACTTACCGCTATGATTCGTAACAATATGAGTTTGGGTGATTTGTGCAGTGGCATGAAGTTATTCCCTCAAATTCTGGTGAATGTCCGTTTTACTGCCGGAGCGAGCGACCCACTGGAAAATGAAGAAGTGAAACGTATCACTGAAGAAGTGGAACAGAAACTGGATCGCCGTGGACGAGTACTGTTGCGTAAATCGGGTACTGAACCGTTAATTCGTGTCATGGTTGAAGGTGAAGATGAAGCTCAGGTAACTGAATTTGCCCATCGTATTGCAGAAGCGGTAAAAGCAGTCTGAGTGAGAGCTTTATGAAAAAACCGGTCATGATTTATACCGGTTTATCTGACCAAAGTCAGTAATTTGGTGTTTTTTTACGCAGTCGGTACAATGTTAATAAATTGCCCTTGCGCAACACTATGACTTTGGTTAGTATTCTCACCCGCTTCACCGGGTAATGAAAAAGGTATCCGCTTTACTGATTTGAAGCAATTTGCGAGCGGTAAACCCGCAAGGAACAGGTTGATTATGTACGAAGCTCTTTTAGTTATTTTCCTTATTGTAGCATTAGGCTTGGTAGGTCTGATCATGTTGCAACAGGGTAAAGGTGCTGATATGGGAGCCTCTTTTGGAGCAGGTGCTTCCGCTACATTATTCGGCTCAAACGGCTCAGGTAATTTCATGACCCGTATGACCGGTATTTTAGGGGCGTTGTTTTTCATTATCAGTCTGGTTCTCGGTAATCTGAGCGCTAACAAATCAGGAACGGGAAGCGAGTGGGATAATTTGAGTCAGCCAGCGCAAGTTGAGCAGACTATACCTGCGGCACCTACCATGCCAAGCAGTGATATTCCGCAGTAAGAAAAAATACGGTAATAAAGACGTATCGTATTGACAGAGTGCCGTGGTGGTGGAATTGGTAGACACGCTACCTTGAGGTGGTAGTGCCCGATTGGGCTTACGGGTTCAAGTCCCGTCCTCGGTACCAACAAGTCTTATCATTTCTTGCTTTTATAGCAATGCTGGCGTAATATTTGCCACGTTTCGGACGCGGGGTGGAGCAGCTTGGTAGCTCGTCGGGCTCATAACCCGAAGGTCGTCGGTTCAAATCCGGCCCCCGCAACCACTTTCCCTGAGAATTATTTTTCAAATATCCTGTGAACATCTTTGATGGCTTCGCGAAAAATTTAGAAAAAAGTTCTCCTGGACAGTGTCCGGGCCGCCTATGGCGGTATACAGGGTTCAGTTATCTAAAGCCCCGATTTATCGGGGTTTTTTGTTATCTGATTTCAGAATAACTGGGCTTTATGCCCTTTTTTTATGTCTTGGGGGTGGGCTTGTCCACATTAGAGCAAAAGTTAACAGAGATGATTTCGGCACCTGTTGAGGCGCTGGGTTACGAATTAGTGGGTGTTGAGTTTATTCGTGGTCGCCAGTCAACGCTGCGTATCTATATTGATAGTGAAGATGGCATCAATGTTGATGATTGTGCTGATGTCAGTCACCAAGTCAGTGCGGTTTTCGACGTTGAAGACCCAATTACTGTCGCCTACAACCTTGAAGTATCCTCACCAGGTCTTGATCGCCCGTTATTTAGCGCAGAACATTACCAAAGCTTTATTGGCGAAGAGGTAAGTGTTGTGTTGCGCATGGCCGTACAGAACCGCCGCAAATGGTTGGGTATCATTAAATCTGTAGACGGTGAAATGATTACGATTACGGTCGAAGGCAAAGACGAAGTGTTCGCGCTGAGTAATATCCAGAAAGCGAATCTGGTACCCCACTTTTAATAGTTTGGATTGAGGTGAAAACCCAGGATGAACAAAGAAATTTTGGCTGTTGTTGAGGCCGTTTCCAACGAAAAATCTTTACCGCGCGAAAAGATCTTTGAAGCGCTGGAAAGTGCGTTGGCAACAGCGACTAAGAAAAAATATGAACAAGAGATTGAGGTTCGTGTCAGCATTGATCGCAAAAGTGGCGACTTTGACACCTTCCGTCGCTGGTTAGTGGTTGAAGAAGTCACCTTACCGACGCGTGAAATTACTCTTGAAGCTGCTCGTTTTGAAGAGCCTACGCTTAATCCAGGTGATTATGTCGAAGATCAGATTGAGTCTGTTACCTTTGACCGTATCACTACGCAGACAGCAAAACAGGTTATCGTACAAAAAGTACGTGAAGCTGAGCGTGCAATGGTTGTGGACCAATTCCGCGAGCATGAAGGTGAAATCATCACCGGCGTAGTGAAAAAAGTAAATCGCGACAATATCGCTCTTGATTTGGGTAATAACGCTGAAGCGGTTATCCTACGTGAAGATATGTTACCGCGTGAAAACTTCCGCCCGGGTGACCGTATCCGTGGAGTACTGTATGCAGTACGTCCGGAAGCGCGCGGCGCTCAACTGTTCGTTAGCCGTTCTAAACCAGAAATGCTGATCGAACTGTTCCGTATCGAAGTGCCAGAAATTGGCGAAGAAGTCATCGAAATTAAGGCCGCGGCACGCGATCCTGGCTCACGGGCTAAAATCGCTGTGAAGACCAACGATAAGCGTATCGATCCAGTCGGTGCTTGCGTGGGTATGCGTGGTGCACGTGTTCAGGCCGTTTCTACTGAGCTGGCAGGCGAGCGTATTGATATCGTGCTGTGGGATGATAACCCCGCGCAGTTTGTCATCAATGCTATGGCTCCAGCTGATGTTGCTTCTATCGTGGTTGACGAAGACAAACACACGATGGATATTGCAGTAGAAGCCGGTAACCTGGCACAGGCAATTGGTCGTAATGGTCAGAACGTGCGTCTGGCTGCACAGCTTAGCGGCTGGGAACTCAACGTAATGACCGTTGACGATTTACAGGCTAAACATCAGGCTGAAGCACACGCAGCGATTGATATTTTCACCAAATACCTCGATATTGATGAAGATTTCGCCATAGTATTAGTCGAAGAAGGTTTTGCAACACTCGAAGAGCTGGCGTACGTACCAGTTAAAGAGTTGCTGGAAATCGACGGTCTTGATGAAGATACTGTGGAAGCATTACGCAATCGTGCTAAAAATGCACTGACTACAATCGCATTGGCTCAGGAAGAATCTTTAGGTGATAAAAAACCTGCTGAAGATTTACTGGGTCTTGATGGAGTGGATCGCCCGCTGGCATTTAAATTGGCTGCACGTGGTGTTATCTCGCTGGAAGACCTTGCAGAGCAAGGTGTTGATGAACTGTCAGATATTGAAGGCTTGACGAGTGAGAGAGCCGGTGAATTAATTATGGCAGCGCGCAACATTTGCTGGTTTGGCGGCGAAGCATAATAAACTGTAGCAGGAAGGAACAGCATGACAGATGTAACCGTAAAAGCGCTGGCCACAGAGATTCAGACCTCCGTTGACCGCCTGGTACAGCAATTTGCTGATGCAGGGATCCCGAAGTCTGCTGATGATTCTGTTTCCGCGCAAGAGAAGCAAATGCTCTTGGCTCATCTGAACAGTGAACATGGTTCAGTGCCAGACAAATTGACGTTACAGCGTAAAACACGTAGTACGTTAAATATTCCAGGTACCGGTGGGAAAAGTAAATCGGTACAAATCGAAGTCCGCAAGAAGCGCACCTTTGTAAAACGTGATCCGCAAGAGGCTGAACGTCTTGCCGCGGAAGAACAAGCGTTGCGTGAAGCGGAAGAGCAAGCCCGTCGTGAGGCAGAGGAAGCTGCCAAACTTGTGGCACAAGAAAAAGCTAAGCGTGATGCTGAAGAACAAGCTAGGCGCGAAGTCGCTGAGAAAGCGAAACGTGTAGCTGCGGAAAAAGACAAAGTGACTCATCAACAATCAGACGATATGACGAAAACCGCCCAAGCCGATAAAGCCCGCCGTGAAGCAGAAGCTGCTGAACTGAAACGTAAAGCAGAAGAAGAAGCACGTCGCAAACTTGAAGAAGACGCCCGCCGTGTAGCTGAAGAAGCTCGCAAAATGGCTGAAGCGAATGCCGGTGTTTGGGCTGAACAAGAAAAAGTAGAAGATGATAAGTCTGACTATCATGTCACGACTTCTGAACACGCTCGCCAGGCTGAAGACGAAAACGACCGTGAAGTTGAAGGCGGACGTGGTCGTACTCGCACAGCAGCAAAAGCGCCACGTCAGAAAAAAGCGAGCGGTAAACACGGCGAGTCTAAAGCTGACCGTGAAGAAGCGCGTGCAGCAGTTCGTGGTGGTAAAGGTAAGCGTAAGCCAAGTTCTCTGCAGCAGACTTTCACTAAACCTGCTCAGGCAGTAAACCGTGATGTTGTCATCGGTGAAACAGTGACTGTTGCCGAACTGGCAAACAAAATGGCTGTTAAAGGTTCACAGGTCATCAAAGTGATGATGAAACTGGGTGCCATGGCGACCATTAACCAGGTTATCGATCAGGAAACAGCCCAGCTGGTTGCTGAAGAGATGGGTCACAAAGTTATTCTGCGTCGTGAAAACGAACTGGAAGAAGCGGTAATGAGTGACCGTGATACCGGTGCTGCGGCAGAAGCTCGTGCTCCAGTCGTGACCATCATGGGTCACGTTGACCACGGTAAAACGTCACTGCTTGACTACATTCGCTCAACTAAGATTGCCTCTGGCGAAGCGGGTGGTATTACTCAGCACATCGGTGCTTACCACGTCGAAACTGACAATGGCATGATAACCTTCCTCGATACTCCGGGACACGCCGCGTTTACTTCAATGCGTGCTCGTGGTGCTCAGGCAACGGATATCGTTGTTCTGGTCGTAGCGTCAGATGATGGCGTGATGCCTCAGACTATCGAAGCTATTCAGCACGCAAAAGCGGCACAAGTGCCGGTTGTTGTAGCTGTGAACAAAATCGATAAGCCAGAAGCAGACCCAGATCGCGTTAAAACTGAACTGTCTCAGTACGGCATCATGCCGGAAGAATGGGGCGGTGAAAGCCAGTTTGTTCATGTATCTGCGAAAGCCGGTATCGGTATCGATGAGTTGCTGGATGCTATCCTGCTGCAATCTGAGGTTCTGGAACTGAAAGCAGTGCGTGCAGGTATGGCAAGCGGCGTTGTTATCGAGTCTTATCTTGATAAAGGTCGTGGCCCGGTTGCGACTGTTCTGGTTCGTGAAGGTACGCTGAACAAGGGTGATATTGTTCTGTGTGGCTTTGAGTATGGCCGCGTGCGTGCTATGCGTAATGAAATGGGACATGAAGTTACCGAAGCAGGCCCATCCATTCCAGTAGAGATCCTCGGTTTGTCCGGTGTTCCTGCTGCGGGTGATGAAGTTACCGTCGTACGTGACGAGAAGAAAGCACGTGAAGTTGCACTGTATCGTCAGGGCAAATTCCGTGACGTTAAACTGGCGCGTCAGCAGAAGTCTAAACTGGAAAACATGTTTGCCAACATGACTGAAGGTGAAGTGTCTGAAGTGAATATCGTGCTGAAAGCCGATGTTCAGGGCTCTGTAGAAGCGATTAGCGAGTCACTGCTGAAACTGTCAACCGATGAAGTAAAAGTGAAAATCATCGGTTCTGGTGTGGGTGGTATTACTGAAACAGACGCAACACTGGCTGCTGCTTCTGACGCTATCCTGGTGGGCTTTAACGTTCGTGCGGATGCCTCTGCACGCCGTGTTATCGATGCTGAAAGCCTGGATCTGCGCTACTACTCTGTTATCTATCACTTGATTGACGAAGTGAAAGCGGCAATGAGCGGTATGCTGACTCCAGAACTGAAACAGCAGATCCTCGGCCTGGCAGAAGTTCGTGATGTATTTAAATCACCAAAATTTGGTGCCATCGCAGGTTGTATGGTTACTGAAGGCGTGGTTAAGCGTCACAACCCAATCCGTGTTCTGCGCGACAACGTAGTTATCTATGAAGGCGAGCTGGAATCTCTGCGTCGCTTTAAAGACGATGCCGCTGAAGTTCGTAACGGTATGGAATGTGGTATCGGTGTGAAAAACTACAATGACGTTCGCGTAGGCGACGTGATTGAAGTCTTCGAAATCATCGAGATCAAGCGTACCATTTCCTGATAGGCGCACCACACTTATTATCAGGGGGGCTTAGTGCCCCCCGTTTTGTCTGGAGAAATTATTATGGCGAAAGAATTTGGTCGCCCACAGCGTGTTTCTCAGGAACTGCAAAAAGAAATTGCCATCATCCTGCAGCGTGAGATTAAAGATCCGCGTCTCGGCATGATGACGACAGTTTCTGGTGTTGAGGTTTCTCGTGACCTGGCTTATGCCAAAGTATTCGTGACATTCCTGAATGATAAAGATGAAGATGCTGTGAAAGAAGGCATTAAAGTTTTACAGGATGCCTCAGGCTACATCCGTTCTTTGCTCGGCAAAGCAATGCGTTTGCGTATTGTTCCTGAGTTAACCTTCTTCTACGATAACTCGCTGGTTGAAGGGATGAGAATGTCTAATCTGGTATCTAATGTCATCCGTCATGATGATGAGCGTCGTGTAAACACGGACGACACCAAGGAGGATTGATGAGTCGTCCTCGTCGTCGTGGCCGCGATATACATGGCGTGCTGTTGCTGGATAAACCGCAGGGACTGTCTTCTAACGATGCCCTGCAGAAAGTGAAGCGTCTTTATAACGCTAACCGTGCGGGACATACTGGAGCCCTTGATCCTTTGGCTACCGGTATGTTGCCCATCTGTCTCGGAGAAGCGACGAAGTTTTCCCAATACCTGCTGGACTCTGATAAGCGCTATCGCGTGATTGCACGTCTTGGCCAGCGTACGGATACTTCTGATGCTGACGGCCAGATAGTTGAAGAACGTCCGGTCGATTTTAGCGCCGAGCAGCTCGCTACGGCATTAGAGTCGTTTCGCGGTGAAACACAGCAAGTTCCTTCCATGTATTCAGCACTGAAATATCAGGGAAGACCGCTGTATGAGTATGCCCGTCAGGGTATCAGTGTACCGCGAGAAGCCCGTGCTATTATTGTCTATGAGCTCTTATTCCTGCGCCATGAAGGTAATGAACTGGAACTGGAAATTCACTGCTCCAAAGGCACATATATTCGTACCATCATTGATGATCTTGGCGAAAAGCTGGGATGTGGTGCACATGTGATCTTCCTGCGTCGTCTTGGGGTCAGCAACTATCCTGTTGAACGTATGGTCACGCTGGAACAGCTGAATGCGTTGATTGCGGAAGCTGAAGCTCAGGATGTGGCTCCCGCCAGTCTGTTAGACCCATTACTGATGCCAATGGATAGCCCGGCAGCAGACTTCCCCATAGTGAATCTCTTGTCAGAGGTGGCGGTCTATTTTAAAAATGGGCAGCCTGTTCGTGTTACCGGAGCCCCACAAGAAGGTCTGGTACGCGTCACCGAAGGAAGCGAGCAAAAATTTATTGGCATGGCAGAAATCCTTGATGACGGGCGTGTTGCGCCGCGTCGTCTGGTCGTTGAATACCCTGTATGAATCCGCACCAGCTTGCGATAAGTGGTCGCGACAGGTAAAATGACGTGGCTTACTGCCGGGTAAGTATTTTTTCTTTCCTGGCAGGTACTGTGGTTGCTGAATTAGAGATCGGCACCCTATTTTTTATCTATAATTCTGGAGTTAAAAATGTCTCTAAGCGTTGAAGCTAAAGCTAAAATTGTTGCTGAATTTGGTCGTGGTACTAACGACAGCGGTTGCACCGAAGTTCAGGTTGCACTGCTGACTGCACAGATTAACCATCTGCAAGGTCACTTTTCAGAGCATAAAAAAGATCACCACAGCCGTCGTGGTCTGCTGCGCATGGTTTCTCAGCGTCGTAAACTGCTCGACTACCTGAAACGTAAAGATGTTGCTCGTTATACTGACCTCATCGCTCGTTTAGGCCTGCGTCGCTAGTTTTTGCGAGTTTCATAAAAGGGGCCTACGAGGGCTAATGCCAGTCACTGAAGTATTTTTATGAATATAAATTCATGATTATGCTTAAACGGAAAACGAAAGGATCAGGCTTTCAGCTTTGGTTTCTTTCATCGAAGGCCCGAATACTTGGGCCTGAATTCCTTAAGTGACCAGCATTAACCTACGGGGCCCCTTTTTTTTAACCGGAACGAAGCTATTCGGTTGAAACTGCTGTATTGTTGCTAAATGTGATCTTTATTGCAGAGATTCGCGCGGCTAATGAGAAGATTTACTCACTAAAGTGGGTGAGGTTTGTCATTAGTCGCGAGGGTGTAATGAAGGTCGAGTATTAACGGTAGTACGTCAATACGTACACCTGCATGTTTAAGGATATTATTTTGCTTAATCCGATCGTTCGTAAATTCCAGTATGGTCAGCATACCGTCACTCTTGAGACCGGTATGATGGCTCGCCAGGCGACTGCTGCAGTTATGGTTAGCATGGATGACACTGCGGTATTAGTTACCGTTGTAGGCCAGAAGAAAGCTAAACCAGGTCAGAACTTCTTTCCTCTGACTGTTAACTATCAAGAGCGTACCTACGCTGCTGGCCGTATCCCGGGAAGCTTCTTCCGCCGTGAAGGTCGTCCAAGCGAAGGCGAAACGCTGATTGCTCGTCTGATTGACCGTCCAGTACGTCCACTGTTCCCGGAAGGTTTTGTTAACGAAGTTCAGGTTATTGCGACCGTGGTTTCTGTAAACCCGCAAGTTAACCCTGATATCGTGGCAATGATTGGTGCTTCTGCGGCTCTGAGCCTGTCAGGCCTGCCATTTAATGGTCCAATCGGTGCAGCGCGTGTTGGTTTCATCAATGGTCAGTATTTACTGAACCCAACTGCTGATGAACTGAAAGAATCTAAACTGGACTTGGTTGTTGCGGGTACCACCGGCGCAGTACTGATGGTTGAGTCTGAAGCAGAACTGCTGAGCGAAGATCAGATGCTGGGTGCCGTAGTATTTGGTCACGAACAGCAGCAAATCGTTATTGAAAACATCAACTCACTGGTTGCTGAAGCGGGCAAACCACGCTGGGATTGGCAGCCAGAAGCGCCTAATGACGCGCTGAATGCACGTGTTGCAGCGCTGGCTGAATCTCGTCTGAGCGATGCTTACTTGGTGACTGATAAGCAACAGCGTTATGAGCAAATTAGTACTATCAAGTCTGACGTGACCGCAGCTCTGCTGGCGGAAGACGAAACCTTAGATGACGCTGAAATCAGTGAAATCTTGCACGCTATCGAGAAAAACGTTGTTCGTAGCCGTGTTCTGCGTGGCGAGCCACGTATTGATGGCCGTGAAAAAGACATGATCCGTGGTCTGGATGTACGTACGGGTGTTCTGCCACGTACTCACGGTTCTGCTCTGTTTACTCGTGGTGAGACTCAGGCTCTGGTTGCTGCAACCCTGGGTACTGCACGTGACGCACAGACTCTTGATGAACTGATGGGTGAGCGTACTGATACCTTCCTGTTCCACTACAACTTCCCTCCGTACTCTGTAGGTGAAACCGGTATGGTGGGTTCACCTAAGCGTCGTGAGATTGGTCACGGTCGTCTGGCTAAGCGTGGCGTACTGGCAGTGATGCCAGATGCAGCGACTTTCCCGTACACTGTACGTGTCGTTTCAGAAATTACTGAATCTAACGGTTCTTCTTCTATGGCTTCCGTCTGCGGTGCGTCATTAGCACTGATGGATGCGGGTGTTCCTATCAAAGCTGCCGTTGCTGGTATTGCGATGGGTCTGGTTAAAGAAGGCGATAACTTCGTTGTTCTGTCTGATATTCTGGGTGACGAAGATCACCTGGGTGATATGGACTTTAAAGTTGCTGGTAGCCGTGAAGGTATCTCTGCTCTGCAGATGGATATCAAAATCGAAGGTATCACCCGTGAAATCATGCATGCTGCACTGAATCAGGCTAAGGGTGCTCGTTTGCATATCCTGAGCGTGATGGAGCAGGCTATCAATGCACCGCGTGGCGATATTTCTGAATTTGCACCACGTATTCATACGATTAAAATCAATTCCGATAAAATCAAAGATGTTATCGGTAAAGGTGGCGCAGTTATTCGTGCACTGACCGAAGAAACTGGTACTACGATTGAAATCGAAGATGACGGCACAGTGAAAATCGCTGCAACCGATAACGAGAAAGCTAAACATGCTATTCGTCGTATCGAAGAAATTACTGCAGAAATTGAAGTGGGTCGTATCTACAACGGTAAAGTCACCCGTATCGTTGATTTCGGTGCTTTCGTTGCGATTGGCGGCGGTAAAGAAGGTCTGGTTCATATTTCCCAGATTGCTGACAAACGCGTAGAAAAAGTCACTGATTATCTGCAAATGGGCCAGGAAGTACCGGTAAAAGTACTGGAAGTTGATCGTCAGGGCCGCGTACGTTTAAGCATTAAAGAAGCGATTGAGCAATCTCCAGCTGAAACTGCAACGCCTGCTGCACCAGAAGCTGAGTAAGATCCACTGGCTTTCTATAGTAAGTAGATAACGGTTTGTTACGGGGCAGGAAGCACCATTTTGCGAGCGGGGACCCTGGATGTTCACCATTTGTTGTCTTCAGGAGTAGGTAATGAAGCCTTTTTTGCGCTGGTGTTTTGTTGCTACAGCTATCACACTGGCAGGATGCAGCAACAATTCTGCATGGCGTAAAAATGAGGTTCTCGCAGTACCGTTACAACCGTCATTACAACAAGAAGTTATCCTGGCAAGAATGGAACAGATTCTTGCCAGCCGTGCTTTAACGGATGATGAACGCGCACAGCTTTTATATGAGCGCGGAGTGTTGTATGATAGCCTAGGTTTGCGGGCACTTGCGCGGAATGATTTCTCACAAGCGCTAGCAATCCGACCAGATATGCCTGAAGTATTCAATTACTTAGGCATATATTTAACGCAGGCAGGCAACTTTGACGCTGCCTATGAAGCGTTTGATTCTGTACTTGAGCTTGATCCAACTTACAACTATGCGTGTTTAAATCGTGGTATCGCCCTCTATTACGGCGGTCGTTATCGCTTAGCGCAAGATGATCTGCAGGCGTTTTATCAAGACGATCCCAACGATCCCTTCCGTAGTCTGTGGCTCTATGTTGTTGAAAACAACGTAGATGAAAAACAGGCCAAAGAGGCGTTACAACAGCGCCTGGAAAAATCGGACAAAGAGCAATGGGGATGGAACATTGTCGAGTTCTATCTGGGCAACATTAGTGAAGTTACACTAATGGAAAGGCTTCAGATGAACGCAACGGATAACACTTCGCTCGCTGAGCATCTCAGTGAAACCAACTTCTATTTAGGTAAGTACTACCTAAGTCTGGGGGAAAAGGACAGGGCCACGGCACTGTTCAAGTTAGCGGTAGCTAACAACGTACATAATTACGTTGAACATCGTTATGCATTGTTGGAATTAGCGCTCTTGGGCCAGGAGCAAGATGACCTGGCAGAATCGGACCAGCAATAGCTGACGTACAACGACAGCCCATAAACTTTTGTTAAAGTCATCATCTTAGCGGGTGAGGGCGTTTTTGTTCGTCAATCAATCAAATTTGAGCCGGTTCACACTTTTCAATGAAAATTGCTGTTAAATTTCAAGATGAGTTATGTAGACTGGCCGCCATTAATGAGGCACACGTACTACATGACTGAATTAAATATTACTTTTTCCGATCTCGGACTGAAATCATCCATTATTGAAGCACTGAACGATCTGGGTTACGAAAAACCTTCCCCGATTCAGGCGGAATGTATTCCTCATCTGTTGGGTGGTCGCGATGTTCTGGGTATGGCCCAGACCGGGAGTGGTAAAACCGCTGCGTTTTCACTCCCATTACTGAATAACCTTGATGCTGCAGTTAAAGCACCGCAGATTCTGGTGCTGGCGCCAACGCGTGAGCTGGCAGTACAGGTCGCAGAAGCGATGACTGACTTCTCCAAGCATATGCAAGGCGTTAACGTTGTTGCTCTGTATGGTGGTCAGCGTTATGACGTGCAGTTACGTGCTCTGCGTCAGGGACCACAAATTGTAGTCGGAACGCCTGGTCGTCTGCTGGATCACCTGAAGCGCGGGACACTGAACCTGTCCAGCCTGAAAGGTCTGGTTCTGGACGAAGCTGATGAAATGCTGCGTATGGGCTTCATCGAAGACGTTGAAACTATTATGGCGCAGATCCCTGCTGATCATCAGACAGCACTGTTCTCTGCAACTATGCCAGAAGCGATTCGTCGTATTACCCGTCGTTTCATGAAAGATCCACAGGAAGTGCGTATCCAGTCAAGCATCACTACGCGTCCGGACATCAGCCAGAGCTACTGGTCTGTTTACGGTATGCGTAAAAATGAAGCACTGGTTCGTTTCCTGGAAGCTGAAGATTTTGATGCAGCTATTATTTTCGTACGTACTAAAAATGCCACGCTGGAAGTTGCTGAAGCACTTGAACGCAGTGGTTATAACAGCGCAGCGCTGAATGGTGATATGAACCAGGCATTGCGTGAGCAAACGCTGGAACGTCTGAAAGATGGCCGTCTGGATATTCTGATTGCGACCGATGTTGCGGCACGTGGTCTGGATGTTGAGCGTATTAGCCTGGTGGTTAACTACGACATTCCGATGGACTCAGAATCTTACGTTCACCGTATCGGTCGTACTGGCCGTGCTGGTCGTGCTGGTCGCGCTTTACTGTTTGTTGAAAACCGTGAACGTCGCCTGCTGCGTAACATTGAACGTACTATGAAGCTGACTATCCCTGAAGCAGAACTGCCAAACGCAGAATTGCTTAGCGAGCGTCGTCTGGCTAAATTTGCTGCTAAAGTTCAGCAGCAGCTGGAAAGCAGCGATCTGGATCAGTACCGTGCACTGCTTGCGAAACTGCAACCAGGTGAAGAAGAGCTGGATATTGAAACCCTGGCTGCCGCTTTATTGAAAATGGCACAAGGTGAACGTCCTCTGATCCTGCCACCAGATGCACCTATGCGTCCACGTCGTGAATTCCGTGAGCGTGATGATCGCTTTGAACGTGGCGCACGTGGTGATCGTCAGGATCGTGGTCCGCGCGGCGATCGTCCTGCGGCCGGTGGTGAAGGTAGCCCACGCCGTGAGCGTCGTGACGCAGGCGATATGGAACTGTATCGCATTGAAGTGGGCCGTGATGATGGTGTTGAAGTTCGTCATATCGTGGGCGCTATTGCCAACGAAGGCGATATCAGCAGCCGTTATATCGGTAACATTAAACTGTTTGGATCACACTCTACTATTGAGCTGCCGAAAGGTATGCCAGGTGAAGTTCTGCAGCACTTTACCCGTACTCGTATTCTCAATAAACCGATGAATATGCAGCTGATGGGTGATGCTCAACCACGTCCAGAGCGTTCAGGTGAACGTCGTGGCGGTGGTGCAGGCCGTGGTTTCGGTAGCGGTGAGCGTCGTGAAGGCGGTCGTGGTCCACGTCGCGAAGGCGCGGGTGCAGGTCGCTTTAGCGGTGAACGTCGTGAAGGTGGTCGCGGTCCACGTCGTGAAGACGGTGCTGCAGCTCCACGTCGTCGCAGTAATGATGCATAAATAGACAATAAACTGCTTCGTTTAGCTTAAGAAG
>CANRKT010000017.1 GCA_947631255.1 uncultured Enterobacteriaceae bacterium
CTCATAATCGCTTGGTCGCCCGTTCAAGTCGGGCAGGGGCCACCAAATAAAACAAGGGCTTACGCTAAAAACGTGAGCCCTTAATTTTTTCCAGGATACCGCAAGGAAGTATTAGCGAGTACTCTGATAGACAGCGCTACGGGACTGCATCTGCATCGAAGGTCAAGTTGTGGATACCTTGCGTCCCCCACCTGCAGTTTCCAACTGAAAGCCGGATACTTACCTGTTGCCCCGTATAAAGTTTCAAGCCTCATTTGATCCACACAAAAGGCTTGATATCGCCCATTTCTTCAACTGCAGCATAAAACTTAATTTGGGGTTCATAGGCATCCCCATGGGTTTTCCTTACCCGCTATATTTACCATTTTTCGTGGTAAGGGCGGACCTCTGACAGAAAGGTCCAGGCGTCTTTAGGTTGATGGGCCAAATGAAACACTTCTGCTGCGATGCTCTTGGGCTGTATGAAAAAATCATCCGCTGCTTCGCTAAACATCTTGCGCGCCCAGGGCACGTTAATCACAGCGTCAATTACCAGATAAGCCACGTGTATCCCCTTGGGACCCAGGTCCCTGGCCAACGACTCGGCGAGGATGCGTTGCGCTGCCTTGGTAGGCGCAAAGCCGGCAAAGTTGGGTTTGCCGCGCAGTGCTGAGGTGTTGCCAGTGACAATGATAGCCCCCTCACCAGCCTCTATCATCGCCGGGCTAACCATCTGCGCCAGGTGCAGCAGCGCCATCGTATTGATCTCGAAGTTTTTTTGCAGCACGGCAGGGTCGATCTCTTGAAAGGGTGAAAAAGAGCCGCCGACCGCATTGTGCACCACAACTTGAGGTGCGCCGATGTCGTCGATAACCTGTTTGAGCGCCTGGGCATCAGTCACATCACAAGGCATGGCAAAGGCGCCAGGCACCGCGGCCTCAAGCTCGGCAAGGCGGTCAGCATCACGTGCGATCATCGCCACACGATAGCCACCCTCGGCGAAACGATGGACCAGCGATGTACCTACGCCTGGGCCAACGCCGGTGATCAGCGCCATAGGTTGTTTGGAAGAGTTGTTCATGCGTTTTGTACTCCTATCCATGATTTAGTTGCTTGTGGAATCTAAGGGTTTGCGAAATTTCAGCGTCATCCGATCGGTTTCACCAATTGCTTTGTATTTGTCTTCGTCACCTGAACGCAGGGAAGGAGGTAGGGACCAGATCCCGTTCGGATGATCCGTGCTGTCTAACGGGTTCGCGTTGATCTCGCTGGATGCTTCGAACAAAAATCCGGCGCGCTGGGCGACCTCCTTGACGTAGGCTTCCGTGACATAACCGCTTGTGCGCATGCTCTGCATATCAGCGTCGGGCCGGGCACGGTGCTCCACGATACCGAGGACACCACCCGGTTTCAGCGCCTGGAAAAACGCGGCGAAATACTCATCCTCCTGACCCGCCATAATCCAGTTGTGTACATTACGAAACGTCAGCGCAAGATCCACCGTCCCCGCGGGTGCAACGCTGATTTCCTTGGGCGGATTGATATGGCGCACTGTGACCTTGCCGAAAATCTCCGGCTCACGCACCACACGGTTTTCATACATTTCGAGCACCTTGGGCATGTACGACATGAGCCCATCAGGGGAAAAATGAGCAACGTACAGGCGTCCATGATCGGCAAGATAGGGAGCCAAGATTTCTGTATACCACCCCAAAGCAGGAAGGATTTCGAGCACGGTCATCTCGGGTTCCAATCCGAAAAAATTCAACGTCTCGACTGGGTGACGTGCATCGTTGCGGGCAATATTCTGCGCGCTTCTATGTTTTCCTGTGACGAGGGCTTCAAGCGTTGTATCTGTCATCTCTATATCTCCTGAAGAAAAGTGACGGGTAACCCGTTGTTTACTAGTGGTTCCACTACGGCCGATCTGAAAATCATCAAGTCAAGGATCTACAGTCCTTCTCCTGTAACTCATTTTTCGGTCTTCCCCTTAGATGTGTTCAATATGGCGTGGACGTGTGCATCTGCGCCGGATCCGGGACGCAGCCTTATCTTGTCGCGTGGAATGACCAGACCGGTCTTCGGATCGACAAAAGCGAGGCGTAATTCGTTGTCGGTATCACGATAGACAACGTCGATGATCGGCGAGCCATAGCCCGAGGTATCCATCAGCCACGCCTTCTTTTAAAATGATTGCATGTGCAACAGTTGTAGGTACAATATATTACATGAAGAACTCAATCAAGCCGCCAGGATGCACCAACCTGAAACTTCGGCAGCTCACGCGCATGGTGACGCGTCATTACGATGGCTATATCGCTAAGACGGGACTCAAGAACACGCAATACGCATTGCTGTCGCACGTCGTCCGACTGGGGCCTATTCAACCGGTCGATCTGGCCAGACTCATGCGGATGGATGCGTCGACTTTGACGCGCAACCTGCAACCGCTGGCTACACAGGGGTTGTTGGAGATTGGCGCAGGTAAGGATGCACGCAGCCGCCTGGTCGAGGCGACCGAGGCGGGGCACACGAAACAAGCCGAAGGACAGCGTGCATGGAAAATGGCACAAACGTCACTCAACGAACGGTTGGGCCTGGAGCGGGTCGCCGCGTTGCACGATCTGCTTGATGCCTGTATCGAATCCCTCGATAGCCATCCCGACGAACCATCGGGTAAGTGATCGCTACCTGCGTCACTTTTGACGGATGACTGAATGACACAGAAATTGTTTGACCTTTGCGTCTCGGCTCCCTGAATTTAAAGCGTCGTGTGCTCATGGCCCCACAGACCCGCATGCGCGCGGCTCAGCCGGTGGTGCAACCCGCTTACTGTATGACACATCCTGATAATTATCAGGATGTGTGCGCAAAACAGAAAGAGGAAGACCTCCGATTTATCGAAGGTGTGATACAACTCATAGGCGACCGCAATATTATCTACAGAATGATTCATATCTATTTTGAAAATATATTCAAACAAAAAAAACAGCACACAGCCAAATAACTAAAGCACAAATCTACCGCGCCGTTGCCAGTTCAACCGCGATAGAAACCGGTGTATCCGTACAAAAAATTGAGCAGCAACTGAAACAAAATAAGGCACAGGCGAAAGCCGTCGGCCTCGCCCGTTAATCTGACAAGATATCACTCACCAATTGCATCATGGGGCTATAGTTCCCTGAGATCCCCGCCTGTATTGCCTTGAAGTAAAATGCCTTGTGCTCATTCCATAAGCTGTAATCCAGTAATCCCTTCCCTGCCAGAACGGCCAACATATCGCAAAGCAATCTCGACAGACGCTCGTTACCTTCTCTGAATGGGTGGGATTAAAATAAACTCCACGTGAGATTCAGCCAGATAACTCACCAGCTCCGGGCGAGTCAGGGATTTCAGTTCACCAGTTTCATCTCAGGCCAGATACCTAACTGAATGAATCTCTCTTCCCTCTCTCAACCTAGTAACGGAAATAAAAAACCTTGCTGCCAGACGGCTGAACTTTGACGACAAGACTTCAGTGCGGTTGCTCCACACGTAGTACGACCTGCTTTTTGTCTTCAATCCACGTATAGCAGTCTCGGTAAGATTAGTGGCCATGAGATTACCTTTCTAAAGATAAGTGTTACTCCCTCAAATTAATAGGCGATAGAGAATTGACTTTAATTGGGCAAGGTTCTTTAGCAAATACTCATGACCTATCGCTTATTCCCCGGCGCTGGCAACGCCTTTTATTTTGAGGCTCAAGTCAAAGTAAAATTCAATCCATTTAATTATCAACAAATGGCAGGGCTAACAAATGACTATAATGATCGTCATTGGAGTTTTGTTTTCATTACATGGAATGAAATTAATGATTCAGAATATACGAGTACATCTGGTTCCGTAAGAAAATCAGGAGGAAAGTTATACCTATGAATATAGCTTTGATGGGACCAACTTCACTGAAATTCCAGTCAAATTAGATGCCGTAATTCTTTCAGACGAATATGTACTGCAAAGTTATGAGTTACGAAATGCATGAGACGGGAAATGGCCAACAGAGCACTTATCAAATCACTGTATCATCTTGTCACTCGGATTCTGCTCTGACTGGGTAAATCTCGCCATATGTGAGCCATTCGTTTGATTTTTCAGCGTAAAAAAGGTACTTTTTACCTTATTCCAGCGTAAATGGTCGTGTATCATGCCTATTATTCAATCTGTTGAACGTGCGTTGACAATCCTTGATCTGTTTAACGAACAGGTAACGGAGCTCAAGCTCACTGACATTAGTAAACAAATGGGCTTGAGTAAAAGTACTCTCCATTCGCTACTCAAAACTCTTCAGTTACACGGCTATATCGATCAAAACCCGGAAAATGATAAATATCGCCTGGGTATGAAGCTGGTTGAACGTGGTCATCTTGTAGTGAACACTATGGATATTCGCCAGAAGGCAAAGAAGTGGCTGATAGAACTCTCACAACGAACAGGACAAACAACCCATCTCGGTATTCTCGATGGATATGAAGGCGTATATATCGAGAAAATTGAAGGCAAACTTGCCGCGATTGCTTACTCGCGTATCGGCCGCCGTTTGCCAGTACATGCCACCGCGATCGGTAAGGTGTTGATAGCATGGCTCGATGACGCAGAGTGCAATATGCTGCTGGAAGATTATCACTATACGGCTTTCACTCCAGCGACTCTCACTACCCGCGAAGCGTTACTGACGGCACTGAAAAAAACACGCTTACAGGGTTATGCCCTGGATAATGAAGAAAATGAACAGGGTGTACGTTGCGTGGCGGTACCGGTACGGAACCATGAATCCCGCGTCATTGCTGCGCTTAGTCTGTCGACACTCACCTCGCGCGTGGATGATGATGAATTTCGACACTATCGTTTATTACTGGAAAAGGCCGGACACCAGCTTTCAATCGCGCTAGGCTGCCCGGCTCATTCACTTACACCACTATCGGTTGATAACTGAAGTAGTCGAAATCAGCATAACATCCGTCACCACTGATATCTTCGCAATGTAGACCAACGAATGCACCGGTAAAGAACCCGCGGCCACCAACATAATCATCTGATAGTTTCCAGGCAGCATATTCTATAGGGACAGACTGCCAGTGTTCACCGTCAAAAGAATAGCTATAGCGATAAATCAGATGATCAACATCAACACGCAGCCATACACTCTGTACATCGTCCGGTACCTGTATTGGTTGATCGTGCAACGGCCATGAAGGAACATTGTGATCAAGCTGGATCACTTTGATAGTTCTGCCTCGCCCTTCTTCAGCATCGACAAAACAGTAGCTCCAGTTTTTAGTATTGTAATAGCACGTTAATCCAGCACTCTGCTGAAAGTTCTCTGGTGCAAACTCCATACGCGTTTCTGCACGAAAAGCGAAGTGCTGCCAACGCCGAGCAACGGTTGACTGGGTAAAAGTAGAATTAAGCGAATCATTGCCATAAAGGCGCAGAAAACCCGGTCGAACAGTCAATGATCCAAGTGTGTCGTCAAATGGGATGCGCAGGGTTTGTAATTCCATATCCAGCGTTTCCCCCGTGAAATCATCACACCAGTTAATATCCCGGACGCGCTGATCTTCAATAAGATCCGGGCCCGGTATACTGAGCTGCGCATGTTTTCCTCCCTCAACATATGGCCAACCATCACGCCAGATAATACGAGCAATGCCTGTTTCTCGTCCCAGAGAGCAGTAACCTCGTCCACCAGAGGCCAAAAGCGGTACGTGAGGTAAACGCTGTGGACGACTGGTGAGATAGGCCATGTACCATTCACCTGTATGTGTCTGTAGTAGCGAACCATGGCCACTTTTTTGTAATGGATTTTCCGGCAGATGCCAACTGGTCATCAATATCGTATCCGGATGTAGCTCATAAGGCCCTTCGATATCCTTCGCTCGTAGTACGACTACCGCATGTTCATAGCTGGTTCCACCCTCGGCGACCATCAGGTAATACCAGCCTCCTTCACGATACAAGTGCGCCCCTTCGGTATAACGTAACGCTGTTCCGGTAAATAGCGTTTTACGCTCCTTCGATAGTGTCTGCGATGCCGGGAAATACTCTTGCAAGACGATAGTACAGTGTGGGTCACCGTGATGACGAGGCCCCCAAGGTCGATAGATATAGTATTTACGGCCGTCAGTATCATGAAATAGTGACGGATCAAATCCACCATTCCCCATAGGGATCGGGTCACTCCATGGACCTTCAATCGATGGCGCAGTAACCAAATAATTACGACCATTTTTCCACGGAGAATCAACAATTTTCACATCGGTATAGAGCAACCAAAACAGCCCATCAGAATAGCTCAGGCATGGTGCCCAGATTCCGCCTGAATCAGGATTACCTTTCATATCTAACATCGATATACGATCTAATGGTGTACTGACCAGCGACCAGTTTTTCAGATCTCGCGAGTGATAAATACGCACACCTGGAAACCACTCAAAAGTGGACGTCGCAATATAATAGTCTTCTCCCTTACGACACATTGATGGGTCTGGATTAAATCCAGTCAAAATCGGATTAGTAATGGTATACATATTGCTTCCTCTTTAATTGGATGCTGCAGCAGTTGATGCGCTGTTTTCTTGTGCCACACGATGCTTATGTAATTGTTGGCTGATAGCCCCTACGCGCTCATCACTTAATTTGTAGAATGAAAGCATGATAAACATGCCGATATAGAGCACCACAGGCACTACGCAGAATAAGATCTTAATAATGCTCAGCACTTCTACTGGTTGTACGCTGTTGCTGGCAGAGTAATTTACAAAAGCAAGGATCCAGCCAAGAGCCGCACCACCGATCGCCAGACCCATCTTCAGACTGAACAGATAAGTAGAGAATACCAAACCATCAAGGCGGCGCCCGCTGCGACTTTCCTCATAGTCGACGACATCAGAAGCCATCAGCCACTGCAATGGTGTCGTCGTATTGAACACAAACAGGAAAACAATATTGAGGGCAAAAATCAGTACTACAGAGTCACCCGGCGTAAAGAAAATCATCAGGCTTATCAAAGAATAAATGACAATAATGACTTTAAAGGCTTTTACGCGGTCAAATCGCCCTAACAAACGAGAAGAAGCCAGAGAACCAAACATGGTAGCAATACTGCCGTAAAGCAGGAACTGTACCGCAAGTTCTGGATGATCCATCACGTATTTCACAAAGTAGAGTGTAGCTCCACCACGTACGACATTGGAACAGGTTGCCATCATTTTGAAAATACACATGATTCGCCATTGCGTATTACCGAGCAGCAACTTGAGATCTTTCTTGACTGATACATCTGACTGCACTTCAAAGGTATAACGTTCTTTAGTGGTAAAGAAGCATATGTACAGTAACCCGATACCAATCAAGCCCAGCACACACATCGCACCGAAGTAACCGAGTTGCTCATTGCCCCTACCGATGATTCCTACTAGCGGCAGTGCAATCCCACTGATGGCCAGTGAGCCTGCGGCCGCAAGGAAGAAACGCCATGATTGTAGCGAATGACGTTCTTTAGGATCAGCAGTAATTACCCCAGGCATAGCACAATAAGGGACATTGACGAAGGTATAGACTAATGTGAGAAGAATGTAAGTAATTGATGCGTATATTACTTTACCTTGATCTGAAAAGTCTGGTGTGTAGAAGGTCAGCATGCAGACAACGCCAAACGGGATAGCACCCCATAACAGGAATGGTCGGAACTGGCCATGTCGGGTACGAGTACGATCGACGATTAACCCCATCAATGGATCGGTAACCGCATCAAGCACACGGGAAACCAGAAATAACGTTCCCATGATGCCTGCAGATAAGCCAAAAACATCAGTATAGAAATAGGCCAGCAGAAACATTGTGGCCTGCCAGACAAAGCCACAGGCTGTATCACCCAGTCCATAGCCAATTTTATCTTTCATTGTTAAGTGCATATTTATTCCCAACACAAGAGAGTGGAATTACGCAAATATCAGGATCCTGAATAAGTGATAGAATACCCACTGCGTATCAGGAATACATTAATGTATGCGCGGATTTAATTCGTTCTTCAGTATTAATAAAGTGTAAGGTTATGGATATTTTTATAGCAATTCGGATTTTTTACTTTTGACTTATTGTGACTAAAGTTTCTATTAAATAGAAAAATTAAAATATCGCTATTTTATAAAATAGAATAAATATTTACCGTTTAATTAGTCCGCCCTCTAAATATTAAATGAGGGCGATAATTAATAATTTTTTATTTAAATTCCGAGCGCTTTTTTACCCGCGTTAATAACCTCAATGATTTTGTCTACATCATAAATACAGCCTTTCCAGGTGCCACCGCTTACTGACTGTAATGCAGCCCACAGCCGCGTATCATCAGGCAAAAAATCATGGGCATGCAGGTCAGGATGCGGTGCTCTGTCTGATAATACCTTCGCCCCTTCGTCTGGTGTCAGACGAACCTGTGCCGAGCCGATAAAATTCACGCTACCGGTTAAAGCACCACGATCGACCACTATCTCAATCATGTCATTATCACGTAACTTACCGATAGGCCCACCGGCGAGCGCTTCAGGCGCCACATGACCAAAACAAGCTCCGGTAGAGACACCAGAAAAACGCGCATCCGTGATCAGTGATACCGTTTTACCCCACGAAACATGTTTTAGTGCCGAGGTTAGCTGATAAGTTTCTTCCATGCCGGTACCAGATGGCCCCCCGCCTATCACCACCATGATATCGCCTCGTTCAATTTCACCATTCTTGATAGCCCCAATAGCCTGGGCCTCCGAGATAAATACCCGCGCACGCCCGGTATGGCGATATATACCGTCTTCATCCACCACTGATGGATCAATAGCGGTGGCTTTGATGACCGATCCCTCTGGAGCAATATTTCCCACAGGAAAGGCTATTGTTGAAGTCAGCCCCTTCGCTTTAGCAAGAGCTGGCGGCAAGATAACCTCATCAGGATCAACGCCATCCTGCTCACGCAGGCACTGGCGAAACTTCGCACGTCGTTCCGAAGTTTGCCACCAGTCGAGGTTTTCTCCTACTGTCTGGCCCGTTACCGTCATAGCATCCAAATGTAACAAACCAAGGCTACGCAGATGTAGCATGACTTCTGGCACACCACCGGCAAGGAATGCGCGTACTGTCGGATGATAATCAGGCCCATTAGGCAATACGCTGACCAGACGTGGGACTTTGCGGTTAATGCGTGACCAGTGTTCAACATCAGGCACAGTACAGCCTGCAGAGTGAGCAATAGCCGGAATATGCAATAACAGGTTAGTTGAACCACCAAATGCAGCATGGACAACCATTGCATTTTCGATAGCCTTGTCGGTCAAAATATCGCGTGTAGTGATCCCGCTGCTATCCAGATCACACACAGCCCTTGCAGACTGGCGTGAAATTTCTAGCCAGACACTCTGCCCTGAAGGTGCAAGAGCTGAATGTGGTAGAGCCATGCCGAGCGCCTCAGCCACTACCTGTGAAGTTCCTGCTGTTCCCAGAAACTGGCAGCCTCCCCCTGGCGAGGCACAAGCACGGCATCCTAATTCGGCCGCTTCCTGCAGCGACAGTTCATGGTTAGCATAACGTACGCCGATCGTTTGTACTTTTCCGGCATCTTCACCAAAGGTTGGCGGCAATGTGGAACCACCAGGTACCAGAATCGTCGGTAAATCATGCATTGCTGCCAGCGCTATCATGGTTGCGGGTAGGCCTTTATCACACGTTGCGACACCTATCACAGCACGCCGGGTAGGTAGTGAACGAATAAGACGACGAAATACGATAGCCGCGTCATTACGATATGGCAGAGAGTCAAACATGCCATGCGTTCCCTGGGAACGTCCATCGCACGGATCACTGACAAAAGCGGCAAAAGGGATCCCCCCCTGGCGTGTGATCTCTTTTGCCGCCGCTTGCATTTGCAGACCTATTTCCCAGTGTCCAGTGTGGTAACCCAGAGCAACTGGACGTCCGTCACCTGCACGAATACCACCTTGAGTCCCAATGATAAGAACTTCTCTCCCTATGAGTTTGTTAGCATCCCAGCCCATCCCCGCATTTTGTGTCATACCGAACAAATTCCCACTTGGGGATTCCATCAACATCTGTGGCGTTAATGGTAGCGCGCCCTGCGGACCTGCTGCGTGTGTAATAACCGCGTAAAAAGCATCATCCTGCGGAGTAAAAATCGTTTCTATCGCCATTGTCTTCTTCCTGTTCAACAGAGACTGAGTTGCTGCAGCAATATTTTGAGCTGCGTCTTACTCGCCTCATCCAACGGGGAAGCAGGCGGTAATACGTATGTGGATAAAGGGAGACCACACAAAACGATTGCCTCTTTAATCACATTCACGAACGGCGCATCCAACTGATATATTTGAGGGATTTGAAGCAGCGTCTGGTGACAAAGAGCAGCCTGTTCCAAATCACCGCCGCGGTAAGCCTGCAATAACTTGACCGAGAGCTGTGGTGCAAAATTACCACTAGCAGAAATAACGCCATCACCACCCAACAGTAAGGTATTAAACAAGTGATCATCATATCCACACAGTACCGAAAAATGTGGATGAGCGGATTTCACGGTCAGGATCATACTTCGTAGATGAGCAATAGAATCGATCGTATCTTTGATACCCACTATATTGCTGTGTGAATCAACCAACGTTTTGACTAGATCAGGTGTCAGATCCTGCCCACTTAGCGCCGGAAAGTTATATAAAATCACCGGCAACGTGACACAGTCAGCCACTTGCTGATAATAATCGATCAAATTCTGCTGAGAGATTTTCCAGTAATAAGGATTAATTACCACGATACCATCAGCACCAGCTTCTTGCGCATGCTTGCTGAGTTCAATAGTTTCCCGGGCATTCGTTCCTCCCGTCCCAATCAGTACTGGCACCCGACGAGCAACATAGGTAATTGCAAATTCAGCGATAGATTTACGCTCATCACCGTTGAGTTGTGAAAACTCACCTCCGCTCCCTAAAAAGAATAATCCGTCTACACCTGCTGCAATCATATTGTCAATTAACGCAGCGGTTCCCTGCGGGTCAAACTGCCCTTCTGCGTTAAAAATGGTAGAAACAGGAGGAATTACCCCCGAAAATTGTACTGTTTGCTGCATAAATTCTCCTTACAAAACCACTTGTTCTACATTATAGAACAGCGTTCCTATCTATAAGGACAATACTATGCTGCCAGTAAAGGAAAGGTAAATAGGGTTTATGTCGGGAGTGTGTATTTTTCAAGCTGGATCACAAAACGGTCCACTGAAAATTATACATATCTAATAAATGATTCTTGTGCCATGGCTGGCTGGACACTACCCATCATGCTCAGCACAAAAAAAAGCCTCGCGATGCGAGGCTCACAGAAAGGGGGATTTATTAATCAAAAACACCATTAATAACGGAAACCACAATGGCTGTGCTTAATGCTATAAGCACCAAATCATTCCCGATGGCTTGCCATTCGTAGCCGGGATAATAGGGCAAATCGTTAATCATTGATGCAGGCAACGTTTTCTTAGCGATACCAGGAGGTAATGGTTTACCTCGTGCTAGATTTTTAGCGATACCCGGAGGCAGCCCCTGATAGCCAATAAGGCCATAATTTACCGCAAGGGAGCGGGCACGCAAGAAACTTATATCGGAGTCAACATGGTCTGGTTTACCGTAATTTTTACGATTTCCATGCTCCTCATTTGATTTTTTTTTATTCTGCCCTTTGTTGCCATGGTCAGCGCTTTTTCCGCTGTTGCCGTTATCACTATGACCCTGATGACCGCCGCCATTCCCTTGTCCACTACCTGCATTACCATTACCTGGATTTGCAAAAACTGGTGTTGCAAAGACAGTCAGAGAGATAACCGCCGCAAGTACAGCTCTGATAGTGTGACACTTAAACATGCTGTTTATTCCTTAAGATTGATACACACTCTGAAGATATGACAAGGTTATCACCTTAACAATCCCATGATTTCTTATTTTTAAAGACGTTCACAAAATCTGCATAAGCACGGGAGTCAACGAGTGAGTACCGGTAACAGGCTATCTCCTGAGATGTTACAGCGCACTCAGGCCGTATGAATATCACCCTGAGTAGCTATCCAACGGATCATACCTGACAGAGCGGGCAATACCTGCCCAGCCTCCCTTTTCATATTCAATAAAGGTTAAAAAATACGTTCCTGATGTACCCATACCGCGGCTT
Organism: uncultured Enterobacteriaceae bacterium; assembly: GCA_947631255.1. Lineage (GTDB taxonomy): Bacteria > Pseudomonadota > Gammaproteobacteria > Enterobacterales > Enterobacteriaceae > JGM124. The sequence goes on from CANRKT010000017.1 coordinate 12,223, forward strand.
CAACACGGGATTTGAGTTTCATCTTCTTCAGCAGATGCTTCACATGAACTTTTACCGTGCTTTCGGTAATATCCAGGCGACGAGCAATCATTTTATTGGGCAGACTCTGGGCGATAAGTTTAAGAATATCGCGTTCACGTGGGGTAAGCAGATTAACATCACGGTCAGAGGTCGTGCGATTGGCCCGCAAACTTGCAGCCAGCACGGGGGTTAACGCTTCGCTTAAAACAATTTCCCCTGAAGCGACTTGTTGTAACGCTTTGAGTAAATCTTCCGGTTCCATATCTTTCAAAAGATACCCATCTGCGCCTCTTTTCAGCGCGGTAACCACATCTTCTTCATGATTTGAGACCGTGAACACCACAATGCTGCCTGAAAGAGATTTTTCACGCAGGCGATCCAGCGTTTCCAGGCCATTCATACCGGGCATATTCAGATCCAGCAAAATCAAATCCGGATCCAGTTCTTCAGCAAGCTCTACGCCTGTTTCTCCATTTCCGGCTTCTCCGATAACCTTGAGATCAGGGGCCATGCTGATGAGCTGTCTAACACCGGTACGTAACATGGGATGATCGTCAATCAGCAAAATAGTTGAGGCGTCTGGATTACTCATTACCTGCTCCTGTGGGTATTTCGGGATGAAAACTGACGATGATTTGGGTGCCACCACCCGGACGCTTATCCACCTGATAATCACCTTTCAGGCTTTGCGCGCGGTCACGCATAATAATCATTCCGTAATGATTCTGCCGTTCACCGTTGTCGGGTATACCCCGACCGTTATCCCATAGGGTTAATATTATTTGGTTATTCTTATAAATGACGCTAATACCACATGCCGTGGCACCCGCATGTTTCAGACTATTATTGAGGGCTTCACGGGTAATTTGAGCTAAGTGAATCGCCTGATGTAAAGGGACCAAGTTCGGTGGTACCTGGTAGTCAAGACTGACTGTGAAACCCAGTTTTTCACTAAATTCGCGGCTACATGCTTCCATTGCCGGACGCAAGCCCGGTTCAGCCAGCTGTAGCCGAAAGGTCGTCAGTAATTCCCGCAGCTGCTGCCAGGAGGCATTCAGTTCATTACGCATCTGCCCAAGTAATGTCTGCATTTCAGTGGATAGCCCCCCACTCTGCATTTGCAGACAACTGACCTGCATTTTCAGGCAAGAAAGTGATTGTGCGATGGAGTCGTGTAGTTCGCGGGCAATCGCTGAACGTTCTTCCATTACCATGAGTTGCTGCCTGCGTTCATACTGACGCTCAAGCGCCAGCGTCACGGTCAGCTGTTCCATCAGGGTTAAAATAAGCTGTTGCTCGTCATTCGTGAGAGTTAAACCTCGCGGTAACAGAGCGAGCACCAGACCATACTGGGTATGATTATCGGCCAGACGAAATTTTTGCACCGTCGCATCAGCAACCGGTAAGGTGACTTCACGGGGACAGAGAGTGCAGCTCCGGGCATCACATTTACTGTCTGGATGATACTTATATTCTTCATAATTCTCTTCATCTTCACACTCATAAACCCGCAATTCGATATTTTGTAGTGGGGTTAAGTGCTGTAATTCGTTCAGTACTGAAGAGAGCCGCTGGCATAACGGCGCTTGTGAATGCAGGCGTCGATTGGCCTGGTAGAGAAATGACAGTATTTTGTTTTTTTGCTCAAGCCCGGTAGTTTTCTCTCTCACCCGTTGCTCAAGACTGGCATAACTTGCGGCCAGCTCCGCAGACATACTGTTTAACGCAATTCCCAAACTCGCCATCTCATTACGACCACGGATTTTCACACTATGGGTGAAATCCCGCTGCCCGATGGCTTTTGCTGTCACCAGTAATTCTTGCCAGGGTCGTATCAGTCGATGATATAACCAGATAACGGTGAAAATAATCAACAATCCCATTAACACCGCCATGCCAAGCTGGAGCAGCATAATATGCAGCAGGCGTAACTCGGTCTTACGATCAAAAAACGTCACTAACTGATCAATTTTCCCGACAAAATCAGTGATATTCTGCTTAACTTGTTCAACATTTTTCGCTTGCCGCAGGGCAGGATCAAGCTCTTCTCGCCAGTAGCGTTGCAGTGCCTTCAGTCTGTCTTGTTGCTCATCCTCTTCTGCTGCCATTTGCAAATCAGCACTAAAGGTCGTTTTTTCCATTTCCTCTAACAGTGCATTATCTTTTTCGCTCAGAGGAACAGCCGCCAGCAGACGATAGCTTTGCATACGCATCGATCCCGCTTTATTAATCGCATGCGCATTACCCTGAATCCCTTGAACCAGCCAGCCTGAAAGAGTCATTCCCGCAACCCCCAATAGCGCCAGTAGTAACACAATTAAGGCCAGCTGGTTAAAGAGTGTGAGTGGTGACAACAGACGTTTAAGCATTAACAGAGGAGCTCCAGAGCCTAATAGAAGGTCAGTGAGATATTCTCAGGCATTAGCTTAAGTATACCCATACTCCGTAAGGATTACTCACTAATTGCCAGAAGCAGTATATCGGGAGACAGACTGGCAGCGAGTCGCTTTCAGTCATGTGAAAAGACACACTATTTTCTTTTCTCGTCTTACTCATAAAGAATGACAATAAATTATCAGCCATTTTCCTGATAGTTTATCCCTTGATTTACATCAATTTTAATTCCTGATTAGCACCTAAGGTGGCGATATTTACCCATACTTTTTGAGGTGTTTATGTCTCAGTCACCCGATAGTCGTCAGCGCACTGACTCGCTCATCACCGAATGGAGACCAGAAGACCCTGCATTCTGGCAAAGCAAAGGGCAAGGCATTGCCCGACGCAATTTATGGATTTCAGTTCCTTGTTTATTGCTTTCATTCTGTGTGTGGATGCTGTTCAGTGCCGTTGCGGTCAATCTGAACAAAGCCGGTTTTAACTTCACCACCGATCAGCTTTTTATGCTGACCGCACTCCCCTCAGTTTCCGGCGCGTTGTTGCGAGTACCCTATTCTTTTATGACCCCGATATTCGGTGGCCGTCGCTGGACGGCATTCAGTACCGGGATCCTGATGATCCCCTGCCTGTGGTTAGGCGTGGCTGTGCAAAACCCTGCGACGCCTTTTAGCGTGTTTATCATCATTGCGCTGCTGTGTGGTTTTGCCGGCGCAAACTTTGCTTCCAGCATGGCGAATATCAGTTTCTTCTTCCCGAAAGCCAAACAAGGGGGGGCGCTGGGTATTAACGGTGGGCTGGGCAATCTGGGGGTGAGTGTGATGCAGTTGATTGCCCCTCTGGCTATCTCACTGTCGATGTTTGCCGTCTTTGGCGCAACCGGCGTCAGTCAGGCAGATGGGACAACGCTCTATCTTGAAAACGCAGCATGGATCTGGGTACCCCCCCTGGCAATATGCACCCTTGCAGCCTGGTTTGGTATGAACGACCTGGCAACATTCAAAGCTTCTTTAAAAGAACAGCTCCCGGTACTTAAACGTGCGCATTTGTGGATTATGGGGGCACTCTATCTGGCAACCTTTGGCTCATTTATCGGCTTTTCTGCCGGGTTTGCCATGCTGGCAAAAACCCAGTTCCCGGATATTAATATTCTGCATTTTGCTTTTTTTGGCCCGCTGATTGGTGCGCTGGCGCGCTCTGCTGGTGGCGCTATTTCAGACAAATTCGGGGGAATTAAGGTCTCGCTGATAAACTTTATCTTTATGGCTATTTTCAGCGCATTACTCTTTCTCACGCTGCCTCATAACGGTGTCGGGGGGAATTTTATTGCCTTCTTCAGCGTATTCCTGATGCTGTTTTTGACCGCAGGTCTGGGGAGTGGCTCAACCTTCCAGATGATCTCGGTTATTTTCCGTAAATTAACCGTGGATCGCGTAAAAGCACTGGGAGGAAGTGAAGAACAGGCACTACGTGAAGCCGCAACCGATACTGCCGCAGCCCTGGGCTTTATCTCTGCGATTGGTGCAATTGGTGGGTTCTTTATTCCGAAAGCGTTCGGTACCTCACTGGCATTAACCGGCTCTCCTGCGGGTGCCATGAAAATCTTCCTCGTGTTCTATATCATTTGTGTCGTGGTAACTTGGGTCGTTTATGGCCGTAAGCCCTCGATAAAATAAGCTTTGTCATCACTCCGGGTGCGACTTAGGTCGCACTTTTTTATCTCAATCCCCCAGCCTACATAGGCTTACCCCTTAATACCCGACAACCTCAATTGTCGTTACCTCAACCAAGCACTTTCTTAATAAAGTTATTTACTTTCAATTAGTTGAATATCATCTGGCTATTGATACTTTAGTGGTATATCGCCCCGCCACTCCTGAATCATCCCTCCCCACAGTTGATCATTATCAATTATCCCTTCAATGAGGCGGGATAACGTACCAATAAAATTAGCAATGTCGTTTTATAAGATAGAGCCTCCAGGCTCCACATCAGGAGAACTCCGATGAGCAAGTTTCTTGACCGGTTTCGTTACTTCAGGCAAAAAGGTGAAACTTTTGCCGATGGATATGGCCAGCAGCTCGATACTAACCGTGACTGGGAAGAAGGCTATCGCCAGCGCTGGCAGCACGATAAAATCGTCCGTTCTACTCATGGCGTAAACTGCACGGGCTCCTGTAGCTGGAAGATCTATGTTAAAAGCGGTCTGGTCACCTGGGAAACTCAGCAGACTGACTACCCTCGTACACGCCCGGATATGCCGAACCATGAGCCACGCGGCTGCCCACGCGGCGCCAGCTACTCCTGGTATCTCTATAGCGCCAACCGTCTGAAATATCCTTTGATGCGTAAGCGTCTGATCAAATTGTGGCGTGAAGCGAAAACTCTCCATGCTGACCCTGTGGATGCCTGGGCTTCAATCATCAACGATCCAGAACAAGCCAAAAGTTATAAACAAGCGCGTGGGCGCGGTGGTTTTGTTCGTTCAAGCTGGCAGGAAGTAAATGAGCTGATTGCCGCGGCCAACGTCTTTACCGCCAAAACCTTTGGACCTGACCGTATCGCCGGGTTCTCACCCATTCCTGCAATGTCGATGGTCTCTTACGCCTCTGGCGCCCGCTATCTGTCCCTGATTGGGGGTACCTGTCTGAGTTTTTACGACTGGTATTGCGATTTACCCCCTGCATCTCCTATGACCTGGGGCGAGCAGACAGATGTCCCCGAATCCGCAGACTGGTATAACTCCAGTTATATCATTGCCTGGGGTTCCAACGTGCCGCAAACGCGGACACCGGATGCCCACTTCTTCACTGAAGTGCGCTACAAAGGCACCAAAACGGTTGCCGTCACGCCAGATTATGCCGAAATCGCCAAGCTCTGTGACCAGTGGCTGGCACCAAAACAAGGTACTGACGCCGCCATGGCGCTGGCGATGGGCCATGTGATGCTGCGTGAGTTCCATCTCGATAAACCCAGCCAGTACTTTACCGACTACGTACGCCGTTATACCGACATGCCCATGCTGGTGATGCTGGAAGAACGTGATGGATTCTATGCCGCAGGGCGTATGCTGCGTGCCTCTGACTTGATTGATGGCCTGGGTCAGGAAAATAATCCACAGTGGAAAACCGTCGCCATTGATAGCCAGAATGATGAACTGCTGGCACCTAATGGTTCTATCGGCTATCGCTGGGGTGAGAAAGGCAAATGGAATCTGGAGCAACGTGATGGAACCAGCGGCGAAGAAGCCGAACTGCGTTTAAGCCTGCTGGGCTGTCATGACGATATCGCGGATGTCGGCTTCCCTTACTTTGGTGGCGAAAGTTCAGAACACTTCAACAACGTCAAACTCGACAACGTATTGATGCACAAACTGCCAGTAAAACGTATCGCACTGGCAGACGGCAGTTCTGCCTTGGTCACTACCGTGTATGACTTGACGCTGGCAAACTATGGTCTGGATCGTGGCCTGAACGACGAAAACTGTGCCTCAAGCTATGACGATGTGAAAGCCTACTCCCCCGCCTGGGCTGAAAAAATTACCGGCGTTTCACGTCAGAATATTATCCGTATCGCCCGTGAATTTGCCGATAACGCCGATAAAACCCATGGCCGTTCGATGATTATCGTCGGTGCAGGTCTGAACCACTGGTTCCATATGGACAGTAACTACCGTGGTCTGATCAATATGCTGGTGTTCTGTGGTTGTGTCGGTCAAAGCGGTGGCGGCTGGGCTCACTATGTCGGCCAGGAAAAACTACGCCCACAAACCGGCTGGACCCCGCTGGCATTTGCTCTCGACTGGCAGCGTCCACCACGCCATATGAACAGTACGTCATTCTTCTACAATCACTCAAGTCAGTGGCGCTATGAGTCCCTGAAGGCTGAAGAATTACTGTCACCCTTGGCGGATAAATCCCGCTATAGCGGCAACCTGATTGACTTCAACGTGCGGGCTGAACGTATGGGCTGGCTGCCATCGGCTCCTCAGCTTAATACCAATCCACTGACCATCGCAAAACAGGCAAAAGCAGCGGGTATGAGTCCTGCGGACTACACCGCTCAACAGCTGAAAAGTGGCGAGATCCGTTTTGCCGCAGAACAACCGGATGCCGGAAATAACCATCCACGTAACTTGTTTGTCTGGCGTTCCAACCTGCTGGGTTCTTCCGGTAAGGGCCATGAGTACATGCTCAAATATCTGCTGGGTACTGAAAACGGTATTCAGGGTAAAGATTTAGGGCAAGAAGGCGGCGTGATGCCGGAAGAAGTCGAGTGGGTCGATAACGGGCTGGATGGCAAACTGGACCTGGTGGTGACGCTGGACTTCCGTCTGTCGAGCACCTGTCTGTACTCCGATATCGTTCTCCCGACCGCCACCTGGTATGAAAAAGATGATATGAATACCTCGGATATGCATCCGTTTATTCACCCTCTTTCTGCTGCGGTGGACCCAGCCTGGGAATCAAAGAGTGACTGGGAAATCTATAAAGGTATCGCCAAAAAGTTCTCTGAAGTTTGCGTGGGCCATTTAGGCAAAGAAACCGACCTCGTCACGTTACCTATCCAGCATGACTCCGCCGCAGAGCTGGCACAGCCGTTCGGTGTGATGGACTGGAAGAAAGGCGAATGTGACCTTATCCCGGGTAAAACAGCTCCGCATCTGGTGGTGGTTGAACGTGACTATCCAGCCACATACGAACGTTTTACCTCACTCGGCCCATTAATGGATACCCTGGGTAACGGCGGTAAAGGTATCGCCTGGAATACCCAGAAAGAGATGGATCTGCTGCGCAAGCTTAACTACACCAAAACCGAAGGTCCTGCCAAAGGTCAGCCGATGATCAACTCAGCGATTGATGCCGCTGAAGTGATCCTGACCCTGGCACCCGAAACTAACGGTCAGGTAGCAGTGAAAGCCTGGGCAGCATTGAGCGAGTTTACCGGACGCGATCACACCCATCTGGCTATCAATAAAGAAGAAGAAAAGATCCGCTTCCGCGATATTCAGGCTCAGCCACGCAAAATCATCTCCAGTCCAACCTGGTCTGGCCTTGAAGATGAGCACGTTTCTTACAGCGCAGGTTATACCAACGTCCATGAGCTGATCCCATGGCGCACCCTTTCAGGCCGTCAGCAGCTTTATCAGGATCATCAGTGGATGCGTGATTTTGGTGAGAGCCTGCTGGTCTACCGTCCACCGATTGATACCCGTTCGGTGAAAGGCGTTATGAATAAGAAGTCCAACGGTAACCCTGAGAAGGCGCTGAACTTCCTGACTCCACACCAGAAATGGGGAATTCACTCTACCTATAGCGATAACTTGCTGATGCTGACGCTGTCACGCGGTGGCCCGATTGTCTGGATGAGTGAAATCGATGCCAAAGACCTGGGTATCGAAGATAACGACTGGATTGAAGTCTTTAACAATAACGGTGCACTGACAGCCCGTGCGGTGGTGAGCCAGCGTGTGCCAGAAGGCATGACGATGATGTACCACGCCCAGGAGCGTATTGTGAACCTGCCGGGTTCCGAAATCACCGGCCAGCGTGGCGGTATCCATAACTCGGTGACCCGTATTAGTCCGAAACCTACCCATATGATTGGGGGCTATGCCCAGCTGGCATACGGCTTTAACTATTACGGCACCGTAGGTTCAAACCGCGATGAGTTTGTTGTCGTGCGTAAAATGAAAAATATTGACTGGCTGGATGGCGAAGGCAATGACCAGAAACAGGAGAGCGTAAAATGAAAATTCGTTCACAAGTCGGCATGGTACTGAATCTTGATAAATGCATCGGCTGTCACACCTGTTCTGTGACCTGTAAAAACGTCTGGACCAGTCGCGAAGGGATGGAATACGCGTGGTTTAACAACGTCGAAACCAAACCTGGTACCGGTTATCCCACTGACTGGGAAAATCAGGAACAGTGGAAAGGCGGCTGGGTGCGTAAAATCAATGGCAAGTTACAGCCTCGCATGGGTAACAAAGCCACGCTCTTAGGTAAAATCTTCGCTAACCCGCATCTGCCAGGTATTGATGATTATTACGAGCCTTTCGATTTTGACTATCAGCATCTGCATAAGGCGCCAGAAGGAAAGCATCAACCTATTGCACGCCCACGGTCGCTGATCACCGGGCAGCGGATGAATAAAATCACTACCGGCCCGAACTGGGAAGAAATTCTTGGGGGTGAGTTTGAGAAACGCGCCAAAGATCAAAACTTCCAAAACATGCAGAAGGAAATGTACGGCCAGTTCGAAAATACCTTCATGATGTATATGCCACGCTTATGCGAACACTGCCTTAACCCGACCTGTGTCGCAACTTGCCCCAGTGGTGCCATCTATAAGCGTGAAGAAGACGGTATCGTGCTGATTGACCAGGATAAATGCCGTGGCTGGCGGATGTGTATTACCGGCTGCCCGTACAAAAAAATCTACTTTAACTGGAAAAGCGGTAAGTCAGAGAAGTGTATTTTTTGCTATCCGCGTATCGAAGCTGGCATGCCGACAGTCTGCTCTGAAACCTGTGTGGGTCGTATTCGTTATCTCGGCGTCTTGTTATATGACGCCGATGCTATCGAACAAGCAGCCAGCACAGAGAATGAAAAAGATCTCTACGAACGCCAGCTAAGCATTTTCCTGGATCCGAACGATCCGGCGGTTATCGAACAAGCGTTGAAAGACGGTGTGCCACAAAGCGTTATCGACGCCGCGCAGCAATCTCCGGTGTACAAAATGGCAATGGACTGGAAGCTGGCCCTGCCGTTACATCCAGAATATCGCACTCTGCCGATGGTCTGGTACGTGCCGCCGTTGTCTCCTATTCAGTCTGCAGCTGATGCCGGTGCATTGCCGCATACCGGTATTTTACCTGATATCGAAAGTCTGCGTATTCCGGTGGAATATCTGGCGAACTTACTTACCGCGGGTGATACCGCGCCGGTATTACGTGCACTCAAACGCATGATGGCCATGCGCCACTATAAACGCGCCGAAACGGTGGATGGGGTTAATGATACTCGCGCCCTGGAAGAAGCCGGTTTAACCGAAGCTCAGGCACAAGAGATGTATCGCTACCTGGCGATTGCCAATTACGAAGATCGTTTTGTGGTGCCGTCCAGCCATCGTGAACTGGCTGCAGATGCTTTCCCTGAGAGTAATGGTTGTGGTTTCAGCTTCGGCGATGGTTGCCATGGTTCAGACAGTAAATTCAATCTGTTCAATAGCAAACGTATTGATGCGATTGATGTGTCCAGCAAAACGGAGCCACACTCATGATTGAACTTCTGGTCATTTCCCGCGTGCTTGAATATCCGGATGCTGCCCTGTGGCAGCATCAGCAGGAACTTCATGATGCGTTAGTCGATGGTACCGCTCTCGACTTACAACAGGCCGCTCAGCTTAATCATTTTATTTCTGACTTGTGTCATCAGGATCTCCTTGATGCGCAGGCTAGCTATAGCGAGCTGTTCGACAGAGGTCGTGCCACATCATTGTTGCTGTTTGAACATGTCCATGGTGAGTCTCGTGATCGTGGGCAAGCGATGGTGAATCTGATGGGCCAGTATCAGCAGGCAGGAATGGAAATCGATAGCCGTGAGCTGCCTGACCATTTGCCGCTTTATCTGGAATATCTTTCACAGCGTGATGAAGAAGAAGCACGTGGTGGTTTGCAAGATATTGCTCCGATTCTGGCATTACTGGCGGCACGTCTGAAACAACGTGACAGTGACTATGCGGTGCTGTTTGATGTGCTGCTTGGCCTGTCGCAAAGTGATGTTGCCGTTGAACGTGTCAGCCAGCAAATCGTCGATGAAGCCCGAGATGATACACCACAAGCACTAGATGCCGTCTGGGAAGAAGAACAAGTGAAATTTGTTGCCGAGGCAGGTTGTGGTGAATCGGAAATTAGTCAACATCAGCGTCGCTTCTCCGGAGCCGTCGCGCCGCAATATCTGCATATCGGAGGACAATAACCATGCAATTTCTTAATGTGTTCTTCTACGACATTTATCCGTATATCTGCGGCACCGTGTTCCTGATAGGAAGCTGGCTGCGTTACGACTATGGGCAGTATACCTGGAGAGCAGGATCGAGCCAGATGCTCGATCGCAAAGGGATGAACCTGGCTTCTAACCTGTTCCATATCGGTATTTTAGGGATCTTTGTCGGACACTTCTTTGGCATGCTGACACCACACTGGGTGTACGAGTCCTTCCTGTCGATTGAAGCGAAGCAGAAAATGGCGATGATTATCGGTGGGATCTGTGGCGTGATGACGCTCGTGGGGGGGCTGCTACTGCTTAAACGCCGTCTGTTCAATCCACGTATCCGGGCGACTTCCTCCACGGCAGATATTCTGATCCTCAGCCTGCTGATGATTCAGTGTACTTTGGGTTTACTGACGATCCCGTTCTCAGCCCAGCATATGGACGGCAGTGAGATGATGAAACTGGTGGACTGGGCACAAACCGTGGTGACCTTCCGCGGCAATGCCTCTCAGCATCTTGATGGCGTGGCATTTATCTTCCGCGTGCATCTAGTACTGGGAATGACCCTGTTCCTGCTGTTCCCGTTCACCCGCCTGGTGCACGTCTGGAGTGCACCGGTTGAATATCTGACCCGTAAATATCAGCTGGTCCGTACCCGTCGCTAAATCCGGTGATAGATATAAAAATACCTGGCTTTAGCCAGGTATTTTTTGAGTAAAAAAGCCACTGTTTTTAGAAGTATTTCCGCAGATACTCCGTTAAACATAAAATAGCCATCGCCTGACCATAGGGCATTGAAGTCAGTGGGATCTGGCGATAAAACTCCAGATTACTTCCCATTCCGGTTCCAAATGAAGTTTGTAGTAACTCTCCTTCTGGCGAAATATTTTTTACTATGCCACGGATAGCTTTCTCCGCCACCTCTGCATATTCAGCTGCCACATAACGTTTACGCACCGCTTTCAGAATACCGTAGGCAAATCCAGCCGTGGCTGACGCCTCAAGATAAGAATTCGGATCGTCGAGTAACGTATGCCAAAGGCCACTGTCGTCCTGACATTGCGCCAGAGCAGCAATCTGGGCATTTAATACCTGCACGAGATAACGACGGACGGCATTGTTTTCTGGTAAATCAACTAACTCGAGAAAATCAGGGATCACAATGGTCAGCCAGCTATTCCCGCGCGCCCAACGGGCATGAGCAAAGTTGTGGTGCCCATCGTAATTCCAGCCGTGAAACCATAACCCTGTTTCTCGATCCATAAGGTTTTGTACGTGCAGCAAAAACTGATATACCGCTTCTTCAACGTATTCCGGCTTATTCAGTAATTTACCTATTTTGGCTAGCGGTAATACTGTCATCATCAGCGTATCATCCCACATCTGCTGATGGTTCTCTTCCGCGAGGGTAATGTGCTGCATACCGCCATGATCTGTACGCGGCATCTCATTCATCGCCCATTCTGCCCAGCTTTCCAGCCACGGCAACCAGGCTGGATTTTTTACCTCTTCATAACGGTATGCCAGTGTCAGAAATGGCGACATGGTATTGACGTTTTTAGTGGTGGCACCTTGTGCAAATTGGGTGGCAAACCAGCTATCAATGATATCGCACATAGCCTCATCGCCAGTCTGGCGGTAATATTGCCAGATACCATAAAGACCGATGCCGTGTGTCCATTCCCACCCCGCCCAACCTTTGGTATCAATGACACGTCCGTCGTCCAGCCGCAGCAAAAACTCACCTGTTTTATCCTGAATATTGACCAGGTTATCTGTCACTTTTTGAATCAATGATTTTAATTCATCCCTGGCAATAAAATGCTCAGGCTGTCGCAATAACGGACTCTGTCTGACAGGCCAAACTTTCATTATTTTAACCTCTGTTATATGTCGAATTCAGTACCGAAATATTTTTCAGCGCAGGTGCTGCGGGTTTATTACGGTTCAAGTAACCAATATTGTTATTACCCCACAGCGACTCGTACGGCATACCGGCAAGCATTTCTACGGTGGCACGGGCTTGTGGAGTGATAGTTTCTGGCATAGTTCGACCAGATACACGCATTTTGGCCGTCTCTTCACGTAACGTACTGTGTGTTTGTAAATTGAGTTTAAAACGTAGAGAAACGAGGAAACCACAGAATAGAACAGCAATTGTGCCGACACTCAGGATAATCAGGATAGTGTCACCCACTGCAGCAGATTGCGTTCGCTGGCCGCTCACAAAACCAGACATCTGCATCACAATACCCACCAACATTACCGCACCTGCCTGAGAGGCTTTACGTGTCAGGGTCATGATGCCAGCAAAGATCCCTTCACGACGCTGCCCGGTTATCACCTCATCCACATCAGCAATGTAGGTATAGGTATTCCACGGAACATAGTTAATGCCACCGCGTCCCAGGCCCGCTATTGCAGATACCAGTAATAACAGGGAGTAGACATCACTCAGGCCCGCATAATACAGCAGGGCGTAAGAAAGAGAGGCCAGACCAAATAACACCACCACCACACGGTAAGACGGAGCGGGTCCGAAGCGGATACACAGCGGGATCATGGCAATCACGGCGATAAACTGGAAGATAGCCATAGTTCCCAGTAAGTTAGATGCCATAGAGGCTTCCTGCATCAGGACAAAGACCACGTAGTAAGTGAACACGGCGTTGAAAACATCCTGTGCAATATAACCGCCAAGATACATACCCAAATGCTGGCGGAAAATTTTAATACGCAGCGTCGAACTTAACTCGACAAACAGACGGTTGATGCTCTGTCGTAGCGACAGTTGTTTCTTTTCCTCTTCAGCACGCAGTGCCGCTTCGCTCCACTCTTCACGCGGGCGCTCCCAGGTAAAGAACCAGACGAAAATCAACATTACTGCACACAATACGGAGAAAACCAGGCTGGCATAGAAAAAGGAGATGGCGTTATCTTTACCAAAATGGGTTAACAGAACCCCTGGTAGGAATGACGCGAGGATAGCCGACATCTGCGCCATAGAAATACGCGCGCCCGAGAATTTGGTTTTCTGTTTGAAGTCATCGGTCATTTCTGGAACCAAGGTCTCGTACGGCACCAGAATCATGGTATAGACGATATCAAATATCAGGTAGGTCAGCAGGTAGTACCAGAAAGTCATGTCCCCTACCCACATCAGGGAATAGCTGAACACGCAAGGAATACCAAGCAAAATAAAGAATTTACGACGACCAAAACGCTTACCAAGCCAGGTTGTACCAAAGTTATCCGTCATGAAACCCATTAACGGACTAATAACTGCATCCAGCACCCTTGCTGCTGCAAAGATGAAGGTCGCTTCAATGGGACTGAGCCCACAAAAAGTAGTATAAAAGTACAAAAGCCAGGCAGCTGTCAGAGCCGTTGTTCCCGCGCCAAGGAAATCACCTGACCCGTAAGCAAGATAGTTAGCTAATCCAATTTTACGTGTTTTCATTGCCACCAACCTTAATCAATTTTAGGGAACTCCCTGTAAGCAAAGATCATTCAGGAGCTGGTATGCAGCTACAGTAAAAGCATCGAACTGTTGATACCTTTCTATTTCTGCCACCAAAAATCGGTGAATGGCAAAAATACAAAGAGTATCCTCATACTTGTCACTAATTTATAAAATAGCGTTTCCACTTAATAGAAATGGCAGGTCATTTTGTGATGGGTATCTGAATGACCAGATACTTTCTGAGCGGATTAAAGAATTAATGGAAGAAGGGCTTTATTTTGACAGTTTGCTAAGACGAATTAAAAAGCCAGGCTATCAGTTATCTGAAAGCCTGGCTTTGTGCGCTAAAAACGTAGCAGATTAACCTGCTGAAGCATGTTTACGTCGATTATCAATGTCTTTCAATAAGCGATTAACTTGCTTATCAGCAAACATCTCTTCGAGGGTAACGGTCAGTTTACGTCGCCAGTTCGGATATTCATCAGTGGTACCGGGAATATTGACTGGTGCAGCCATATCCAGCCAGTCTTCAGGCTGTAAGCCTAATAACGCACTGGCACTGTCAGCAATATAATGCTGAAACCCGTGATTAAGCACTGGGCTCATCGCCAGTAAAGGGGCCTTAAGACCCACGCTCTCTGGTATGCAATCATACTGATGCAGTCCTTCCAGCAAACCTTGCTTGGATTGCTCCCGGTCAAGATAAAGCTGGGCCAGGATCTCCTGGTTCGGATATAACCCTAACTGATTTCCCAGAGTAAAATCATCACTTTGCCAGTAACCGCGCAATGTCGGTAAATCATGGGTGGTGATGGTTGCCATGGCTTGCACCGGATAAGACTGTGGTGCACGGAACTGATTCTCACTGTCATGCTCAAAATAGAGCACTTTGTAGGAATACACCCCGCTATCACGTAACTTGCCAATAATTTCTGTAGGCACAATCCCTAAGTCTTCGCCAATCACCATGCATTGATGCCGCTGACTTTCCAGAGCCAGTATCGCCAGCAGGTCATCCACCGGATATTTAACATAGGCCCCCTGGTCAGCAGTCTGCCCATAAGGGATCCACCACAGGCGCAATAAAGCCATCACATGGTCGATACGTAGTGCACCACAGCTGGTCATATTGGCACGCAGCATATCAATAAAAGGCTGATAAGCGCGAGCCTCCATGACATGCGGGTTCATCGGCGGTAATCCCCAGTTCTGCCCCAAAGGTCCTAAAATATCAGGGGGTGCCCCCACGGAAGCTTTAAGACAATACAACTCGCGATCGCACCAGGTTTCAGCGCCACCTTCTGCCACGCCGACGGCCAAATCGCGATACAAACCGACTGGCATACTGCGTGACTGGCTGGCACGGAAACAGTCATCAAACTGGCTGGCGGCCAGCCACTGTAACCACAGGTAAAAATTGACTTCCTGCTCATGCTCACGGCAGAAATCTTCCACTGCATCACTGTGACCATCACGATATTGTTCCGGCCAGACTGGCCAGCCCCACATCATGGGATCATTTTGGCTTAAATGCGCATGAAGCGCGTCAAATGCCGCTTGTTGATACAAACTACTGCCGCCCTGGGCAACAAACTGAAGAAACTCTTGCATCCGGACATCTTCAGCCTTGCGCGCGATAAATTCAGGAAACGCCAGACGCAGTGCCGTTAACTTCAGCCCCATAACTTGCGGATAATCCACCCATTCACAGGCCCGCACGCTGGCCAGCGTGGCTTGTATTTCTGGCTGATTCCACCAGGCCTGAGCCGCTTCACTGTGCTGAAACTCATCCACGCCATTAACGTCGATATAAATCACATTCAACCAGCGTCGGGATGAAGGACTATAAGGACTGATACTTTGTGGATTCGCAGGATACAAAGCATGAATCGGGTTCAGGCCAATAAAGGCTCCACCACGCTCTTCAACCTGCTCCAGCATCTGGTTTAAATCACCAAAATCACCAATACCCCAGTTATGTTCAGACCGCAGGGTATAGAGCTGCACACAAGCGCCCCAGAGTTTTTTCCCCGCCAGTAACGCATTGGATTCATAACAACGTTTTGGGGCAATAATGACCGAACACTGCCACTGTCCTAAATCCTGCTCCAGTACTAAACGGTGATAACCTTGTGGCAAAGAGGGGTCTAAGGTTAGCGTTTTCTGACCGCCGATGCGCCCCTGATACAACTCACCTTTTTCGGTATGCAACTTCCATTGATAATCGCCAGAACCCGCAATAAGAAACTGTATCGGACTACCGAAATTAAAAACTTTCACGCTCGGTAAGGGCGCTTGTTCGGTCTGAGCTTCATGGATCGTCTCAATTCCCCCCATAGCCGCCAACAATTGTTGTTTAGTTTCCGAGGAAATATCTTGCTGCTTACCATGCGCATTAATATAACTGGCAGATATTCCTGCCAGGGTTGCTGCTTGATCGAGAGATCGACGATCCATTCAGTCCTCTCCTTAACGTTTGGCTTGCCAGATTCGCTGTTGGTAATCGCGAATTGAACGGTCAGAACTGAACATGCCTACCCGAGCAGTATTAAGAATAGTACGGCGGGTCCATTCATCTTTATCACGATACAGGGTATCGATTTGCTTCTGAGCATCACAATATGAAGCAAAATCAGCCAATACCAGATACGGATCGCCTCCTTCCAGTAAGCTATTCAGCATCATATCAAAGGCGTGTTTATCACCATTGCTGAATGCGCCACTCGCCAGTTCATCGAGAATACTTTTCAGATGTGCGTCATTTTCCAGATATTTTTTCGGCTGATAGCCTTTAGCCAGAATCGCCTTTACTTGCTCAACGGTGTTACCGAAAATAAAGATATTCTCGTCACCCACTTGTTCTGCAATTTCGACGTTAGCACCGTCCAGCGTTCCGACGGTTAATGCACCGTTCAGCGCCATTTTCATATTCCCGGTACCCGAGGCTTCTTTACCGGCAGTTGAAATTTGCTCCGAGACATCTGCAGCGGGGATCATCAACTCGGCAACAGAAACGCGGTAGTCTGGAATAAAGACAACTTTCAGGCGGTCTTTAACGACAGGATCATTATTGATCTTCTCCGCAGCCTGATTAATAGCATAGATAATATTTTTGGCCAAATAATAACCAGGTGCCGCTTTCGCCCCAAACAGGAAAACGCGTGGGACCATATCTATATTCGGGTTATCGCGGATCTGGCGGTATAACGACAGAATGTGCAGCAGGTTCAGGTGCTGGCGTTTATATTCATGTAAGCGCTTGATCTGCACATCAAAGATGGCATCCGGGTTAATGGTTATGTCCATTACACGCTTAACATACTCAGCCAGCTTCACTTTATTCTCATGCTTGATCTGCTGATAGCGCTGACAAAAAGCTTTATCGGTGACGAAAGACTCAAGGCCTGCTAAGGCGTCTAAATCATTCGCCCACTCTACTTTTAACTGGTCATCAATCAGGCCAGAAAGTGCTGGGTTACATTGTTTCAGCCAGCGACGTGGCGTAATACCATTGGTAACGTTATGGAATTTATTCGGCCATAATTGATAGTATTCAGGGAATAAATCTTTGATAACCAAATCAGAGTGCAGCTGTGCCACGCCATTGACAGCAAAACCACTGACGACACATAAATTCGCCATTCTCACTTGCTTGTCATGGTGTACTGCCAGTTTAGCCCATACTTTGTCATCCCCAGGCCAGTGCTTATCCACCAGTTTCTTAAACTGTGCGTTGATCTGCTTGATAATGGTAAAGTGACGTGGCAGTAGGCTACAAACCAGTTTTTCATCCCAGCACTCAAGAGCTTCAGGCATCAGAGTATGGTTGGTATAGGCGAAGGTTTTACTGGTAATGTCCCAGGCTGCATCCCAGTCTAACTGGTACTCATCCAGCAGCACGCGCAGCATTTCAGGAATTGCGATAGTCGGGTGAGTATCGTTCAGCTGAATGACTTCATAGTCTGGCAATTCTGCTAGTTTACGCCCTGCCTCATGGTGTTTGCGTAAAATATCAGCAACAGAACAGGCACACTGGAAATATTGTTGCATCAGGCGTAGGCGCTTACCAGCCAGATGGTTATCATTTGGGTATAGTACTTTGGTCAGTTTTTCGGCTTCAACACCCTGCTGTTCTGCCAGCAGGAATTCTCCGTCATTAAAATGGGTTAAATCAAACGGGTGCTGATGAGTCGCCTGCCATAAACGTAACGGCTGAGTGACGCCATTGCGAAAACCGAGTACGGGTAAATCCCAGGCTTCACCACGGATACTAAAGTCCGGACGCCACAGCTCGCGGCCATCGGCTTGTTTTTCCAGTTTGCCACCAAAACCGACATCAACTGCCAGGGCAGCATTATGGCGAAACCACGGATAGCTCTCACGATGCCAGTTATCCGGCGCTTCCTGTTGTTCACATTCACTGAAAGACTGACGGAAGAGACCGTACTGATAATTTAAACCATAACCGGTAGCCGGTTGCTCAACGGTCGCCATGGAATCCAGGAAACAAGCTGCAAGACGTCCTAATCCCCCATTGCCTAATGCCGGATCGGTTTCCTGTTCCAGCAGGTCACTTAAGCTAACCTGTTGTTCCGCCAACAGAGCCTCAACCTGATCATACCATCCCAGGTTAATCAGGTTATTTGCGGTTAAACGACCAATTAAAAACTCCATCGAAATGTAGTTAACATGGCGCTGTACTTGCTTAATATCACTCGGTGCCGGCTGCGCGGCCAGCTGTTCAGCTAATGCTGCGCTAACCGCCTCCCACCATTGATGCTGGTTCATTTGCTGAGCAGAGGTTAAACCAAAGCGCTGCCATTGGCGGGTCAGCGCGGCCAGGAAATCTTCCTTTTTTAGCATAGGCTGTGACATAAAGAGGGGTCTCTATTCTGTAAGTGGAATAATCTGACATTCATCCTGCCATGAGCACAGACAAGAACATCATCCCGACAAAGGCTTAGCTGGGGATGAGTCGCAGGGCGTAGCTAAAACTGTGATCTGGAGCAACTTATCACCATAGGAAACAGTATCTTGATTACATTCATATAAACTTGGAATCATTCGAGTTTCTTGTCAGCGTAAAGCGAAGACTACCGATGTGTATAGGTAAGCTATGGGATTCGGTGAGCATCGTGCTAGCAGCGCCCAAGTAACTTGAAATATGGCGGGTAGAGTCGTTATTGGTTCCTGGTAGTATTAGTTGTTAGACTCAGAATAATTACTCCCGTAGGTGCCTGTAATAGTTTCCTATAAATTGACATAATAAAAGTCAGGCCGTCTTTTCACCGGATCTATTCTAAACCGGACACAGCATGCTTATCCCATCAAAACTGAGCCGCCCAGTACGGCTACAAAATACCGTGATACGTGATCGCTTACTGGCTCAGTTATCCGATGTCGCAGACTACCGTCTGACATTAATAAACTGTCCTGCCGGGTATGGTAAAACCACTTTGATAGCCCAATGGGCTGCCGATCAGTCCTGCCTCGGCTGGTACTCTCTGGATGAAAGCGACAATCAACCAGAACGATTTGCCAGTTATCTGATTGCTGCGATTCAATCAGCCACCAGCGGTCATTGCAGTAAAAGTGAAGCCCTGAGCCAAAAGCACCAGTACGCCACGCTTTCTGCGCTGTTTGCGCAATTATTTATTGAATTGTCCGACTGGCCAGGCCAGCTCTATCTGGTTATCGATGATTACCATCTGATCACTAATGAGGCGATTCATGAGGCGATGCGGTTTTTCTTACGCCATCAGCCCGACAGTTTGTCCTTAGTTTTACTCTCCCGCACCTTACCCCCACTGGGCATTGCTAATTTGCGAGTACGCGATCAGTTGCGAGAGTTAGGCATTCAACAACTGGCATTTAATCACCAGGAAGCACAGCAGTTTTTTGACCGTCGCTTATCCGCACCGCTGGAGCAAGGTGACAGCAGCCGGTTCTGTGATGAAGTTGAAGGCTGGGCAACCGCACTGCAATTAATCGCATTGTCTTCGCAACAGCCCAATTCTTCGGCACAAAAATCAGCACAACGTCTGGCAGGGCTGAATGCCAGCCATTTATCAGATTATTTAGTTGATGAAGTCCTTAACCTGGTTGATAGCGATTCCCGCACCTTCCTGCTGCGTTGTTCAGTACTACGTTCAATGAATGATGCACTGATTGTGCGTCTGACAGGCGAAGACAATGGTCAGCAACGGCTGGAAGAGTTAGAGCGCCAGGGCTTGTTTATTCAACGTATGGATGACAGCGGCGAGTGGTTTTGTTTCCATCCACTGTTTGCCGCTTTCTTGCGCCAGCGCTGTCAGTGGGAGCTGGCGCTCGAACTCCCGGAATTACACCGTGCTGCAGCTGAAGGCTGGATGGCAATGGGTTATCCTGCCGAGGCGATTCATCATGCGCTGGCGTCAGGTGATGTCGCTATGTTGCGTGATATCTTGCTGCAACATGCCTGGGCCTTGTTTAACCACAGTGAACTCACACTACTGGAAGAATGCCTTAACGCACTGCCCTACTCTTTACTGGTACAAAATCCTGAACTGGTATTACTACAGGCCTGGCTTGCACAAAGCCAGCATCGCTATGGTGAAGTCAATACTCTGCTGGAGCAGGCAGAATTAGCTATGCTGGATCGGAAAATCCCTGTCGATGAGATTTTGCATGCTGAATTTAATGCACTACGTGCTCAGGTTGCTATCAATGCTGGTAAGCCAGATGAAGCAGAGAAACTGGCAGCAGAGGCATTGAAAGTACTGCCGATGAGTAATTTCTACAGCCGTATTGTCGCCACTTCCGTCACCGGGGAAGTGCACCATTGCAAAGGAGAGCTGAGCCGTGCGCTGCCAATGATGCAGCAAACCGAGCAAATGGCTCGCCGACATGAAGTTTATCACTACGCTTTATGGGCGTTATTACAGCAAAGTGAGATCCTGATTGCCCAAGGATTCCTGCAAGCGGCCTATGAAACCCAGGATAAAGCCTTTGAATTAATTCATGAGCAGCACCTTCAACAGTTACCTATGCATGAATTCTTACTGCGTATTCGCTCTCAGGTACTGTGGTCATGGTCAAGGCTGGATGAAGCAGAAGAAGCGGCGCGTAAAGGCATTGAAATTTTAGAGAACTATCATCCGCAGCAACAACTACAGTGTCTGGCAATGCTAGCCAAATGCTCGCTTGCCCGTGGAGACCTGGATAACGCCAATATATATATCCAGCGTTGTGAAACATTGCAGCATGACTGTCAGTATCACCAGGACTGGACAACCAATGCCGACAAACCCAGGATCATTCACTGGCAGATGACCGGCGATAAAGTTGCGGCAGCTAACTGGTTGCGTGATGCAGAAAAACCGGGGATGGCTGATAACCATTTCTTACAAGGTCAGTGGCGTAATATTGCCCGCATCCAGATTATGCTGGGGCATTATAATGAAGCGGAGGTTATCCTCGATGAACTCAATGAGAATGCTCGTCGCTTGCGTTTAACGAGCGACCTTAATCGTAACCTATTATTAAGTAACATACTTTACGGGAAAACTGAACGTAAAAGTGAGGCACAAAAAGCCTTAATTGAGTCACTGTCATTGGCCAGTCGCACCGGTTTTATCAGTCACTTCGTGATTGAAGGTGAAACCATGGCGCAACAGCTACGGCAACTGATTCAGTTAAATGCTTTACCTGAATTAGAGCAACACCGAGCCCTGCGTATCCTCAAAGATATTAATCAGCATCATCGGCATAAGTTCGCCCATTTTGATGAAGTGTTTGTCGATAAATTGCTGACCCACCCGCATGTACCGGAATTAATCCGCACCAGCCCATTAACACAGCGTGAATGGCAAGTTTTAGGGCTGATTTACTCCGGCTACAGTAATGAACAAATCGCGGGTGAACTGGATGTCGCTGCTACAACCATTAAAACGCATATCCGCAATTTATATCAAAAAATGGGTGTCAATCATCGTCAGGAAGCGATACAGCAGGCACAACGTTTATTAAAGATGATGGGATATGTGTGACGCCTGTAGTAAGGATGCACTGTCAAAGACATAAAAGCAGCTGGTCCCAGGGTCAGCTGCTTTTATCCTATAAGCCGATGACTGCACAAACATTTACCATAGTGCGATACAACAACTAACGCTTTTTACCGTCCTGGTCTCTCACATCAACAACAGCGTTTTCTCTGAATAACGGCAACAGAAATCAATCTGATATTTTGAATGACATGAACAAATAGTTCCGATTTTATTCAATCATTATCCTCGTTATTATTTATCACATCAGGCCAACAGCGCCTCCGAATGAATAATGACACACAGGAATATGACCATGAAAAACATCAAAACTTTTGTTGCAGTTACCGCTCTTTCCCTGATGTCTATGGGTGCCTTCGCACAAAGTATCAGCGTGACTTCATCAACCCTGGACAGCGCTGAAGCGAAAATTTCTGCGATGGCTGAAAAACAGGGCTCTCACTACACCATTACCAGTGCCCGAGTCGGTGACCGTGTACATATGACAGCCAACCTGGATAAATAAAGAAGGGTCGCAGAAGGCACTGCCGGAAAGACCGTCAGAGATGATGGTCATATTTCGGCTCACTGACGCGATAATAAAAAGCCTCTTAAATGAGGTTTTTTTGTGTCTGGAGTACTGCTATTTTTTCCATAAAAAGGGCGGCCACGAAGGCCGCCTTAAAGACACAGAACCAGAATGAAAATAATACAAATTCAGCAGTGGTATAAAAAATCGTTAACCTTTCACGCCACCAGCAGTTAAGCCCCCTACTAACCAGCGCTGTGCCAGCAAGAAGACCGCTGTGATAGGTATCGCAGACAATACCGCTGCGGCGGCAAAATCACCCCACAAATAGTTTTGTGGATTAAGATACTGCTGCATCCCGACGCCAAGGGTGTAACTCTCAACATCGCGTAATAACAATGACGCGACCGGCACTTCAGTAATAGCAGCAATAAATGACAGGATGAAGACAACCGCTAAAATGGGCACTGATAGCGGTAATAGCACCAGCCGGAAAGCTTGCCATGGTGTTGCACCATCTAACGCAGCGGCTTCTTCCAGTGAGTTATCAATGGTTTCAAAGTAGCCTTTAATCGTCCAGACATACAACGCAATCCCGCCCAGATAAGCGAAAATAACGCCACCGTGGGTATTCAAACCAATAAACGGAATGTACTGGCCGATACGGTCAAACAAGGCATACAAGGCGACGAGTGACAGTACTGCGGGGAACATCTGGAAAATCAGCATGCTTTTCAGCAAGGTATTTTTACCCCGAAAACGCATACGGGCAAATGCATAAGCACAGGTTGTCGACAGAGCCACAATACCTATCGAAGTGATTACCGCAATTTTAACTGAGTTCCAGAGCCACAATAAAACCGGGAATGGTGGTGGAGTCACTGAGCCATCAGCGTGGGTTACACTGAAACCCAGTGCCAGTTTCCAGTGCTCCCAGGAGATTTGATCCGGGATAAGACTACCGGTGGCAAAGTTACCGGGGCGCAGCGAAATGGCAATCACCATCAGCAACGGGAACATAATCATCGCGATAAAGCACCACATCAGCAGATGTGTACCGAACAGACGCAAACGTTGGGATTTAGGTTGAACCATGGCCATCTGCATCTCCTCCCTAGTCAAAATTCATTTTGCTGGCTTTCAAATTCAGTAACGCCAGAGCGCCTACCAGAATGAAAATCAGTGTTGCAATAGCCGCGGCCAGACCAAAGTCCTGTCCACCGCCCCCTTCAAAGGCGACACGATAGGTATAGTTAACCAGCAAATCGGTATAACCCGCTGGCGTACTGGTACCAATCATATCTGGACCACCTCTCGTTAATAACTGAATCAATACAAAGTTATTGAAGTTAAAGGCAAAGCTGGCAATCATCAGTGGTATCAGTGGCTTAATCAGCAACGGGAAAGTAATACGGGTAAAGTTCTGGAAGGGTCCGGCGCCATCCATAGCTGATGCTTCATAGAGATCATCAGGAATCGCTTTCAGTAATCCCATGCACAAAATCATCATATAAGGATAACCGAGCCAAGTATTCACCACTAAAACCATACTCTTAGCGGTAAGAGGATCGCTGAACCATTCGGGTTTGATGCCAAACAGATGGTTGAGCATCACGTTAATTTCACCAAAGCTTTGGTTAAACAACCCTTTGAAAATCAAGATCGAAATAAAAGCCGGTACGGCATAAGGCAATATCAACAGTACGCGGTAGATAGCCTTACCTTTCAGCGCCTCCCACTGTACCAGGCAGGCTAACACCATGCCGACAGCAACAGTGAAAATAACACTCAGTACAGAGAAGGTAATGGTCCAGATGAAGATAGAAATAAAGGGTTTCTGAATACCTTCATCTTGCAGCACCCGCATGAAGTTTTCCCAGCCAATGGTGATGGTAAATCCTGGACTGAGCCTCTCGTTTTCCCACTGCCCCTGGGCATTGACTGCCTGATAGAAACCACTATCCATATTAGGGCGATAGACAACGTGCGTTTGATTATTAATCAAGTCCTGACCATCTTCAGCCAAGGTATACAGCGGGCTGGCCTCAGCAAACTGACGTAATGAACTCATACGCAGTTCACTGCCATTCGGCAGGACAACAACCAGGCCATTCAGAGCCTGGCGATTTTGAGTAATAATCCGCAGGGAAGCACGTTCACCGGTTTGCTCTTCAGTGGTGGGTACAACCATTATTTTTTGTTCGCCCTCTTCATTCAAGTTGAAAGGGTCGGAAATCAATAGCCTGTTGTTATCAGGTGACGTGAGCTGTAAACGCCATTGATCAACGTCCTGATAAAGACCAAAGGCAAAGGTCTGGCCCGTCTGAAACTGTCTGTCCATTAAAACTGACTGGGCGCGCTCGAAGGTGAGCTGATTGGTACTGCTGTAGTTGGTAAAGGCGATAGCAATGGTACAAATCAAAGGGAACAGAACAAACAATCCCATCCCCGCAATTCCGGGGTAGACATAGCGCCAGGCATAAGCACGACGATTAGCAAAAACATACAGCCCCAGACTCACCAGAATAAGCGTCACAATGGCAAAAAGATATTCACCCTGAGCATACATCAACATGATCAAATAACAGGTGAATAAACTTAATGCGCCGATAACCAGCCATTTAAGAGTATCGCTCTGCCACCAGGCAATTTTCTTTTTACAGCTTTGAAACTCGGAGTGGGATAACTGCATAATGGTCCCTTTCATACTCTTTGTACTTGAAATTACAGCTGTGTTAGCTGCTCTCGTTACTCGTCCCTGTGACTTATCTTTGTCAGGTTGCTACAAGTAGTGTTGGGTTAAGTAAGTCCTGTCGGGGTACGTTTTACCGTACCCCGGGCAGATAGCTTTACTCTTTGATAATACGCGCTGCTGCATCATCCAGCGCCGCGTCAACCGTTTGACGACCCGTGATGGCGTTCAACACCGCACTGCGGGTTGCATACCAAAAGGCAGCCATTTGTGGAATATTCGGCATGACCTCGCCGTATTGGGCATTTTCCATAGTTGCCGCAATACGTGGATCTTTCGCCAGTTGCTCCTGATAGGAAATCAGCGCAACAGCGCCCAGTGGTTTGTCTTTATTAACATCCTCCAGGCCTTGATCGGTTAACAGATAGTTTTCCAGGAACTCAGTGGCAAGTTCTTTATTCGGGCTGGCAGCATTAATACCCGCAGTCAGAACGCCGACAAACGGTTTAGAATGCTGGCCATGGAACGTTGGCAGCAAGGTCACGCCATAGTTGATTTTGCTCTTATCCAAGTTACCCCATGACCACGGACCATTGATGGTCATCGCGGTATCTCCTTTGTTAAAGGCAGCTTCAGCAATGGAATAATCGGTATCAGCACTAATGTGTTTGTCTTTCACCAAGTCTACGAGGAATTGCAGACCTGCTTTCGCGCCAGCATTATTCAAACCGACGTTTTTCACATCATAAACCCCGTCTTCATATTTGAAGGCGTAACCACCATCAGCAGCGATAAGTGGCCAGGTAAAGTAGGGTTCTTGTAAATTCCACATGATGGCACTCTTGCCTTTCGCTTGCAGAGTTTTATCCAGTGCTGGAATTTCTTCCCATGTTTTGGGAGCTTCTTTGATTAAGTCTTTGTTATAAATCAGAGATAGTGCTTCAACCGCAATCGGATAACCAATCAGCTTGCCATTAAAACGCACCGCGTCCCACGTGAAGGGGAACAATTTTTCCTGGAAGGCTTTTGAGGGATTAATTTCTGCCAGTAAGCCAGACTCTGCGTAGCCGCCAAAGCGGTCATGCGCCCAAAAGATAATGTCTGGGCCATCGCCCGTCGCTGCCACTTGTGGATATTTTTCTTCCAGCTTATCTGGGTGTTCAACAGTGACTTTGATGCCTGTATCTTGTTCAAATTTCTTACCGACTTCAGCCAGTCCATTATAGCCTTTATCGCCATTGATCCAGATGACCAGTTTACCTTCTTCAATTTTGGCAAACGCAGAGGAAGAGAGCACCAGCGTAGTGAGAGCCGAAAGTGCCAAAACACGGGCGGTTTTACCAATGCCGAATTTTGTGAAGCTGCGAGTCATAGTCCAATCCTTTTATCCAATTTTGTGGGTACCGACTTGCTCGTGAATCATTAGCGCTACATGTTTTAGCCTAGGTTCAGGCCGGGGTTGCTATGAGTCACTCAGTGAGGCGGGCGTGGCAACATTGCAATATATTGAGCTACAAGAAATTTATCATATTGACTATAGTGCAATTTATTACACGGCATAAATATTACGCCATCATATTGAGTCACACTCTATTTCCCATCATCCCCCCCCCCTCTACGCCCCCCTGTTGGTTATTGTGATCCAGTTAACGTTGCTGTCTATTCTGTGGTGTTGAGCACAACAATAAGGGTCAATATTTGTGTTCCAGATCACACATTTGTACTTACCATTGAACAAGTGTCCACACAGACTGTCCTGTCATCCTCCCGTCTCCTCCCCCCATGAAAAACGTTGTCGCGGATGATTACCTGATGCGCACTCTCCCGCACTATCTGCATCATTGAAACACCACCACCAAAGAAAATGTTGTTCTGTTAATTCTTGGACGCTGAGGCATTAACCAACGTGTAGCTCTATACTCAGGTCGCGACGCCGTCCGGGGCAATCTTGCTACAGCATGACGGTACGGCGCGCTGCAAGAGAATCATCAGGGTGCTGGAAATGACCGGTGAGTTATATCGGGATTTTCTTCCGCCATTTTCTTCAGTCTGGTTCACATGAAAAGTTGTTTGCGAAAGCGAAGGAGTAACAGATGGCTAATGTAACGCTAAGTGGCGTTTATAAAGCCTTTGGCGAGGCTGTGATTTCCAAAGATATCAATCTGGAAATCGATGATGGTGAATTTGTGGTGTTTGTCGGGCCATCAGGGTGCGGAAAGTCAACGCTATTGCGAATGATTGCTGGTCTTGAGGATATCACCTCCGGTGAGTTGTTGATTGGTGGTAAGCGGATGAATGAAGTGCCGCCGTCTGAACGCGGTATCGGCATGGTGTTTCAGTCATATGCTCTTTATCCCCACCTGTCAGTGGCAGAGAACATGTCTTTCGGCCTGAAGCTGGCGGGTGTAAAGAAAGCGGAAATTAATCAAAAAGTAAACCAAGTCGCTGAAGTGCTGCAATTAGCTCATTTGCTGGATAGAAGACCAAAAGCGTTATCCGGTGGTCAGCGCCAGCGTGTCGCGATTGGCCGTACTTTGGTGGCAGAACCCGATGTATTTTTACTTGATGAACCCCTTTCTAACCTCGATGCCGCACTGAGAGTTCAGATGCGTATTGAGATCTCCCGGCTTCATAAACGTCTGCAACGGACCATGATTTACGTCACCCATGATCAGGTCGAAGCCATGACCCTGGCGGACAAAATTGTCGTACTGGATGCTGGCAACGTGGCACAGGTCGGTAAGCCATTAGAGCTGTATCACTACCCTGCCAACCGCTTTGTTGCGGGTTTTATCGGTTCGCCAAAAATGAATTTCTTACCGGTTAAAGTCACTGCCGTCGAGCCTCGCCAGGTTCAGGTTGAACTGCCAAACCGTCAGTTGGTGTGGCTGCCGGTAGAAGGTACTCATGTTCAGGTCGGAGCCAATATGTCTTTAGGTATTCGCCCGGAACATCTGCTGCCAAGCAACGCTTCTGAGGTCACGCTGGAAGGCGAGATTCAAGTGGTCGAGCAACTGGGTAATGAAACCCAAATTCATATTCAAATTCTGGCAATACGTCAGAACCTGGTGTACCGCCAGAACGACGTGGTGCTTGTAGAAGAAGGAGCAACATTTTCCATCGGTTTGCCACTACACCGCTGCCATCTATTCCGTGAAGATGGTTCTGCCTGTAAGCGGCTGTACCAAGAGCTGGGCATCTAGTTACCACGATGCTGGTTCACGAAAAATGTTAAGTACGTATGCCGACAGGCAAATATAACAGGAGATGACTGATGATTACTCTGCGCAAGTTACCTATAGTACTGGCTGTTGCCGCTGGTGCCATTTCTACGCAAGCTATGGCCCTTGAATTCCACGGCTATGGACGTTCTGGTATTGGCTGGAGCGGAAGTGGCGGTGACCAACAATGTTTTAAAACCACAGGCGCATCAAGCAAGTACCGCCTGGGTAACGAATGTGATACTTATGCCGAAATTAAATTAGGTCAGGAGCTGTGGAAAGAAGGCAATAAGAGTTTCTTCCTCGACACTAACGTAGCCTATGGCATTGACAATAGCCGGGGCGACTGGGAGGGTACCACTCCTGGCTTCCGTGAGCTTAATGTCCAGGGTAAAGATCTTATCGATGCTTTGCCAGGTTCCACAATCTGGGCGGGTAAACGTTTCTATCAGCGTCATGATGTCCATATGATTGACTTCTACTACTGGGATATTTCAGGCCCTGGTGCGGGTTTAGAAAACGTTGATCTTGGCTTCGGTAAATTATCTCTGGCTGTCACCCGTAACTCCGAATCGGGCGGTTCAAGTGCCTGGATTAATAATGAACTTCAACACGCGCCTTACACCATCAGTGATGTCTACGACATCCGTTTGGCGGAGTTAGAAACTAACCCGGGCGGCTCACTGGAATTCGGTGTCGACTATGGTCGTGCCAATACTGCAGAACATTACACGTTAGCACCTGGCGCCTCAAAAGATGGTGTGATGCTGACTGTTGAGCATACACAAAGCATGTTTGGTGGCTTTAATAAATTCGCCCTTCAGTATGCCACTGACGCAATGAGTTCCTCCAACAATGGTCGCCCTGAAGGCGCCAGCATTAATAACAATGGCCATATGATCCGCGTGCTTGACCATGGTGCTATTAGCCTGGCGGATAAATGGGATCTGATGTATGTCGGTATGTATCAGGATATTGACCGCGACAACGGCAACGGAAGCACCTGGTACACCGCAGGTGTGCGTCCAATGTATAAATGGACCAATATCATGAGCACCCTGATGGAAGTGGGTTACGACAATGTCAAGTCCCAGCGTACTGGCTCACATAACGATCAATACAAAATAACCTTAGCTCAGCAATGGCAAGCTGGCGACAGCATCTGGTCTCGTCCGGCAATCCGTGTGTTTGTAACCTATGCTGACTGGAATGAGAAGTGGGGCTATAACAACGTGGATGGCAGCCCATACAAAGGCGTGGCACAAAACGGAACCATTGGAACCGATAGCCGCGGTAAAGATAATGAATTTACCTTCGGTGCACAGTTCGAAGCTTGGTGGTAATAGCAGTAGTGATGCAGCCGTTCTTTAGAACGGCTGCTCTCTTTTGATGGCGGTAGATTTGTTAACTTTGCCAACCTTGCCTGGGCACCGTTAACGCTGACGCTCAATATATGAGGGTATAACAATGAAAAAAAATCTTCTGACACTCTGTCTGGCACTGGCTCTGGGGGTGACGACACCTTTAGCAGTACAAGCCACCTCGACCATTTCTCCGGCTAATATCTCTATCGCACCAACCATTAGCACCTCCACATTACAGCAGTTACCCTGGCAGCCCTTAGTGCCGCCAGTAACGCAAGACGTTAAACTGACAGCCCAGAGTCCACATATTGCTCAGGGAAATGTTGACGGCGCTGTCGCCGCCTTTGCCATACCAGCCGATCGCGGCTCACTGGAAATTACGCTCAGTAGCCTGGTGTCTGATAACAAACTCTTTGCCCCAAGCGTCCTGGTTCTTGATGAGCAAATGCGTCCGGCGGCCTATTATCCTGCCAGCTATTTCACTTATGAAAAAGCTGGCATTATGGTCAGCGACCGACTGCAAGGGGTGATGAAACTGACCCCAGCCCTGGGCCAGAAACAAATATATCTGCTGGTCTACACCACGCGCGATGAGTTAGCAAAAAGCACCACTTTACTGGCCCCAGCCAAGGCCTATGCCATGGGCGTGGGCAACGCCGTACCTAATATTCCCGACCCTGTGGCTAAACATACTCCAACCGGTGACTTGAAAATTAAAGTCGTCGCGGAACAAGCCATGGGCAACATTATGATTGGTCTGATACAGCAAGCACCCGCCGCCGCACCTGTCATAGTGGGTAATACCACGCAACCGGCCGTCAGCCCGGCGCCAGCCAAACCAGCAGCACCGGTGCTAAGTGAGACCGAAAATTACTTTAATCAGGCGATTAAAGATGCGGTGAAAGCAGGAGATGTCGATAAGGCACTGAAATTGTTAAATGAAGCGGAGAATTTGGGTTCCACCACGGCCCGACAAACCTTTATTGGTAGTGTAAAAGGCAAGGGTTAACTCCCTAAGCTGCCAAGCATGGCTCGATGACTGGTGCGCTTTGGCGCACCTTTTTTTATTGAGGTTGACGGTAAACATGCATTTCAGGATTAATACGGCTATCGTGAGCAACGTCTTTTGAATCTTTTATCGTAATAATATCAGTTTTGTCAAACTGACCACCTGTCGCGACATAAGAGAAGCTTAAAGAGTTCTGAGGTTTGTGGACGCTACCAGATGGAATGTTAACGATATGTCCAGAATGCTGACTTCTCATTTTTAACACTGACTGAATTAAAACAATGGCTGTCAGCCATATTAATTTGTTTCTCAGATGCAATTCTGTGGAAATCTATTTCTACAATATGAAAGGATACGATGAGAAGCAAACATACTCGCTATTGTGTCAATGAGTAATACTAAACGAAAATTTACCTTTCTGGCATTGACACTAAAATATTATTGGGGGTACTTTTATATACGTATTAGTCTTCACCCCTCACTGGAGTTAACATGAATACTATATTGAAATCTTCGCTGGCATTAGCACTGATAACTGCATCAGGATTTTCGCTAGCAGCAACAACCGAAACAGTTAAAAATCCCCTTAGCGTTCACGTACTTAACCTACAAACAGGTCTGCCTTCAGAAGGGTTAACCGTATTACTTGATAAAAAAGAAGGTGATAAATGGGTTCGCTTAAATTCTGCTGTCACTAATGATAATGGCCGTATTGCGGGCCTGTATCCGGAAGGAAAAGATATTGAACCCGGTAATTATCGTGTTACATTTGAAACTGGTGATTACTACGCTGCTCAAAAACAAGATACCTTTTTCACTGACATTCCCGTTATTATTAATGTGAAAAAATCCGGTGAACATTATCATGTACCTTTATTGCTGAGCCAGTATGGGTATTCAACTTACCGCGGCAGTTAAAATAATTACAGTGCTAATAATTTAATAACTTTACTTGAGTGATAAAGGTTTTATCAATGCCGGGAACTTATAAAGTTAAAACACTGTTCACCAATGAATACTCTAATGCGGCAAAACGCTAAAACAAACAATTTAATAACAAACAGGAGATAAATAATACGCTTTTATTATAACGTTTTTATAACCTAAAAGAAGTCAAAAAATGGACGCCACCTGATAAAGGTAAAGCGTCCAGCCGAATCATTGAATAAGCCTGTGATTTATACTAGCTCCCTGAGCTGCTCCAGCATATAGGAAGAAAAGTACTCTGGATTTTTGATAACAATATGTTCGCCGGAATCAATCCTGTCAGCCCACTCGACAATTTTACTGGTAAAACCTGTATTCCACCCGTCCTGATTTCCACGAGCCGTAATATCAGTGGCATTAGTAGATATGCCCAACTCTTTCAAATACTTAAGCATTCCTTTAATCGTACTTTCATCCATCGAATGAGGTTCTGGTGCTGAGGTATCCATGCCGCCAATGAAGTCCAACGCTTTATCAATTACTGCTGCCATATTCTTATCCTTAAAATTGACTCTGTAATAAATAATCCAATAATATGGTCAGATATTAAGTAGGAAATCAAAGAGAACATTGCGTTTATCATCTCTACCTCCCATTATTTATAATATCAGACAGAACATTATTCAGCTTCATCGTGGCGGTGCTATACTTACTGGCTGCCATATGGCTTTTATCTGACAGCCAATCAAGATTTTACTTTGCTATGTATAGCGTGAATCTCCCGCTAAATACTGCCTCACTTCCCGGTAAGCGCTAAATATGCAGTCCAGATGTGTACTGTTTTCAAGTAGCTGGAACCGAATCCGGGTATTACCGTGCTGACTGACGAAGTCAGCTAATGACTGGGCACTAAAGAGTTCATCGCGCCCGGCAGCTAAGAAGAGAGTGGGCAGTGGCAGTGCAGCCAGCTGCCTATCAGGATGGCGCGGTGTCAACGCATTGGCCATATTAACGCTGTACTGACTGACAAGACCGGGTGTCGTAGCCAGTACGGAGTCAGGAAAATTAAGTCTGATGGCCGGGTACTGTCCAAACAAGAAGCCCCCACTCATCGCATTAATGATAAATGGCCACTTACGGACTTTCGCAAAGCTTTTGGTGATAGTGGTAGCAGGCGCAATTCTGGCAAAAGGACCGAGTTCAGGGGCCAGCATGATCAGACTATCGGCATGTTGCTGGAATGGATAGCGGGTCAGATAATTCAGTAACATGCCAGCACCGCTGGAATGGCCGAATAGATGTTTACGCGCTTGTGGAAAACGGCTGTTGATTTCACCTAACAGAGTATCAACATCTTCCCAGATACGTTCCGGACTCTCGACTTTCCCGCGATCTCCCGCGGATCCGCCATGACCACGAATATCGACCAGGCAGACAGCAACTCCCGGAATAGTACTCAGTTGCAGAGCCAGAATGGGATAGCCAGCAGCGCGATTAACACCACCGCCATGATAAACAATCACCACATGATCCGGTTCATCATGCTGTAAATAGAGGGAATAACAGAGTCCTTCCACACTACCATCGGTGATAATGGCGCTATCGCTCAGGGTTTCGTCGTAGTATTTTGCTTGTGTAGTATAGTGATGAAAGTCAATCACGATAGGGTTTCCGTCTGCATGTTCTAATATAAGTGTAATACTTATCTGCAAACAATTATCCGCTAACCTTGGTTATCAGGCAACTGACTCAATCCTTCCTGTTGCTGTTCTGCAACCCTGCCGCCCCACAGAAATCCTTCTTTCAATCCTGATATCTTCTTTTCCTCGATGAGATATGACGGGTCACAATAGGTCAGATTGCTGATTAAAATGGTAAACCGCACCGATAAGCCCGGCATCATTACCCTGGCTGACCACATCGATATATTGATCGATACCGAACCAAGCCAGATGTTTACGGAGTAGTGCAATGAAACCAGAGCGTTCAACAATGCCACCTCCGATAAAAATAGTCTGAGGATCAAACAGATTCACCAGGTTATAGAGACCAATCCCCAAATTATTGAGAAAATCATCAACCAGACGCTGACAAATGAGGTCACCGGAATCGTATAGTGCGAAGACATCTTCGCCAGTCACTTCACTTAACGTCAGTCCGGAATAATCTGCATAGTTCTGCCGTAAAATACGCAGCGTGCAGGTTTCATTCATGGTGTAACGGTGGATATTCCGTGGTCCGGGGCGCTCAGTCACCATATAGCCAAATTCTCCGGCGCGAAAACGTGCCCCATGCACCAGCTGATTGTTACAGAGAATGGCGCCGCCAATCCCTGTGCCAATAGTCATCACTAAGCAGTTAGCCATAAAAGCCGCTTTACCCTGCCAGCGCTCAGCAAGTAATACACAGTTCGCGTCATTTTCAATTGTCACCGGAAGATTGGTCTGTTCCTGCAGCCAGGTTTTAATATCAAAGTTATCAAAACGGCGAATTGCACCGCCCATCTCAATAAAACCTGTATGTGGGTTCACATAACCCGGAGCACTAATAGCGATACCTTCACACTTAGGATGTTCCACCAGCCATTGTTGAATGGCCTGCAAAATTTGCTCACCATCACTCTCATTAACTGATACTTTTCCCTTTTCCAGTATCTTGCCACCAGAAGATATCATCCCCATTTTTAGGGCAGTACCACCGATATCAAATGCCGCAATATTCATGCGATGACCTCTTCCTACCAGAGACTTAATTGATGACGTTCCCTTCCTCTTAAGAAAAGGAACACGATGGCATGCTGGTATGGTTTACCAGTAAACAAAGCTTAAGGAATAATAAATATCTCGCCAGTAAAAAATGATAGCCAACGAAATTGAAATATATTCATGAGTCATGAATCGTGTTTTATAAAAAAATAGCAATAGACGTGCTAGCAGATCTACGATTAACCCAGATAGCATTGATAATCATATAATCTTAAAATTAGTGTGCTGAAACGGATACGGCGACCTCCCGCATGAGGTAACTCAAAAGTCGATATCAGCATTATCAGTCGCCTGAAATAACATAAGATGTAGAAACCATCTTTAACTGGCGCTGTGCTGCCAAACTTGGCCGGGAAGTCATTTCTGCAAGGCAGAATTAGTTAGTAAGTGATTACTACTTTATTTAAATGCTGAACCAACCGCTTATATCCAGCATGAGCTGATAGCCCGGTTTAGTGGACCTCTGGCAGGTTTATTGCTTGCGACCCACAAACAATTGTAAGTACACACTAACAATTGATAATAAAACATGAATACAGATGGTTACGGGGCTGTTGTCTTGAATTTATTGGCATAATCTCTGATGTAGATTTAAATATTTCCCGAGCATATGAGGGAGAGGTTTATCACCCCTCCCCCTAATCTAGGAGGTTAGCCAGCCAAGGGGGGCCATCACCAGTGAGGGGAACAGCACCAGCAGGAATAACACCATAAACTGCGCCAGGACAAACGGCCAGACCCCCGCAATAGCCTGGTTCATTGGCAATTGTGCAACTCCTCGCACCACATTAAGCACATTCCCTGCGGGCGGTGTTAATAATCCGATAGCATTATTCATGATAAACAGAATACCGAAATAAACCGGATCAATACCTGCCTGGATCACTACTGGCAGTAATACTGGTGTCAGGATCAGAATCGTCGGTGTAAAGTCCATAAACATACCGATCAGAATAATAATGCCCATCATCACCAGAAGCATCATTGTCGGGCTGTCACTTAGTGGTAACAGCATTTGGGCGAAAGCAGCGGGAATATTTGCTACGGTAATCATATAAGCAGACAGCATGGCCGCTGCGACCATAAGCATTATCACTGCAGTCATGTTCGCGGCATTGGCACAAAGCTTATAGAAATTGCGCAGCTTAATTTCACGGTAAATAAAGCAGCCAACAAATAATGAATAAACAGATGCCACTACTGCCGCTTCAGTGGGGGTGAATATCCCCATCCGCAGGCCGACAATGATAATCACTGGTAACATCAATGCCCAGCCACTGCGGGCGGTCTCTTTTAAACGCTCGCGCATCGGCATTTTAGGATATACCTTCAGGCGTCCCTCTTTACCGGACTTACGCATCAGGATATTCCAAGTAAAAATCAGTGCCAGGGCCATCAGTAAGCCGGGCACAATACCCGCCATAAAGAGTTTGGTTATCGAGACGTTGCCAATAATCCCAAACAGAATCAGTCCTATTGATGGCGGTAATACCGGGGCAATCACCCCTCCGGCACCAATCAAACCCGCTGAACGCGCAGTATCGTAACCTCCAGCACGCATCATCGGTAACAGCATAGCTGCCAACGCCGCAGTATCAGCGACCGCTGAACCTGAGAGACTTGCCATAATAAGTGCAGCAAATACGACGACATAGCCCAGACCGCCAGGGATATGTCCGACCCATGCAACAGCCAGATTAACAATACGTTTTGAAATACCACCAGCCAGCATAAATTCGCCAGCCAGCAGGAAGAATGGAATGGCGAGCAGAGCAAAATTATCTGCTCCTGGAATAATAGTTTGAATGATGATCTGCGGGTCAAACATCCCTTGTACCAGCATCAAGGCAACGCCGCTGAGCAACAAGGAGAAAGCCACGGGAACTCCGAGCGCTAAGGAGCCCAACAACGTGATGACAAATATTCCGATAATCATAGTCTTTCCTGATATTAGAAAGGATCACTGTCTAAGCAATCAGACGAATAGCCATATGCTTTCGTCAGGTGCTATTTACTGCTTGCTACCATCGAGTATTCAGCCTCGTCCACCCGTCCCATAAACAGGCGGACAATATTATTCAGGGAGATAATGCCCATACTGGCAGAAGAGAGATAAATAACGCCATAGACCATCAGCAGAGGTATTTCACTCACTGGAGCCGGGTCATCGGCGAAGATATCGTGTTGTAACCAAAGACCGTAAAACATCAGAACGCAGCAGATAAATACCAGAAACTGGCTAATACCCCAGCAAACTTTTCTTGAACTTTTCGGTAACAATACTTGGACAGTATCAACACTCAGCTGCTTCTGATTGCGGGAAGCAACAATCGCACCGAGGAAAATGACCCAGAAAAAACAGAACCGGGCGAGTTCGTCTGAAATAGGAAAACCGGAATGGAAGCCGTACCGCATAATAACGTTACCGAAAACCATCACCATCATGCAGACCATGCATAACACCATGACAGCTTCCAGCGCTTTAAAGAAAATATTAATTAACCACTGCATATTCCCTCCAGGGATATAATGCCACCATGCCTGCCAAAGAGCAGCGGACAGGAATGAAGCCCCAGCTAACTATGCTATTTCGCTGAGGCCACGGAACATTATTACGGGTAAATTTACTGTAATGACTGGCGTACTCGGTCTCTTTCAGTCACAAATTCCTCAACAAATTCAGCGCCGATAATCTTGGTATGTTTGTCGAATACTGGCTGAACAACAGCGCGCAGTTCATTCATATCCTCAGGAGATAAAGTACTGATTTTCATTCCATTTTCTTCAAGCTGCTCGAGCGCGTGTTCAACCTGACTGATCTCTTGAGCGCGCTGGAAAGTACGAGTCTCTTCTGCTGCACTTCTGACAATCGCTTGCTGTTCTGGTGTCAAAGTGTCGAACCATTTTTTAGATACCACCAGTGCAACTGGGGTATACACATGGTTGGTCGTAGTAAGGTTATTTTCAACTTCATAGAGTTTGTTCTGGTACATATCGACTACTGGGTTTTCATGACCATCCAGCACCCCTGTCTCCAATGCCGTAAAGACTTCTGAGTAAGCCAGTGGTACAGGATTGATCCCCATCGCCTGGAAGCTGTCGATAGCAACCTTGGTTGGCATCACGCGGATCTTTAAGCCTTTCATATCTTCAAGTGAGTTCACTGCATGTTTGTTATTGGCCAAGTCACGGAAAGCACCGCCACTCCAAGTCAATGGGTACATACGCATTCCATAAAGATTCTCAAGCATTTTCTGACCTACAGGGCCATCCAGAACTTGAGCCGCTTCTTCATGACTTTGGAACAGGAATGGGAAATCAAAAATTTGTAGCTCTTTCTGACGTCCGGCTAATGGTGATAATGAGCCCAGATAGAATTGCTGCACATTCCCCTGGATTGCCTGTAGCATCTGCTGCTCTGATCCCAGCGTTGAGGAGCTAAATATATCGATCGTAATCTCACCGTTGCTTTTTTCTTTAACCGTATCGGCAAAGCGCTGCATTGCGATACCACGCGGGTGGCTATCAGTAAAAATGTGTCCAAGGCGGGCTGTTTTGACTTCGTTAGCGTACGCCATGGTTGCTGTCATCAGAGAACTTAATGCCAGACCGCCAGCCAAGACCCACTTATTAATATTTTTATAGTTTATCAATGACATATTTAACCCCATATTTATTGAATATATTTTTCGAAATGTGATTTTCTTCCTATATTTTCTACATAAAAACATCTTAATAGAGAGAAATTCTCCATTTACAAAAACAAATAACTGGAAAAATAAATCCAGCTTCCAAGGAGAATGATTTCGTTACTCAGCAAATGAATATCACACTTATTATCACCAGATAACCAATATTCTTCTTTCAAACCCCAGGGAAAACTCACCCTGTCAGATCAAGATTTTCAGTCCATAACAAATATTTGTGAGTGGTGTCACAAGATATGTAACATTACGCAGAAATAAGTCTTTACCATCACTCGTTAGATATTTATGGCTTTTGTCTGGAAAAGTCACTAAGAATAAAACTGATGTATCAGATTTGTTGCATTTGTGCGGCTTGCATCACGAATTGTGATACATTTTGTTGATGAGATGCTATTTTCCATGCTCTTTTAAATAAATCTAATACTTCAATTAGCTTTGGGCGAATGATGAAAAATAAAAAAGTTGTTATTTTAGAGCCAGGTTATAGTAGCTATTCAGCAGAGAGAAAAATACTCAGTGAAGTTAGTGCAGAATTGGCTGTTGTATCTGAAGATGCAAGCTTTGATGAAGTAATTTCTGCCGTTAAAGATGCTGAAGTCATATTATTACGCGACCGTCCATTACCTGCTAATATTATTGAGCATATGGAGAAAATAAAAGGTATTGTCCGTTATGGCGTCGGTTACGACAATGTTGATTGTGCCTATGCGACTGAACGTAAAATAGCTGTTGCTAACGTCCCGGACTATGGCGCAGATGCTGTAGCGGAGTACGCACTGGGATTAATGCTGACGGCCAGCAGACAAATTAGTCTCAGGGATCGTGAAGTCCGTCTGGGCGCGTGGAATATCGCGGAAAAAGCCCCCATGCGTCTGATGTACGGTAAAACACTGGGTTTGGTCAGTTTTGGTCGTATTGCAAAATGTTTTCTTGCTAAAGCTAGTGCGATGGGACTAGAAAGAGTACTGGTTCACGACCCTTATGTCAGTGCCGAAGAGTGTGCCAAGTACAATGTGATCCCGGTCGATATCGATACGCTGTGCAGAGAGGCTGACTTTATCTCATTGCATGCCCCATTAACTGAAGATACTCGCTATATTATCAACCAGCAACGCCTAGAGTTGATGAAGAGCACAACCGTTATCGTTAATACAGGTCGAGGTGGATTAATCGATGAAACTGCACTCTACCATGCCCTTGCAAATAAAAAGATTTTTGCCGCAGGTATCGATGTTTTTGAAAAAGAACCCGCCCTTAATGGCCATCCACTTTTTGCTCTGACAAACTGCGTGGTCTCAGATCATACTGCCTGGTATAGCGTAGAGTCCTGTATGGAATTACAGACCAAAGCGGCTCAGGAAG
Organism: uncultured Enterobacteriaceae bacterium; assembly: GCA_947631255.1. Taxonomy (GTDB): domain Bacteria; phylum Pseudomonadota; class Gammaproteobacteria; order Enterobacterales; family Enterobacteriaceae; genus JGM124. The sequence goes on from CANRKT010000017.1 coordinate 51,695, forward strand.
CTGTACGTATATTGTCGGGTGCGCAGCCAAAGCATTGGGTTAATCGCTGGTAGTCCTGTAATCGATTGAACCCCACGGTAACCGAAGAACAAGGATGTTCTGCTATAGACTTTGTGTATAGGGTAAGGATAACCATGCTATTCACTACGTAATTAGTGGGATTAAACAGAGGAATATTTTACGCTAGTTAATAATAAAATTAACTCACCATTTATCATTATAGTGAGTTAAGTATTTACTCTTTCAAGTACAAAATACTTACAGTAAATAAGGCTTCAGTGAGGGATCCAGATGTGATTTCAGCATATTAATCGCATTTTCCTGATCATTATTAAGCAGATATTCAGTAAATTCCCGATGTTCATCCACATTCTGTTGTGAATATCCTTTTTTATCTTTACGTCCTAATTGATTCAGCATAGCTAACATAAGAGTAGCAACAGAGTCATGTGACTTTCTGAGGTGTTCGTTATCGGCCATTTGAACAATAGATACATGAAACTGATAATCATAGGTGCAGTATGAATCCCAGTCTTCTTCCGCAATTTTTATCTTCATGATTTCATTAATTGTCTCAAGATAACGACCTAACACACCATGGGTTCCATTCTGGAAAACAATATCTACACAACCACATTCAATGACTGAACGAAAACGCATCATGTCATAAATTAGTTTTTTATCCAGATTAATGACAAAAGTACCAGATTGGGGCTTAACAATTAATAACCCTTCTTGTACCAGCATATGAATGGCATCGCGAACTGGAGTTTTACTGATACTAAACTCCTCAGCAATAATTTTCTCTGAAATCTTCATGCCAAACGGCATCAATCCATTAACAATTCTATCTTTCAACCGTTTATAGACTACATCCTTGAGTAGGATTTCAGATAAAGACATAAAACACGCCTCCTGATAAGAGAAGATATTCTCATTCATTGTATTAATTGATTTACAGTTTACCGCATAAAAGATCAATATTATATAAACTTAACAGTGATT
>CANRKT010000018.1 GCA_947631255.1 uncultured Enterobacteriaceae bacterium
GGGTATACGCCGATATGGCGAGAGCCTATAGAAACATCATCATGGTGTATTGATGATGTTTCTGGGGATCCCTCAGGCCTGAGGCGCCTTTTTCTTTCCAGATGCAAAAATTATTTTTTCGCGCCTGGTACGCTGAAACGCTTGTTAAAGCGATCAACACGACCACCGGTATCAACAACACGTTGTTTACCAGTATAGAATGGGTGGCAGTTACCGCACACGTCCAGGTTCAGGTCGTGACCCAAAGTAGAGTGGGTTTTGATAACATTACCGCAAGAACAAGTTGCAGTAATCGCATTATAACTTGGGTGAATATTCTTTCTCATGGCAAACCTCAGTATAAGGCCGCGCCGCTCTTCCAGCCCTAACGCCAGACACCACGCGATGTTAATAAATAAATGAAATTGGTACCAGAATTGCGTACCAAAGGCGGCAAATCATACAGAAGTCCGATTAAAGGTGCAAACTGATCCGCAAACTCGCTGCGTGCAGTGTACACTATTACGTCATTTTTCCTGTCAGGATATCTCCATGCCCATCGCTCAAGTAGCCCTTCAGGTCCCTCTGGCACGTACTTTTGATTATCTGATCCCGGAAGGAATGCAGGTCACTACAGGCTGCCGGTTGCAAGTACCCTTTGGTAAACAGCGCCAGGCAGTGGGTATTGTGATAGCCGTGAAAGAACACAGTGAACTGGCTGTAGAAAGTCTAAAATCGGTGTCCGCTCCGCTGGACAGTGAGTCATTATTTCCCGAGCCACTGTGGCGCGTACTGCTATGGGCTGCTGCGTATTACCATTATCCCATTGGTGAAGTACTGTTCCATGCGCTACCTGTTTTATTGCGTCAGGGCAAACCCGCCCATCATGCCCCCCTGTGGTACTGGTTTGCTACCGAGCAGGGTAAGACTATCGATCTCAACAGTCTGAAACGCGCGCCGAAACAGCAACAGGCTTTAGCGGCATTACGCCATGCCATCATCTGGCGTCATCAGGTGACAGAGTTAGAAATCAATGAAACCGCGTTACAGGCATTAAAAGCGAAAGGGCTGTGTGAGCTGAACAGTGCTGCTCCTGCGACAGAAGACTGGCGTAAAACCTATTCAATAGCCGAAGAACGGTTAAAGCTTAATACTGAACAAGCGACAGCTGTGGGGGCAATACACAGTGATGCTGACCATTTTTCCTGCTGGTTGCTGGCAGGTATCACTGGCTCGGGCAAAACAGAAGTCTATCTCAGTGTGCTGGAAAATGTGCTCGCACAAGGTAAACAAGCACTGGTACTGGTGCCTGAAATTGGCCTGACTCCACAAACAATTGCCCGATTCAGGGAGCGTTTCAACGCCCCCGTTGAAGTGATGCATTCAGGTTTAAACGACAGCGAGCGACTGAATGTCTGGCTTAAAGCGCGTAATGGAGAAACCGCGATTGTCATTGGGACGCGTTCTGCTTTGTTTACGCCCTTCTGCAATCTTGGGGTCATTGTGATAGATGAAGAGCATGATAGCTCTTATAAACAACATGAAGGCTGGCGCTATCACGCCAGAGATCTCGCGGTTTATCGTGCTTATACCGAAGATATCCCGATTATCCTTGGCTCCGCCACGCCTGCGCTGGAAACTCTGCACAATGTACACACTGGCAAATACCGTCAGTTACGCCTGACAAAACGGGCCGGTAACGCCACACCTGCTACTCAGCATGTTATCGACATGAAAGGGCAGGCACTCAAATCCGGCTTATCGCCGGCGCTGATTAAAAGTATCGGTAAACATCTGGCGGCAGATAACCAGGTTATCTTGTTTTTAAACCGCCGTGGTTATGCTCCTGCCCTACTGTGTCACGATTGTGGCTGGATTGCAGAATGTACGCGCTGTGACAGTTATTATACGGTGCATCAGGGACAGCGTAATCTGCGTTGCCACCACTGTGACAGTCAGCGCGCCATTCCTAATCAGTGCCCGCAATGCGGTTCAACCCATTTAATCTCGGTTGGTATGGGTACCGAACAGCTTGAACATAGCCTGCAGCCCCTGTTTCCTGGTACCCCTATTTCACGTATCGACAGGGATACCACCAGTCGTAAAGGAGCGCTGGAGCAACAGCTGGCGGAAGTGCATCGCGGCGGAGCCCGTTTGCTCATTGGCACCCAAATGCTGGCCAAAGGGCATCATTTTCCTGATGTGACTTTGGTGGCTTTACTGGATGTTGACGGCGCACTGTTTTCTGGTGATTTCAGAGCAGCGGAACGCTTTGCCCAGCTTTATGTACAGGTTTCTGGCCGAGCGGGCCGGGCAGGTAAAAAGGGCGAGGTATTACTTCAGACACACCATCCGGAACACCCTTTACTACAGACCTTGCTGACCAAGGGTTACGACGCTTTTGCCAGCGAGACGCTAAATGAACGAAAAACGGTGTTCTTACCTCCCTTTACCAGTCATGCTATGTTTCGCGCAGAAGACCAGAATAACCAGCAGGCTTCGCTATTTCTTCAGCAACTACGCAATCTGTTGGAAGCCAGTCCTCTGCGAGATGAACAACTGTGGATAATGGGTCCCGTTCCGGCCTTACAAGCTAAACGTAGCGGACGTTTTCGCTGGCAATTATTGCTTCAACACCCCTCACGCGCCAGGTTACAGAAACTTATCAGCCATACATTAATGCTTATCAATACGCTACCTGAAGCGCGTAAAGTGAAATGGACGCTCGACATCGATCCTATCGAGGGTTAACACAAAAAGGACTGCTTTATGCGAAGTAGATCGAAAAATTCAATATTCGTCACATTTCTTATGAAATTTTTGTAACTACATAGCGCAATAGTCTGATAAGAATGAGGCGTACTGTCACCAACACAGGATGTGTTGATGACAGCGTAGTACGCACGAGGAGAAAGACGTTGAATTCGACTAAACAACAGGTGGAAAATGCCACCATGAAAGATGTTGCTGTCCGAGCCCAAGTCTCAACAGCAACCGTATCGCGTGCACTGATGAATCCAGATAAAGTCTCGCAACATACTCGCCATCGCGTTGAACAAGCCGCGATTGAAGTGGGCTATTTACCACACTCTTTAGGTCGAAATATCAAGCGTAATGAATCACGCACATTACTGGTTATTGTTCCTGATATTTGTGATCCTTTTTTTAGTGAAATTATCCGCGGAATTGAGATAACCGCTGCCAGTCATGGTTATCTGGTATTAATCGGCGATTGTGCTCATCAGGATCAGCAAGAAAAGACCTTTATTGACCTTATTATTACCAAGCAGATTGATGGAATGTTGCTGCTGGGTTCCCGCCTCCCCTTTGGCGCCAGTAAAGAAGAACAGCGCAACCTGCCGCCGATAGTCATGGCGAATGAGTTTGCCCCTGAACTCGAATTACCTACCGTACATATCGATAACCTGACCGCCGCCTTCAATGCCGTCTCTTATTTACAGAAACTAGGACATAAACGTATAGCCTGCATTGCCGGCCCGGAAGAAATGCCACACTGCCATTATCGACTACAAGGTTATGTGCAGGCATTGCGTCGTACCGGAACCGAGGTTGACCCGCATTATATTGCTCGCGGCGATTTCACCTTTGAAGCCGGTTCGGATGCACTGGAAAAGCTGATGATGCTACCCCAGCCACCTACCGCCATTTTTTGTCATACCGACGTGATGGCGTTGGGTGCAATCTCCAGTGCTAAACGCCGAGGTCTGCGGGTACCAGAAGATCTCTCTATTATGGGATTTGATGATATTGAACTGTCCAAATATTGTGATCCACCTCTCACTACTGTGGCGCAGCCTCGCTTCAATATTGGTAAGGAAGCTATGCTGCTGTTACTGGATCAGTTACAAGGGCAAACTGTCAGTAATGGATCTCGTCTATTAGACTGCGTTCTGGTTGAACGTGGTAGCACTAGCGCCCCTGGCAAAGGGAAATGAGCCACTTGGTACTCGTATAAACTGGTCAAAGACCTGCCCCTTAAGTAACATAGGGGGCAATTAAACGAATGAAGACAGCATAGTGGCACAACGAGATTATGTACGCCGCGCGCAATCAACTGGTACGCGGCGCAAGAAAACTACTCCCCGAAAAACGCAACGTCGTTCCTCTGTATCACCTGCAATGATTGTTATTGCAGCGGCAGTCGTTGTGGCTTTTGTTAGTGCCCTTTACTTCATCACGCATCGTAAAGCGGAAGAAATAGAAGTTATTCCCGACCATAAAGTCACCGGAAACGGTTTGCCTCCAAAACCAGAAGAGCGCTGGCGTTACATTAAAGAGCTGGAAAACCGCCAGCCAGGAGTACGTACGCCTACAGAACCCACCGCTGGTGGTGAGATTATCAACTCACAAAATTTAACCAGTGAACAACGCCAGTTGCTGGAACAGATGCAGGCCGATATGCGTCAGCAACAACCGATGCAACTCAATGAAGTTCCCTGGAATGAACAAACCACTGACCCACGACAAAAACAAACTCAAACCAAGCAACCGTCGTTGAATTATCAGGCACAGACTCCCGTGGCCGAGCCGACACGCACGCAAACGCGAGTCGTCGAACAGCCGGTACAACAGCCGCGTGTAGCACAGACTCAGCCCGCTGCCCCTGTTGCCCCTGTTGCCCCCGTGACCCGTGGACCTGAACCGGCAAAACGTGCAGCTGATCAGGAGAAAAAGGATGAACGCCGCTGGATGATTCAGTGTGGCTCCTTTAAGGGCAGTGAACAGGCAGAAACAGTTCGTGCTCAGCTGGCATTTAAAGGTTTTGATTCACATATTACGACCAATAATGGCTGGAACCGTGTGGTTATCGGTCCGTTAAAAGGTAAAGAAAATGCCGACAACACCATAAGCCGCCTAAAAGTAGCCGGGCATGGTAACTGTATTCGTCTTGCTTTCGGGGGTTGAAACCCTAAAAAACCCCCCCATTTATAACTAAATTATGCCCCGTGCGCCGCACAGGGCTAATATTTAGCTGATGCAAAGGGGTCTGCTCGTGACAACAATAGTAAGTGTACGCCGTAACGGCAAAGTAGTGATCGGTGGCGATGGTCAGGCGACTCTCGGCAATACCGTGATGAAAGGTAATGTCAAAAAAGTACGTCGTTTATATAACGATAAAGTGATTGCAGGCTTTGCTGGCGGTACAGCGGATGCCTTTACTCTGTTTGAACTCTTTGAGCGTAAGCTTGAAATGCACCAGGGCCATCTGGTGAAAGCGGCTGTTGAGCTGGCAAAAGACTGGCGTACTGATCGTATGCTACGCAAGCTTGAAGCATTACTGGCCGTTGCAGACGAAAACTCGTCACTGATTATCACCGGTAATGGTGATGTTATTCAGCCAGAAGATGACTTGATTGCTATTGGTTCAGGGGGTCCTTTCGCGCAGGCTGCTGCGCGTGCATTGCTGAACAACTCTGAATTAGGTGCTCGTGATATCGTTGAAAAATCGCTGGAAATTGCTGGTGATATCTGTATATACACTAACCATTTCCACACTATTGAAGAATTATCGTCTAAGGCGTAAGGATCTCCCATGTCTGAAATGACTCCACGCGAAATTGTCAGCGAGCTGAACAAACATATTATTGGCCAAGATAGTGCCAAACGCTCTGTAGCTATCGCGCTGCGTAATCGCTGGCGCCGGATGCAACTGGATGAAGAGTTGCGCCATGAAGTTACGCCAAAAAATATTCTGATGATCGGGCCAACCGGTGTCGGTAAAACTGAAATTGCCCGTCGTCTGGCAAAACTGGCTAATGCGCCGTTTATCAAAGTCGAAGCGACTAAATTCACTGAAGTGGGTTACGTCGGTAAAGAAGTTGATTCCATTATCCGCGACCTGACTGATGCTGCTGTGAAAATGGTTCGCATGCAGTCTATCGACAAAAACCGTTTCCGTGCCGAAGAGATGGCCGAAGAGCGCATTCTGGATGCTCTGATCCCACCAGCAAAAAATAATTGGGGTCAGTCTGAGACTCAGTCAGAGCCTTCTGCTGCACGTCAAAGCTTCCGTAAAAAACTGCGTGAAGGTCAACTGGACGATAAAGAAATTGAAATCGAGCTGGCCGCTGTTCCAGTAGGTGTGGAAATCATGGCTCCTCCTGGCATGGAAGAGATGACCAGCCAGCTGCAATCGATGTTTCAGAATCTCGGTGGCCAGAAGCAAAAGCCGCGTAAACTGAAAATCAAAGATGCAATGAAGCTGCTGATTGAAGAAGAAGCGGCCAAACTGGTTAATCCTGAAGAACTGAAACAGGATGCTATCGATGCGGTTGAACAACACGGTATCGTCTTTATTGATGAGTTCGACAAAATCTGTAAGCGTGGCGGCAATGCTTCCGGCCCAGACGTCTCTCGTGAAGGTGTTCAGCGTGACCTGCTGCCACTGGTAGAAGGCTGCACTGTTTCAACAAAACATGGCATGGTAAAAACAGACCATATTCTGTTTATTGCTTCCGGTGCTTTCCAAGTTGCCAGCCCTTCTGACTTGATTCCTGAACTCCAGGGTCGTCTGCCAATTCGTGTTGAATTACAGGCGCTAACCGTAGACGACTTCGAGCGTATCCTGACCGAGCCTAATGCTTCTATTACCATTCAGTACAAAGCACTGATGGCAACGGAAGGGGTTAATATCGATTTCACTGAAGACGGTATTCGTCGTATTGCACAAGCCGCATGGCAAGTGAATGAGTCTACCGAAAATATCGGTGCACGCCGTCTGCATACTGTGCTTGAACGTCTGGTAGAAGAGATCTCTTATGACGCCAGCGAGATGAATGGCCAGTCTGTGATTATCGATGCCGCTTATGTCAGTAAACATCTGGATGAACTGGTTGCAGACGAAGATCTGAGCCGTTTTATCCTGTAATTTCGAGCAAATGCATTTTATTTGATTCAAGGGAGGCTTATGCCTCCTTTTTTTATATTTAACCATCTACAATCAATTATTTGCTATCTCTTACCACGAATATTAGTGTTTATTATTCACTTTAAGGGACAACCTATGTTCCCTTTTTTATCTGGCGCCTGAAATAATGAGCAATCTGCAATCTGCGAGTATGACCCAAGCCTGGCTTGAAAGCCTGCGCCCCCGCACCCTCCCCTTGGCATTTGCTTCTATCGTCTGCGGCTCCGCACTTGCCTACTGGCAGCATGTTTTTAACCCAGCGATCGCTCTGTTAGCGTTACTCACTGCTGGTCTGTTACAAATTTTATCCAATCTGGCCAATGATTACGGTGATGCGGTAAAAGGCAGTGATAAAGAAGATAGAATCGGACCATTACGCGGTATGCAAAAAGGGCTGATTACCCAGGCACAAATGAAACGCGCTTTGGTCATTACCGTGATTCTGATTTGCCTGTCCGGTTTCTCACTGGTGGCACTGGCCTGCGAAACCTTTACTGATTTTCTCGGCTTCTTGCTACTGGGTGTGTTATCCATCGCTGCCGCAATCACCTATACCGTCGGCACCCGTCCCTACGGCTATATGGGACTGGGTGATATTTCGGTGCTGATCTTTTTTGGCTGGATCAGTGTCGCAGGAACCTGGTATCTGCAAGCGCATACACTCGCTTTATTAGTTATTTTTCCGGCCACTGCTTGTGGGTTACTGGCAACCGCAGTGCTGAATATTAATAACTTACGCGATATCGAGAGTGATAGCGAAAACGGTAAAAATACTCTGGCAGTACGCCTGGGCCCCGTCGTTGCCCGTCGCTATCACCTCTGCCTGCTCATGGGATCACTTCTCTGTTTGGCCCTGTTTAATCTTTTGTGGCTCAAGAGCGTATGGGGATGGCTTTTTATTCTGGCTGCCCCACAGCTGGTCAAACAGGCCCACTACGTTTTACGTGAACAAGACCCTGTATCTATGCGCCCAATGCTGGAGCGTACGGTCAAAGGCGCTTTACTCGTCAATCTGTTATTTGCTGTTGGTGTGGTGTTGAGTACCCCTTAACTTTCCCTGATAAACTTGATGTATAACGGGTATAGAGACAATAAACAGCAATTAACAATTGATGGTTTTGCAAACAGTTAGCGTTACGCTATATACTGGAGCTCCCCTGCAGCAGATGAACCTGAATCCTATGAAATATGATACTTCCGAGCTTTGTGATACCTACCAGGAAGAGGTCAACGTCGTTGAACCGCTATTTTCTAATTTTGGCGGACGAACGTCGTTTGGTGGACAAATAGTTACGGTAAAATGCTTTGAAGACAATGGGTTACTTTATACCCTGCTTGAAGAAAATGGCCGTGGACATGTCTTATTAGTTGATGGCGGCGGCTCTGTACGTCGTGCATTGATTGATGCTGACCTGGCTCATCTGGCTCATAAAAATGAGTGGGAAGGCATTGTGGTCTATGGCGCCGTACGTCAAGTTGACGATCTGGAAGAACTCGATATTGGTATTCAGGCTATTGCTGCTACCCCGGCAGGCGTCGCAAGTGAGGGTATCGGTGAAAGTGATGTGCGCGTTAACTTCGGTGGCGTGACATTCTTCTCAGGCGATCATCTGTATGCCGATAATACTGGTATTATTCTTTCTGAAGATGCTCTGGATATTGAATAGCCAGCAAAAAAGCTGATATCAGCCTGCAGTTTAGAAATACGCTGTAATAGCATGAAGAATGACTGACCTAATAAAACAGGTCTCCTGGGAGACCTGTTTTGAAACTCTTTTATTATCAGTATCGCGTTACACTTCTTCCATTTTACCCAGCAGTGAGTGTAAACGATCCTGCCAACCTTGCAGTTGTTCTTTCAGCGAGCCATTTTCACGCACCAGCTCATCTTTCTGACCTTCCGCCTGTTGCAGTTCTTGCGATACAACGTTGTTCTTTTCTTTCAGCTCTTCGATTTCCATCTGTAACAGAGTAATCGTATCAACAGCCTGCTGAACTTTCGCTTCCAGTTTCTCAAATACTTCAAATGACATTGTAAACCTCTCCTGAATGGCCAGGCGTTGATGGATGTTTTACCTGGTACACTTCAAACTAAAATTCGAATGCGTCAGGGTTACCCTCGCCCCAATCTCTCGGTGACGCCTTATGAGCCTATGTGTAACACATAGCGTTACCCGATTGTAAGTAGCACGGATGCTCGTGTCCAGCGGCTTACTATGCTCTTTGCGTAACATACCATGTGTCTGCCTCTCGTCGTCACTTTCTTCACCTAAAACACGTATTTCACAGTATTTTATCACTCAGAGTGGGCTGAATTTTGTTTCCTGGCTCACCCTTTATTAATTCACTGCTGCCACTTATCAATACGCTAAGGGTAAAATTAGCTGGCATTACTGCTCTGATGCAGGAAGAGAAGCAGCAAGCAGTGAAAATATAAATTCAGGACCTGATAATGACTACAGAAAAAAAATATATTGTCGCCCTCGATCAAGGCACCACCAGCTCACGTGCCGTTGTCCTAGATAATAATGCCAATATCATCAGTGTTGCCCAGCACGAACTAACCCAAATTTATCCTAAGTCAGGCTGGGTAGAACATGACCCACTAGAAATCTGGGCTTCACAGAGTTCTACCCTGATAGAAGCACTGGCTAAAGCGGATATCAGCTCCGACCAGGTTGCGGCTATTGGTATCACTAATCAGCGTGAAACGACTGTGGTATGGGAGCGTGAAACAGGTAAGCCGATTTACAATGCTATCGTCTGGCAGTGCAGACGTACTGCTGATATCTGTGAACAGCTTAAACATGATGGACTGGAAGAGTATATTCATCACAACACCGGTCTGGTGGTCGACCCTTATTTTTCTGCTACGAAGGTAAAATGGATCCTCGATAACGTTGAAGGCGCCAGGGAGCGAGCCTACCGCGGTGAGCTATTATTTGGCACCATTGATACCTGGCTGGTCTGGAAAATGACCCAGGGTCGTGTTCATGTGACCGATTATACCAATGCCTCTCGTACCATGTTATTCAACATTCGAGATCTGGACTGGGATAATAAGTTGCTTCAACATCTCGATATCCCTCGAATCATGCTGCCATCCGTCCGTAAATCCTCTGAAGTCTATGGTAAAACCAATATCGGCGGTAAAGGAGGAACGCGTATCCCTATCGCAGGCATCGCGGGAGATCAGCAAGCAGCTCTCTTTGGCCAATGTTGCGTTAAAGCAGGAATGGCAAAGAATACCTATGGTACAGGCTGCTTTATGCTAATGAACACCGGTGAAAAAGCCGTGACCTCAAGCCACGGTTTGCTCACCACTATTGCCTGCGGTCCAAAAGGTGAAGTGAACTATGCTCTGGAAGGCGCGGTATTTATGGCTGGGGCCTCAATTCAATGGCTGCGTGATGAGATGAAGCTCATTCGTGATGCCGATGACTCCGAATATTTCGCCAGTAAAGTTCCCAATAGCAATGGAGTCTACGTGGTACCCGCCTTTACGGGTCTGGGAGCACCTTACTGGGACCCTTACGCTCGAGGAGGCATTTTAGGTCTCACTCGCGGCGTCAATGCCAACCACATTATCCGCGCCACACTGGAGTCTATCGCCTATCAAACCCGGGATATTCTGGAAGCGATGCAAGCCGACTCGGGTATCCGTTTGCACGCTCTACGCGTGGATGGTGGAGCCGTGGTGAATAATTTTCTAATGCAGTTCCAGTCCGATACGCTTGGAACCCCGGTTGAACGCCCCGCTGTGCGCGAGGTAACAGCCTTAGGAGCCGCTTATCTGGCGGGTCTGGCCGTCGGTTTCTGGCAAAGTCTTGATGAGTTACAAGATAAAACAACCATTGAGAAAACCTTTAAGCCGGGCATTGAAACCACTGAGCGTAATTATCTTTATGCTGGCTGGAAAAAAGCCGTTAATCGTACGCTATTATGGGAAGACGGGCATGAGGGGTAATATCTTACTCATGCAAGGCGGTTCCGCACTCTGAGGCCATTTTATCTGTGTGCTAAACTTCTGCCTAATTCTGCCTGATAAGTGAGTATGTAATGAAACGAGAACTGGCTATCGAATTTTCCCGTGTAACCGAAGCTGCTGCCCTGGCGGGTTACAAATGGTTGGGGCGTGGCGATAAAAATACCGCCGATGGCGCTGCGGTCCATGCCATGCGCATTATGCTCAACCAAATCGATATCGATGGGCAAATCGTGATTGGTGAAGGTGAGATTGACGATGCCCCAATGCTCTATATCGGTGAAAAAATCGGTACCGGAAAGGGTGATGCGGTAGATATTGCTGTCGATCCAATTGAAGGTACACGTATGACGGCAATGGGTCAGGCGAATGCCCTCGCAGTCATGGCTGTAGGCGACAAAGGAACCTTCCTGCACGCCCCCGATATGTATATGGAAAAATTGGTCGTCGGTCCTGGAGCAAAAGGCGTTATTGACCTGAATCTCGGTCTTAAAGCTAACTTACACAATATAGCTCACGCACTTGATAAGCCACTCAGTGAGCTGACAGTGACGATTCTGGCCAAACCACGCCATGATGCCATTATCAGTGAAATGCAGCAGCTAGGCATTCGCGTATTTACAGTGCCAGATGGCGATGTCGCGGCCTCGATTCTCACCTGTATGCCTGACAGTGAAGTCGATGTGTTATATGGCATAGGTGGCGCGCCAGAAGGCGTCATCTCCGCTGCGGTGATCCGGGCGCTGGATGGTGATATGCAAGGACGCCTGCTGCCCCGCCATGATGTAAAAGGTGACAGTGAAGAAAGTCGCCGATTAGGAGAGGAAGAGTTATCCCGCTGTAAAGCAATGGGAATCAATGCTGGTGAAGTCTTGAAGCTGGAAGATATGGCACGCAACGATAATGTCATTTTCTCAGCAACCGGTATCACGGCTGGTGACTTACTCGACGGTATTACACGTAAAGGTAATATGGCCACGACTGAAACGTTACTCATTCGGGGTAAATCTCGTACTATTCGTCGCATCAAGTCGATTCACTATTTAGACCGTAAAGACGCCAATGTTCAGAAACATATCCTGTAATAGCGAGATTTGTTGGTTCGAGCTTTCAACCTGACTCGGACTGGCAATGTCTCCCAAACCGGGTAAAGATAGACAAAACATTGCAACGGGAGCATGACATGGCAGATTGGGTTACAGGTAAAATTACCAAGATTCAACATTGGACTGACACACTTTTCAGCCTCACGGTGCTTGCTCCAGTCGCTCCATTTACCGCGGGGCAATTTACCAAAATTGGTCTGGAAATCGATGGTGAGCGTGTTCAGCGTGCTTATTCTTACGTCAATGCACCGCATAACCCTAATCTTGAGTTCTATTTGGTTAATGTGCCTGAAGGTAAACTCAGTCCGCGTCTGCACGCCATGCAGCCGGGGGATGAGATACAGCTGGTCAGTGAAGCCGCGGGGTTCTTTGTGCTCGATGAGGTTCCTGACTGCAACACCTTGTGGATGTTAGCAACCGGTACCGCATTAGGGCCTTATTTGTCGGTACTTGAGGAAGGCAAAGACTTAGAACGGTTTGAGAATATCGTTCTGCTGCATGCGGTACGCTACCATCATGATTTAAGTTATTTACCCGTCATGCAGCAGTTAGCTGAACGCTACGCGGGTAAATTACGTATCCAGACCGTTATCAGTCGTGAAGTGGTTGCTGGCACGCTGTATGGCCGAGTTCCGGCACTGATTGCCAGTGGTGAGCTAGAAGCTGCTGTCGGCCTGCCAATGATACCTGAGACCAGTCACGTGATGCTATGTGGTAATCCCGAGATGGTACGTGATACCCAGCGACTCTTGAAAGAAACCCGACAGATGACGAAACATTTACGTCGCCGGCCGGGTCATATGACTGCCGAACATTACTGGTAACTCAGCGATATTTCACTTTGCTGGTTTCATCACCAAAGCGGTTGCTTCCCTGGGTACCGAGAAAACTACCCAGGTCTATCAGCATCATGACGAGGATAAGTGTTGGCAGAAAGCGACCCAATCCCCACTGCCAGAAACCACCAAAGACTTCCCAGTTACCAGCAAAAAGTAGCCATGCGGGGATAAAAAGCAGTGCCCACCAGCCCTTTTTATTCCTGTCATGCAGCCGTTTAACCACGACGGCAGCGGTCGGTATCAATGAGCCGGATAAAAAAAGACCCGCGGTGGAGTAAGGCATGATTTCTGCGCCAGCCAGCGTAAATAAAATCGCCAGACCAACAATCCATACTCCTATCCAAATCCAGAAGTCGCGACGTCCAATACGTCCTTTAAAAGAAAACAACCATTGTTGTAGGGTCATTACTCAAATCCTTGCTATCGTCTTACCCGACAGTGTACCTGTTTTGACAAGCCCGCGAATTGCCGATTTAATCAATCAGGGAAAATCACCAGGAGAAGCATGTTGATAAAGTATCTGCTACCGGTCATAGCACTATTCATCAGTTCTGTTGCTTTCAGTCAGACAGAAAGTGCGCCTGCCTTGAAAGTTGCCCCTTACCTTCTGCCTGGTGCCCCGACGTTTGATTTAACCATCACGCAATTTCGCAATACGTTTAATACTGAAAATCCGACGTTAGCGCTCAATGAGTTTCGGGCGATTGAGTCAAGCCGTGACAAAGCAAACCTGACACGAGCAGCAACGACCATCAATGAACATCTTTATGCTTCTGCGGCACTTGAACGCGGAACATTAAAAATCAAATCACTCCAGATAACCAGACTTCCGGTTAAGAACTCAGAACAAAAGGCAGCGCAGGAAAAAGCCACCGAATATATTGCCGCGATCATGCATAGCTTCACGCCGTCACTGTCAAAACAACAGAGTCTGGAAAAAATTAATAAACTGCTGAGTGAGAGCAAAAATAAACGCTATTTCGCCCAGAATGATGGTCCATTACGCTATGTTGTCGTAGATAACGGTGATAAAGGGCTTACTTTCGCTGTTGAACCGATTAAGCTGATGCTATCGGATACATTAAGTTAGCGTAGATAATTGACAAAAAACAGAGTCATTCCTCCTCTGAGTCTTTATACTCTTTGAAACACCTGACGCCTTAGAGCCTGATGAGATAACTTCTAAGGCGGCCATTCTTTTTAATGCTTACCGCGTGGAGAATTGAAATGAGACATCCTTTAGTGATGGGTAACTGGAAACTTAACGGCAGCAAACATATGGTACATGAGCTCATTGCGGATCTTCGCAAAGAGCTGGCTGGCGTTGATGGTTGTAGCGTAGCTATTGCTCCTCCGGCACTGTACCTGGATCTGGCTAAACATGCTGCTTCCGGTAGCCATATCATTATTGGCGCCCAGGACGTCGACACTAACCTGTCAGGTGCCTTTACCGGTGAAACTTCTGCTGACATGCTGAAAGATGTCGGTGCGCAATACATCATCATTGGTCACTCAGAGCGTCGTACCTATCATGCTGAGTCTGATGAACTGATTGCTAAGAAATTCGCAGTACTGAAAGCAGCAGGATTAACGCCTGTACTCTGTATTGGTGAAACTGAAGCGGAAAATGAAGCCGGTAAAACAGAAGAGGTCTGCGCACGTCAGATTGATGCAGTCCTGAAAACTCAAGGCGCAGAAGCGTTCAACGGCGTGGTTATCGCTTACGAGCCAGTTTGGGCTATCGGTACCGGTAAATCAGCAACCCCTGCGCAAGCTCAGGCTGTACACAAATTTATCCGTGACCACATTGCCAAAGTGGATGCAGACGTCGCTAAACAAGTCATTATCCAGTACGGCGGCTCTGTTAATGCTGCTAACGCTGCAGAACTGTTTACTCAGCCAGATATCGACGGTGCATTAGTCGGCGGCGCTTCTCTGAAAGCTGATGCCTTCGCGGTTATCATTAAAGCAGCTGCTGCTGCGAAAAAAGCGTAATCTTCACGGCCCTCATGAGCTGTAAGATGACTTACCTGAAGGGAAACCATGTTTCTCCTTCAGGTTGCATATCTTTTCTCAGCAAACAGTTGTGCTCCTCGAGACATCTATGTGATTCCGCAGGCGTATGCCGGTGAGGAAATGGCCACCGGACGCCAGGCGCCATACAACGTCCGAAGGTTCAGGCATTTGCCGACTGGATAAAAAAAGACGTGCCAATATCCGGGCGATAAAACAAAAAACCCGAAAACATTGGTCATTCGGGTTTTTATTTTAAGATGAAATCTCACTATCTTTTGCTTATCTGATCAAAAATCCCGCCGGTAGAGAAGTGATCTTGCTGCGCTTTAGTCCAGCCACCAAACTCTTCATCAATGGTGTATAGTTTCAGTTTCGGGAAAGTACTTTCGTATTTAGCAGCCACTTCAGGTAAGCGTGGTCGATAGTAGTTTTTCGCGGCGATTTCCTGACCTTCCGGTGAATAAAGGTAGTTCAGATAGGCTTCCGCAACCTCTTTATTACCTTTCTTATCAACTACCTTATCGACAACGGATACGGTCGGCTCGGCCAAAATAGACTCACTTGGAGTGATAATTTCAAACTCATCTTTGCCCAGTTCACGCGTGGCCAGCAGAGCTTCATTTTCCCATGCAATCAGCACATCACCGATCCCACGCTCAACAAAGGTACTGGTTGAACCGCGGGCACCAGAGTCGAGCACTTCAACATTCTGGAACAGATTTTTGACAAACTCCTGGGCTTTTACCGGATCATTGTTGTTGTGATGTAATGCATATCCCCAGGCAGCCAGATAGTTCCAGCGTGCTCCACCTGAGCTTTTAGGATTTGGCGTAATCACCGAGACATCCGGTTTAATTAAATCATTCCAGTCCTGAATTTGCTTTGGATTGCCTTTACGTACCAAAAAGACAATGGTCGAAGTATAGGGGGCAGAGTTATCAGGCAGACGTTTGATCCAGTCTTTATCCACACGTCCACGTTTTGCAATAGCGTCAATATCATAGGCCAGCGCTAAGGTAACAACATCAGCTTCAATTCCATTAATCACCGAGGTGGCTTGTTTACCAGAGCCACCATGAGACTGACGAACCGTGACATTATCGCCGGTTTGCTGTTTCCAGTGAGCGCTGAACGCTTTGTTGTATTCATCGTACAGTTCCCGAGTCGGGTCGTAAGACACGTTGAGTAACTGAATATCTTTCGCCAGTACACCGCTTGATGCCAGCAATAATGTTAGTCCTACGCCCCACTTGTTCATCGCACGCTCTCTTTTTGGATATTGATGGCTTCAGCCTGCCAGAAACGAATCCAGAAAATAAAGAATAAAAAAAGATTTGATATTCACCAAAGGAATAAAAAGAGTAAAAGAAGCGATGGGATTATTGAAAAATAAGGGAGTTGCCAGAACAAACAGCAAGAAGAAGATATCCGAAGCTCGTCAAAAAACAGCGTTCGATTAAACAAAAAATGAGAGAGAACGTTCAGTTCTCTCTCATCAAGCTATTACGCTGTCAGACTCACCTGACAGGTTCAGCGGTAATTTTAGTACAATCTTTTAGCGCACTCGAACCAGTCGCCTTTGAATGGACGTTTCATATTTTCGATGGCGTCGATAATGTCATGGTGTACCAGTTTTTCGTCCTGGATACCGACACAACGACCACCGTAGCCCTGTAGCAGCAACTCGATAGAATATGCACCCATACGAGAAGCCAGGATACGGTCATAAGCAACCGGAGAACCACCACGCTGAATATGGCCCAGCACCGTGGCGCGAGTCTCACGCTTGGTATGATCTTCAATGTATTTTGCCAGCTCGTCAACATCACAGATGTGCTCAGTAATAGCAACGATAGCGTGTTTTTTACCTTTTGCGATCCCAGCTTTAATTTCTGCAACCAAGTCTTCGCGGTTAAACTCCACTTCCGGCAATACCACAAACTCACAGCCCCCGGCAATCGCAGCAGCCAGAGTCAGATCACCACAGTAACGCCCCATCACTTCAACGATAGAGATACGCTGATGCGAAGAAGAGGTGTCACGCAGGCGGTCAATCGCTTCAACAACAGTTTCCAGTGCGGTGAAGTAACCGATAGTGTAATCGGTACCTTTAATATCGTTGTCGATAGTGCCAGGTAGTCCTATGCAAGGAAAACCTGTTTCAGTCAGACACTGAGCACCTAAGTAAGAACCATCACCACCAATAACCACTAGCGCATCAATACCACGGTTTTTCAGGTTCTGGATCGCCACTTCACGGATTTTCTCGTCGCGAAATTCTGGGAAACGCGCAGAGCCCAGGAATGTGCCCCCACGGTTTATCATATCTGAGACGCTATAGCGGTCCAGTTGTACCATGCGGTCTTCATACAGCCCGAGGTAGCCATCATAGATACCCATGACTTCCAGACCTTCTGATAACGCAGCACGTACCACACCACGAATCGCCGCATTCATACCCGGCGCATCACCACCACTCGTCAGCACACCAATTCTTTTGATCATGACTACCTCTGAACTTTGAAAACAAAATTAATTCTGTTACCGGAAGCCTCTGTAAGAGTCCATTACCTCATGCAGACAATGGAAATCTATCAAAAACCTCCAGCTGAATTGATTCAGGTAAAACCCCATGACGACATATTACGCAATAATGGTCAGATGATGCCAATTTTCCGATAAAAAATTAAAGCGCAAACTTCCCTTGCTGTTCAGCAGGAACGACGGAGCAAGGATCCTGATGAATGATAATCTCTGACCCAGTAAACGGGTGAAAGATCGCTTGCTGTACGTCGTCGGCAATACGATGTGCCTGCACCATGGTAAATCATCATTCCATTCTATATGGAACGGTATAAACGCGTGGCGCCCGACTATCGTACCCTGAGGTTATGTGTCCCCGAACAGCTGGCCACACATTGATGATATCAATAACTTTCTGTCGCTCGCATCTGGCAGAGCCCGTCCAAGATACACGTGCACGGCACCATTACCCCCAAGCATGCACAATATAAAATATAGACGCCAATTCCTAAAGCGAACAAGGGATCTGCGCAAGGCCACCCAAAATCTGATAATAACAAGGCTAAAAGAATAGCGCCGTTCATCATAACATCAGACTGATAATGAAACATATCTACACGGATAATCTGGCGTTGTGTTTTTCGCCCTCCCTGCGCTGAGACAGGGCTAATAATAAAGAATTTACTACCGACACCATAGTATATAAGATTGATTTTTAGACAAAAAAAACCCGCCGGTCAAGGCGGGGAAGACAGGGATGGTGTCTATGGCAAGGAAAACTGGGGCTACTATTCACTCAAGTTACTACTCATCGTGTGCAACGGATAACTCCGCTGCCGCTCTGACGATTCACGATATTTCGTCATAAGTTGACGGTGTTTCTGTGCTAAAACGGCCTGCTGCTCTGGTGTGAGCAAGTGATACATTTGATTACGTACTTTCGCCATTTCTACCTGACGGGAAACCTGTTCCTGTACCATTTTTTCAGTCAGTGCTTTTACTGCCGTTTCATCAAAATTTTCTGCGGTGACCAGACGATGCATAGTCTCCATTTCGCTAATATTAACACCTGGGCTATCATGCCTTGCCCGTTGCATAAGATCGCGCATTTGCTGGCGCTGTTGTTCAGTCAGATTAATGCCGTCAAACATATGATCCTGAGTGATACTACGCGTTATCGGATCTTCATTTTGATGCCAGCTAACGCTCATCGGTAAGTCAGCGGCTTGACCAGCTAAAGTACTGAGTGACAGCGTTGAGGCTATGACGGCAGCGATAACCTTGCGCATCATTCGCTCCCAAAATCTTGTGTGCTGCGATTCAATGAAAACAAGTCTACGATTTCAGCTGCAAACAAGCGTCAGAGGGTGTAAAACAACGTAAAGTCATAGATTAGCAAGCTCTGATGACGTACTTTCTGCCTCGGAGGTAATTTAATAATGAATAAAATACTGCTAGTTGATGATGACCGCGAGCTCACTTCATTGTTGAAGGAGTTGCTCGATATGGAAGGCTTTAATGTTATTGTTGCCCATGATGGTGAACAAGCTTTGGCCCTGTTGGATGACAGTATCGATCTGTTATTACTTGATGTAATGATGCCGAAGAAAAACGGCATTGATACCTTAAAAGAACTGCGCCAAACTCACCAGACTCCGGTAATCATGCTGACTGCACGCGGCAGTGAGCTTGACCGGGTGCTTGGCCTTGAATTAGGTGCGGATGATTATCTACCCAAACCCTTTAATGATCGTGAACTGGTTGCCCGGATCCGCGCTATTTTGCGTCGCTCACACTGGAGCGAACAGCAACAGACTAGTGATGGTAGTTCAACCAGTATTGAAATTGATGGTCTGACAGTGAATCCAGGGCGTCAGGAAGCCAGCTTTGATGGACAGACGCTGGACTTGACCGGAACTGAATTTACCTTGTTATATCTGCTGGCACAGCATTTAGGCCAGGTCGTTTCTCGTGAACATTTAAGCCAGGAAGTTCTCGGTAAAAGACTGACACCATTTGACAGGGCTATCGATATGCATATCTCTAACCTGCGTCGTAAATTACCGGATCGTAAAGATGGTCACCCGTGGTTTAAAACACTGCGTGGACGCGGTTATCTGATGGTGTCTGCTTCATGATAGGTAGCCTTACCGCGCGAATTTTTGCCATCTTCTGGCTCACGCTGGCTTTGGTTCTGATGCTGGTCTTAATGCTACCTAAGCTGGACTCGCGTCAGATGACCGAACTGATGGAAAATGAACAACGTCAAGGCTACATGATTGAACAGCATGTTGAGGCCGAGCTGGCAGCCGACCCTCCCAATGATCTTATGTGGTGGCGTCGCTTATTTCGTGCCATTGATAAATGGGCGCCACCCGGCCAGCGTTTATTGCTGGTGACCACTGAAGGACGCGTTATCGGTGCTCAGCATAATGAAATGCAGATAATCCGTAACTTTATCGGTCAGTCTGATGATGCTGAACAACCACAAAAAAAGAAATACGGTCGTGTTGAACTGATTGGTCCCTTCTCAGTTGAGGATGGCGAAGATCGCTATCAGCTCTATCTGATTCGTCCTGCAAGTAACTCGCAGTCAGACTTTATCAACCTGCTATTTGACCGTCCGCTACTGCTGCTGATAGTCACCATGCTGGTCAGTTCACCCCTGCTATTATGGCTTGCCTGGAGTCTGGCAAAACCAGCACGTAAGCTCAAAAATGCAGCCGATGACGTTGCTCAGGGAAACCTACGACAACATCCAGAGCTGGAGGCCGGCCCGCAAGAATTCCAGGCGGCAGGTTCAAGTTTTAATCAGATGGTTACCGCTTTAGAAAGGATGATGACAGCCCAGCAAAGGCTATTGTCCGATATTTCTCATGAGCTGCGTACGCCATTGACGCGCCTTCAGTTAGGAACAGCATTACTGCGTCGTCGTAGTGGCGAAAGTAAAGAGCTTGAGCGTATTGAAACCGAAGCACAGCGTCTTGACGGTATGATTAATGACTTGCTGGTCATGTCACGTAATCAACAAAAAAATGCCTTGGTCAGTGAGACGATAAAAGCCAGCCATATCTGGTCTGAAATGCTGGATAATGCCGCGTTCGAAGCCGAGCAAATGGGCAAATTTCTGGAAATCACCTATCCTCCTGGGCCATGGCTGATGTACGGTAACCCTAACGCGTTAGAAAGTGCGCTGGAGAATATCGTCCGTAATGCACTACGCTACTCACATACCAAAATAGCGGTGAATTTCTCTGTCGATAATCAAGGCATCACTGTCACTGTAGATGATGATGGTCCGGGTGTTAGCCCTGATGACAGGGAACAGATATTCCGCCCATTCTATCGTACTGATGAAGCACGAGATCGCGAGTCAGGCGGGACTGGATTGGGGCTGGCAATTGTCGAAACGGCCGTTCAGCAACACCGGGGATGGGTCAAAGCGGAAGACAGCCCTCTGGGTGGACTCCGTTTAGTACTCTGGCTCCCACTGTACCACCGTAAATAACGTCATAACGACCTTATATCACGGCGACAAAGTGCATTTTGTCGCCGCTGAATATCCGCTCTGCTTTTTTCCTCTGATATCAGACCAGGTTTCCATTTCTGCCTGACGACCATTTTGCTATTCTGTCCCCCTTGCTGATGAGGGTTATATGCTAAATATCGTCTTATTTGAACCAGAAATCCCCCCTAATACCGGGAATATTATTCGCTTATGCGCTAATACCGGCTTCCGCCTGCATATTATCGAACCTATGGGATTTACCTGGGATGATAAACGTCTGCGTCGTGCCGGGCTCGACTACCACGAATTTACCGCCGTGCTGCGTCATGCGAACTACGAAGCATTTCAGGAAGCAGAACAACCTCAGCGTCTGTTTGCCCTGACAACGAAAGGCACACCCGCTCATAGTGCCGTAAACTATCAGGAAGGGGACTATCTGATGTTTGGTCCGGAAACGCGTGGGTTGCCAGCAACCATTTTAGATGTGCTACCGGCTGAACAAAAAATACGTATTCCGATGATGCCGAATAGCCGCAGTATGAATCTCTCTAATGCGGTATCCGTAGTGGTTTATGAAGTCTGGCGCCAGCTAGGTTATGCTGGCGCTGAAATCAAAGGTTAAATACCGTCACCGTATTCAAAACCGCTATTGATGCCATTGAAGTGCTGATCCATATCCATAGATGGCTTGTCGCTGGCAGGCTTGCCAACAATTCTGGCAGGGACCCCAGCGACAGTGGTATGAGGAGGAACCGGCTGTAATACCACCGATCCTGCGCCTATTTTGGCTCCTGTACCCACTTCAATATTACCGAGAATTTTTGCACCCGCGCCAATCATCACACCTTCACGAATTTTGGGATGACGGTCACCGCTGGTTTTCCCGGTTCCTCCCAGAGTCACACTCTGTAAGATAGAGACATCATTCTCAATGACGGCCGTTTCGCCCACCACAATACCGGTTGCATGATCCAGCATGATACCGCAGCCGATTTTCGCTGCCGGATGAATATCAACCTGAAATGAAACTGAGACTTGATTTTGCAGGAAAATAGCTAGCGTCTGGCGCCCTTCTTTCCACAGCCAGTGACCAATGCGATAAGCCTGGAGCGCATGGAAACCTTTCAGATAGAGCAAGGGGGTAGAGTATTTATCTATGGCCGGGTCACGGGTGCGTACAGCACCGATATCCTGAGCTGCTGACGCTATCATCTGTGGATCCGCCTCGTAGGCTTCCTCAACAATTTCACGAATCGCAATGGCTGGCATAATCGGTGAGGCAAGCTTATTGGCTAACATATAGCTTAGTGCACTACCCAAGTCGTCATGCTTTAGCAATGCCGAGTGATAAAAACTGGCTAACATCGGTTCACAATCGGCAAGCGCACGCGCTTCAGCTTTGATATTGTTCCACACTCTATCCAGTTCTTCAGACGACATTGCTTCTCTCCAGATAAAAAATAACGCCCGACAACCAGTGTCAGGGCGCTTTGATTACAGCATCACAAGGCATCGTCTATTACTGACGACTTCTTTCCTCTTTGCGCGTACGACCAAGCAGAGTTAATGCTGCCTCGCGCACGTCTTTTCCGCAATACAAGACTTGATAAATTTCTTCGGTAATGGGCATTTCAACCCCAACACGCGATGCCAGCTCGCGCACTTCTTTGGTATTACGATACCCTTCAACGACTTGCCCTATCTGCTGCTGCGCAGCATCAACGTCAAGCCCCTGACCCAGCATCATACCAAAGCGTCGGTTACGCGACTGGTTGTCGGTACAAGTCAGTACCAAGTCACCCAGTCCCGCCATCCCCATAAAGGTTTCTGGCGAAGCACCTAATGCGCTACCTAAACGGCTCATCTCCGCGAGACCTCGGGTTATCAGGGCGGTTCTGGCATTCGCACCAAAACCAATCCCATCCGACATACCGGCACCGATAGCGATAACATTTTTTACCGCACCACCCAGCTGAACGCCAATAAAATCTGGGTTGCTATAAACACGGAAACTTTTGCCGCAATGCAGCAAATGTTGCAGGTCATCAGCAAACTGCGCATCTGTCGCCGCCAGCGAAATCGCGGTTGGTAAACCTGCTGCCAGTTCTTTCGCAAAACTCGGGCCTGAAATAACCGCTAACGGAATATCATCCCCCAGAACTTCACGAGCCACATCTTGCAGTAACCGTCCAGTCTCAGCTTCCAGCCCCTTGGTAGCCCAGACAATACGGGCATCTTTTCGCATCAGCGGCTTAATTTGGTGCAGTACATTACCAAAAACATGACTGGGTACGACGACCAGAATATTACGGCTAGCACTCAATGCCACAGACAGGTTACTTTCCAGATGCAGTGTCTCTGGAAAAGGGACGTCAGGAAGAAAAGCGACATTGCAACGGGAGGCCTGAAGCGTCGCAATATGTTTCGGATCATGCCCCCATAACACAACGTGGTGACCATTCCTGGCAAGCGTGATCGCGAGAGCGGTGCCGTAAGAACCGGCACCGATTACTGTCATTGAAGCATTAACGCTATCCATCAGGCATCCTGATGTTTTTCAGCACCTTCACCCGCTTGCTGCTGCAAATAGCTCATGAACAATGCGTCAAAGTTTACTGGAGCAAGGTTCAGCTGCGGGAAGGTGCCACGGGAAACAAGGCTAGTGATGCATTCACGTGCATACGGGAACAGAATGTTCGGGCAGTATGCACCCAGGCAATGTGCCAGTTGATTGCCTTCAATACCACCTATAGAGAAAATACCGGCTTGCTGTACTTCACACAGAAAAGCGGTCTCTTCGCCCAAAGTAGCAGTAACAGTCACACGTAAAACAACCTCATACACATCTTCCGCCAGCTGGCTGGAAGCAGTGTCTAAGTCTAGCTTAACTTCTGGCTGCCACTCTTTTTGGAATACCTGAGGTGCTGCTGGGGCTTCAAAAGAAACGTCCTTGGTATAGACACGCTGGATCTGGAAAGCCATTTCGGTACTGTTTTGTTCTGACATTGTGAAAACCCTTTAATTTTAAATGTGCATCATTCTACGATAATAAATTTATATTGCTTTAGCCAAGCAGAGGATCAAGTCCACCACGAGCATCTAACGCATACAAGTCATCGCAACCGCCAATGTGCTGTCCATCAATAAAAATTTGTGGCACCGTCGTTCTGCCACTGCGGTTGATCATCTCTTCCCGCTTTGCCGCATCACCATCAATAGGTAATTCCTGAAAAGTGACCTCTTTGGTGTTCAGGAGTGCTTTTGCACGATGGCAAAATGGGCATGTCACTTTGGTATAGATTTCAATCTTCGCCATGATCTACCTGTCTATTTTGTAGATTATTTACCACGAACTAATGGCAGGTTTTCACCTGACCAGCCAGAGATGCCTTCTTTCAGCAAAGAGACTTTCGCAAAACCAGCCTTATGCAGTAAGTTCGCAGGCTCCTGAGAAGCCATACCATTACTACATACCACAACAACTGCTTTCTCTTTATATTTATCCAGCTCACCAAAAGTGCCTTTTTTAATATCACCGGCTGGTACATTGATGGCGTTAGCAATGTGTCCTTTACGGAAATCATCACGTGAACGGACATCAACCACAACAGCATCTTCATGGTTCATTAAACGGGTTGTTTCGCCACGAGTTATCACTTTTACTTTAGAGACCAACCCTTTAAAGGTGGTGAACAGTACGGCTGCCAGTAAGCCAATCCACGCCAGGCTCAGAATGGGATGGCGGCCAACGAATTGCATAATTTCTTGCATGGGGGGTAGTCACTCCCGACTATGTATTAATAAGAAAACCAGGTAGCGAGTATACATTCGCGTTGCGTCAATTACAGCCAGTCTGGGTGATGTTATGCGTATTCTGCGGTTTGTTACTAAAAAAATGTTGTTTCTGAATAAAACTCACAATAACTCAAGCTATTTTTACAGGGCAATTCTTTATTGCCGAACACAAAGTGCCTTCTATTTGGAACGATAATCCTGTCACTTGATCTCACCATCGGATATAGATTAACGAACACTGATGCTTGTACTTTCAGTATACTACCGGGACAGGAATTGGATTAAGAGATGGCTGGTAAGCCACTATTCATCGTGAAATAATCCTATGCTATGAGGGACACAACAATTTTATCGAAAGTCTGGGCCATAAAACCCGTTATCTGTGCCAGCCTGTTCAGTGCTGGTGTTTTGTTGTGCACATTCCCCGCCTACGCCAATAATGCGGAGGAATTGAAGTCTCTTCAGCAAAATATAGTCACTCAGGAACGTCAGGTTCGCCAGCAACAGCAACAGCGTTCGGTATTACTCAACCAGCTCGAAGCCCAGGAACAAGAGATTGCTGCCGCCAGTAGCAAGCTCCATGAAACCCGGAATACGCTCGCTGTTTTAAATCGCCAAGTCTCAGAGATGAACGCCTCCCTGTCCCGTCTGCAAAAACAGCAGACAACCCAAGAGCGTAACCTGGCAGCGCAGTTAGACGCCGCTTTTCGCCAAGGGGAACATAGCGGTATACAGTTTCTTCTTAGCGGTGAAGAAAGTCAGCGAGGTCAGCGTCTGCAGGCTTATTTCGGTTACCTGAATGCTGCTCGTCAGCAAACTATCATCGACCTGAGACAAACCAAAGAAGAAGTTGCCACACAAAAAGCGGCGCTGGAAGAGAAGCAAAGCGAACAACAAACGTTGCTGTACGAGCAACAGGCTCAGCAAGCTAAACTGGAAAGTGCGCGTAATCAGCGTCAAAAAACACTCGCCAGTCTGGAGTCATCCCTCCAGCAGGGGCAGCAAAAACTAACCGAAATGCGTCAGAATGAGACGCGTCTGCAAAAGCAAATTGCCCGTGCAGCGGCCGCTGCTAAAGCCCGCGCCGAACAAGAAGCCCGTGAAGCGCAGAAAGTCCGTGAACGCCAGCAGGAAGCGACCAAAAAAGGATCGACCTATAAACCGACCGATAATGAACGTTCATTGATTTCACGTACTGGTGGACTGGGAGCGCCAAAGGGTAATGCTTACTGGCCGGTACGGGGTTCATTACTGCATCGTTATGGCGAACGGCTGCAAGGTGAACTACGTTGGAAGGGTATCGTTATTTCCGCGCCAGAAGGTTCAGAAGTAAAAGCGATTGCTGACGGGCGCGTGATCCTCGCCGACTGGTTACAGGGTTATGGCTTGGTTGTGGTCGTGGAACATGGTAAAGGTGATATGAGTCTCTATGGTTATAACCAAAGCGCACTGGTCAAAGTCGGCACACAGGTTCGTGCTGGTCAACCTGTCGCTCTGGTGGGGAGCAGTGGTGGTCAGGGCCGTTCATCACTTTATTTTGAAATCCGTCGCCAAGGCCAGGCCGTCAATCCACAACCGTGGTTGGGAAAATAAGTTTTGCCACTGCTTCGTACACTCCTCTTTAGCTGCGGGCTAATGCTGACTGGCTCAGTATTAGCTGGAAAATTGGCGATTGTCATTGATGACTTTGGTTATCGCCCGTCCCAGGAAAACCAAGTTCTGGCCGTATCCCCCAATATTTCAGTTGCTGTGCTTCCCAATGCCCCCCATGCCAGAGAAATGGCCTCTAAGGCACATAGCCAGGGGCATGAGGTATTAATTCATCTGCCGATGGCACCATTAAGTAAGCAACCGCTGGAAAAGGACACTCTGCGACCAGAAATGAGCAGCAGTGAAATAGAACGCATTATTCGTGATGCCGTCAGTAAAGTTCCCCATGCTGTTGGTCTGAACAACCATATGGGTAGCGCCATGACCTCAAATCTGTTTGGTATGCAGAAAGTAATGCAGGCTCTGGACCAATATAATCTCTATTTTCTCGATAGCATGACCATTGGTAACAGCCAGGCAATGCGTGCAGCTAATGGAACCGGGGTTAAAGTGATTAAACGTAAAATCTTTCTGGATGACAGCCAGAAAGAAGCGGATATTCGGACTCAGTTTAATCGGGCAATCCGAGTCGCACGCCAGACAGGCTCTGCCATTGCTATCGGTCATCCTCATCCATCTACTGTTCGCGTTCTTAAACAAATGGTGTCTGATTTACCTTCCGATATCATCCTGGTCCGTCCGAGTAGTTTACTGAATGAAACCTATACCGATACTTCGACTCCAACACGGCCTGCAAAACCACAGTCTAAGCCAGCTAAAACGCCACCACGTAACCCTTTCCGTGGGGGACAACTTTGCAAACCTAAACAACCAATAGAGCCGGTCTACGTGACAACTTACTTCAATGTGCTGACAGAGAGTATCGGTGGAGTTAAGGATCGTGCGATAAACTATCTATGGCGGCAATGGCCAGCGACGACAGAGCCGCAAGCAATAGAACAACCCTAATCTAGCAACAGGATACCGTCGTAGATAATACAGAGACAGGCTCAATGGCAGAATATCAATGCAGCCTGTTTCTCCAGTCTCACTCAGTTGAAATTTAATGCCGTAAAATAGATTTATTTAAGCATTTTAATTTGAAAATCACATATTTTTCGCACAAACAACCAAGCCCAATAACTCCCGCCATTATGCGGGAGGGCATTGTAATGTTATAATTAAGGAAATTAACGCCTGAGACATGCGGTCTTACGGCTTTCATCTTTTTAAAGGTTAAGCATATGATTATTGTGACTGGCGGCGCTGGCATGATCGGCAGCAACATTATTAAATCTCTTAACGAGAAAGGTTACAGAGACATTTTAGTTGTTGATAACCTGAAAGACGGAACCAAATTCGTCAATCTTGCTGACCTCGATATTGCAGATTATATGGATAAAGAAGATTTTCTTATCCAATTGCTGGCCGATGAGTCGTTTGGCGATGTTGAAGCCGTATTCCATGAAGGAGCCTGCTCCTCTACTACCGAGTGGGATGGTAAGTACATGATGGATAATAACTATCAGTACTCCAAAGAGTTACTTCACTATTGCCTTGATCGTGAAATTCCGTTTTTGTATGCCTCCTCTGCTGCCACCTACGGTGGGCGTAACCAAGACTTTATCGAATCTCGCCAGTATGAGCAGCCTTTGAACGTTTATGGCTACTCGAAGTTTTTGTTTGATGAATATGTTCGTCAAATTTTACCTGAGGCCAACTCTCAGATTACCGGTTTCCGCTACTTCAATGTTTATGGGCCACGTGAAGGACATAAAGGAAGTATGGCAAGCGTCGCGTTCCATTTAAATACTCAATTAACTAACGGCGAAAATCCAAAGCTGTTTGAAGGCAGTGATGGTTTCAAACGTGATTTTGTATACGTGGGTGATGTCGCTGCGGTTAACCTGTGGTTCTGGGAAAACGGTGTATCCGGCATTTATAACTGCGGAACCGGACGCGCAGAATCATTCCAGGCCGTGGCTGATGCCGCCCTCGCTTTTCACCAACAGGGCAGCATCGAATACATTCCTTTCCCGGACAAATTAAAAGGACGTTACCAGGCATTTACCCAGGCTGATCTGACGAATCTGCGTGCTGCCGGATACGATAAGCCATTTAAAACTGTCGCTGAAGGTGTTACGGAATATATGAAATGGCTAAACCCGGGTGTGTACGCAGGTTAAATAACGCATGAAAATTCTGGTGATTGGCCCGTCATGGGTGGGTGACATGATGATGTCACAAAGTCTTTACCGCACGCTCAAGGCGCGTTATCCCCAGGCGATAATCGATGTGATGGCACCTGCATGGTGCCGTCCTCTGTTAGCACGGATGCCTGAAGTTAATGAAGCTATCGCTATGCCGCTGGGGCATGGTGCACTGGAGTTCGGTGAACGCCGGCGGCTAGGTCACAGCCTGCGCAACAAAGGCTATGACAGAGCTTATATTTTACCCAATTCATTTAAATCGGCTCTGGTGCCTTTTTTTGCCGGTATTAGTCAACGTGTAGGCTGGCGTGGTGAAATGCGTTATGGTCTGTTAAATGACATTCGCGTTTTAGATAAACCCGCCTTCCCTTTGATGGTGCAGCGCTATGTCGCACTGGCCTATGATAAATCACAGATAGCATCTGCCAAAGATTTACCCCAACCGTTGCTATGGCCAAAACTTAGCGTGACGGAAGATGAACAAGCGCGCCTCTGTAGCACCTTTTCACTCGATAGAACCCGGCCTATTATCGGTTTTTGTCCGGGCGCAGAATTTGGCCCTGCGAAACGCTGGCCACATTATCACTATGCCACACTGGCCGGAAAGCTTATTGATAACGGGTATCAGGTTATACTCTTTGGCTCAGCTAAAGATAAAGAAGCCGGAAACGATATTCTGGCAGCACTGAGCTCTTCACAACAAGTCTGGTGTCGTAACCTTGCCGGTGAAACTCAGCTTGAACAAGCCGTTATCCTGCTTTCAGCCTGTCAGGCGGTCGTCACCAATGATTCTGGTTTGATGCATATCGCCGCAGCACTGGGTCGTCCATTAGTCGCCCTTTATGGCCCAAGCAGCCCTGATTTCACTCCCCCTCTCTCATATCAAGCCAAAGTGATTCGTTTAATTGAGGGCTACCATAAAGTGCGTAAAGGTGATGGAGCTGAAGGTTATCACCAGAGTCTGATTGATATTACCCCGGATAGCGTACTGGCGACGTTAACGGATTTGCTGACTTCCAGTAAGGATAATTAATGCGGGTACTTATCGTTAAAACCTCGTCAATGGGTGACGTTCTGCATTCGCTCCCCGCACTTACTGATGCAATGCAAGCCCTGCCAGGTATCCGTTTTGACTGGGTAGTTGAAGAAGGATTTGCACAAATTCCAGGTTGGCATCCGGCGGTAGACAGGGTCATACCTGTTGCGATTCGTCGCTGGCGGAAGAATTGGTTTTCTGCAGAAAATCGCGCTGACCGTAAACGGTTTTATCAGGAGTTACACCGCCAAAATTATGATTGTGTCATTGATGCACAAGGTTTGGTGAAAAGTGCAGCTCTGGTCACGCGTAAAGCCCATGGAAGTAAACATGGCTTCGACTGGCACAGTGCCAGAGAACCCATCGCCAGTCTGTTTTACAACCACCGTCACGCTGTTCTATGGCAACAACATGCCGTAGAGCGAACTCGTGAGTTGTTCGCTAAAAGTCTGGGCTATAACAAACCCAAACAGCTGGGTGATTATGCCATTGCCCGCCATTTCCCGACTCCTCTGAATGATAACGCCGGGAACTATGCTGTATTCTTACATGCGACCACCAGAGATGATAAACACTGGCCAGAAACACACTGGCGAAATCTTCTGGGGCTAATGACAAATAGTGGCTTAAGTATTAAGCTCCCGTGGGGTGCCCCTCACGAAGAAGCCCGAGCGAAAAGACTCGCCGAAGGCTATGACTTTGTTGAAGTGTTGCCACGGATGAGCCTTGAAGAAGTTGCCAGAGTTCTGGCCGGTGCCAGGTTTGTCGTATCTGTAGATACCGGGCTCAGTCATCTCACTGCGGCTCTTGACTGTCCAAATGTCACTCTGTATGGCCCCACCGATCCGGGTTTAATTGGTGGTTACGGGCAAAACCAGTTTACTCTACGTCGTGGAGATAAAATGACAGATAACTTCCCCGAAGACGTATTAAAGTTATTAAAAGATGAAATTCACAGATGAAAAGTCTCTTAAAACAAATTTATCGGTATACTCATCCAAGAGCATACCGACATAATGAAAACTTATGGCCCTATTTGAAGATAAAAAGAGCCGTTCAGGGACATATTTATGAGCTGAATATCAATGGAAAACCTATAGCCATCTCAGATATCAGTACGCTACAGCATAAATATCAGGGGGATTTATTACTTATTGCCTCTGGTCCATCTGTGAAAGAAACTGACTTTTCAACGCTAACCACGACTCCTGCAATGGGAGTTAACGGAGCTATCTCGTTACAAGCCGGTATCAACCTTAACTTTTATGTTGTCATCGATATGACGTTTATCGATCGACGTCAATCCATCATTCAAGATATTATCTCTCGCGAGGATCTTTATTTTTTTACAACGGCTCATGGTATTTTGAAAATTGTTAATACGTTTGGTCGTCATAAAATAAAATGTAATATCTGCCTGATAGAAGATGCTTGCTATAAAATATATCAACCTTCAATTTCTGATAATGAAATAAAAGAAAAATACCAGAAGTTACCTAATGTTATGTTTGATAAAAACAATGAGTGCATTGCTTTTAACAAAGATATCCGCGAAGGAATATTTGACTCTGGTACTGTTGTTTATTGGGCGTTACAAATTATTTTCTATTTAGGTTTTCAGAGAATTATTATCGCTGGCCTTGATATGAATAATTTTAATCATCCTCGATTTTACGAAAATGCTAATGATAAACTTCCTTCATTCCTTGAAGATAAATTAGATTCATTAATCATCCCAGCTTTCAGCCTGGCCAGTAGTACTTTCAAAGAAAATAATATATCCGTAATAAACCTCTCAAAACATAGTGCAATAGATTCATCTATTTTTAAAAAGTTGGACACTTATGACCCTTAATAAAAAATCAGTACCATTTTTGATGATTTTTATATTTTCATTATTTATTTTTTGCCTGCCAATTTTCGGTGGCCTGAAATTAGTGAACAACTTATTTCATGGCTCTTTAATACTTTTTATTGGCACAATAATTATTTATCGTGATAGTATTTGTGGCGAAATAATAAAAAACAAAAACTATCAGTCATATAAAAATGGAATGGCTTTTATCGCTATTTTCCTGCTCTATTTTTCTCTGAGTGGAATGTGGAATGAAGAACCGTTAGATATTTCCAGTGAAATTTCTCATAGTCTATATATCATTGCATTTATTATTATATTTAAAATTGCTACCGAACGTTTAAATCGCGTTAAAATTTACAGTATTCTTGCTGCTTCAATTACTATTTTATGTATATTGACATTATACTTTGCCGATAAAAATCACATTTTCTCATCACGATTAAATAGAAGTTTTGCCTGGGCACCATCAAATGTTATCGATCTTGGCGGGTACTTTGCGATCGGTATTTTATTGATTTTCATGATAATTCGTGACACCGGTAAGAAATGGCTTTACCTTCCGGCGCTGATTTTATTTTTTGGATTATTGCTAACACAAAGCCGCAATCCATTATTCTCCCTGTTCCTGGCGAGTCTGCCACTGCTATTATCATTTAAAAAAATCAATCGCCACCATATAAAAACAATCATTTCAATACTGGTTGTAATCAGCATAGTCGTTATTTTCATGTATTATAATAGTAGCTTATTTATACGTATCGGCCAAAGTTACAATTCAAGTTTCGTTCGTTTTGGAATATGGCAAAATGCTTTTGAACTGTTCTTGCAGAAACCTATATTAGGATGGGGATTCGGTAAAGACCTGGATTTTATCAATAGCCTTAAGCAACATATTACAACGACTCATAGTGTCTATTTCGCGGTGTTATTAAAAGGCGGAATTGTCGGTATGATAACATTCCTACTGATGATTGGTTACAGCCTAAAAATAGCCCTTTCTGCTTTTAGAAAAGGCTATGCTCTTGAATGTTCTCTGTTTATTTTCTCACTATTGTTTTATGCCACTCAAGGGATGTTCGTTATCGCCAATCCTGATACCTCATGGATGCTCTTCTGGCTACCTGTTGCCATTCTATATAGCACGATAAACAGCCGTTTGAATTGATCATGCAGACAACCGATAAATATTCATTTTTTATTTATCGGTTGTCTCTATACCACTGCGAACTGAATTAAAACGGGTTATCTTAGTTTGATTTCGGTTCTAAGATCTGCGTAACGACCTGAAACACTCGGTCTGCAGAGATAGAACTTAACGGTCGCGGATGTGCCATTTCGTCAGGTGCCACCTTTAATATATGATGCAAA
Organism: uncultured Enterobacteriaceae bacterium; assembly: GCA_947631255.1. Classification (GTDB taxonomy): domain Bacteria; phylum Pseudomonadota; class Gammaproteobacteria; order Enterobacterales; family Enterobacteriaceae; genus JGM124. Next base: position 32,742 of record CANRKT010000018.1, read on the forward strand.
TCTTTGTCCTGATAAGGCCCCGTATATTGCGGCTGAGCCTCTGAATATAAACTCACCGTCGGCGTTTTGAGTGCTACTGCCAAGTGTAGCGGCCCAGTATCGCCAGTGACCAAAACACTAAGACTATCAAGCACCGTCAGTAACTCTAAAAGCGTTGTTTTGCCTACTGTCGACACAATATTCTGGTTAATACCCTGAGGTAACAAAGCGAAAAACTGTTGCTCTAAATCACTTTCCCTGGCACCGCCAATTAAAATAACCTGACATAAAGGATAGCTGGTAACCAACTGTTCTGCTAGCTCAACAAACCGCTCAACAGGCCAGCAACGGCTTATTTCTGAAGCCCCTAATTGAAAACCAATTTTAAAAATACCACCATTAACAGCACGCTCAAAGGCTACCGGGATTTGCATATCAATCACGTGGTTATCGCAGCCAAGAACAGAAAGTAGATCTAATTTACGCTGAATTAAATGCCCGTCATATTCATTTTGATAATGATTTAACCAACTGTTCATATCATCTGAATCAACATGATAGTTATCTTTTATAATATATTGACTACCTGATAATACTGCACACAACACATCATAGGGTGCATATGAATGGAGGATAACGGTTAATTGTGGATTAAATTTCTTTAATTCACCAATCACAAGACAAGCATCGCGGATTTTATTATCCCAATAAATAACACGACTAAACCAAGGGCTACTTTCAACCAGTTGACGATTCTTCTTACTGGAGACTAATAGAAATTCTGCATCCGGATAACGCTGCCTTAAAGCCACAATAGCTGGCGTATTGAACATCAAATCGCCTAGCGCTGTTGTAGAATAAATAGCAATGCGCTGAAATTGCATATCAGGGCTAAGTGTCACTCCTTTCTGCAGAAAGGGTTTGAAAAAATGATAAATCGACATTAACAACTTGATATATTTTACTTTTTTTTTCTTCACTTAAATTTGAGCTCTTTTTATATGATTATATTCAGCTAACGTCATGCCGGTAACCTTCGGTTGTAGCCAAATAAATAGCTTTTCGAGGTCCTGATACAGCTGTTCAATATTTTCATCTGTTTTAAATGTTGGACTTCCACCCGGCATATACTCTGATGAGTGCAACATATACTCGATATAATCGCTGCCACCCGCTAGCGTTTTTTCAATAACCAGCTGCATCGTTGCTAAGTTTCCACCCATCGGACGTAACCAATGAACTGAAGGGGAACGTGTTTTTCCTCTGAGTTTATCGTAGCCTGTTTTGACGGTATTCAAAAACGCCGAATGCTTATACTGAATACTCATCGGAACTTGCAGCAGTGAAGAGTTTCCTGGCTGGCTGATATTCTGTATATCCATAAAATAGGCATGGGTTGGGAAAGCACGATAATCCGTCCCCCCTTTCCCATCGGGTGCGCCTTTCGCCCCACGCCAGTCGACTTTGGGGGTTACCGAGCAATCAACCTGATAGCCATGTTCAAGAAGCAGTGCCGCATAACGTTCATCGAATGCCCAGCGACCAGCCCGATGACTGATCATCTTAGTCTGAAATGTCTCTTCCAATAATTGAGTCATAAAACTTATTTTCTGTTTCATAACATCATCAGGATACTCGATAAGATAAGGCTTATAACGCCAGTCATCATCGGTGAGAGCTATCAGCGGTGGGCTATTCCATGCATGTAAATGCATACCAATTTCTGCAGTATTGCGCGCAATCACATCCTTGGCGAATTCGATATAAATGGGATCAATGGCCATTTCATAATTGGTCAAATAAACGGGCTTAAAGCCATATTTCTCACATAATGCCTGAAACCTGGGAAGATAACGTGCATTTTCCGTTGTAAGATTGCTGTTCTTTTGCCAAAGATTGTCACCTTCGGTATCGATCGTTATCAAAAATGCAGGCTTCGACACTAGAATTTATCCCCATATTTATATCTCGTGCCATTTTAGAGTAAGACAAAGCTTCTCTCAATCCATCTCATCACCTAAAATCAGGGAATGAATCTCCAGCGATAAATATATTATGACTTCAACCATATACTCTCTGAAACAGGTAAAGCCTTCTCGTATCCTGGTGATTCAACTCCGTCACCATGGCGATATATTACTAATAACGCCCGTCATTTCAGTATTGAAACAACACTACCCACAATCAGAAATTGATATCCTGCTATATGAAGAAAGCAGAGATATCCTGCTGGCAAATCCTGAAATAGCACAGATTCACGGTATTGATCGTCGCTGGAAAAAACAGGGAAAGGGTCAGCAGTTGCGTCATGAGTCAGCGTTATTGCGCACCCTACGGCAACGCCATTATGACATTGTCATTAATCTGGCTGACCAATGGCGCAGTGCGATTATCACAGCCTTCACCGGCGCATCAGTCCGTATTGGTTTTGACTTTCCTAAACGGCAAAATGCACTCTGGCGATGGTGCCACACCAACCTGGTTCCAACTGACGATCACGCCCAAAAACACATTGTTGAAAAAAATCTTTCTGCGTTAGCAACGTTAGGTCTCAGCACCAATAATATTAGTACTACAATGAGCTATACCCCAGAGGACTGGCAAGCTTGCCAGAGATTGCTCCCCGAAGAGGTACTGCAGAATTTTATTGTCATTCAGCCAACCTCCCGTTGGTTTTTTAAATGCTGGCGTGAAGAGAATATGAGCCAGGTAGCGAATGCACTGTCTCTCACCGGTAAGCATATTATTTTTACCTCTGGACCAGATAAGAAAGAACTTGAAATGATTGATAAAATCCTTTCAAGTTGTACTTCATCCCACATCACGTCTCTGGCTGGAAAACTGACTCTTCGACAACTGGCAGCACTGATCGATCATGCCCAGCTCTTTATTGGTGTCGATTCCGTGCCAATGCATATGGCAGCAGCCTTAAAAACGCCGTTAGTTGCCTTGTTTGGTCCATCAAAATTAGTTTTATGGCGACCATGGCAGGCAGAAGGAGAAGTGTTATGGGCCGGCGATTATGGACCGTTACCTGATCCGGATGATATCGATACCAATACTCAGGAACGCTATCTTGACTCTATCCCTGTTGACCACGTTATTGCCGCAGCAAAAAGGTTACTGCCATGAAAAAATATCGCTTAGCGCTTATCAGGCAAAAATATCGCCCTGATGGCGGTGCCGAACGCTTTGTTTCACGCGCACTCGAAGCTCTGGGTGAACATGACCTGGAACTCAATGTCATCACACGTGAATGGCAGGGAGCTTCCAAACCCGAATGGCATATCCATATCTGTAATCCTGTTAAATGGGGCCGAATCAGTCGCGAACGAGGCTTTGCTCACGCAGCCAGAGCACTCTGGGAAGCACAGCAATTTGATTTGGTTCAGAGCCATGAGCGTATTGCCGGATGTGATATTTATCGTGCAGGGGATGGCGTTCACCAGTGCTGGCTGGAACAACGTCAACGTATCTTACCAGGATGGCAGGGGAAGCATCTGCTGAAGAGTCGTTATCATCGCTATGTGATGAACGCTGAGCGAGAAATGTATGCATCACCAGCGCTGAAGGGGATTATCTGTAATGCTGAAATGGTGAAACAGGAAATCATTGATACCTTCGCAGTGCCTGCCAGCAAAATAACCGTTATCTACAATGCTGTAGACCAGCAACGCTTTGCTCCCCCTTCTCATCAAGATTTTATCGCGCTACGTAAACAATGGCAGATCCCGCTGGATGCAACCTGCTTTGTTTTCGTCGGATCGGGTTTTGAACGCAAGGGGCTGGCACAAGCCATCAAGGCAATTGCGCCAACAGGCCGCCACCTTATTGTTATTGGTAAAGATAAAGAAGCCTCTCGTTATCAAAACCTTGCCAAAACTCTGGGCTGTGAAACGCGGATACATTTCTTTGGTATGCAGCATGATACTCTGCCCTTTTATCAGATGGCAGATGGCTTACTCTTACCCACACTCTATGATCCTTTCCCTAATGTTATTCTTGAGGCCATGTCTTGCGGTTTGCCCGTGATAACCTCTACTCGCTGTGGTGGGGCTGAATTCATTACTCAGGGTCAAAATGGTTATGTTTGTGATGCCCTGGATATTGCCTCACTACAAGAGGCCATTATGGCTCTCCCTGCTCAGGCTTTGGGATCCACTCAAGGATCACTGGCCCGAGAAAAAATAATGCCTTGTACCTCAATGAAATTATCATCACAACTAATTGATTTGTACCAAAAAATCATGGGTGTGTAATATGAATATATTATTTATTATCGATGGGCTTCCCGGCGGTGGCGCTGAAAAAGTGGTATTAACGCTTGCCGAGAACTTTATTCGGGAAGGGGATAACGTTTCGTTGTTTTCATTGCGAGATGTTTGCGAATATCCCATCCCAGCGGGATTGCATTACCAGGTCATTAAAGACACAGCAACATCCCCCTGGCGGAAGCTTACAGAGCTGTCACGTCGCGCCAGTTTATTGGATAAGGCGCTGGAACAAGCTGAAAAAACAGATAAGTTTGACCTTATACTGTCAAATCTTCATAAAACAGATCGCATTGTCGCACGCAGCAAAATACTCAAGTCACGCCCGCTCTGGTTTTGCCTGCACGGCGTATTTTCAACCTCCTATTTAGGGCATCGAACAGGGTTTAACCGCTGGCTAAAAAAACAGAAGATCAAACAGGTTTATCAGAACCGCAATGTTATTACCGTCTCAGCCGCAGTGGGCAAGGATCTCATTGAGGTCTGCGGTGTGACCCCCTCAAAACTGCGTACTATTTATAACCCTTTTGATCTCGATGCTATCAGACAGAATGCAGATCAACCCTGTGATATCTCAGAGCAGGACTACATTATTCATGTCGGCCGATTCCACCAGGCCAAGCGTCATGACCGTCTGCTCCGAGCTTATGCACAAAGTCATATCAAGGCCCCTTTGTTACTTCTCGGTCAGGGTAATGCCGAACAAAAAGCTAAAATTACTGCACTAGCCAGAGAACTCGGTATTAGCGATCGCGTCATTTTTAAAGGCTTTCAGCCCAATCCATTACCCTGGATAAAATCAGCCAGGCTATTAGTTTGCAGCTCTGATAGTGAAGGTTTTGGCAACGTTTTAGTTGAAGCCTTGATACTGAATACACCGGTTGTCAGTACTCGCTGCCCCGGCGGCCCCGCTGAGATACTGGTTGGCGAGCTATCCCGCGGTCTCTGTGCTCTCGATAGCACCTCACTCGCTACAACAATGAAAGATATTTACGATAATCCGCCACCTATAGATCCAAGCACACTGCAACGTTTCAGTACTCAAATCATCTGTGAGCAATATAGAGACTGTGTAAAATGAGCATGCTATTTTTATAGCGAATAGTCACTGGTAATAGACCCTATTATTACATTATTAATACAATGGATAGTCATGGGTCTCTTTAATATTAAAACCGTCAGATTTTTGCTTTGCATAGATAATGGACTAAACATCGTTCAGTGAGCTATGCGGGCGTGATTCAGTGCCCGGATACATTTAAGTCAACTTCGATTATCAGTATTTCATGGTTATCTGCTGATTGTATTTTAACCAGACAAACCCATTGTGCGGTAAGGCTAAATTTAGGAGGGCTACAATATTATTCAAAAAAATAGAATTAAAATGATGAGCTTTTCAGATGACTTGATGCCTGTCATCTGAAAAGTCAACGGTGTTCGTACAACATCTACATACCGGTAAATGCTTAAGGAAGATACGATTCAATCAGTTTTAACAGATCGGTGGATGAACTTCCTGATCGTAAAACGATTTTCATTACATGTGAAAAATGTTAATGGATAATTAATCGTGACCTTCATCGTAAAGCACATTTTATTTTAATGAGTATGTATTAACAAAAAAATCACCATGCTAAAAAAGATGCCTACAGAAAAACCTATAAGTGAATATTTAATTTTTACTTTTTTTATTCTCTTTCTCTTTTTTATGTCATCTTCAGTTAAGATATGACTTCCCCAACCGATGTGCTTAACGGCACTTTTAGTCAAAATAGCAATGTACATCCCTCTGGATAGATAATGAATTGATAGTTCACGTTCTCTAATGTCTGAACTTTTTCCGTTATCATATTGTGAAATAAAATCATAGTCTGACTTTCTTCTCAGCCCAGGATTAAAACTAAAGCCTCCCCATATATTGTCATTGCAAAATAATTGAGAGTACTCCACATCGTCCATTTTATTTTTATTTTTTAAACAGTGACTATCATAATGTATCATGATGTCATCATTAAAATCTCTCAGTTGAACTAACAATGCATTGCTGTCATTTTTTAAAACTTTCAGTGAATCTTCAATAAATCCATTTCGGTAAAAACACCAATCATCTTCACAATGGAAGATATAGTCTGTATCCACCCGACTATAGGCTAAGTCAACAGACTTAATCTGTCCTAGCTTAGGGTTGTTAATGATAATATTTGTGTTCTTTAACCAGCTTTCAGGAAGAATATCTAAATCTAGATTTTTTCCGGAATCTTCCGTTATTAATACAGATTTTATGGGGTACGTATTAAATTTATCTAAAGAGTGAATGGTTTTTTTTAGTAAATCAAAACGGCCGCAACTGGTAATGACAATAGTCACATTACTTTGTTCATCAAAATGCATACATTACCCCATCCTAAAAAAGTAGCTTACACATGTTCTACATATATGCTGACTCTAGCATGATAATCTATTGTTAGGGAAGAAACGAATTAATTATTATTAATGATAATACAATTTTTTACTTTCGATTATCTTTCTTCCTAATAAATCTGCTTTTCTTGAACTAGTGCTATAATGATGAACCGAGCCACAACAAATTACTCTTCTTAACTAGCCTACAATAGCGAGGTTCTTCGGCAGACATATAATGAGGCATCATGGTAAATATTCTAGGCTCAGAGAGACATACTGCTTTCACATGCCAGCCACCGTCAACTTATTTTATAATTTGCAGGTTCGGGGGGCAGTTAAACGCTTTTTTATAATTAGTCTCCTCCGCTAATTATATAAACAGATAGCCACATTACACGGCAAGGCTATTTCTAATATTTATCTTTATTATTAGCTATCTTACCCGTGATACCTGGCTACCCTCGGAAAGCACCTGAAAAATATAACTTCAGATATTTCTTTTTAAAACTCACCCTCACTTTTGGATCAAATAAAAACGACAAAAATGAGATATTGTTTAGATATTCTTTAACCAATTTCCTGTCACTGTCATCTCTGATATCTGCTTTGTGCTTGTGCTGAATATTAATCCAGTGGCAGGCAATCAGGTTTTCATAGCGTTTCCCGAAAGCAACTGTCATTTGCTCCGTTGCTTTGATGAGCATGCTCACTTTTTCATAATCAACATGACTGGACAGACTTCCAGTACGTTTAAAGTAAAAATAGTGGCTATTGGGAGAAATCAGGATAGATGAGGCTTTAGCCAGCACGGATGGAAAAAGATATGCGTCTTCATAGCAACGTAATTCAGGAAACTGCATTCCTTCCAAAATATCACGCCGGAAAAACTGGCCAATAAAATGAGCCTGAACTTCACGATGGATCAAAAATTTCATTATAGCTTGGTGTTGAGAAATAGACGAAACCGTCAAACCCGTCCATTTGTTATTCGGTGTTGACGAAGTATATATCTCATTGAGCCGGGTAAGAAGAATGTCCGGTTTACTCCCTGTAAGAATCAAAGCGATATCTGAAAAAGCATTCGAGGAAACTTCATCATCGCCATCTATCATGGTGATGTACTGGCCCGTACATTGCTTCATAGCAAAGTTACGTACTTTACCTATGTTCTTAAAATCCACTCGATAAAACATTACGTTACTGTGATTTTTTGAAAAATCACGGCAAATTTCATTCGTCCGATCGACTGATGAGTCATCAATAAGTATTATTTCTAATGACTCAAATTTTTCACCCGCGAACTTTATGATACTTTGCAGACATTTTTCGAGGTAAGCCTCACAATTATGCGCCGTAACAATAATACTGAGTATGGGGTTTTTACTCATTATGACCATCAACCTTCCTAACCTATGCTGGAATAGTGCTCATTACCCATGTAATGTATCTAAGAGAACTAAAATCATCAGCAAAATGGCTGTAAGAGTAATTCAGCTTTGATCAGCATTCTCGTACTATTCGGTGTTTTTGACTTGTTAATCTTGCGCACTTTTTTAGAGCCACAATGCTCCAGACAGGTAATATTCTCACGTCGCTGGATAAGAGTACAGGCTCATTACCAAACAGAATTACTACCTCCTGTGACTGATCGTTACCCTAACCGAAACTTCATCGGCCATCCCTCCGAAAAATCGATATCCAACCTGGCAGGCTGAACAAACGGACTTCATAAAATCAAGGAGCTAACTCAGGCTGGCAGCAGTGGGGAATGGGCAATGAACGAGGGAGATCGTTTTGAGAAAATGACAAAGCAGGCGTCCGTTTTTGTTGCCCTCAACAAAAGTAATAGATTTACAGAGGATGAATGCTTAGAATTCGTGCGCCGATAATAAAGAACGGATAACTCGCTTGGAATTACTGTATACCGCCCTGCTCTATCTTATCCAGCCCTTTGTATGGGTGCGGTTATTACTGCGTAGCCGTAAAGCACCAGCCTATCGAAAGCGCTGGCGAGAACGCTATGGCTTCTGCCAGGGTAAGGTCGCGCCGGGTGGCATCCTATTACATTCTGTATCTGTGGGTGAAACGCTGACGGCGATACCGTTAGTTCGCGCACTCAGACATCGTTATCCGACTCTACCTATTACAGTAACGACGATGACTCCTACAGGGTCAGAACGTGCACTGTCGGCATTTGGAAAAAATGTCCATCATGTCTATCTGCCCTATGACTTGCCCTGTGCAATGAATCGCTTCTTCGATACGACTAACCCAAAACTGGTTATTGTTATGGAGACCGAGCTTTGGCCAAATATGATAGCGATACTCCATAAACGAAAAATCCCTCTCATTATTGCCAATGCACGTCTTTCTGAACGTTCAGCGAAGGGTTATAAAAAGTTAGGTGATTTCACACGACGTCTGATGAGTCGAATAACGCTTATCGCGGCTCAAAACGAAGAAGATGGACAGCGTTTTATTGACTTAGGGCTTAAACGTAATCAGCTGACTATTACCGGAAGTCTCAAATTTGATATTTCAGTGACCCCTGAACTTGCAGCAAGGGCCATTGCTCTCAGAAGCCAGTGGGCTCCACATCGTAAAGTGTGGATTGCGGCGAGTACACATGACGGAGAAGAGCGTATTATTCTTGATGCGCATCGTAGGCTGCTGGGATCTTTTCCAGACTTGCTATTAATTCTTGTCCCTCGTCATCCAGAACGATTTGCTGATGCCCAGACACTGATCAGAAAAGCGGGGTTTAGTTATATCTTACGCAGCAGTAATGAGATCCCATCCAACAGTACCCAAGTCGTCATCGGCGATAGTATGGGCGAACTGATGCTGCTGTACGGTATTGCCGATATCGCTTTTGTTGGTGGAAGTCTGGTTGAACGTGGTGGACATAATCCGCTAGAACCAGCCGCACATGCTATTCCGGTATTGATGGGAACGCATACATTCAACTTCAAGGATATTTGCGCCAAATTACAGCAAGCAGACGGGTTGATCACGGTTACCGACGCAGAGTCTATCACTAAAGAGATATCAACTTTACTGACCGATGAAGATTATCGCCTCTATACTGGATATCATGCCGTAGAGTTCCTTCATCAAAATCAGGGTGCTCTTCAGAGACTGCTGCAAATTCTGCAACCCTACCTGCCACAACGGGGTCACTAGTGGCTTATCGTCTTTCTGTCGTCATGATAGCGAAGGATGCAGCAGACCTTCTACCGGACTGTCTGGCATCCGTTGCTTTTGCAGATGAAATCATCCTGCTCGACTCTGGAAGCAGTGATGCTACCCTGGAGATAGCGCAGGCCGCTGGAGCTAAAACCTTTACCAATACCGAATGGCGAGGCTATGGTTTACAGCGTCAGCTCGCACAGCACTACGCCAGCGGTGATTATATTTTGATGATAGATACGGATGAGCGGGTCACAGCGGAGCTTGCTAGCGCAATCCAGGAGACGCTTAAAGCCCCTCAACCCAATACCGTCTATAGCATTGCACGACGCAATTTATTTCTTGGTCGCTTTATGCGCCACAGTGGCTGGTACCCGGACAGAGTCATTCGTTTTTATGCGCGCGAGCAGCATCAGTATAATGATAATCAGGTTCATGAATCGCTGAATACTGCCGGAGCCAGAACCATCGCCCTGAAGGGTGATTTGCTACATCTCACCTGTCGTGACTTTGCCTCTTTTCAACGTAAACAACTGAGTTACGCGACGGCCTGGGCGCACGAACGCCATCAGCAGGGAAAACACGTTTCGCTCATGGCTATTTTTAGCCATACTCTAGGTGCATTTTTTAAAACGCTCATACTCAGAGCCGGTTTTCTTGACGGCAAACAAGGCCTGTTACTGGCGGTTGTTAATGCACAATATACCTTTAATAAATATACTGAGCTTTGGGCATTAAATCACCAACACACAAAACAAGAGTAGATATGAGCACTCGAGCTATTTATCCTGGAACCTTTGATCCTGTTACCAACGGTCATCTTGATATTGTGACGCGCGCTGCTGCGATGTTTGATACGGTGGTGCTCGCTATTGCAGCCAGCCCCAGCAAAAACACGTTATTTACCCTCAATGAACGTGTCGCTCTTGCCGAAGTCGCTGTCGCCACACTCCCAAATGTTGAGGTTGTCGGTTTTAGTGATTTGATGGCTAATTTTGCGCATTCTACCCAGGCCAATATTCTGATTCGGGGTTTACGCACTGCTGCTGATTTTGAATATGAGATGCAGCTGGCTTCGATGAATCGCCATTTGATGTCAGACTTGGAAAGCGTTTTTCTGATGCCAACAAAAGAGTGGTCGTTTATCTCTTCAACGCTGGTCAAAGAAGTCGCCCGTCATCATGGTGATGTGTCGCACTTTTTGCCTGAGCACGTGCACCAGGCGCTGCTTCAACGCCTGAAATAATCAACGCTGGCAATGACGGCAATAGTAAGTGCTGCGTTGTCCGTGTTTACTGGCACTGATTGCCGTACCACAGGTGCGACAAAGCTCTCCTTCCCGTCCATACACTTGAAGTTCCTGGGCAAAATACCCCGGCTTACCATCCGACTGTAAAAAGTCCTTCAGCGTCGTTCCTCCTTGCTCAATAGAACGTGTCAGAACCGCTTTAATCGCCAGAACCAGTCGTTTATATTCAGCAGGTGATAAAGAGTGCGCAATACGATCAGGATGAATTCCCGCAGCAAATAAAGACTCACTGGCATAGATATTACCGACCCCCACCACCAGCTTGTTATCCATCAGCCAGGGTTTAATCGCCGTTTTCTTGTTTGCGGACTTCTCTTGCAGGTAACCTGGGTTAAATTCATCGCTCAGCGGCTCAGGGCCGAGATGAGCCAGTAAATTACTCCCTTCTAAGGTCGACGCCCAAAGCCACGCGCCAAAGCGACGAGGGTCGGTGTAACGCAGTACTTTACCGTTATCCATCACCAGGTCAACGTGATCATGTTTCTGAACCGGGCTGTCTTCTGGCAGAATACGCAGACTACCCGACATGCCAAGATGAATAATAATCCAGCCGCCTGCCAGTTCCACCAGCAGATATTTTGCTCGCCGCTGGACACTGAGTACGGTTTTATCACTGAGGGCATGAATTTCATCAGATACAGGCCAGCGTAAACGCCCGTTACGTACCACTGCATGCAAAATTTTGGCACCGACCAGATGTGGTTCAATACCACGACGACTGGTTTCTACTTCTGGTAATTCTGGCATGACTCCCCCGCATAACATATTGAGCTGACAGAAACAAAGCTCTGTCAATGCCGTGATAGTAGCCTGAGCAAAGTTGAAGGTATAGATCAGAACGGGCTATAGCCGAAGGGAAGAATAAGAGAGGCTCAAATTCAGGGCATAAAAAAAACCCGGCAAGCCGGGCTTTTAAGCAAAGTAAGCAGAAATTATTTAATTTTTGCTTCTTTGTAGAGAACGTGCTGACGTACTACTGGATCAAACTTTTTAAGTTCCAGTTTTTCCGGTTTAGTACGTTTGTTCTTCGTAGTGGTATAGAAGTGACCAGTACCAGCAGAAGAAACCAGCTTGATTTTCTCACGAATACCTTTAGCCATGATTTATTTCCTCTAAGTACTTAGTACTTTTCGCCACGGGCACGCAGTTCGCTAAGAACTGTATCAATGCCTTTTTTATCGATTACACGCATACCTTTAACAGATACACGCAGTGTGACAAAACGCTTCTCGCTCTCAACCCAAAAACGGTGAGAGTGCAGGTTAGGCAGGAAACGGCGTTTAGTCGCGTTCATTGCGTGGGAACGGTTATTACCGGTCACCGGACGCTTGCCAGTAACTTGGCAGACTCGGGACATGTCTATTCTCCAAAAATCAAATTAGCTCGAGCTTCGTATAGGGTTATGGCGCCTCGTCAGGCCGCTAGCCTGGTCCCTGGCGGTTCAATGCGAACCACAGTGCCAGGCGCATAATGCCAAACCCGAGATTCTCAAAGGTGGCGTAGTATACGCTGAGTCAGGCTAGCGCTCAAGTCCCGAACAGACAAAGATCCTTACGGATCGTGTGAATTATTCTAAATCCACCCTCTTTCGGCGAAAGAAACGTACTCTCCTTGACCAATTACCAGGTGATCAAGCACCCGAATATCCATAAATAAGCAAGCCTTAACAATATGAGACGTTATCATACGGTCTGCTTTACTCGGCTCAGCAATACCCGACGGGTGGTTGTGCGCTAGTATAACCGCCGCAGCGTTAGATTTCATCGCTTCGCGAATAATTTCTCTTGGGTGCACTTCAACATGCCCCAGCGTACCGCTAAACAAGCGCTCGCTTTTAATAATATGATTTTGATTATTGAGAAATAAAACTAAAAAAACTTCCCGCTCTTCAGTCACTAGCTGGCTCTGAATGTACTCCCGTACCTGATCTGGATTGTTAAACGACAATCGTTTAGTACCACGAGAGTGATAATAGCGCCTCGCCAGCTCAGCAATCGCGTGTAGCTGAGCATACTTCGCTTTACCTATTCCATGTACGGTTCTGAAATGAGAATAATCTGCCGATAACAAACTGTGCAATGAGCCAAACTCCTGTAATAAGCTCTGAGCAAATGCCAGTACATGCATATTTTTGTAGCCCGTATGGAGAAATAGCGCCAGTAACTCAGCATCAGTCAACGCACAAACGCCATGCTGTAACAACTTTTCACGTGGTAGTAGCGGGATATCCTGCATCATGTTTGTTATTCCTTTAGCAAACAGAGGTTATTCTGGCGCATTCTTTCATTCTGTGCGATGACTTGCGCGCAATCTTGAGCGGTGCCTCGGAAACGGAAAAAAGGCGCGTAAACAGTATTGTGATAAAATGAACTATCAACTGCATTCTTGAACGAAAAAAAATATGACGGGTCTTTCCGGTAAGAAAATTGTGCTCGGTGTCAGCGGCGGCATCGCGGCGTATAAAACCCCTGAGCTAGTACGCCGACTACGGGATCGCGGAGCGGATGTCCGGGTAGTGCTAACCGATGCGGCAAAAGCCTTCGTGACACCGCTAAGCTTACAGGCGGTATCTGGCTACCCGGTTTCAGACAGTTTGCTGGATCCGGCAGCAGAAGCCGCAATGGGACATATTGAATTAGGTAAGTGGGCTGATTTAGTGCTGCTTGCCCCGGCCACTGCCGACCTTATCGCGCGCATGACTGCCGGGATGGCAAATGATTTACTGAGTACCATTTGTCTTGCCACCCCTGCACCGATTGCTGTTGCACCGGCCATGAATCAACAGATGTATCGTGCCGCAGTAACCCAGCAGAATCTGGCAACGTTGGCTGCACGTGGCGTGCTGATCTGGGGTCCTGATAGCGGTAGCCAGGCTTGTGGCGATATCGGCCCGGGTCGTATGCCTGACCCTCTGGTTCTGGTTGATTTGGCGGTAGAACATTTTTCGCCTGCCAACAACAGCCTGCAACATCTGAACATTATGATTACCGCAGGTCCAACACGCGAGCGCCTTGATCCAGTACGTTATATTACCAACGACAGCTCTGGAAAAATGGGCTATGCCATTGCGATTGCCGCAGCAGCACGGGGAGCAAATGTCACGCTGGTTTCCGGTCCTGTGGCGTTACCAACCCCACCGGGAGTCACAAGACTGGATGTCACGACTGCGCAAGAAATGCATGATACTGTCCAGGAAAAGATTGCCGGACAGCATATATTTATTAGTTGTGCCGCTGTTGCTGATTATCGTGCTGCAACGATTGCTGATGCCAAAATCAAAAAGCAAGGCGATGAAATAACAATAAAAATGGTTAAAAATCCGGATATTGTCGCTGCTGTTGCCGCACTATCAAAGCATCGCCCTTATGTCGTAGGATTTGCCGCCGAAACGAATAATGTGGAAGAATACGCCCAACAAAAACGGGCGAGTAAGAAACTCGACCTGATTTGTGCCAATGATGTCTCTCATACTGAGAGTGGCTTTAATAGCGACAATAATTCATTGCACCTTTTCTGGGAGGAAGGCGATAAAGTCTTACCTTTCGCGCCCAAAGTGCGCCTTGGACACCTTTTATTGGACGAGATCGTTATCCGTTATGATGAAAAAAATCGACGTTAAAATTTTAGACCCACGCGTGGGCCACGAATTTCCACTGCCGACCTATGCCACCTCTGGCTCTGCTGGGCTGGATCTGCGCGCGTGTTTAGACAATGCGGTAGAACTGCCTGCTGGCGCGACAACGCTGTTACCAACCGGTCTGGCAATTCATATTGCTGACCCTTCTCTTGCCGCTGTCATTTTACCGCGTTCAGGTTTGGGCCATAAGCATGGGATTGTACTGGGAAATCTGGTCGGGCTGATTGACTCAGACTATCAGGGACAACTGATGGTTTCGGTCTGGAACCGTGGTCAGGATAGCTTCACTATTCAACCGGGTGAGCGTATTGCTCAGATGGTCTTTGTCCCCGTAGTGCAGGCTGAGTTTAATCTGGTTGAAGATTTTGATGCCAGCCTTCGTGGTGAAGGGGGTTTTGGGCATTCTGGCCGTCAGTAATGTAACTGATTCATACCACAATAACGCATAGATAACGTTAAAACAGTCAGCGCAGGCCGTGTGATTTCACAGGCTTGTGCCCTGTCCTGACAAGGTGATTTTCAGGGGTATTTTAGCACATGGCAGAAAAACAGGCAGCGAGAAGGAATCGTCGCGAAGAAATACTTCAGTCTCTGGCCCAAATGCTCGAGTCCAGTGATGGCAGTCAGCGCATTACCACTGCAAAGCTTGCAGCATCAGTGGGTGTTTCTGAAGCCGCATTATATCGACACTTTCCCAGTAAGATGAAAATGTTCGATAGCCTGATCGAATTTATCGAAGACAGTCTGATCACCCGTATTAATCTGATACTTAATGACGAAAAAGACACTCAGACTCGTCTGAGATTGATTGTTCTATTGGTGCTCGGCTTTGGTGAAAAGAATCCAGGACTCACGCGTATTTTAACCGGGCATGCGTTGATGTTTGAACAAGACAGACTACAAGACCGAATTAACCAGCTGTTTGAACGTATTGAAGCTCAGTTACGCCAGGTGATGCGTGAGAAGAAAATGCGCGAAGGTGATGGGTTCGTCAGTGATGAGTCACTACTGGCTAGTCAGTTACTGGCGTACTGCGAAGGGATGCTGTCTCGCTTTGTCCGCAGCCATTTTCGTTATCTGCCAACCGAGGATTTTGACAAACGCTGGCCGTTGATTGCAGCACAACTGTATTAATAACAGGGCCGTCAGGCCCTGTTATTAAGAACTGAACGGAAACTATACGCCGTATTCTTCCCGATATTGACGTACTTTTGCCAGACTGTCGGCCATTTCTGGTTTTTCTTCCAGATAGCTAATCAAGTCCTGCAAAGTAATAATCGAGGTGACCTTACACTGATAGTCACGTTCGACTTCCTGAATAGCGGAGATATCAGCCTGACCACGTTCTTGTCTGTCCAGAGAAATCAGCACTCCTGCAAGACTTGCGCCGTGTGCGGCAATAATTTCCATCGATTCACGAATAGCCGTGCCTGCGGTGATAACATCATCCACTAACATGATGCGGCCGGTAAGGGGGCTACCCACCAGGCTCCCACCTTCACCATGATCTTTCGCTTCTTTGCGGTTAAAGCAATAAGGCACATCCCGCTCATGATGTTCTGCCAGCGCTACAGCGGTGGTCGTCGCAATAGGAATACCTTTATAGGCAGGACCAAACAGCAGATCAAACTCAACTTCTGAGTCCATCAACGCAGCAGCATAAAACCGCCCCAATAGCGCCAGACAGCTGCCGGTATTGAACAGTCCGGCATTGAAGAAATAGGGGCTGGTACGCCCGGATTTCAGCGTAAATTCGCCAAACTTGAGTACCTGTTTATTAAGTGCAAATTCAATAAACTGGCGCTGATACGGTTTCATCGACTGACTCCTTAAAAGATTACTGACAGATATAAAAAAGGCGACTCTTCAGTCGCCTTTTTTAAAAATTAATTTTCTAACGCCGCCTTCTGCGTACTGATAATGCTATCAATGCCGCCTCGAGCCAGCGACAATAACGTCAATAGCTCCTCATGAGAGAAAGGTTCACCTTCTGCGGTTCCCTGAACCTCAATCATCCGGCCATCTTCCATCATTACGACATTCATATCAGTTTCAGCAGCTGAGTCTTCGATATACTCTAAATCACACAGTGCTTCACCGTTTACGATACCGACAGAAACAGCGGCAACCATTCCCTTCATTGGATTGCTTTTGATTTTACCGCTGGCAACTAAAGCATTCAGGGCGTCAGCCAGCGCAACGCAGGCTCCGGTGATAGAAGCGGTTCGGGTTCCACCATCTGCCTGCAAGACATCACAGTCCAGGGTAATGGTAAACTCACCCAGTGCTTTTAAATCAACGGCAGCGCGCAGTGAACGAGCGATAAGGCGCTGGATCTCAAGAGTTCTTCCCCCTTGTTTACCTTTTGCCGCTTCACGTGCATTACGGCTATGAGTGGCACGTGGCAACATGCCGTATTCGGCGGTTATCCACCCTTTTCCCTGGCCTTTCAAAAACCGGGGTACGCCCTCTTCGAGAGTAGCGGTGCAAAGTACTTTAGTATCACCAAACTCAACCAGCACAGAACCTTCAGCATGTTTAGTGTAATGGCGGGTCAAGGTAACAGCGCGCACTTGCTCAGCGCAACGGCCTGATGGACGCATGGGGACATCTCCGGCTAAAACGAATGTGGCTGCGTATTATACGGACTTCAGACGCTGATTCCCAAAATAATTAGAGTCGTTCCCAGCCAACTCGAATTATGACGGGTATATTCCTATCTTGCGTGGCCTGGCCTAGCTATAATCAGTCCATACATTAGCTTAAAACGGATACAGACTATGATACGCAGTATGACCGCCTACGCCCGGCGCGAAGTTAAAGGTGAGTGGGGCTCTGCTTCCTGGGAACTACGTTCGGTAAACCAGCGTTATCTCGAAACCTATATTCGCATGCCGGAACAATTTCGTAGCCTTGAGCCCGTCGCGCGCGAACGTATTCGTGCGCGTCTGACTCGCGGTAAAATTGAATGTAACTTGCGTTTTGAACCAGATACCCGCGCCCAGACCTCTTTGCTGCTGAATGAAAAACTGGCAAAACAGCTAGTAGAAGCTGCCCAGTGGGTCAAAATGCAAAGTGATGAAGGTGAAATCGACCCGGTCGATATCCTGCGCTGGCCGGGTGTGATGTCTGCCCAGGAACAGGACTTAGACGCCATTGCTGCCGAGATAGTCATGGCGCTGGATGGTGCTCTGGACGACTTTATCGTCGCGCGTGAAACAGAAGGTCAGGCTTTAAAAGCACTTATCGAACAGCGCCTGGAAGGGGTCAGCGCCGAAATCGTCAAAGTCCGTACCCACATGCCTGAAGTGCTGAAGTGGCAGCGTGACCGTCTGACCAGCAAACTCGAAGAAGCAGATATCCAGCTTGAAAATAGCCGTCTGGAACAAGAACTACTGCTGATGGCACAACGTATCGACGTCGCTGAAGAACTCGATCGTCTCGAAGCCCATATTAAAGAAACGTATAACATCCTGAAGAAAAAAGAAGCGGTCGGCAGACGACTCGACTTTATGATGCAAGAGTTTAACCGCGAGTCGAACACCCTGGCCTCTAAGTCTATCAATTCTGAAATCACCAACTCAGCGATTGAACTGAAAGTGCTTATCGAGCAAATGCGCGAGCAGATCCAGAATATTGAGTAACCTATCAAGGCAACTCACTAAGACGCAAAAATCACACCAAGCCCGC
>CANRKT010000019.1 GCA_947631255.1 uncultured Enterobacteriaceae bacterium
TAAGAGAATGCTTTTGTCTTCCCATAAAAAACTGCACCTTACTTAGTTGGGTGTCCAACTTTTGGGGTGCAGTTCAAATCACAGGGCTTTCTTTTTCTCCGTTTGGGCGCCTAACCAACTTTAGGTAATAGACCCAAAGTTATCGAGAGCTGAATCAGTACAATGATTACGCCACAGGAAAAAACGATAGCCAGTAAGGGTTTACCACCCGCAACGTTAAAAACGCGTTCTGGATGATGTTTACGGCTCTGCCAGACCAGCATCGACGGGATCATTAGTGCCAGTACTGCCAGGGCGACGCCGGCATAACCCAGTGCCATCACAAAACCTTGAGGGTAGAACAGGGCGAATATCAGAGGCGGCAGAAAGGTCATGACGCCGGTTTGTAATCTGCCGGAAACGCGACGATTACGGGAAAAGAGATCCGCCAGATAATCAAATAAACCTAAAGAAACGCCAAGGAAAGAGGTCGCAAGGGCAAAATCAGCAAATAACTGAATGGCCAGGCCCACTTTAGGTGTCGCCACAACATCGCGAACCACTTGTAGAAAACCATTCAACCCGGAGTGACTGGTTGACAGAGCATCAAATGCGGCACTATCAATTGAACCAAGGGTCGCCAGTTGCCAGAAAATATAGGCTACCAGCGGGATGGCGCTACCAATAATAAAAACTCGGCGCAGTTTAGGCAGATCACCGCCCATATAGTTGATAATACTGGGGACGCTGCCATGGAAACCAAAAGAGGTGAATATCACCGGAATAGCAGACAGAGCAAGCCCTTGTTCAACAGGCAGGGTCAGCAGGTTGGTATGATGGATATGTGGCATCATCAAGGCCAGCATCACCACTAGCATAATGACCTTTGCAGTAAACAGAAGACGGTTAAACATATCAACCATATGGGTTCCGATACAAACCACTCCGCCTGCGACGAAAGTAAAGAGCAGAACCCCTGAAGTTGCGGGAATGTCCATTGCTAACCAGTGACTCAGACTGGCTGCCAGAAGTTCCCCTGCACCACTGATGTAGGCTGCGGTCAGTGCGTACAACAGAAATAACATGCTAAATCCAGTTAGCCACTGGCCCGGGCGACCAAGATAGCGTTTAGCGAGTGTACCAAGACCTGTATCGGCAGAGCTGTGCTGATAAACCTCGACCAGCAATAATGCGGTGTAGCACATCAGTGCCCACAAGCCGAAAAGCATCAGTAAAGCTACCCCAAAACCTACGCCAGCAGAAGCCAGGGGCATGGCGAGCATTCCTGCTCCAATGGTGGTTCCGGCAACGATAAAAATACTGCCAAGAGTGCGGTTCTTCACGCTTTCCTCTTTATTCATAAGCAAAAACATATCTTTATGCCGCGCAGAGTAAGGTAAAAGGCGCTTTTCGTCAAATAAGGCTTACGAGTGGTGTAATGTTTATTTTACAGCGTGGGTGGGTGTTGAGTGACGGCGTCACAATAAATGGAGAAATCCATCTGGTGAAGTGCAGTTTCTGAATCATGCTGATTGATATTGAATCGTCTGAAACAAAAGATTAAATTTCAGGTGGAGGTGGTGTTAATTTTATTATATTCAATGCGTTAGTTGATGTTTGAGCCGTTTTTCTGCTGGCGGGAGCGGAAAAATCCCGCCCGATTAAGAGCGGGATTCTAGCAGGTCAGATAGAGGTTCGACGATAATCTCGGTATTCTGGTTTCCAGAAATTTTCGTCAATCGCCAGATGTAAAGCTTCGTCGGAAGTGACCAGGGCCATACCTTGTTGCTGTGCGGTTTTTGCTACGGCAAAAGCAATCGCCCGGGACACTGTCTGAATATCTTTTAATTCAGGAAGTACCAGACCTTCGCCATTGTTAACCAACGGTGAGTGTTCCGCCAGTGCCTCACTGGCAGCCATCAGCATTTCATCGGTAATGCGCGAAGCGCCCGAAGCGATAACACCCAGACCAATGCCCGGGAAAATATAGGAGTTATTGCACTGAGCGATAGGAAAGACCTTGTCCTGCCATTGTACCGGTGGAAAAGGGCTGCCCGTGGCCACCAGCGCCTGACCTTCGGTCCAGTTAATAATGTCCTGCGGCGTAGCTTCTACCCGCGAAGTCGGGTTGGATAGCGGCATCACAATAGGTCGTGGACAATGCTTATGCATTTCACGGATCACCTCTTCGGTGAACAGACCCATTTGACCAGAAACGCCAATCAGAATATCTGGCTTCACATTGCGAACAACTTCCAGCAATGAAAGTGCCTCGCTGGTGGTATCCCAGTTACTCAGCTTGTCACGCTTTTGCACCAGTTTAATCTGGAAGGGAAGCAGATTCGGCATGTTATCGGTTAACAGACCGAAACGATCGACCATATAGACGTTGTCCCGAGCTTCGCTTTCACTTAAACCTTCGCGTTGCATTTGCGCAATGATTTGTTCTGCAATACCACAACCCGCAGAGCCGGCCCCGAGGAAAACAATTTTTTGCTCGTTTAACTGACTATCCGCGGCTTTACTGGCGGCGATCAACGTTCCGACAGTGACTGCTGCAGTGCCTTGAATATCATCATTAAACGAACATATTTTATCGCGATAGCGGGTTAATAATGGCATCGCATTTTTTTGAGCAAAATCTTCGAATTGCAACAGAACGTTCGGCCAGCGATGGCGTACTGCCTGAACAAATTCATCAACGAAAGCATAGTATTCATCACCGGTTATCCGTGGGTGACGCGAGCCCATATACAGCGGATCATTCACTAATTGTGGATTATTAGTGCCGACATCCAGAACCACTGGCAAGGTATAAGCCGGACTGATACCACCGCATGCGGTGTAGAGCGACAGTTTACCAATCGGGATACCCATACCACCAATACCCTGATCGCCAAGACCGAGAATTCGCTCTCCGTCAGTGACAACAATGACTTTAACATTCGGTATCGTGATATTTTGCAGAATATCATCCATATGCTGGCGGTTATTGTAATTAATAAAGACACCACGAGCCCGACGATAAATTTCTGAAAAACGCTCACAGGCGGCACCCACGGTTGGGGTATAAATTACGGGCATCATCTCAACCAGATGATCTTCTACCAGCCGATAGAACAGTGTTTCATTGGTGTCCTGGATATTACGCAGATAGATATGCTTATCAATTTCGTTTTTAAAATCCTGATACTGAAGCCATGCGCGTTCAGCTTGTTCTTCAATGGTTTCGACCGCCGCTGGCAGTAATCCCAGTAGATTAAAATTCAGTCTCTCCTCAAGACTAAAAGCGCTGCCTTTATTGAGCAGCGGAAATTCGAGTAAAACTGGACCGGCATAAGGAATATAAAGTGAACGGTATTTTTTTTGCTGGGTGTGCATTTGGTTACTCTACAGTTTTCAATATGATGGTTTGTCAGGAAAGTCCTGGCGCGTGGGGCAGTTGTCAGTATTGCACAAGATCGATGAACCGGAATACAGCCGAATCACATCGCTAGCCTATGCTGATTTGTTATCAAATCAGCTAAAGAGCCTCAGGATAAATGCCTCTTCCCGGTGACTCTTGGTTAATCGGGTATTTGAGTGTCTTTCGGTTTCGAAGGCGCATCGTCGCTATCGCTATTACGTACCAAAACGAGTAGCGCAAGGAGTGCAAGACACATCCCCACAATGGTTAACTGAGATCGATTAAGGGCCATACTCACGGCGCTGGCATCGGGTGTCAGATTAAATGCCAGTGCAATAGCCGTCAGACAAAATGACCAGCCGCCATAGCGTTTAGCCCCAATCAGTAGCATTGCGAATAACATCCCACCAGCAATCACGGCATGCAGCCAGGGGAGTGGCGATAAGCCCAGTAACAGCCCACCGGTAGCAGCGCCGGCCAGAGTACCGATACTGCGGGTTTTGATACGATAAATCGTCTGTTTTCGTGTAGGTTTCATGACCCGCAGTGCCGCGGCGGGCAGCCAGCACGGATGCGATCCACCACTCAGGCAAGCGAGAACAGAACCCACCAGGCTGACAATGCCCATTCCGGCGGAAAAACGTAATGATAAAGATGAGACTTGCAGTGAAATGCTGACTTCAGTCTGTTGATTAACGGGTAACATTAACCTCGCCAGCAGAATCCCCCAGACAGCGCCGAGACTAAAATAGAGGCTATAGAAGAGAGGTCCCGAAGCGGGCACCTGTCCGACCGAGAGAAAAAAGGCCAACGCTGAAAGGGCAATGGGCAGACGAAAATAGCCCTGTTTTAACTCACCCAGCCCCTGAGCCAGAGCGGCAAGTAATGCAAAAATAAAAAAAGAAACCGTACCCAGAGTCACAAAGACACCGATGCTGGCAAACAAACTAAACAACAACGCTGAGATGCCCAGAATGGGCAGGCAATGACGACTCGGTAACTGAGGAAAAGAGACCACCATCAGATAACTGGCAAAAGAGGCGATACTGCCATATTGAGCATAGCCGTTAGCGATGCCGATAAACCAAGGGAGTATTGCCCCCGCCGCCAGTAGTGCGGCCCGACGTATTTTGTCTGGTGCGAAAGCGGTTATGGCGCTTACAGGGTTCATCATTTTTCTCGCAAGTGCAGCAGGATAGTGATGTTTATTATATGAAATAGGCAATGAATAAGAAGCATTGGGCTGACAGATATTGGGGACAGTGTGACAAATAGAGGGGAATGGCGCATGGGTTCGCTATCGCGATAAGAATCGTTTTTTGCAAGAAATAATCGGTCTATTTACCGAAACTGCCTTGTTGATTCAATAATCACTATGATAAGGGGAAAAGATGAAGACTACGGGGCACTTTATTACTGCGAAAGTTCTGGTTAATCCGCAGTGGTCTGTCGAAGAAGGGAAAATCGCTCTCGAAACGTATTGTCAGGAGATGCAACACGAATCAGGTTGTAATCAGGCTCTGGCGTTGCAAGATAATATTCAGCCTCGATGCTTTATACTGTGGGAGCATTACGAAAGTCAGGCAGCTCATCAGCAGCACTTCACTCAGCCACATACCCATGCCTTTATCAAGGCGGGCTGGGTGAGCCTGGTGGAGGTGATTGAAACCACACGCTGAACCCAGGTTATTTGACGGTGTGGGGATATGGCTCCACCCGTTTTTTCTTAACAATCCTTATGGTGAATCATTCGCCTAAAGCGAAACGCGCGAACGGCTGACTCTGAATGGTTTTTTCGGCGGGAGTCGATGCCATAGTCAAAATGCCAATGTCCCGCAAGACTCATGTTAAAGAGCAAAGAGGAATATGCGCAGGCCGTTCTGAATGCCTGTCACAGTTTCTTCGAGCTTAAACTCAAAAAGTATCTGCACAGGCAATCCTGTGCATCCATGGTCCGTATGGATACTTGTATCCATGATGCCTGTGAAGGGAACTACATTTTCTTTCACGAACATCACAGGATCAATCCCTTTCCACGTGATACCCCGCAGGATAGAGCCTCATACTCTGTACTATGCCGCTGAAAGGTATATTTACAGATCTGAACTTGCCGGAAAATGAATAATCCGCAATAGAATAGAGCCATGGTATATGTAACATTATTCATAACGAGTCCGTCTCAAGCTGACTCATCTAACGGATAGTTAAAACAGATGACATTAAAAAAATTGATTATGATGCCTGTTCAAGCCATTCGAGCCGTTTACGCTGCATTATTACCGCGCACTGCTCCTGTTTACCCTGACAGTCCTCATTTTGATAAAGTAAAAGCACGTTTTGTTAATCCACAGCCAATGAGTGGTGTGGCATTCAAGGATGGACTGTCGATATTCTTAGAAATGTTGCAGGGAGTGAGCCAGTATGGGCCGAAGGATCCGTTGCCGACAATAAAACCAGACTGGCCGCTGTTTCTTCAGGATGACGATATCAATCGGTTTATCTGGTTTGGTCACTCTACACTATTGATGAGAGTCGGGCAGCAGACCATAGCTATCGATCCGGTATTGGGTAAGTCTGTTTCACCTTTGATGGTGAATATGCGACGCTTTCAGAAACCCGCTGCCGCCGTGAAGGAATGGCCTCAAGTCGATGTGATTTTATTATCTCATAATCACTATGACCATCTGGAAGAAAAAACACTCAAGCAATTTGCGGGAACATCAACCCGTTTTATTGTTCCTCTTGGGGTGGGGCAATACCTTAAACCTGTGGGAATTAGTGCTGAGAGAATTACTGAACTTGACTGGTGGCAGTCACTGGATCACCAGAATATTCGCTATACGCTGGTACCAGCATGGCATAATACAGGCCGTGGTTTATATGATAACGATAAGAGTTTTTGGGGCGGCTATATTATTCAGCAGGCAGATGACACAGTATATTACAGCGGAGATTCAACCTACGGCCCTCACTTTGCTGAAATTGCCCGACGCTTTCCTAATATCAGTCTCGCTTTTATTGAAAACGGTCAGTACGATAGACGCTGGCCTAATAATCATATGACGCCAGAACTCACTGTTCAGGCAGCGGCAGATTTGCAGGCTCATCGTGTTGTGCCGATTCACTGGGGGGCTTATACCATCGCCTTTCATCCCTGGAATGAGCCTGTACAGCGCAGCGTTCCTCTGCTTCGTCAAAAAGGCATACAGCCTTTAACACCTTATCAGGGGCAAGTTTTTGATAAAAATACCGTTACTGAAGAGTGGTATCTGACTCTTCAATAACCTATGCTCTGGGAGCGTCTTAAACATCAACCGTTGACAGCATAATGAGAGTTATTTCTTCGCCATGGCTGACTGAGTGAAATTTAAACATGAATATTACTGAAAACATTTTAAATATTGTTGCTATGAATTCAGTTGTACTTTTTGTGGTGATATTTTTATTTATGTTGGGTTCTTCTATTATCGGGAAATACCTGTTTAAGAAAAGGCATCGTGGTGACGACCGGGCTGATGACGAGGCAAAAATCATTCTTGGTGCCTTATTATCATTACTTTTTCTATTGATGGGATTTATTTTATCGATAGCCATTGCAGGATATAACGCGCGCGAAGAGACAGAAGAGCAAGAGGCAATTGCTATTGCCAATGCAATGCAAAATACAGAGATGCTTACCCAAGAGAATCAGATACAAGCCTATCCGTTGTTACAACAATATCTCTCTACTCGCATCGCATTTTTTAATTCGGGTACTCATATCTATTCTCAGTCATTACAGAATCAATCGATCGAGATCCAGAAAGCATTGTGGAACATTGCCATCAATGAAGCGAATACCAGTACCGTTAATGGCTTTAGCCTGGTATTAAGCTCTTATACTGAGTTGTATAACACACAAGCGAGAACAACGGCCAGCTGGCGGGATCAAATTCCAAGAACGGCCTGGCTACTGTTGGTCATCTTTTCTGTCGCAGCTAACTACTTGATAGGGCATAACATTCGAGGGCTGCGTGGGCGAAACTCATTGATTATGATGCTGCCACTGCTAACAACGATGGCACTGTTTATGATTGCTGAAATAGATGTACCAGGAGAAGGCGTCATTTATGTTAAACCCGACAACCTGGTGTTACTGCAAGCGACTTATCAGCATCCTGCCGGTCTGTTTGAGTAAATATGAGGGCTTTCTAGCCCTTTATTATCGCGCATTAGTTACATCATACTAAAGAAGTTATTAATAGCGACCATGCAAAGCCCGTGGAAACACTTCTAGGCTTTGCAGAAGGCAGAGTCCAGGTGTCTGAATTTAATCAAGGCTGCAGTTTGAAGGCGATCTGATACGGCTGCGTACCTGCGAAGGTATGGCCATCGCAGGAGCAAAAGGGATGGAAAGGCTGGCACAAGGAATATAGCGAATGGAGTCATTGAGGTGCCGAAAGAAAACTAAAACCCATAATATAATAAAGGGATTGTCAGTCCATTTTAAAAGGTGTATTTTAAATGCCTCTTTAAGAAGAAGGAAAAAATAATGTTAACCTCAGAACAGAAAGAACTGGTCAAAGCCACTGTCCCGGTATTAAAAGAGAGCGGTACTGCTCTGACTGATTATTTCTATAAACGTATGCTGGGTAATAATCCGGATCTCAAAGAGACATTTAACCTCGGACATCAGCGTAGTGGGGCACAAGCGCGTGCTCTGGCTGGCGCGGTACTGGCCTATGCGGAAAATATTGACGACCCTTCAGTGCTGGCTCCGGTTGTTGAACTCATCTGCCATAAACATGTCAGTTTAAATATTCAGGCTCCTGACTATGCGATAGTCGGTGAGAATTTACTGCATTCCATTAGCGAAGTGCTGAACATTCCGATGGATGACAAACTGATTGTTGCCTGGGGTGCAGCCTATCAGCAGCTGGCTGATTTATTTATCGAAACTGAGAAATCACTTTATCAGCAACAGCAAGCGACCCCTGGAAGCTGGCTGGGCTGGCGCGAATTCATTGTCGAACGCAAAGAACAAGAAAATTCAGAGATCACTTCGTTTTATCTGGTGCCAAAAGATAAACAAGCTCTGCCAGATTATCAGCCAGGACAGTATATTACGGTACGGGTTACCATTCCTGAGCTCGGTATTAAACAACCTCGTCAGTACAGTCTGTCAGACAAATCTTCGGGTCAATATCTGCGTATCTCGGTTAAACGAGAAGACGCTCATCTTGAAGGGCAGGATCCCGGTTACGTTTCATCCACTTTGCATAACGTGATTAATGAAGGGGATGTGATTGAAGCCAGTGCTCCAACAGGTAATTTCTTCCTGGCTAATAAGGACAAAAATAATGTTCTGATTAGCGCCGGAATTGGCCTTACACCTATGATGGCGATGCTTAATCAGCTCGTTTCTCACGAAGAGACGGATAAAGCCAATACCAGACAGATAAGCTTTATTCATGCAGCACGTAATCCTGAAGTGCATGCGATGCGTAAAGAAGTGAATGCGTTAAAGAACCAGTATCCGCATTTGCATACCTATATTGCTTATGAGTCGGTCACTAATGGTGAAGTACTGGGTAAAGATTACCAACAAGAAGGACGCCTGGATCTACAGCAGGTTCCGGAAGAATTGCTCCCGGAAGATGCAGACTACTATCTTTGTGGCCCGATCCCCTTTATGCAGCTACAGAATGCCGCTTTGCTAGCGCGAGGTATTCCACAAAAGCAAATTCATAGCGAAGCATTCGGGACTGGTGGAGTAAATCTGTAATATAATGCAGGCATTGGCTATAACCCTAAATGATTAGAGCTGTCTAATTAATTTGAGGTAGCATGGGATATAGCATGTCTTGTGTTAACTGCCGGGGGAAAAACTGTTCCCCCGGTATTATGAGGACCTAATGAAACTTCACCAGTTTACCGACCTTGGTCTACGAACACTTATTTTTCTGACGCAGCCGGCACGAGCGACGCCCTTTACTATCGGTCAGACAGCAGGAGAGCTTCAGGTCTCTGTTAATCACCTGGTAAAAGTGGTGCATTTTATGGGGCAGCAAGGGTGGATACATACCGTGCGAGGGCGCAACGGGGGGATTTACCTGGCGAAAGATTTGAACGAGTATCGTCTTGGCGAAATCATTCAGATTCTGGAAGAGCGTGCTGATGAATCAAAACATATCGTCAACTGCGACAGCCCAGTTTGTCCGCTGGTTAATCACTGTAATTTGAATGGTATGCTGCAAGGCGCCATGCAGGTATTTATCAGCCATCTGAATCAATATACTCTCGCGGATGCGGTCCGTAATCGACAAACGCTGATGGAGTTAATGCGTATTCCACTGACGCTGGCATAGATTTAACAATGTATTTGTGACGTTGTCACATAAACATGGTTGTCTGGAAAGACTATTTTGCATCTTAGTTTTTAACTCGTGCTCCTCGGCGATACAAAGTGCTACGAGCTACCCCTAAAGCCTGTGCTGCTTTACTTATATTGCCTTTAAAACGCTTTAAGGTTTCGGCTATCAATGCCTCATCATGTTGCTGTCTGACGGATAATGATTCTTTTTGTGGTGCTAACTGGAACTGTTCAGGCAGACAGCTACCATCCAGCTGTTGATTATCATCAGCTAAAGCGAGCAGGACTTTAAGTAAGCTACGGAGCTGGCGAATATTACCTGGCCATGGGGACTGTGCTAGCTGTTCCAGCAATTCTGGCATTAACTGAATACCCCGCTGGATCCCGCCCATTTCTTGCCATAACTGCTGAATAAAAGAGTGGGGGGCTGGCCATTCGCGTAACGGGGGAAGGGTGAGTGAAAACTCCTGTAAACGGTACAGTAAATCTTCCCGAAATTCGCCGTCGGCTACTAACTGCGCTAAATTACGATGACTGGCACAAATCACAGCAAAATCAACAGACCAGCTCTGGCTGGAACCCAAAGGTGAAACTTCTTTTTCTTGTAATACCCGGAGTAAGCGGGTCTGAAAAGCAAAAGGCATATCACCGATTTCATCGAGAAACAGTACGCCGCCGTCTGCTTCCCGTATTTTACCGATATAACCGTTTTTGCTGGCACCAGTAAAAGCGCCAGGCTGATAACCGAACAGCTCGGATTCAATCAATGATTCAGGAATAGCCGCACAGTTGATAGCGACAAACTTGCCCCGATGCCAGCGACTTTGCTGATGTAATTGTCGGCTGACAAATTCTTTTCCAGTTCCTGTTTCACCTTGAATACAAAGAGAAATACCAGCATTAAGTAACCGAACCATTTTATCGCTTTCGCTCTGCTGGGGTAAAGTATCAGCGGTTACTGACGGCCTGGCAATAGGATGAATATTACGTTGTGGTTCACGTAAACGAAAATAGTATTGCTGTTGCTGACAGGTAGTAAGCGGGATAGGAACTCGGGTGGCAACTTGTTCACTTAGCGGAAATAATTGCTGAAAAGTCAGAGAACCAAACTGGTCGAGGGGCAAATCAAGTTCCCGGATAGCAATTCGGTTAGCCGCCATCAGTACATTGTCAGAGAATATTAGTAACAACTCTTCAATATTATCAACACCTTGTGGCTGTGGGTGTAAGCTCATTAACCACTGTTCAGGTTGCAGACTCTGTTTCATCCACAAATACTCAATCTGTTTAGCGGCTTCTTTGACCCAAGAAAGTGTATAGGGATGGGAATAGTGAGCAGGCCCGGAGATATCCAGTACACCTGCAACTTGCCCATTCGGCGCCTGGAGTGTCATTGCTGCGCAGTATAAATCCTGATTACTGGCCAGATAATGCTGGTGGGCAAAGATTTCGCAGCCATCATCAATAGCCAGCGCAGTACCAATAGCATTGGTACCACGCCCACATTCACTCCATAAATTACCCGGTTCTAAAGCAAAACGTTGTACTTTCTGCAAGGTACTGAGATCACCAAAATTATTTAAAACTAAACCACTGGCATCAGATAGCACTACAACCGACTGTTTATTGGCAATTTTCTTTGCAAGTGCTTTTACTGCAGGCTGGGAAAACTGTTGCAGGCTGCTATTCTTCGCGAGCTTATCAGCCAGTTCATTATGAGGAATACGGGGTAAGTCCCCCATTTTTGGATCAAGACCATACAGTTGGCTACGAAGCCAGGAATCATTCAGTAATGGGCTTAACGTTATCTCATCTCTATTGGCAACGGGCTGATTTCCCAGCATTAGCAATCTCCGACCGAGTACAAGCGTGTTGCGACATTGTAGCTATTTGGTTTTTTTAATGTTGCGATTTGCGACACAGTTGCTGACTTTTATCACTGGCGTTTGTAACAAAATAAAAAAGGCGAGATTTAATTAGTTGATAAATAGATAGAAAAAAACCTATAGCTGTCGAGTTTAAAAGCTGGCATGGCATATGCAATAACTCTGATACCAAGCGGTTACAGGGGAACTGTAGCTGCTCATACTCTAATAAAAATGCCCCTATAGTAAGGAGTTTGCGATGCGTTATGCCCATCCTGGTACACCTGAATCAATGGTTTCTTTTAAATCGGTTTACGGGAACTACATTGACGGTCAATTCGTTGAACCTATCAATGGTCAATATTTTATGAATACCTCGCCCGTTAATGGCAGTGATATCGCCCAATTCCCGCGTTCTGATGCCAGTGATATTAATGCGGCATTAGACGCAGCACATCGTGCTGCCGATGCCTGGGGTAAAACCAGCGTTCAGCATCGTGCTAATTTGCTGTTGCAACTGGCTGATCGTATTGAAGCACATTTGGAATATTTGGCTGTCGCAGAAAGCTGGGATAATGGCAAACCTATCCGTGAAACCTTAAACGCGGATTTACCGTTAGCAGTGGATCACTTCCGCTATTTTGCCGGTTGTCTTCGTGCTCAGGAAGGTAGTGCCGCTGAGATTGATCAAAATACCGTGGCTTATCATTTCTATGAACCATTAGGTGTCGTGGGACAAATAATTCCGTGGAACTTCCCACTACTGATGGCTGCATGGAAACTCGCCCCGGCACTGGCTGCAGGGAACTGTGTGGTACTGAAGCCAGCAGAACAGACGCCTCTGGGAATTACATTGCTGCTGGAACTGGCGGGGGATATTTTCCCTGCGGGTGTGCTTAACGTCGTTCAGGGCTTTGGTCGTGAAGCGGGTGAAGCCCTGGCAACCAGTAAACGTATTGCGAAAATTGCTTTCACGGGTTCTACGCCAGTCGGTCGCCATATTATGGCCTGTGCAGCAGAAAACATTATTCCTTGCACCGTTGAGCTGGGTGGCAAGTCTCCTAATATCTATTTTGCTGATGTGATGCAAGGGGAAGACGATTTTATTGATAAAGCCGTGGAAGGTTTAGTGCTTGGTTTCTTTAACCAGGGTGAAGTCTGTACCTGTCCGTCCCGAGCCTTAATTCACGAGTCTATCTACGAATCCTTTATGGAACGTGTGATGGCGAAAGTTGCTAATATTCGCCGCGGTGATCCGCTGGATACTGACACCATGATTGGTGCCCAGGCATCACGTCAGCAATTCGATAAAATCCTTTCCTATATTGATATCGCCCGTGAAGAAGGAGGCAAGATCCTCACCGGTGGCGGACGTGCATTAATAAAACCTGAGTTAGATAGTGGATATTATATCCAGCCAACGCTGATTAAGGGTGAGAACCAAATGCGTTGCTTCCAGGAAGAAATTTTTGGCCCGGTTATCGGTATTACGACCTTTAAAACGGAGTCAGAAGCGCTGGCGATTGCCAATGAAACTCAGTTTGGGCTTGGGGCAGGGGTATGGACACGTGATACTAATCTTGCTTACCGCATGGGGCGTAATATTAAAGCGGGTCGTGTCTGGACTAACTGCTACCATATCTATCCTGCCCATGCTGCATTTGGCGGTTATAAACAGTCAGGAGTTGGGCGTGAAACCCATAAAATGGCCTTGAATCAGTATCAGAATACTAAAAACTTACTGGTGAGTTATGACACGAAACCACTAGGTCTCTTCTAAGACAGATACGATAAACATAAAATATAATGGTCAATATTTGCACCTATTGACCATTATTGCATCACCCTGTTCAGAGCTGACGTTATAAAGAAATGAGCAGCAAACCTTAACAGAGAATAATTTATAAAATTCTGTGTTTTCAGTCTTTTTGCAATAATTTCAGCATAAATGAATTGTTTTAACCGGCGGTGGTATCGGAGATCCCCGAGGCGATATTTTTCAATTCAGCATTTTATTCTGATACGTCACTGACCATTCTTTGTCTCACCACTCTCCCAGCTTTAGTTAATCAGCCTAAATTTTAGCCTGATTAACGCGGGTGGACAGTTCCTGATGGCTTTCATGACGTTCACTGTATCTGTTTGCAAGATAATCAGTATGTCCTTTCAGCAGCAATGTTATTTTAAATAGTTCCTCGGTAACATCGACGATACGATCGTACATGGATGAAGGTTTCATGCGGCCATTTTCATCAAATTCCTGCCAGGCTTTTGCTACGGATGATTGATTGGGGATAGTGAACATTCTCATCCAGCGACCTAAGATCCTCATCTGGTTTACAGCATTAAATGACTGCGACCCGCCACAAACCTGCATGACAGCGAGTGTTTTTCCCTGAGAAGGGCGAATGGCTCCCTCACTCAGCGGGATCCAGTCAATCTGCGCTTTCATCACTGAACTCATCGCACCATGGCGTTCCGGTGAACTCCAGACCATACCATCGCACCATCTGACTTGTTCACGCAGCTCGACAACTTTGGGATGGGTATCCGGGGCGTCATCGGGCAATGGGAGCCCAGAGGGATTAAAAATTTTGACTTCAGCTCCCATGGCCGTCAACAACCGACCGGCTTCTTCCGCCGCGAAGCGACTGTATGAACGTTCACGTACTGAACCATAAAGGATCAGAATACGTGGGGGAGCGTCCATCATCAGTCGTTTTCCTATCTGTTGATCAAAGCACTCTGCATTCAGCGCAGGAAATTGTTCCATTTATTTCTCTCCATTTGAAACCTGAGATTCAAAAAGTAATACATATGATTTAACATATATATATCTAAACGCATTGAGGTTCAAAATGCTACAACCTGTGCAACTTTTTAAAATCCTTTCGGATGAGACTCGACTGGCTATCATTATGCTGCTGAGGGAATCTGGGGAGTTGTGTGTCTGTGATATTTGCGAGGCGACATCAGAATTGCAGCCGAAAGTATCGCGACATATGGCTATTCTTCGTGAGTCGGGGCTTGTTCTCGACCGTAGGGAAGGAAAGTGGATCCACTACAGACTGTCGCCACATATGCCTGCATGGGCGGCTGAAAATATCACGGTCACCTGGCAATGTATGCGTGAGGATGTTCGCCAGTGGCTGTCTGCTTCTCCATCGTCATCTTGCTAGATGGCCCGCAGACATATTCACTAAATCATATATATTGGAGCCTGAGATGCTACTGGCAGGGATTATTTTTTTACTGACGCTTATTTTGGTTATTTGGCAACCGAAAGGCCTCAGTATCGGCTGGAGCGCCAGTATTGGTGCCGTATTAGCGCTTATCTGTGGCGTGATACATATTGACGATATCCCGGTTGTCTGGAATATCGTCTGGAACGCGACCGCGACATTTATTGCAGTGATTATCATCAGCCTGCTGCTCGATGAGTCAGGTTTTTTCGAGTGGGCCGCATTGCATGTTTCACGTTGGGGCAATGGGCGTGGGCGTCTGCTGTTTACCTGGATAATTTTGCTTGGCGCCGTTGTCGCTGCATTGTTTGCCAATGACGGGGCTGCACTGATTCTGACGCCTATCGTCATTGCCATGTTGCTCGCGCTCGGATTCAGCAAAAGCTCCACCCTGGCTTTCGTCATGGCCGCTGGGTTTATTGCCGATACGGCCAGTCTGCCACTGATTGTTTCAAACCTGGTCAACATCGTTTCCGCTGACTTTTTCAGCCTGGGCTTTACACAATATGCCTCGGTCATGATCCCGGTAGATATTGTCGCTATCGTCACCACGCTGGCTATGCTGCATTTCTTTTTCCGCAGAGATATTCCCGTAACCTATGACGTTGCATTGCTTAAGGCTCCGGCTAGCGCGATTAAAGATCCAGCCACGTTCAGAGCAGGCTGGATAGTGCTTGTCGTTCTACTGGCAGGATTTTTTGTTTTGGAGCCGCTGGGGATCCCGGTCAGTGCGATTGCTGCCGTGGGCGCCGCTATCTTGTTTGCTGTGGCAAAAAAGGGCCATAGGATCAACACTGGCAAAGTGTTACGTGGCGCTCCCTGGCAAATCGTTATTTTCTCACTGGGAATGTACCTGGTAGTTTATGGCCTTAGCAACGCCGGACTAACGGAGTCTCTCTCTGGGGTGCTGAATACGCTGGCTGAAAAGGGATTATGGGCAGCCACCTTTGGCACTGGCTTTCTGACTGCGTTCCTGTCATCCATCATGAACAACATGCCCACGGTGCTGATTGGCGCATTATCGATTGATGGGAGTACTGCATCCGGTGTCATCAAAGAAGCGATGATCTACGCCAATATTATTGGATGTGATTTAGGACCTAAAATCACCCCTATTGGGAGTCTGGCAACCTTGCTGTGGTTGCACGTACTTTCCCAGAAAAATATGGCCATCTCCTGGGGCTATTACTTCCGCACCGGCATTATCATGACGCTACCGGTACTGTTTGTTACTTTGGCAGCACTGGCGTTGCGGCTTTCCGTTACCTTGTAATGAGAGACTGATATGAGCAATATAACTATTTATCACAATCCAGCCTGCGGCACGTCACGCAACACGCTGGAGATGATCCGCAACAGCGGCACAGAGCCGATGATTATTCATTATCTTGAAACCCCACCCTCACAGGATGAGCTAGTAAAACTCATTGCCGATATGGGGATGACAGTTCGCGCGCTGCTGCGTAAGAACGTAGAGCCTTATGAGCAACTGGGCCTTGCCGATGATAAGTTTACTGATGAACAGCTGCTTGGCTTTATGCTTCAGCATCCGATATTAATCAACCGTCCTGTTGTGGTGACTCCCCTGGGAACGCGACTGTGTCGACCTTCTGAAGTGGTACTCGATATTCTTCCGTCGTTACAGAAAAATCCATTTACCAAAGAAGATGGTGAAAGAGTGACTGATGAGTCAGGTAACCGACTCAAATAATAGGCGAAATCCCATTCTCAGGTATTGAAAGCCACTTTCACACTGAGAATGGTTTGCCGGGTGGTGTTAAATTCGCGGACAACGGCACTGATACAGTTTCGCGCATTAGCAACATCAACTGGCACGACAAATGCGGATCATCTGGCTAAGTACAGTAAGCATGGTATTATCATTAGATTATCATAAAGAGGGATGATAACACCGTGGAAAAGAAAACGGCCAGACTGACGATACTGATTGATCCTGATAAGAAGAAGGCGCTGGAAACACTCTGTCAGCAACAGGATCTGACCCCGTCCCAGGTGATTCGACAGCTTATTCGTGACTATTTGCAAAAGCACAATGTTGAATATGCGACCCAGCCTGAGCTGACTTATTCGAAGACCAGGACACCCTAGTTTACAAACGCCACGGTGCCGGATAATGACACCGTGGTTTGCATCACGGTTGCACGTCTAAAGCCTGCAGGGCTTCTGGCAGGGTCGAGTAAAATGACAGACGTCCCTCAATCGGTTGTATCTGCGCTCGCGCCAGTGTTTTGAGAGGCTGGAAAGGAATATCGGTGATCACCAGATGTTTTCCTTCTGGCAGTACCTCAATAAAGCGTTGCAGGGCATGCATACCACCAGCATCAAGCACCGGTACAGTATCCCACTGTAACACGACGGTCTGATAATCCTGAGAATGTGCCAGCAACTCATCGAAGATACGTTCTGCCGCGGCAAAAAATAGTGGCCCGGTCACCCGTAGTACCAGGATCTCATCGGTGGCTGTCAGCTGGTTCAGGCGAGTCATTCTGGCTATCCGACGCATAAACAGCAGAGAAGCGAGTAAGATACCGACGGTGATAGCAATCACCATATCAAACAATACCGTCAGGCTCATACAGAACAACATCACCAGAATGTCATCTTTGGGAGCCCGTCGTAGCAGATAGACAACTTTATGCGCCTCACTCATATTCCAGGCCACAATCAGCAGCAGGGCAGCCATTGCTGCCAGAGGCAGATAAGATAACCAGGAAGCCAGCGCCAGCAACGCCAGCAGCACTAACAGAGCATGAATGATCGCCGCAACGGGGGAGGTTGCACCAGCGCGTACATTCGCTGCAGAACGAGCGATCGCCGCTGTGGCAGTTATGCCGCCGAAAAAAGGTGCGATGATGTTTCCCACACCCTGACCCAGAAGTTCGCCATTGGCACTGTGTTTGGTGCGCGTCATGCCATCCAGCACTACCGCACAGAGTAAGGATTCAATAGCACCCAGTACCGCCATAGAAAAGGCGGCAGGTAACAGGGCTGACACAGTCTGCCATGTCAGTTCCATCGGTTGACCATTCGCCGCGGGTAAATCCCAGGGGAACATAAAGTGAGGAAGGATAGGGGGGATCCCTTGCCCCTGAGTACCATCCGCCAGTTGATAGGTAAAGCTAGAACCGATGGTTGCGACATGATGTCCGAACACACTGAGCAGCCCCATTACAGCCGTCCCTGCCAGCAACGCCGGTAAATGGCCGGGGATCCGCAGTTTCAATTTGGGCCAGTAGATAAGGATAAACAGTGTAACGCCACCAATCAGGGTATCAGCCAGACTCAGGGTTGGTAGAGCAGAGACCAGCGCCTGAACTTTACTGATATAGGTCTCAGGCATATGCGACAATTGCAGCCCAAAAAAGTCCTTGATTTGCATCGTCGCAATCGTGATACCGATACCCGAGGTAAAGCCCAGAGTGACGGGCAGAGGGATATATTCAATCAGTCGACCGACTTTCGCCAGCCCCATGATAACCAGCATAATCCCCGCAAGGAGTGTTGCGACTAACAGACCCGACAACCCAAACTGCTGTGATACCGGATACAAGATAACGACAAATGCCGCTGTCGGACCTGAGACGCTATAGCGAGAACCACCACTGATGGCTATCACCAGGCCGGCTATCGCCGCGGTATACATTCCATACTGGGGAGGGACACCACTGGCAATCGCCAGTGCCATGGCCAGAGGAATGGCAATAATACCAACAGTGATGCCAGCGATAGTATCTTTGAGTAAGCGGTGGCGCGAATAGCGTTCTTGCCAGCAAGCGGAACGCAGTGCGCTGAACAGGCGAACAGTATTAATTTTGGATGTAGTCATGACGATAGTAGCCAAATCAGTGACAAAAACGACATGGCGGGCCGGATAGGGTCCGTCTCGGATAGACCATATATTTAGTGGGTGTCAGATGCTAAGCAACGCCCCTCGTGCATGTTAATAGCATTATAATGCTATTGGCATAGGATACTGCTAACACTGGGTAAAAGCCAGACCAGATACTGGACGGCTACCGAAGCAGAGAAGGTTCTTTGTAGGGGAAAATCTTTGTATATGGCAGCGAGATATACCTGTCCGGTTCAATATGCCTGACAGGTAGCTATAAATCAGTTTCTCCCTTTATTCAGATAATCTTGCATTTCCTTTTCTGGCACCATTCCTCCACCGGTTGCCCAGACTAAGTGGGTTGAGGATGTCATTTTTTCCGGTGTTAGTGCGTGTGTGTTCTGGTAATCCTGACTGTTACAAATCCACTGTGGTCCTGCCATACCGGCTAAGGCAGAAGGTTCCAGTCGGATGTTTTCTGTGGCAAAGAGCTGATAGAGCATCTGATACATTGACTCGTCACTCAGGGTATAGCAGCCATCTATCAGTTGTTCCATAGCTCTGCCAACAAAACCAGAGGCACGACCGACAGCCAGCCCATCTGCAGCCGTTTTATTGTCGATGCCGATGTCCTGAACACTGATGCTATCGTGCAGGCCGGTACTCATACCAAGTAACATGCAGGGAGAATGCGTGGGCTCAGCAAAAAAACAATGTACGTTGTCACCCAATGCCAGTTTAAGCCCAAAGGCCACACCTCCAGGTCCGCCACCGACGCCACAGGGTAAATAGACAAACAGGGGGTGCTCTGCGTCAACAGTGATATTTTTGCTTTGTAACTGGGACTTCAACCGTACACCAGCGACGGCGTAACCGAGAAAAAGTGTGCGTGAGTTTTCATCGTCAATGAAGAAGCAGTTGCAGTCCTGCTCTGCTGTACGGCGACCATTTTCAACAGCAACACCATAATCCTGCTCATATTCAACAACCTCTACTCCGTGTGCGCGTAGCCGGTCTTTTTTCCACTGCCGGGCATCTGCAGACATATGGACAGTGACATGGAAGCCCATGGCAGCACTCATGATGCCGATCGACATCCCCAGATTCCCGGTTGAGCCAACGGCAATACGATACTGAGAAAAGAAGTCTTTAAAGCGCGGAGTGAGAAGAACGCGGTAATCGTCCTTTGTCGACAATATCCCTGCTGCAATGGCGAGTTTCTCTGCATGCGTGAGCACTTCGTAAATACCACCACGCGCCTTTATTGAACCCGAAATGGGAAGATGGCTATCCAGTTTAAGCCACAGAGCACCACTGATATTGCCTGAACGCGTCTCTTGAAGACTGGCTTTCATCTCAGGGATCGCAACGACATCTGACTCAATAATACCTTGAGTTGCCGCTGTTTCTGGAAAAGCTTCGACCAGAAAAGGGGCAAAACGCTGTAAACGTGCCTCGGCCTCCTCAACATCACGGCGCGTAAGACCGATTTTTTTGAGGCCATCTATAGCGGGCGAAAAATGTTGGTTAAGCCAGAATGTTTCCTGCAAAGCCATCAGGTCACTGACAACAGGCGTTTGTCGGATAAGTTCGGACAGGGCAGTCATAGTGTGAACTCTCTTCTGTAGATATAAAATATTACCGCAATAAAACTGAGTATCTGTTGAGGTAATTAAAAATGCTGCATACCAGCATAACAAACGATGAGTTTTCACTATCGTTTATACTTGTTGTGCGTTATTCGTGACTTAGGTCACGATTATAGGCCAGTGTAATTGTGTTATCTGTTAAGATTCTTATGCTAACAATAGAGTGTTACCGGTAACTGTGGGTGTTTTTAATCATAATGAACGTATGTAGAAATGCGCAACGTTACGTGGTATCAGAATTTATGATGATAGCGCTGAAAGGATTAAAACAGCTTATCAGTATTTGTCTCCCCATCCGGTGCATATATTCATGGCAATTGAAACTGCTAATAATAGCTGTCATATTTTGTCGAAAATTGTTGGTCAGTACGAGATATTGTCACCATGTTGGAATGGCACTGCACATGAAAGGGAGATGGTGACGATGTTTTGGTCAAATACTGTGTTTTATTTTTTTAATCAATTTGCTGTTATTACCAGACAGGAGTAAAGAATGTCCAAGCAACAAATCGGCGTTGTCGGTATGGCCGTGATGGGGCGCAATCTGGCGCTGAATATCGAAAGCCGCGGTTATACTGTGTCTATTTTTAACCGTTCCAGCGACAAGACCGAAGAAGTCGTTGCCGAGAACCCGGGTAAAAAACTGGTTCCTTACTATACGGTTAAAGAGTTTGTTGAGTCCCTGGAAACGCCACGCCGTATCCTGTTGATGGTGAAAGCGGGCGCAGGTACGGACAGTGCGATTGATTCCCTGAAACCTTTCCTTGAGAAAGGCGACATCATTATTGATGGCGGTAACACCTTCTTCCAGGACACCATTCGTCGTAACCGTGAACTGTCTGCTGAAGGCTTTAACTTTATCGGAACCGGTGTTTCCGGTGGTGAAGAGGGGGCATTAAAAGGTCCTTCTATCATGCCGGGTGGCCAGAAACATGCTTATGAACTGGTTGCGCCTATTCTGACCAAGATTGCTGCTGTGGCCGAAGACGGTGAGCCTTGCGTGACCTATATCGGTCCGGACGGTGCGGGTCACTATGTGAAGATGGTACATAACGGTATCGAGTATGGTGATATGCAGCTGATTGCTGAAGCCTACTCACTGCTGAAAAACGGTCTGGGTCTGTCCAATGAAGAACTGGCCACTACCTTTACCGAGTGGAACCAGGGCGAACTGAGCAGCTACCTGATAGACATCACCAAAGACATCTTCACC
Organism: uncultured Enterobacteriaceae bacterium; assembly: GCA_947631255.1. Taxonomy (GTDB): domain Bacteria; phylum Pseudomonadota; class Gammaproteobacteria; order Enterobacterales; family Enterobacteriaceae; genus JGM124. The sequence goes on from CANRKT010000019.1 coordinate 21,557, forward strand.
AAAAAAGATGAAGAGGGTAAATACCTGGTTGATGTGATTCTGGATGAAGCCGCCAACAAAGGTACCGGTAAGTGGACCAGCCAGAGCGCTCTGGATTTAGGTGAGCCACTGTCACTGATAACCGAGTCGGTCTTTGCCCGTTATATTTCCTCTCTGAAAGAACAACGCGTTGCTGCCTCGAAAGTGCTGACCGGCCCACAGGTTAACGCCGTTGAGGGTGAGAAAGCCGCATTCAGTGAGAAAGTGCGTCGTGCGCTTTATCTGGGTAAAATCGTTTCCTACGCTCAGGGTTTCTCTCAGCTTCGCGCGGCGTCTGAAGAGCATAACTGGGATCTGAACTACGGTGAAATCGCGAAGATTTTCCGCGAAGGCTGCATTATTCGTGCCCAGTTCCTGCAGAAAATCACGGACGCCTATGCGCAAGATCCGGCGATTGCCAACCTGCTGTTAGCCCCGTACTTCAAGAATATTGCGGATGAATATCAGCAAGCATTACGTGACGTTGTGGCTTATGCGGTGCAGAACGGTATTCCGGTTCCGACCTTTGCCGCAGCTATCACTTATTACGACAGCTACCGTGCCGCGGTGCTGCCTGCTAACCTTATCCAGGCGCAGCGTGACTACTTCGGGGCGCATACTTATAAGCGTACCGATAAAGAAGGTGTATTCCACACCGAGTGGCTGCAAGACTAATTCTAGTTTTTTCCGCCATATCCAAGATACCGCTTCTTAAATGAAGCGGTATCTTGATAATGTGAGTTTGTTCTTATCCAAAAGGTAGAATTATATAAAGTAGAGTTCATCAATTATTGCCATATCAATAAGACAGCAGTGGTTTGTAATAGGTCACAGCAAGCTTAAGGATGTCGCAAACAGGTTTACTCCTTTTCAAAACAGATCTTTAAACCCCAATACTGAGATAGCATCCTCGCAAGCTCGGGCAAATCGCCGAACATTTCTTTTGTCTCCGACCATCCAGCCACCAGAAGATTTGGAGGATGTGTTGTTTGTGGCAAACGAACTGATCGTTCTACGCAAGGCATCATTATCCCGTTATTCTGATATTTCAGAATAACGGTTGGGCCAGTAAGGCCAAACATCTTTATCTTGGTGGGTATGTTTTATGGATAGACTCTGACCTATATGAAAGTGATCGTCTGAATAGTGTCCCGATAAAATAACCTTAAGTGTTTTATTAGTCAGCGAATTACAATACTTACGAGCGTCTTTTTTGTTTTCCATTGTTTTGCTGTTAGACACAAAAAAACCAAACGCCATCATAGGGTATCCATCATTTTTTAAAGAGGTATATATGTTGGTCGGGGTTTGATATTCAGCATGTGGAACAATTTTCCCGCTCAACTGGCATGATAATTCTTGGGCGAACAGTGGCTGAGAGAAACACAGTAAGAAAAGAAAATATTGTTTCATAGTTTTACTCGTTTTTAGGTGGCACAAAATTCGGGTATTCCTTGAGTTCCATCTGGAATCAGGTTCCAGCGGCTTAACCAGGGTCTGACCACGTATTTATTCATGTTACTTCTTTATATCTTTGTCGGTAAATAGACTGAATTCGACATATCTGAGATGGGCTGTATCCTGTAGCTTCAGCTGTTTCCCGGATACTCAGCTTCTTTACTTGCCATAAGCTCTGATGAACATTTTTCCACCACATTATCGCATATGAGTGATGTCATTCATTGTGTTGCATTACGTTTTGGTTTTGCCGTCCTTCTTTGCTATCTGAAAAAATTGATCGTCAATCACCTGATAGACCAAGCGAAACCCAGATGCCCGTAGTTTAATTTTGTAGCAGTCCTTTATCCCGCGTAATTTTTCAGAAGGAATATGAGGATTTTCAGTGCACATCTTTAGCTTCTTAGCAAATTGCTGCTGAATAGCCTTGTCCAGTTTATGCCACTCTTTCAGCGCTGACCGTATAAGACATAAATAGCTGTCCAGATCCACGTCATGCTGGGGCTGATTACTGCACTCGGCTACCAGCTTAACAAGCTCCTGATCATCCAGAGCATCAAGTATCTTTTCGTACAGTTCTGCAGGTACACAGTAAAAGGCTGGCTGATTGCAGTTGAGAATGGCGACCGGGTAGCCATCCCCAGCACTGACTGTCGCCATCGGGTTCTTCTTCAGCTCGCTTATGCTGGTGCTGTTATTCGCTAGGCCGTGAAATGTCCCGCTATATATACATAGAAATCCGCGATTTATATTGCGCTGACGATGATCGTTATCATGGGTGGGTGTTTATGGAGAATATATTGTTTTATCGGCGTATTGTAGCCATGCAGCGGATGGAAGCTGTCTGGGAGCAGAAAGCGCCTCTGGCTAGACGGTAAACCCTGTGCAGGTAACAGGTAATGCGTACACCAATAAAAAAGGTGACCGTATCCTGTTTACATTAAGGACAAATGAAAAGGAACTTCGATATGACAGAAAAAAAGACACCCGATCCCGACAAATGCCAGCATGTTTCCTATCACTTACCGCAATGGGATGAAAATGGCAAATGCCACTGGAATGGTATTCAATTACAACATAAATCGCTTAATGCTAAGGCCAGGTGCATCTTACCGCCAACCAAGGTTATTCCTGTTATTTTTATTCCTGGGGTTATGGGAACGAATCTAAAAAAAGGCAAAAGGCAAGGTAGTGAAGCCGTGTGGCGGGGTGACAATTTAGTAAACGTCTTGTTTCAATGGTCTGGAAGGTCAGGGAAAACTCGGAGTGAATTACTGAATCCGAAAACTACATTTGTTGATAATCGTGGCGATATAGATAATACAGTTCATACTCCATTTTCGGATGATGGCTGTTTATTTCCTTCCCGAAGGGAACGAGGCTGGGGAGAAGCTCTCGCATTCAGTTATAGCCAGTTTTTAAGCGTCTTTCAGGGAGCGCTAGTGGATGATTGGCAATGTGATGTAGTTGGTTTGAAACAATCTAGAGGTTATTCATTTGAAGCTCGGGGAATACTAAATGGGTTAGTAGGTGAACGTTTGAATACAGAAGAGGCTGAAAATGAATCTGTATTGACGTCAGATGAACTAACTCATTTCAAGCATTTTTTATATCCAGTTCACGTTTTTGGCTATAACTGGTTGCAGGATAATGCAATCTCAGCAGCTAACTTAACACGTTATATTGATGAGATACTTAATCTTTACAGGTATAAACATGGCTATGGATTAGCAACAGAAAAAGTGATTTTAGTGACCCATTCCATGGGGGGATTAGTGGCCAGGTATGCCATGAATCCAGCAGAAGGTTCATTCAATGGTTGCCAGGATAAAGTATTAGGTGTCATACATGGCGTTATTCCTGATCTGGGATCTCCTGCAGCATATCGTCGAATGAAAACAGGAGCAGGTCAAGAAGGGATCGCTGGAAATGTTTTAGGCGTTAATGCTAAAGAGTTAATGCCACTATTAGCTCGAGCACCCGGGCCTTTACAGTTGTTACCTTATCCTAAATATAAATCACCATGGTTAATGATTGATGGTGATGGTAATTACCCAAAGGTCGATAATTCAGATCCTTTCACTGACATTTATTTAAGAAATGATGTTTGGTGGAAATTGTATCAGTCAGATATTATTCATTCTGATAATTTCATAATTGATAAAAATTGGAAATCATATACTAAATTAGTAGATATTAATGTTAGAAATTTCATGGTGCACCAAGCGCAAGGATTATACCACCCTAATACTTATGTTTTTTATGGGGAAACTGTTGATTCAGATGCTTCTTTGAAATGGCACAAAACCACACTCAGCGGAGTATTTAGTTTAAGCGGACTTGATAACCTTCCTCAGAACCATTATCGATTTATGTATGGGAATACTGTGAATGAATACAAACTACAATCTTCAAACTCGCAAGGAGATGGAACTGTACCTGTAGAATCGTTATTATCTATTCAATATGCAGCCAAAAGTGTACTAGCAACAAACGTTGATCACCAAAGCGCATATAGAGTAGAAAACATTTTCACCACTGATTTATTAACTCCTGCCGTGAAATTTACTCTAAGATCTATAATAAAAATAGTACATAAGGAAGTTGCGTGTGAAGCGGTGGGTTAGTATTCCAATATGCGTGTGTGGGGCTTTTATTTGTGGGTTAGTGGGTTATGTGATGGTTAATCAAAGCCCGCTTCAAATATTAACGGAAAAGGAAAGAGTCGTGATAAATTCATTGTTTGAACAAACTAAACCGCAATGTATTGGACGTTATATCATTGATATTCCTGATAATTGGGAAAATTCCTCACGTGATGGTGTGTTTGTTGATAATTTTTATATTGAAAGTGAACGTATGTACCCGCCGGCATTTAAACAACGTATCAAGTTACGCGAAAAAGCACTAAGAAACCAAAAGTCGAGTCAAAAAAACACGCCAACACTTAAAGAAATAATTCAATTGCCCGATGGTAATGGCGTTATTTTCGATAGAAATAACTCAGGGCAAGATGATCTTAGTCGTACACTTGAAGCTCATGTATATAGTGATCTTACTGCCTTTGTTATTACGATTGACATATTAGATTTATCAAATCCAAAATACTCAGATAGAAAAAAAACGTATGAAAAAGCTGGGTTTTCTGAATTTGATATGAATGAGAAATCGACTAAATTAGCGGTAATGCAATCATTTATTTCACGTTTAAGTGGACGTCTGAATCATGATGTTCCGATTGAAAACGGGTTATGTATTCCTAATGGATTTATTCTCGATGACGGAGAAAAGCATTCAGAAAAAGTTGGTTTTGCTTATGATACATCAGATTTTATTATTGGTTTACAATCAGATAATACTATAACTGGTTCAGATGACACGCTTTTTAATCGAAGTGGTGCAATAGATGAGTCACTCAACTACACTTATTTTAAAACTATTCATAAAAAAAATTTACATCCTAATGAAATTCATGCTGAAACGTGGTTATTTAGCGGCAAACAAAATTATGATGGCGTAAATATGAGAGTGTATAAATTTGATTTTTATGCGAACGAAGCTACGTCGTCATATCAGAAACCATGGCTAAATATTGTATTAAATAGCGAATATAGACAGACGAAGTACAATGAAGCTCAAATGGTGGAAATTTGGGATCGGATTGTTGGCTCGTTGCGCTATAAACCGAATGCTTTCTAAATTAATGTAAGAGCGATTATTAAAATGGTTATGGATGTGCCATAAAATGATTAATAAATATCTTGTATTACTGATTGGATTGTTTGTTTTTTCGCTTATTTTTTTAGGTTTAGCTGTTTATGACAAGAAAGGTCGCTTAACTGAAAAGGATAATATTTTGATAGATGCATTTTTTGAAAACGTAAAACCGCAGTGTATTGGTCGATTTGTTGTTGATGTCCCCATTCCATTTAATAATGAGGAAGACAATAAAGTTTTCATTGATGATTTTCGTATTGAGAGTAAATTTATCTACCCTCCTGCGTTTAAACAACGTATTGAATTGCGTGAAAAAGCCCTCAAAAACCAAAAAACGAGTCAAAAAAATGCCCCGGCCCTTAAAGAAATAATCCAATTACCCGATGGTAAAGGTGTTATTTTCGATAGAAATAAATCGGGTTCTGATGATGCATACAGGATATTAGAGGCTCATGTATATACTGAAATGATTGCTTTTGTTATCACAATAAACATTAGAGATTTTTCTGATAAAAAATATGAAAAGAAAAAGTCTGATTTTTTGGCTAGAGGTTTCAATGAAATTCAAGCTAATGAAAGATACTCAAAATTAGCAGCTATGCAATCACTCATATCTCGATTGTCAGGACGAAAAAATGAAGATATCCCCGTCGACAATGGCGTTTGTATTCCGAATGGGTTTATTGCGGATAATGGAAATAAACATAAAGAAATCATATCATTTACGTATGAAAATGATGATTTTATTTTAGGGTTTAAATCCGATAATACGGCTATTGGTTCTAATGACACCTTGTTTAATCGAAGTCCTCAAATCAATGAAGCGATGTCATTATCAAAGAAAAGTACCATTAAAAAAGGAAAATCATCACCAAATGGAATTCCATCTCTCGAATGGTTAATGGTGGGTAATCAGAATAAGCAAGAAGATGCTGACTTGTTTGAGTTCATTCTGTATTCAAATGAAGTGATTGCTGATCTACAGAAACCCTTGCTGTACATTGGGTTAAATAATGCAGATAAAAGCACCCAATATAGTCAGTGGCAATTGGTGGAAATTTGGGATCGGATTGTTGGCTCGTTGCGCTATAAACCGAATGCGTTTTAATGTTTTCTTGAGCGATAATGATTGTGTTGTTATCGCTCACATTTAACATAAGGGATCTTACGCGCTTCGCCTACCAGGTTCTCACCACTAAAACCCGCCGGAATGCGTATTTTAGTGGATCTGTTTGATATTGAAGAACAGATCTGGCGAACAGAATAGGGTGACAGGTGAATTATCACTAGTCTGGATCCCCACTAATACGAGGATCCAGACTGAACAGTATTATCCTCCCGTCACCACATTAATCAGCTCATTCGCCAGCTGGCTGAAACGACTAATCCGTACGGTAAGCGGGCCTGTTTCACTGGCTGTGCCATATTTGGTCAGCTCCAGGGGTGCTTCAACCTGAGTCTTCTCTGCATAGATAGCCGATTCCGGAATCAACTTCACACGAGACGGTTCTGGGTGTATCACAGTCGAAATCACCAGCCAACGTGGTGCCTTCATTCCGGGTTGTACCAGCATGCTGGCAAACAGACGATGGCTTTGCAATACCGCAGGGGTACGGTAGACAAAGTCCTTATATGTCAATTTTTGCAGCGGTTTCCAGTCTGCATCGTAGATCACTGCTTGTGCCGCGAGGAACTGCTCGTGGCTTAACGGCGCAGTAAACTCAACGGTATAGGCCGTGTCGGTATTCGGCAGCGCGACGAGTTGTGCGCGTACACTGCTATTATCTTCGCTGATTCTTGGCGTTTGTGCGTCAAAATTCAGCTTTAACGATGACTTTCCGTTAAAACTCTGTACGGGCAGTTGATCCAGTGCGGTGCAACAGGCGGCTTGCGTCACCTCACGGGTATCCGCCGTTGAGGTTATATGCTGGGCGCAGCCGCTCAGAAACAACAGGCTAAAAGCCATTGGGATTATTTTTTTCATCATTTTTCCTGAAGAGAGTTGTCCGTTACCACCACAGCTCGAAGTTAAATCCAAAGGTCACTTCTTCAGTGCTTCCCTTATCGCTCTTCACTGGTGCAGCGTACTTATAGGCTTCACCGGAGCTGTTCAGACGTTCCCACTGGGTATCGGAATCAGACCAGGTGACAAACAAGCGCAGTGCCGGACGAGCCCAGACGCCTTTACCTGCCTGAATCATCTGTGCCAAAGTTACTTTATACATATTATTGACGCCAGCGTCGTTCTGAGCATCAACACGTTCATACCCAAATTCCAGCGCGGTCGCCAGGTATTCGTTCCAGCTGTATTGCGGACGTAAACCGGTACTAAACCAGGTCATACCGCTTTTGTTATCGAGGTTAAGATCCTGCCAGGCGATGGAGTACATGCTCTGGATATTATCGGTGAAGTTTATTTCGCCATAGTTAAACACGCGCCAGCTGTAACCGTTGTGATTCACCCCGGTATTATATTTCGTTGAGCTGGCTCCCTCAGCGCTCATCAGACCGCCGGCAAGCGCATCGCGTCCGTACTGGAAGGCGAGGGAGTTACTGCCCATTGACCAGGCCTGACGATAAATCATCGACAGCATGGAGCCCTTGGTGGTGATATCTTTCTCATTGTAGCTGGAGTTCTGGGCGAAAACGTAGTTGAGACCGGTGGTTAAATCAGCATCTTCAGTCAGTTTCAGGTCACTCAGACGTACGTCGATATTGTGCAGAGCACGCTGATCGGCACTGGACTCTGGTGCCAGCCAGGCCAGGCTGCCTTTGGCAAAACCAAAGTCGATGTTTTCCAGACCGGTACCATTGTCTGAGACATCCCAGTATTTCACGTCTATCATGTGGACTTCATAACGCTGGTAAAAACGCTTACCCACCCATATTTTCGCGTCAGGCTGGCCGGGGATAATATTATAGACCGATGCCCAGGTTTGTAATGTTCCGACATCCCCCCAGGAGTCACCGCTACCGATATACCAGGTGAAATCGAAAATAGCATCCGTATCGGTGGTAATATCTGTTTTAAACCCACCTTCCCACCAGTTCATTTCATTACCTAAACGGTAATTACCAAAACCTTCCGAGGCACGAATAACGGTGTCGAGTTTTCCTTTGCCATCATTTCTGTTTTTATTATTAGTATAGATATTTCCCCATTTGACATAACCAATGGGAGTAAAGTTTTCCAGTTGAGCTGCTGAGGCAGAAAACGGCAAAGCTAACGCGAGCAGAGGTAAAAGACCACGGCGAGTCATCATAAAAATTTCCATGCTGTACTATTAAAAAAGTGATGTTGCCGGCAGTACTATACTGTCGGCGGGATAGTAAAAATTAACTACGTTTCTCAACCAATGCAGCCATAACGTCGTCATGGTATTGACCGTTGAGTTTGTAATAGCGGCGATAAATTAAATAACTGGCAGCCACTAATACAAATGGAATACCGATCATCAATACGCGCATACCCAATATCGTATCGGCACTCTGAACTTCATTTGGAATATAACCGATAACCGTCAGCCCCATACCAATCAGGAAGCCTGCGAAAGCAGCGGCAGCTTTTACCAGCATGGTCTGTACCGAGAAAATCACGCTTTCACTGCGCATACCGGTTTTGTATTCACCATAGTCTACGACGTCGGCCAGCATCACTGTCGCCATGGCCAGTGAGAAGCCAGAACCCAGTTTAAGTAGCGCGCCAGAGAGACCGACAAGGATATGACTTTCAGGCATAAAAATGCTTGAAAACAACAGGATAAGGCAGCTTAACAATGGGAAGATACAGGCCAGGCGCCATACGGTAGGGCGTGAAAGACTGGCAACCACTTTCGGAAACAGCAGTAAACCAGCGATTTCTGCTGCACCTGATAGCATCATAAATACCGGGAAGAGGTCTTTATTTCCGATGGCGTAGGCAAAGTAATAAATCGCAAAACCACCTGCCAGCTGCATCGCCATATTAAAGCTCAGTACGATACCAATCAGAGCCTTCAGCTGGTCGTTTTTGGTGATGATATTGATCATATCTTTGAAGCTGATTTTGGGTTTACTGACTTTGACGTCGACAGTTTCCTTTACGTTAACCACAGTGATGATGGCACTGATAATAAACAGGACGGCAATAACCATGCTGACGCGGACAAAACCACTGGCACTATTACCGTCACCCAGCCACTCAATGGCTTTCAGGCCAAAGGCTCCCATCAGCAGCCAGGCAACACTGGCGAACAGACGTGGTATAACGACAATTCTTTCGCGTTCTTTTTTCTCTTTGGTTAATGACGGGATCATTGACCAGTATGGAATGTCCATGATCGTATAAGTCATGCCCCATAATATATAGGAAACAGATGCGTAAATATAAAGCCAGATACCGGTAAATTCATGGGTAATAAAGACCCCAATCATCACTACGGAGTTAATAATCGTGCCGATTAAAATCCATGGGCGGAATTTACCAAAGCGACTGTGGGTATTATCAACAATTAAACCCATTACCGGGTCAGTTATCGCATCCCAAATCCGGGCGAATAAAAATAGTGAACCAACAAAGGCAGCTGAAAGGCCAACCACATCGGTATAATAAAACATCAAATAGAGGTAGATAATTGAACAGGCAAGATCCTTACCTAGCGCCCCTATACCGTAGGAGAGCTTACTTGTATTGCTGATACTCATATTTTTCCTTTATTTTTTAAGACACCAGATCAGAGGAAGTATTAATCCTGTGCTTCAAGTAGCAGCAGCACTGCAGATTCAGGATCCAGTACTGGCATAGCCAGTCCTGCGTGTTGCAGCCAGTCACCCGATAACTCAACACCCTCGGCCACCCATGCTGGTTGGGTACTGACAATACCGTTACTGAAATTTTCAGCCGCATCGATAACACTGACACGATAGGTAACGTGAGGATCGAGCCCTTGTAAACGTAGCGCACCGCTCAGCGCCCAGGTTGGCATGGCCAGTTGAGCAATAGCGACCAGCGCCTGACGGCGGTCGGCAGAGATAATAGAAGTGATGCTTTGTGCCGCAGAGTCATCACTGTCGAGGCGATAGAGCGTGCCTTCATGAATCAACTGACGATATTTTTTATAGATTTCGATATAACGACTAAAACCGGCTTTATCTTCCTCAGAGGCTTTAAGCGGATCCAGCTCTATACCTAAATGTCCGAACAGTGCGGTGATACCCCGGAAATGAATATCTGAGACCCGACGAGTAGAGTGGCTTTTTTTCGCACCGATATGTGCACCCATCACTTCCGGTGGGAAGAAGTAACTGAAACCACGCTGAATAGCATGGCGCTCAAGGGCGTCGTTATTGTCTGATGGCCAGAAACGCTGAACATGACGCAGAATTTCATAATCAATACGTCCGCCACCAGCAGCACAGGACTCGATATCTACCTCTGGATGCTTCTCACGTAACGCAGCCATTAAGGCATAGACGCGTTCCACCTGCTGCGTTTGTGCCGGACGTTGCTGGTGACCAGGCTGAACCACTTCACGGTTCATATCCCACTTCAGATAAGAGATGTTGTAGCGGCTCAGCAGGGTATCGAGACGCTCAAACAAATAATTAAAGACTTCGTCGTTACACAGATTCAGCACGTATTGATTACGGCCAATCGGCTGCTGATAATCGCTCAGCTCAAGTAACCAGTCAGGATGTTGGCGGTAAAGATCCGAATTTTTGCTGATCATTTCTGGTTCAACCCACAGGCCAAAAGTCATGCCTTGTTTCAGAACATGGGCAATAACTGGCTCCAGTCCTTGTGGATATTTTTTCTCATCAACAATCCAGTCACCTAGCGCAGCTTTATCGTCATTACGGCCAAGGAACCAGCCATCATCGATAATAAAACGCTCAACACCCATCTGTGCAGCCTGGGTTGCCATCTCCATAATGTACTGTGGGTCATGGTCAAAATAGATCCCTTCCCAGGTATTGAGATGAACCTGGCGGGGTTTATCTGAGGTAAAGCTCAGTAGCTGGCGACGAATATAGTTGTGGAACTGCTGGCTCATACCATTCAGACCGTGACCGCTCCAGGTTGCGTACAACAGCGGAGTGGTCACGCTTTCTCCTGGCTGCAACACAATCTCGCCCGGAACATACAGTGCTTCGGCTTGCAGAACGCGGCGTCCATCGGCTTTGACATCAATACGCATGCGGTGGTTACCACTCCAGGCAAGATGAACTCCCCAGACTTCTCCGTGATTTTCGCCAAAGCCCGGTGTACCGGTTACCAGTGCCGGATAGTGTTGATGCGAGGTACGACCGCGACGGTTTTCCTGCTGATAACCACCGTGAGTCAATGAGTGACGATGTTGCTGGAATTCATAGACCCAGCGACCGTAAAAGGAAAGACACTCGCTGGCGCGCTCCGGTAAGGGAAGGGTGATGGCCAGGCGGGAAACATCGTAAGCGGTCTCGCCGGTATTCGTCAGAGTATGACTGAGTCTGATGACATCGCTTTCGCTGTCAAACAGCAGGTGTGAGGTGACGCACAAGCCCGCAGCACTATCTTCGCTGTGGATCTGCAAACCTTCTGGCGTTTCTTCTATTTTGCTGATGGTAAAGACCGGCGACCAGTGCTGACCATTCCGGTGCCCTTCAATTCCAGGACTGCCGAACAGACCACGACCATTTTCAGCCATCAGGGATACGGGGGTATCGGTATCCAGTCGTCCATAGGGAACAGCGCGACTCAGTGCCAGTTTAGCGCCGTGGCTTGGGGCAAGTTTACGTCCCCAGTAAAGGATCTCACCGCCGCCAGCGGGATCGATACACAAAGTAGAAGTGTTTCCTGAGAGAAAGCGCGTGGGTTCCATAACGTCGTCCTGTTCAAAAATACCTGATGATGAACAAGATATTAACATCCATTGCCAAATGTGATTGTGACCGCTCACTCAAAAATTGTTAGGTTTTCTGTTTTTTTTGACAAAAATGGAGGTTTTATTAATTTCTTGTGAAAATAATAACCACACTATATTGATATATATAGGTTGTTTGAATATGTGAGCGAGTTGCAATTTTTGTTTGAAAGAGAGAGGGAGCCTGCCTTAAATAAAAAAACGGCGACCCAATGGCCGCCGTTTTCAGGGAAATATAACAAAATTAACGACGAGCCCAGCGCAGGCTGTAGTGATAATGCTGCTGTTGTAACAGATACTCTGGTGACACACTTGGACTCCAGGAGTCATCACCGCCCACCCCCATATGGAAACCGTCGATATTCAGCCAGGTACCCGGCTCTTCCACCAACAGATGGCGGTGAGAGGTCTCACGCAATTGTGTTTGACCGTAACGGCTCAGATTAAACTGGAAGTCGCCACTCCAGCGATGATTTGCGTAATCAAGACGACGGGTTCCACAGCGAAGACCGTTTTCACTCGGGAACACGTATGGGGTGTACATTTCTGCCAGCGGACGCTGCCAGAGGTCATAGCGTGCTGAATGACGCCGATCAGGATAGTTTTCATGTGGACCTAAACCTAACCAACTCACCTGATCATCCACTTCTGCCAGCTGGCAGGTCAGGCCGATACGCGCCGGGGCAGGGGTCCCGCGAGCAATATCGACATCCACATTAATGTGTAGCTCACCCTGATTATCAATCAGATACGTTTTACGACTGATAAACAGCAGTTTGCCCTCGGCCAGCCAGTGGTGTACTGAGCGCAATTGTACGCCTTGTGCCAGAGTGTCGGCATGCAGACTGACAGCACGGCATTCCATAGTGTAATGTCCGGCGGCTTTCCAGCGTTCCACCCAGGCATTAGGGTCGATACGTGTGACTTCACTGACACCAATATCGTTGTCTAATGGCGCACGGGTAAACTGATCTTGCAATGGCGTCAGGAGTAACTTTTCACCATGACAAGTCCACTGAGTCAGCAGGCCGCTGGTGCGGTCAAATTCCCACTGTTGATCGTCATGCTGAATTTGATAGCTGGCATCGCTGGTGGTCAGGATTGGCAGGCTACCATCTGAAATTTCGATAATATCGGACAACATCCCCGGTAACTGCCACTGTTCATGTGCACAGATATGACCGGCTTCACTCCAGCTGGTGGCTGAGTTCTGATGAACTTCGACATTCAGCCACACCTGGCCGCTACGGGTAATTTCAGGTAACTCGAGGCTGATAACCTGCTGACCCTGAGGCGCGATATGAAGTGCAACATTACCGCTGGCCAGTGTTTCCCCCTCCAGCTTCAGGTTCCAGACCAGCTGCTCATTATCGGTACTCCGGAACAGATATTCGCTGGTCACTTCCAGCTGGTTGTCCGGCAGTAAACGGAACTGGAAGAACTGCTGGGCGTGACGTGCTTCATATAATGAAGGATGTGGCGTGCGGTCGGCAAACACCAGTCCATTCATGCAGAATTGACGGTCATTGGGCGTATCGCCAAAATCGCCGCCATAAGCGGAGAAGACTTGACCGTTTTCATCGCGCTTATTCAATGACTGATCGACCCAGTCCCAGATAAAACCGCCCTGCAGACGCGGGTACTGGCGGAAAGCTTCCCAGTATTTATGGAAACCGCCAAGGCTGTTACCCATGGCATGCGCATATTCGCAGAGGATCAGTGGGCGCGTTTCTCCTGGCATACCCACCCATTTTTTAATCGACCATTTCGGGACTTGCGGGAAGGGTTGGTCCTCATCGACACGGGCGTACATCGGACAAATAATATCTGTTGCCGCGCTATTACCCCCGCCACCTTCATAATGCACTGGACGGCCAGGGTCGTTTGATTTGATCCAGCGATACAGAGCGTCATGGTTATCACCGTGCCCCGATTCGTTGCCCAGTGACCAGATAATAATCGACGGATGGTTGCGGTCGCGTTGTACCATACGCGTGACACGTTCAGTCATCGCGGGTAGCCAGCGCGGATCGTTGCTCAGGCGATTCATCGGTACCATACCGTGTGTCTCGATATTGGCTTCATCCATGACATACAGTCCGTAGTGGTCACACAGACGATACCACTGCGGGTTATTAGGGTAGTGAGCGCAGCGTACGGCGTTAAAGTTATTCTGCTTCATCAGCAAAATATCCTGACGCATGGTCTCAATATCCATTACCTGACCATTATCCGGATGATGCTCATGGCGGTTAACGCCACGGATCAGCAACGGTTTACCGTTGATAGTCAGCAGACCATTAATGATGCTAACGGCTCTGAAGCCGGTATCATAAGCTTCAGCTTCAATGATAGTCCCGTCGCGTTTCAGTTGTACTACGGTACGGTAAAGCGTTGGCGTTTCGGCACTCCACAGTGCCGGATTATCGACTGGCAGACGTAGAGTAGTGCGGTCGTTATAACGCCCGCGTTCATCGATAATATCGCTTTCTATTGCGTGTTCAGCTTGTGTGATCAGGCTGTCACCCAGCCACAATTGTACTACAACGCGATCTGCATCATGGATATCCCCCTCGACCACCACCAGTGTTTCCAGCGTTGCACGAGTAAAATCATCATTAAGGTGCGTCACTATCTGAATATCAGCCAGTCGGGTATCCGGTTTATGCAGCAGGGTGACATCGCGGAAGATACCACTCATACGCCACATATCCTGATCTTCAAGATAAGAGCCATCACTCCAGCGCAGTACCATTACGGCAAGACGGTTTTCACCCGTCACCAGAACCTGACTGAGGTCGAATTCAGACGGCAGGCGACTGTCCTGGGCGTAACCTATCCACTGACCGTTACACCACAGATGGAAAGCTGAGTTAACTCCCTCAAGGACGATACGTGTCTGCCCGCTAACAAGCCAGTCAGGATCCACGCTAAATGTGAGCGAGTAACAGCCTGTCGGATTCTCAACAGGGACAAAAGGAGGATTAACCGGGATTGGATAGGTGACGTTGGTATAAATCGGTGCATCATAACCGGCCATCTGCCAGTTAGAGGGAACGTCTATATTCTGAGCGCTCTCCAGGTCATTTTCCGTCCAGGTCTCAGGGACCTGTTCTGGCTGGTTAAAATAACTGAATTTCCAGTGCCCATTCAAATTCTGGATCGATGCGGATGGCATATCGTTCCGGGCGTCATCCGCCGTCCGCCAGCTGGAAAACGGGGGGTGTGCAGCCAGTGTATTAAGCTGGGTGACGGCTGGGTTTTCCCAGTCACGGCGGGCTGTCACGGCAGCTAAAGAGAGAGGTCTTTGGCTCATTATTCAGGCTCCTTGATTTGTTTTGTTATCCGCTCACAATTTAACTTACTATGTGAGGATACCTGACATTTGTAAAGCATCATTACGATAGAGGGTGATGAGATTCACAATAATTGCCCCAATACAGGGGCACTCAGAAAGAATTATTTCAGGCGAGCAACCTGGCGTGCCAGATGGGTGAGTTCTTTAGCCAGATGCTGAGCCGATACGGCATTGTTTTGGGGTTTGTCGGTAGTCTTACGTTCAATCAGCGTCACGGGCAGTAACTCGGATACCGTCTCTTCGCCTTCGATAAGCGCCAGCAAACGATCTACACTGACTTTGCCAAGATTTTTAAAGTCCTGTTTGATAGTAGTAAGTGGGGGAGTAAAACAGGCACTGTCTTCTGTATCGTCATAGCCCACCACTGAAATGGCACCCGGCACGGGCAAACCAAACTCAGAGAGGGCGCGTAGCGCACCCAGCGCCATCTGATCGTTAGCGACCAGTAAAGCAGAGGGGATAATACCTTCATTTAGCAGCTGTGTGACATGCTGATAACCGGACAGTGAACTCCAGTCTCCGTGCATCACTGCCAGAGGGGTAAGTTGGTGACTGGCAAGTTCAGACTTCCAGCCCTCAAAGCGCAGTCGCGCAGAAATAGAACTGAGCGGGCCGACAAGCAGGGCTATTTTCTGATGGCCTAACCCGACCAGATGCTCGACACCCAGCTTCGCACCGAGTTGCGGGTCAAAAATAATATGGTGCATCTCAGAGTAAGGCGATGAATCAAGGAACAGTACTGGGATAGAACCACACAGCTGGACGATTTCCTGGGTCTGTTCATCTTCCATCGGAATATTAACCAGAATGCCATCAACACGTTGAGAGAGTAACTGACTGACAGCTGTCTTACTGGCTTCCAGTCCTGACTGTTCGGTCATCGATATCACGACATTAAACTGGAGTTCACTGGCCCGGGACTTGGCTGCGGCAACAATTTGTGATGGAGCATGCAGAGCCAGATTAGTGGTGGCAAAACCCAGAGTATGGGTCAGCTTTCCAGCTAACTGCTGTGCCATACGATTGGGAATATAGTTCAGCGCGTTCATCGCTGCTTCAACCTTGAGGCGGGTTTTCTCAGAAACATGCGCCGCCTGATTGATAACCCGCGAGACTGTCTGGTAGGAAACACTGGCGTGCTTAGCCACATCATAAAGGGTTGCAGACTTCGGTTTCATACCGGGATTCCTTGTCATTTAGCCTGTTAGTTATGGTTCTCAGTCACGAAAATCGCTTGAAATATCATAGCATTTGTCCGAGAAAGTGCACAGCAGGACTGTCCGTTCCTTCTCATCAATGATGTCATTCTCACAATTTACGGCATAACTATCCGCTAAGACGGAGAAATGATCGCCTGTGTGGGAATTTATATGGAGATTCATGGCTATCTGGATATCACAGGATGAATATGAATGCTGTGAGGAAAAACCTGTAAAAACAGGCTTTCCTGAACTGTATTATATTTTCCGGGTAATATGGGGTTATCGGAAATGGATAAACCCCGACCTTCAGGTGACTTCGCTCGCGTAAGGCTTAATGAAAAACGGCTTCAAACTTTATTTCTGAAGCCGTTATCGCAAGTTCGAATCTTAGTCTTTCCAAATTTCGGCGGCGATTTGTTGGACCAGCTCAATTTTAGCCCACTGTTGCTCTTCAGTTAACGCATTGCCTTCTTCGGTTGAAGCAAAACCACATTGTGTACTCAAGCAAAGTCGCTCAAGCGGAATATATTGTTCGGCTTCACGAATACGGGCAATCACTGCTGCTTTATCTTCCAGCTGACCAAATTTTGAAGAAATGAGCCCCAGTACGACCTGTTTATTCCCGGTAACAGCGGCAAGGGGAGAGAAATCACCGGCTCGTTCAGTATCAAATTCCAGATAATAAGCGGCGACATTTTCGCGTCCAAATAATGCCTCTGCAACTGGCGCATAACCACCACTCGCAGCCCAGGTCGAGCGATAGTTACCCCGACAAACGTGGGTAGTCAGCACCATGTCGTCAGGAGCACCTTCAACGGCCCTGTTATTAACGCTCAGCAGCAGTTCAGCGAGGGCGTTGAGATTATCGCTGACAACCGTATGCGTAGAAGGATGGCAGCTACAGTCCTGAGTCTTATGTTGATCGGCGATAGCTACGCCAGCATTATTATAACGCGCATCAACCATCATTCCCCAGGTACAGTCATCAAGTTGTAGATTGCGGCACCCTGCGGCATACAGCTCTTTGATAACCTGCTGGTAGGCTTTCACAATATCAGCGACCAGCAAGTCTTGCTCTGGATAAATACTCTCGGTAACCTGTTTATTTTCAGGGCGATGCAGCTCTTTTAAAAATTGAGCAGGAGCGGGAATAGTCAGTCGCGGAAGCGTATTTTCATCTGCGAAGGGCAGAAGGAATTTAAAGTGCTCAATAAAGGGATGGTTTTCGCCGCTGATTTTTCCCGTCAGGCGTGCTGTTTCCGGGCGTGTTTCAATACCATCAAATACGTACCCCTGTGAAAGGTCAGCTTTCTCTACGCCATTCAGTCCCCACATAAAATCAAGATGCCACCAACTACGACGAAACTCTCCGTCGGTAATGGCATGCAGCCCCAGTGACTTTTGTTTAGCGACCAGTTCGCTAATTGCTTTATTTTCTACTTCGGTCAGAGCCGCCTGGTTTATTTCTCCGCAAGCAAACTGACGACGGGCCGTATGCAGATAGTCAGGACGCAGATAGCTGCCAACAACATCAGCGCGAAATGGAGGTGTATGATGATTGTTTTTCACGTTATTTATCTCAGTGTTATTTGAATTATCTGAAGATTATACACCTGAAGTTGTCTGTTAGATGGTGAAATATAGTCATTACAAATTAGAAAAACTCATGTTGTCACTGTCTATTATTGACTTAGAGGATGATTGGCAAGAGTGTTAAGTCTCCGTAAAATGTAAGAAAAAAAACAATAAGCCCTCCCTGTGTCATCAAACTGTCATATTTGTCACTGATGATGTTTTTTTCTGGTAACACATGTAGTTGCAGAGCAAGCAGGACTTGTTGCTGGTGGTTATTTCTTCCCAGCCACTCACCGTGGGAAAAGGTTCAGCAAAAAGTTAAGCTTTTAATATTTATACGTAATGACGTACAGCCCAGCGAATCAATTCACTTTAACGGATATTATTCGTTAGAGGATAAAATATTATGATGGGTTTAAAAATTTGCTAAGGAGTTAGAGTGCCGGATCTTATTTATTTAAAAGCAGTCCTGATGGGGATCGTTGAGGGGCTGACAGAGTTCCTGCCTATTTCATCAACTGGCCACCTTATTTTAGTTGGCGGGCTTATTGATTTTACCGGTGAAAAAGAGAAAGTCTTCGGTATCGCTATTCAGACGGGGGCGATGCTTGCAGTGATATGGCAATATCGGGTGAAGCTCATTCATACCATTGTCGGGATGTTTTCCGATCCGGTGGCTCAACGTTTTGTCAGAAATATTCTGATTGCCTTTATGCCCGCGGTGGTTCTCGGCCTTGCCTTTGGCAGCATGATTAAAGACCATTTATTCAGTGCTGTACCTGTGGCGCTTGCCTTTATTATCGGTGGTTTTATTATTCTGATTGTCGAAAAACGCGGTGAGACAAAAGGGCATGTCAGGGTCAATCATGTCGATGATATGACGGCAAAAGATGCGCTCTATTTAGGTCTGCTACAGTGTTTAGCCCTGATCCCTGGAACCAGTCGTTCAGGTTCGACCATCATCGGAGGTATGGCGATTGGCTTGTCTCGTAAATGTGCCACTGAATTTAGTTTCTTCTTAGGGATCCCAACGCTGATTGGTGCGGGTGCCTATTCTATCTGGCAGGAACGTAATATCCTGCAAGTCTCTGACACTCCGCTATTTTTAGTTGGACTGGTGTTTGCTTTTATCAGCGCACTGATCTGTATTCGCTGGTTAATTCATTATGTCTCCAGCAACAGTTTTAAACCTTTTGCGTGGTACCGTATTGGTTTTGGTATCGTTGTCTTGTTGACATCCTGGACTGGCATCATTAACTGGACAGCCTAACGTCCAGATAGCCGGGGTACAATGTATAAGCCGACAGTCCATTCTGTCGGCTTTTATATTTATATACGCGGATAAATTCACTCTCTCGAGCTGAGTAATTAGCTTTGCTCTCAATGACATTAGCAGTTCTTGTTTTCTCTGGTGGGTGCTGGTGGATACATAGCACATGTCAGACAATGAAAGAGCATAGGAACAACGATGATTTTATCAGAAGCAGTCATTCACGATCTTAACATACTCGCTGACTGGTTGTCGGTCGATGACTTATCGTCGCGGGAGTATGCCAACCATGATATTTTGATCCTCACCGGACATGCCATTATCCCCAACATCTTAGGCGCATTATATTTTGCCAGCCAGACTGATATTCCAGTGCTATTGAGTGGTGGTATTGGTCATTCCACACAGCTGCTTAAAAAGGCCATGAAAGAATCTTCATTTATTAATATCACTGATATCGATGATGAAAGTGAGGCGGAGCTTCTGTCGCTGATTGCCACTCGGTTATTCCATATTCCGGAAGAGAAAATTTTTATTGAAAACCGCTCAGCCAATTGTGGTCAAAATGCTGACTTCAGCCGTGATTTACTTGCTGAGAGACAATGCAGCATTAAATCAGCGCTCCTGGTTCAGGATCCGTTAATGCAGAGAAGGACATTTGAAACTTTCACTTATAGCTGGAAGCAACAAAATAGAGACTGCCAGTTTACTAACTGGCCTGTATTCAAACCAAAATTATTGATGACCGGCTCCGGGGTAAAAATTACGGGTGGCCAGGTGCCAGGTTTATGGAATATCGAGCGTTATATCTCGATGATTCTCGGAGAAATAAAACGGTTATATGATGATGCATCAGGTTATGGCCCTAAAGGTACCGGCTTCATTGGCCATGTTGATATGCCAGACAATATTGTTATGGCATGGCAGCGGTTATTAGCTGAACCTGAGTTAATGAAAATTACTCGTTAACTTATAGAGCGCTAAATATTGTGAAAAACGCGACTCATTAAGTGTGACGCAAAATTGTTTGTTTCTTGCAAGAATGATGGCTGGTTTAGGTGCTGTTTGTTTCACATTATTCTCTGTCGTATCAATACTGGAAGCAGAAACAGAAAAACAGCGCTGAAATGATGAATAAATAGACAATCATCACATTTTCTTTATCCCTTTAAGCCTGCGCTACGCGAAATCTGCAAGGATATGGCAGCCAATTTCTATCAGATTTTACGTAGCAGCGCCAAAAGGACAGGGGGGTTGATGGCTTATCGGTATATTTTCGACTCAGTGCCTTTGAAATGAACGCTCTGGAAGGTTATTATGGATATGGTATGATTAAATCATATTGATAACCCTATCGGGAGAGTATTCATGAATACCCAGAAAGAGCACAACGGGGTTTCCACCTTGATAGGAACCCCAAAAGAAGTGAGAGGTCGTCTCAGTAAGTCCCATGCTGAGCAAGTGTTGCTTGTCTCGTTCGAACACCAAAATCACCAGGGAACAGAGATTCTTTTTGAAAACCTGTCAAATATGGCATCATCCATGTACGAACTGTTCCAGCAGCAGCAACAAAGTCATGCAATACTTGAACGTTTGGCTGAAGCGCTAGTACCACCGATTCCCTCATCACCACGGATCCTCAAAGAGGCCGCGATGCTGGTTAAAGCACGCAAAGCCGTTCTGGAAAGTGGTGACTGGCTGAGTGCTGTTGAGCTGGCACAACTGGCACAGTTAAGTACTGCTAATCCAAGTGCTCAGCCAAATAAATGGAAGAAGGGCGGACGTATCTTCGCCATCCACCATAATGGTGTCGATTACTTTCCAGCCTATGGCCTGGACAAGGAACAGGACTTCCGGCCTTTGAAATCATTATCTCAAGTTATTGAAATATTTGATGGTTATAAAAATGGCTGGGGAATAGCGTTCTGGTTTATGTCAACGAATAGTTTTCTGGGTGGAAAACGGCCTCAGGATCTACTTGCCTCACACCCCGAGCAAGTGATTGATGCGGCGAAGGATGAAGTTCAAGGGATAGAACATGGCTAAACCGCCTGCCAGTACAGGCCAGCATAAGATCGGAAGTACGCCACGACCTCATGCTGGAACCCTGAAGACAACAACGTATTCATTGAGTAAAGGAACCGTATTACATCGTGTCCATCATGAAAACTATGCGGCCAACCAGTTTAATCCAGGCTTAAGAGGGAATGCACGCTTTAGCCCAATACAGGATGCTGAAGGTGAACCCATTTCTACCATGTACGCTGGCGTGACTAAAAACTGTGCCATGATGGAGACTATTTTTCATGATGTCTCTTTTGCTCCAGGGCTTAAGACCTTTGATAAAAGTAAGCTTGAGGGGCAAGTACACTCAACACTTGAGGTTCTGGAGGACCTGGAGTTAGTGGACCTTGCCAGTGTGGCACTGCGTAAGTTAGGTATTACCCGAAAACAACTGATCGATACCGAGAAGGATCAGTATCCTATGACCCGTCAATGGGCTGAAAAGTTGTATGCGCAATGCCCAACGGCACAGGGACTGGTGTGGATCTCCAGACAAGATGATACCGCGCGTGCAATGATGTTCTTTGGGGATCGTATTAGCCCACAATCGCTTGGTCAGACAGCTCTGTCACTTAGCCTTATCCATGATACTTCTACTTACGATGAGGTACTTGAACTTGCCGAAAGACTTGACGTACTCATCGTGCAGGACAAATACTGACCTGCCAATCATGCGCTATGTGAAATATTCAAGGCAGTAGTTGTTTTAAAAATAGAAAAGAAAGGGCCACTTTTGCGGCCCTGGGTAGTAACGAAGCTTTTATCTAGCTACTTGGAAAGGTTAAATTATTGCCGGGAGATTCACGGTTTAAATGGATAAAGTTAAGATGACGTTCATACTGATCCAGAATATCAATAATTACCTGCCCCTTATTGTAGTCCATTAAATCATTGCCCTGACTTCCCTCCAGTAAAAAGGTTTCTAAACGATAGTAGCTTGATTTTCCGCTGCGAGCCCGGTAGGTAAAGCCAGGTATTGAGTATTTTTGCGGCCAAACTTGATAGATAAAGTCCTGCTCATCGCCTAGCATCACGCGGAGTTCGAGGTGTCCTAAGTCTTCATTCTCTTTCGCTGGCACATTTTCCAATGTCGCCTTTGCTCCTCGCAGTTCCAGCTCTTTACACACCTCCTCCATTGCAGGATAGAGCGTTTTTTCCATCATCTGCTGGGTATATTGGGTACCCGGATAATTCATTAAGCGAGACAAGCGCTTCTTCCAGGATAACCTGTCGTGGGCGCTGGCTAAATAAGGTGCTGTATCCCGGTTGGCGCTGGCGCGGCGATAATCCTCCATCTTCAGTGAGCGATACAAGCCAGCCATGACAAAGAATATAACAAAGCTAAAAGGTAATCCCATGATAATGGTTGCATTTTGCAGAGCTGAAATCCCGTTGGTCATCAGCATACCTAAAGTTAACAGACCTATCGCTACCGACCAGAAGATACGCAACCAGCTAGGTGCATCGCTGTTAATGTCCTTTAAGCGAGAGGTAAAGTTACCCAGCACTAAGGAGCCAGAATCAGCAGAGGTTACATAGAAGAGCATGCCCGTTATCGTCGCTACAGAGGCGCTAAAGGTAAAGGCCGGATATTGTGCAAGTAAACTGTAGAACCCACGTTCGGCATGAACCATCACTTCCTGGCCAAAGTCGGCATCCCCGTGAATAATCTCATAAAGCGCGGCGTTTCCGAAGACAGAAAGCCAGAGCAGGGTGAAAGTAAAAGGTATTATCAGCGTGCCTAGTACAAACTCGCGAATTGTACGTCCCCGAGAAATTCGCGCCAGAAACAGGCCAACAAAGGGTGACCAAGCAATCCACCACGCCCAGAAGAAGAGCGTCCAGCTATTCATCCATTCGGTGGGACGATCAAACGCGAAGGTATCGAGTGTCATACTGGTAAAGCGATTGATGTAGTCTCCTACATTTAATACCAGCGCATTGAGTAAGAACTCAGTATTGCCGACAAACAGAACGAACAGAATCAAAAACAGCGCAAGCATCACGTTAAGTTCTGACAGTATACGAATGCCTTTATCTACTCCGGACGTCACTGAGATGGTCGCGAGCACCACCGAGAGGATCACTAACACCGCTTGGGCAGTGAGCCCTTCAGGCACATCAAACAGCACTTTTAAACCGTAATTCAGCTGAACAACACCAATACCTAAGGTCGTAGCAATACCAAAAATCGTACCAATCACCGCGGCAATGTCTACTGTATGGCCAATAGGCCCCTCAATTCGCTTGCCAAAAATAGGGTAGAGTGCTGAGCGAATAGTCAGAGGCAAGTTGTAACGATAGCTAAAATAACCCAGCGCAATTCCCATTAGCGCGTACATTGACCAGCCAGTTAAACCGTAGTGAAACAGGGTCCACACCATGGCTTGCCGAGCGGCGGCAATGGTTTCACCAGCGCCTTCCGGCGGTTGGAAATATTGTGTCACAGGCTCTGCAACGGAGAAGAACATCAGGTCGATACCGATACCAGCAGCAAAAAGCATGGCTGACCAGCTAAGTAAACTGAATTCTGGCTTAGATTGTTCTGGCCCTAACTTAATACTGCCAAATCGAGAGCAGGCCATAAAAATAACAAAAACGACGTAGAGGGTGGCGGCCAGCATGTAATACCAGCCAAATGTGGCAGAGACCCAGTTAACTGCAATCAGTATCCAGCGAGCCATCTGATCACTGTACAAAATCGTCATCATTGAAAAGGCAAGAATCAATGCTGCCGATATGAAAAAGACTACGGAATTAAGCTTATCCCGGTCTTCATTTGGTGGATTATTCATCACCTACCTCAATGTTTATGTGATGCGGGTACAACATTACCGATTTTAAATCACGGGCAGGTGGGCAGCTTATAGTCCCGACTACCTAACATCGCGGTAACATGCAATAAAAAATTAAAACCTGGACTTTAACATTCAGCGGGGAAATCCCCACAAATGATGAAGTTTGGTTAACTTCTGTTGTATGGTAGCAACAAAATGTTTTATATTGAACACTCAATCAATATCAATGCGTATTAACGTTCATAAGATATGCCTCGAAGGCAGAGATCACTGTTATGCCAAAGCTAGGAATGCAGCCTATCAGGAAGCGTCAGCTCATTGATGCAACGCTTAGTACGATTAATGAAGTCGGGATAAACGACGCGACCTTTGCGCAAATTGCCAAAAAGGCCGGCGTGTCGACAGGCATTATCAGTCACTACTTCAAAGACAAAAGTGGACTGCTTGAAGCGACCATGCGTCACATTACGAGTCAGTTAAAGGCCGCCATTATGGCACGGCTCGCCCCGCTTGAAGGGGCAAGCTGTGAGCAACGACTCTGTGCCATAGTCGACGGTAATTTCGACGACAGCCAGGTTGGCAGCGCGTCTGTAAAAGCTTGGCTCAACTTCTGGTCTAGCAGCCTGCATCAGCAAAAGCTAAAACGGCTTGAGCACGTTAGCAGCGGGCGACTTGTGAGTATGTTAGTGGTGGAGTTTAGGCGTGAGTTGCCGCATCAGGCTGCCCGAGAAGCAGGCTATGGTCTCGCCTCGTTGATTGATGGCCTGTGGTTACGTTCTGCGTTGAGCGGCAAGCCGTTTAATACCACATTAGCCAAGAAAATTACCCATCAGTATATTCAGCAGCAGCTGAATCCAATGTCACAGTCGTGACAAGGAGAAAGAATGCCTCAGTTACCGGAACAAAAACTCTACATCGATGGCGCCTATGTCTCAGCAGAACACGCAGGCCGTTTTGATACGATAAATCCTGCCACAGGTGAAGTGCTTGCGAAGGTTCATGCTGCAGGCGAAAAAGATGTGGATAAGGCTGTTGCATCTGCCCAACGCGGGCAAAAGATATGGGCAGCAATGACCGCCATGGAGCGGTCACGAATTCTGCGCAGAGCCGTTGATATTTTACGCGAACGCAATGACGAACTGGCGAAAATTGAAACCCTTGATACGGGTAAGCCTTACAGCGAAACGCAAAGTGTAGACATTGTTACAGGGGCCGATGTGTTGGAATACTATGCGGGATTGGCCCCCATGCTCGAAGGACAGCAGATCCCACTCAGGCCTTCCGCCTTTATCTACACGCGTCGCGAGCCGCTTGGCGTTATCGCCGGGATTGGTGCCTGGAATTATCCTATCCAAATCGCGTTATGGAAGTCCGCTCCTGCTTTGGCTGCAGGCAACGCCATGATTTTCAAACCCAGCGAAGTGACCCCGCTCACCGCTTTAAAACTGGCAGAGATCTATACCGAAGCAGGAGTGCCAAATGGCGTCTTTAATGTGCTGCCGGGTACTGGGGAAGAGACGGGCAAAGCGTTGACCGCCCATCCGGGTATAAATAAAATTTCGTTTACGGGTGGCGTTGTCAGCGGTAAAAAAGTGATGGCCAGTGCCGCCGGATCGACACTCAAAGAGGTCACCATGGAGCTGGGCGGAAAATCGCCGCTTATTATTTTTGAGGATGCCTGCTTAGACTTGGCGGCTGATATTGCGATGATGGCAAACTTCTACAGCTCAGGCCAGGTCTGTACAAACGGCACTCGTGTATTTATTCCTGCACATCTAAAAACCGCTTTTGAAGAAAAAGTTCTGCAACGCGTTAAACGTATTCGTAGTGGCGACCCGTTACAGCCAGAGACCAACTTTGGGCCACTGGTGAGCTTTGCTCATCGCGATAATGTATTGCGTTATATCGAAACCGGTAAAAAGGAGGGGGCGACTCTCCTGTGTGGCGGGCAGGCGCTGTCAGAAGATAACTATGCGCAGGGGGCTTGGGTTGCTCCTACGGTCTTTACCGACTGTAGAGATGAAATGACCATTGTACGTGAAGAAATCTTTGGCCCAGTAATGTCAATTCTGAGTTACGACAACGAAAATGAGGTGATTGCCCGCGCTAATAATACCGATTTTGGTTTGGCCGCTGGGGTAGTTACCCAAGATATAAATCGCGCACATCGCGTGATTCATGCCTTAGAGGCGGGAATTTGCTGGATTAATACTTGGGGAGAGTCGCCTGCGGAGATGCCTGTCGGCGGTTATAAACACTCCGGAGTTGGACGTGAAAATGGCATTCAGACACTGCAGAACTATACGCAGATTAAGTCTGTTGAAGTCGAAATGAGCAGATTCACCTCGGTATTTTAAGGGCGAGAAAGGAGAAATAAATGACCTACGACTACATTATTATTGGCGCGGGTTCAGCAGGAAATGTTCTGGCTACTCGCCTGACGGAAGATTCGCAAACAACGGTGCTGCTACTGGAAGCCGGCGGTCCCGATTATCGCTTCGATTTTCGCACGCAGATGCCCGCCGCACTGGCGTTTCCTCTTCAGGGGAAACGTTATAACTGGGCCTATGAAACCGAACCTGAACCCTACATGAATCATCGGCGTATGGAGTGCGGGCGAGGCAAAGGCCTGGGCGGCTCTTCTTTGATCAATGGGATGTGCTACATCCGCGGTAATGGCATGGATCTTGACGGCTGGGCCAAAGCTCCAGGGCTAGAAAACTGGACGTATGCTAACTGCCTGCCTTATTACCGCAAATCAGAGTCACGAGATACCGGTGCTAACGACTACCACGGTGGTGATGGACCGGTAAGTATTACAACGGCTAAAAAAGATAACAATCCTTTGTTTGCCGCTATGGTTGAAGCGGGTGTGCAGGCAGGTTACCCACGTACCGAAGACCTGAATGGTTACCAGCAAGAGGGCTTTGGCCCAATGGATCGCTTTGTCACGCCTAAGGGGCGACGATCAAGCACCGCAAGGGGCTACTTAGATCAGGCAAAAGGCCGGCCAAACTTAACAATTAAGACTCACGCACTGACTAACCGCATTCTGTTCGAAGAGAAAAAGGCTGTTGGTGTGGAGTATATGTCAGGTGATAGCAATGACCTTCATCAGGTCAAGGCAAAAAAAGAGGTATTGCTCTGTGCTGGCGCTATCGCATCGCCGGAAATTTTACAGCGCTCAGGCGTGGGAGCCGCTGCACTGTTGAAGGAATTAGGCATTCTTGTTGTGCATGATTTACCTGGGGTAGGTGAGAACTTACAAGATCACTTAGAGATGTATCTCCAGTATAAGTGCAAACAGCCGATTTCTCTCTATCCTGCGTTAAAGTGGTGGAACCAGCCGAAAATTGGTGCCGAATGGCTGTTTAATGGCACCGGTATTGGAGCTAGTAATCAGTTTGAAGCAGGCGGTTTTATTCGTAGTGATGAATCTTTTGAGTGGCCAAATATTCAGTATCACTTCTTACCGGTAGCCATAAATTACAATGGTTCTAATGCGGTAGAAGAGCACGGCTTTCAGTGTCATGTAGGCTCAATGCGTTCAAAAAGTCGTGGACGGATACGGATAAAATCCCGTGATCCTCGTCAGCATCCGAGCATTTTGTTTAACTATATGAGTGATGAGCAGGACTGGGTCGAATTCAGGGCCGCCATTCGCATTACACGAGAGATAATGAATCAGCCGGCATTAGATCCTTATCGGGGTGAAGAGATAAGCCCGGGTATTGGGTGTCAAACTGACGAGCAGCTGGATGAATTTGTCCGTAATCATGGCGAAACGGCTTATCATCCTTGCGGAACCTGTAAGATGGGCAGCGACGATATGGCCGTGGTCGATGCAGAAGGACGCGTACACGGCGTGGCTGGATTAAGGGTGATTGATGCCTCAATTATGCCGCTGATCATTACGGGTAACCTTAATGCGACCACCATTATGATTGCTGAAAAAATCGCTGACAATATTCGCGGACGCATGCCGTTGCCTTGCAGCCAGGCCGGCTACTATGTAGCCGGCGACACCCCAGCGCGCAAGACGCCTGAACGGGCAAGTGGCAGCCAGCAGGGATAGAAATAAATCACACCGATTTCGGCACAAGAAAGGGTTATCCGTGACGTTGTCACCGATAACCCTTTCTGTTTCAGATAAACGCTCGGTTCACCGAACACCAGATCATTCCAATGATACTGAAAGGCGAAATAGGGGACACGGAAGATAGTTGACTGAGAAACCGTTACAGGGAGATTGCGCGCTACGTAGATTCTGTAAGACATTTGTCGCCAACTTTCTTCAGATTTCACGTAGCGAGGCCAAAAAAAGGAGGGTAGTTTTGACTGATCTATCCACATTGTTATCTGTTATCCAGTCCTTGGAGGTTCAGTTACATCAGCCTGAGATGCGTAATAATGCAGAACTTGTCGAAAAACTACAGCATAACGATTTTGAGGAAATCAGTCGTTCTGGCCAGCGTTATGACAGGCAGCAAACCCTGGCGGCGTTAAAAATGGAAAATAGTCATACGCAGATTTTCTCTGATAATTTTAAACTAACGATAATTGCCGAAGCGTCGCTTTGTTAAGGGACCAAAGTTATCAGCTGGATGCTGATGGCAAAGTCATTCGACAAACGGAACGTTTATCAATTTGGTTATTTTCTGCATCGGAAGAAAATAACGACCCGTGGCAGATGCATTTTCATTAAGGAACCGCTATTGATAAATCAGACCCAAGGATGAAAAACAGAATATCTCATCATGTGAAAAATCTTGGATACGGATGAGTCAGCACCAAAGAAAAATGGATAAAGAAAGCGGAGGGATGCTGGGATATGAAGTTATCTACCCACTGCATGCTATTTAACTTCTACGGAATTTGATAAGGTTCACGTCTATTTTTCTTTTAATATTATATTGTTATTGCTCATGAAGTAAATTTTAGTTCATGAGAAGTCAATTTTAGCTTGTTTTTAAGGCAAAAATTTGTTGAAAGCTCTGATTCATATAACGTTGATTTAGATATTGAAAGAACTTAGAAATTGTTCGTAAGTGTTCCG
>CANRKT010000020.1 GCA_947631255.1 uncultured Enterobacteriaceae bacterium
GCCATCAGGCGCCTTTCTTGCAAAGATACTTGCTTATTTTGCGTTTTTCAGCACTTCGCTAACAATATCAACCGCTTCTTTTTCAATCTGCTGACGATGCTCAGCACCCAAGAAACTTTCGCAGTAGATTTTATAGGCTTCTTCAGTACCTGATGGACGCGCGGCAAACCAGCCGTTTTCTGTCATCACTTTCAGACCACCGATAGAAGCGCCGTTACCCGGAGCCGCCGTCAGACGGGCAGTAATAGGATCGCCCGCCAAGGTATCGGCACTGACCATCTCTGGTGAGAGTTTTGACAAGGCAGACTTCTGCGCCAGGGTCGCTGGAGCTTGCAGACGGTTATAGCTCGGGGAACCAAAACGTTCAGCCAGCTCATCATAATGCTGCTGTGGGTTTTTACCGGTTACGGCAGTAATTTCTGCCGCCAGCAAGCACATAATGATGCCGTCTTTATCAGTCGACCACGGTGTACCATCGAAACGCAGGAATGAAGCCCCGGCACTTTCTTCGCCACCAAAACCAAAGCTGCCGTCAAACAGGCCATCAACGAACCATTTGAAACCTACCGGTACTTCCACCAGCTTACGGCCCAGTTCATTGACCACTCGGTCGATCATCGCAGAGGAAACCAGGGTTTTACCCACAGCAACATCAGCGCCCCACTGTGGACGATGCTGGAACAGGTAGTTAATCGCTACCGCCAGATAATGGTTCGGATTCATTAGCCCGGCCGGGGTGACAATACCATGACGGTCATAATCAGGATCGTTAGCAAAAGCCAGATCAAACTTATCCCGCAGAGCCAGTAAACCGGCCATCGCACACTCTGAGGAACAATCCATACGAATCGCGCCGTCTTTATCCAGGTGCATAAAGCGGAATGTCTGATCAACCTGATCATTAACCAGCGTTAAGTTCAGGTTGTAGTGGCTGGCAATACGCTTCCAGTATTCGATACCAGAACCGCCAAGTGGATCCACGCCCAGTGTTAAACCGGCTTTTTGAATCGCCGCCATATCAATGATATCAACCAGACCTTCAATAAACGGTTGTACCAGGTCTTGCTCCTGCACATAGCCGCTGGTCAGCGCTTCATCCAGAGACAAGCGTTTTACGCCCTCCAGATTTTGCGCTAACAGTTGATTAGCGCGCTTTTCAATGACGCTGGTGACATTGGTATCAGCAGGTCCGCCATTCGGTGGATTATATTTAATACCACCATCATCCGGCGGGTTATGGGAAGGTGTAATGACAATGCCGTCAGCCAGTACAGAAGAGTGCTTATTATGCTCAAGAATGGCGCGTGAAATGGCCGGTGTTGGGGTAAAACCATTATCTTCCTGCACAATGACCGTAACACCATTCGCAGTCAGAACTTCCAGCACTGAGATAAACGCAGGTTCAGACAAAGCATGGGTATCTTTACCGACATAGCAAGGCCCGGTGATCCCATTTTTAGCCCGCTCTTCGGCAATTGCCTGAGCAATAGCCAGAATGTGTGACTCATTGAAACTGTGACGTAATGAACCGCCACGGTGACCGGAAGTACCAAACTTCACCTGCTGTTCGGCATTATTGACATCTGGCTTCAGCACATAATATTGCGCTGTAAGTTGGGCAACGTTAATCAAATCACTCTGTTGTGCAGGTTGACCCGCACGCTTATGGTTAGCCATTGACTCTTCCTTACTGACAGCTAGTTTTAGATGGTTCCGCAAACCTTCTCAATCAGTTCCGCCGGGAACTTCATTGATTGCATAATATGCCCTACCATGCTGCACTTACGCTCAGTATTGGTATTAGTAATTACCCAGTATGGGGTGCCAGGGATATGCTTTGGCTTGGTTTGGTTACCGTTAGCCAGCAGCGTTTGCTCATTACCCGCAAAATAGACGCGAGTCCGTCCATAGAGCGACTCTGTCGCTTCACCGAAGGTTTTCGCATCTAATTGATACAGTGTAGACAACACCATCATAAATCGATTTACTGCTCTGTTTTGTGCGGCGTACTCGTCGGACAGCAGCAGTTCGCGTACAGCACGGACACGCTGACGCGCAACATTGACCGGTTTTTCTTCCACTACCACCGGTTCGCTGTTACTGGTACCCAGTGGCACCGCAGGCACGACACCTGCTGTAAATTTAAGCATGCGCCGTAAAATATCGGACGCGCTTTCACCAATATGCTGGGTATGGCTGGCAATGTAGCGATACAGCTCGTCATCAACTTCAATTTTTTTCATCTTTATCCGGTACGCTTTATTTTTTAACCTTATTAACGGGTATTATAGGGGCAAAACCCAACGGGGGGTAGATTAACAGGAAGCACTGAAGCACTCGGCGAAATATTTGCCGCGTACTCATAGCAATAGCTTCATGATACCCTAAGCAAACGTTCCAAAATAAAGATTTTTGCCATGAAATTAAACACTCGCCTGCAAACAGCTCAACAATCAAACAATTTGTCGCCTATTGTCTTGATCCATGGTTTATTCGGTAGTCTTGATAATCTCGGGGTACTGGCTCGGGATCTCGGCCAGACTTATACGCTGTTACAAGTCGACCTACGCAATCACGGACTTTCTGGACGCAGTGAAGAGATGAGCTACCGCGCTATGGCAGCTGATATTATCGATACTCTGGATGCCAGTGGAATCGATAAAGTGATTATTATCGGTCACTCGATGGGCGGCAAAGTCGCCATGGCGTTGACGGCACTGGCCCCTGACCGGGTTGAAAAGCTCGTGGTGATTGATATTGCGCCAGTAGCCTATCAGGAGCATCGTCACAAAGAGATCTTTAAAGCTATTCATGCCGTGACCAACGCAGGTGCCACCACCCGTCAACAAGCGACTGAAATTATGCAGCAGGATATCGATGAGGCAGGCGTGATTCAGTTTTTACTTAAATCCTTTAGTCAGGGTGAGTGGAAATTTAATGTTCCGGTACTGGAAGCACAATATGAAACGATCACTGGCTGGCAGCATGTGCCTTGCTGGCCACATCCGGTACTCTTTATCCGCGGTGGAAATTCGTCTTATATTGAAGAACACCACCGTGAAGAACTGACTCAGCAGTTCCCACTCTCCCGCGCCTACGTAGTGACAGGAGCCGGACATTGGGTCCACGCTGAAAAACCAGAAGCGGTTTTGCGGGCAATTCATCGATTTCTTGATGCCGACGCAGCGCATTGATTAAAAAAAGAACGAGTAAGTAACTTAGGGCGCGAACACATTGGCGCAACTGGCGCGCTAATGTATGATGTCGCGCTAAAATGCGCCCTGCACCCTGCATGTGCATCAGACTTCCCTGTCAGTACCCTAATCATGGCAAAAGAACAAACGGACCGTACTACAATAGATCTGTTCGCAAATGAGCGTCGACCCGGGAGACCGAAAACGAATCCCCTCGCTCGCGACGAACAGCTGCGTATCAATAAACGCAATCAGCTAAAACGTGATAAAGTTCGTGGACTTAAGCGTGTGGAGCTAAAATTAACTAGCGAAGCGGTTGATGCTCTGGATCAACTGGCAGAGATTCGCGAGCTTAGCCGCAGCGAATTGATTGAAGAAATGCTACTCATACAGCTCGCTAACACCAGTCAGTGACTGGGAGAGTGAAGAACCAACGTACCTGCAACTTGAAGTACGACGGGGCATGCCCCTAACTCATTCGTGTTGCAGACTGTGCACAGCCGTTAGATACACGTTTCCGCTAATGGGGCTATTCTGCTATGATTGCCCCATGCACTGGCATTGAACAGCCGACATTAAATTCAGTTTCAAGGGGCTATCTTATTCATGGCAATCGTAGGCATTTTTTTCGGCAGTGACACGGGTAACACCGAAAACATCGCGAAAATGATTCAAAAGCAACTCGGTAAAGATGTTGCAGAAGTTCATGATATCGCTAAATGCAGCAAAGAAGACCTGGAAGGTTTTGATATTCTGCTACTGGGTATTCCAACCTGGTATTATGGTGAGGCGCAGTGTGACTGGGATGATTTCTTCCCAACACTGGAAGAAGTAGACTTCAATGGTAAATTAGTGGCACTTTTTGGCTGCGGCGACCAGGAAGACTATGCAGAATATTTCTGTGATGCTCTCGGAACCATCCGCGATATTATTGAACCTAATGGTGCAGTGATTGTCGGACACTGGCCAACAGCGGGTTACCATTTTGAAGCGTCAAAAGGTCTGGCTGATGACAGCAACTTTGTCGGTCTGGCTATCGATGAAGATCGCCAACCAGAACTGACTGCTGAACGTGTTGAAAAATGGACCAAACAGGTCGCTGACGAATTGAATCTGGATAGCATCATCAACGCCTAATCAGAATGGCGCAAAACAACCTTTGCGCCGTTTCGATAGCATTTACCAATGAAGATAATTGCTACAAGTTTGTAACTTTCTTGTGTATCCCTGTACAATACCCACAAGTAAATTATCTGATAGTGGCGATAATTAGCTATACCGCTATGATTTTTCAATTATGTTTTGCATGATAGTGGCGGTTCACATTTTAAACTCACAGCTCTATAATAATGGACAACTCTTAACGCTCACTGCAATTTGAGCTAAACGTTAAGCAATAGGAAAATCTCCGCATGACTGACAACAATACCGCATTAAAAAAGGCCGGCTTGAAAGTCACGCTTCCGCGATTAAAAATCCTTGAAGTGTTACAAGAACCGGATAACCACCATGTCAGTGCGGAAGACTTATATAAACGCCTGATTGACATGGGTGAAGAAATTGGACTGGCGACAGTCTACC
This sequence comes from uncultured Enterobacteriaceae bacterium, assembly GCA_947631255.1. GTDB lineage: Bacteria > Pseudomonadota > Gammaproteobacteria > Enterobacterales > Enterobacteriaceae > JGM124. The sequence goes on from CANRKT010000020.1 coordinate 4,776, forward strand.
GTGTACTCAACCAGTTTGATGATGCAGGTATCGTTACGCGCCATAACTTTGAAGGCGGTAAGTCTGTTTTTGAACTGACTCAACAGCATCACCACGATCACCTGATCTGCCTCGATTGCGGCAAAGTAATCGAGTTCAGTGACGACTCAATTGAGCAGCGTCAACGTGAAATTGCTACCCGTCACGGCATCCGCCTGACTAATCATAGCCTTTATCTGTATGGTCATTGCGCAGGAAGCGACTGCCGCACTGACGAGCACGCTCACGATAATAGCAACAAATAATCACTCAGAATGGCGTTATATTTCGCCATTCTACTTAAAATAAAATCGGCGTTTCTCAATCATTGATGGTGCCGGTTTTATTTTAATCCTTCGTTATCCGCAGCCTCTCTTCGCTACACATTGTGTATTTCTCCTGCTCATTACGGTTATCGCTATACTCTCTCGTCTGATATCGACTTGTATACCCGTAATAAACTGAACAATATTTGCCTCTTTGAGGCATTCAATATCCCGCCATGCTCGGCACACATAAAAAAAGCCGTAATGATATAAACATCATTACGGCTTTTTCACAGGCAGAAAAGACGATTAGCCGCCTATTTTAGCCCAGGTATCACGCAGACCTACGGTACGGTTAAACACCAGTTTATCAGTATTACCATAGTGACTATCAACACAGAAATAGCCTTCGCGTTCAAACTGATAAGGTTTCCCTGGCTCAGCCTTTTTCAGACTTGGCTCAGCAAATCCTTGCTTGATAACCAATGATTCAGGGTTAATGGTTGCGAGGAAATCTTCAGCTGCGCCTGGATTCGCCACACTGAAAAGACGATCGTATAAACGGAACTCGACTGGCAGAGCATGCGCTGCACTGACCCAGTGGATAACCCCTTTTACTTTACGGCCATCTTGTGGGTCTTTACTCAGTGTTTCTGGATCATAAGAGCAGTAAATAGCGGTAATGGTACCCTGCTCGTCTTTCTCTACACGTTCCGCTTTGATGACGTAAGCATTACGCAGACGCACTTCTTTACCCAGCACCAGACGCTTATACTGCTTATTTGCTTCTTCGCGGAAATCAGCCCGGTCGATATAGATTTCCTGGCTAAATGGAGCCTCACGACTGCCCATCTCTGGGTTATTTGGATGATTAGGCATAGTAATCAGCAACTCTTCTCCTTGCGGGAAGTTTTCGATAATTACTTTTACCGGGTCCAGAACTGCCATTGCGCGCGGGGCATGTTCGTTCAGATCATCCCGAACACAGGACTCCAGAGAAGCCATCTCTACGGTGTTGTCTTGCTTGGTGACGCCAATACGTTTGCAGAACTCACGGATAGAAGCCGCTGTATAACCACGACGACGCAAGCCAGAAATCGTTGGCATACGTGGGTCATCCCAGCCTTCAACAACCTTTTCCGTCACTAGCTGGTTCAGTTTACGCTTGGACATAATTGCGTATTCAAGATTCAGGCGGGAAAACTCATACTGATGAGGACGCGCCTCAATAGTGATATTATCCAGTACCCAATCATAGAGACGACGGTTATCCTGGAATTCCAGGGTACACAGTGAGTGAGTGATCCCTTCCAGCGCATCGGAAATGCAGTGCGTAAAGTCGTACATCGGATAGATGCACCACTTATTGCCGGTCTGATGGTGCTCGGCAAATTTAACCCGATAGATAACAGGATCGCGCATAACAATAAATGGCGATGCCATATCAATTTTTGCACGCAGGCAGATGGTGCCTTCAGCAAACTCACCGTTACGCATTTTTTCAAACAGCGCCAGGTTTTCTTCGACACTGCGGTCACGATACGGACTATTTTTGCCCGGGCTGGTCAGCGTACCGCGATATTCACGGATTTGCTCTGGCGTCAGTTCGTCAATATAGGCCAGGCCTTTATTGATTAACTCAATGGCATAGTTAAACAACATATCGAAATAATCAGAGGAATAGCGAACATCGCCTGACCAATGGAAACCCAGCCACTCAACATCACGCTTAATTGACTCAACATACTCGATATCTTCTTTTACCGGGTTAGTATCATCAAAACGCAGATTACACTGACCGTTATAATCTTTTGCGATACCAAAGTTCAGGCAAATAGATTTCGCATGACCGATATGCAAATAGCCATTCGGCTCAGGCGGAAAGCGCGTACAAATCTCGGTATACTTACCGTTCGCTAAGTCTTCATCAACTATCTGACGAATAAAGTTAGTTGGGCGGGCTTCAGCCTCACTCATTGCAGATTCCTCACAGCATAATTTTTCTCATTAGCTACGTATGATCTTATAACCTGCTGCGGGAAACAACCTTTATGCCCTAAATAATTCAATTTGCTTATGGAGGCGACTCTTCGATAGCTCGTCCCATAGATTGGCTTTTTGAGGCCATGCCTATTGTAAGCCATTGACCTGCTTCACCTGCAAAAAAAACGGCTGGCGAAAGCGCCAGCCGTCAGTTACTGCATACCCTTTCGGGCGAGATTATTTACTTTTGATTTCATACAGCGGGGTCTGACCTGCCACCACCACCGTACCCGCCTTAATCACCAGGCCAGCGAAATCATCAATGTTGCTACAAACTACCGGGCTTATCATGGAACGCGCATTCGCATTGAGGAATTCGAGATCCATTTCCAGTACTGGCTGACCAGCGGCAACTTCCGCACCTTCTTCAACCAGGCGAGTGAACCCCTGTCCATTCAAGGCCACGGTATCAATACCCATATGCACCACAATTTCAGCACCTTGCACTGTTTCAAGGCAGAATGCGTGGTTGGTATTGAAGATTTTAACAATCGTACCCGCAGCAGGTGACACGACGGTTTTAGCGGTAGGTTTAATCGCCACGCCATCACCGACAGCTTTGCTCGCAAAGGCTTCATCAGGAACCTGGTCAAGTGCAACCACTTCACCACTCACTGGCGCAACCAGTGCAGCTATGGTTACAGAATCCGCTTTCGATGCTGCCTGAGTCTTCGCTGGCGCAGGAGTGGGTTCACTGGCTGACGCTGGTGCCTTAGAGGCAGCAACATGACCAGCGACTTTCATCGCATCGGCAATTTTCTCTGCCGCAAAGCCCACAATGATCTGAACGCTGGTTTTGTTAAGGCGGATCACGCCGGTAGCACCCAGTCGTTTGGCCAGGGCTTCATTTACTTGTGAAGAGTCTTTAACGGTCAAGCGCAGACGTGTGATACAGGCATCGATATTGGTCAGGTTATCAGACCCCCCCACCGCAACAATGTACTCACGCGCCAGACCTGCTGCATTGTCTTTGTTCAGTTCTGCATGACTGACATTAACGTCACGGCCATCGGCTTCATTACCGGCAACCGCCAATTCACGTCCTGGAGTTAACAGGTTGAACTTTTTGATCATGAAACGGAAGACGATATAGTAAATGGCGAAGAACACCAGACCTTGCGGAACAAGCATCCACCACTGTGTAGCCAGCGGGTTACGCGAAGACAGCGCCATATCCACCAGACCGGCCGAGAAACCAAACCCGGCAATCCAGTGCATACTGGCTGCAATAAAGACCGACACACCGGTCAGGAAGGCGTGAATAACATACAGAACAGGTGCCACGAACATGAAGGAGAATTCAAGTGGCTCAGTAATTCCGGTAAAGAAGGCAGCAAACGCAGCAGCCATCATGATACCTGCAACTTTCGCTTTATTCTCAGGATGTGCGCAATGATAGATAGCCAGTGCCGCACCCGGCAGACCAAACATCATAATTGGGAAGAAACCAGCCTGATAACGTCCGGTGATACCCGCAATCGCTTTACCTTCTTCAATGGACTGTGCGCCACCAAGGAAGTTAGGAATATCGTTAATACCCGCAACGTCAAACCAGAATACAGAGTTCAATGCATGATGCAGACCAACGGGAATTAACAGACGGTTGAAGAAGGCATAGATACCTGCCCCCATAGAACCAAGTTTCTGAATATGCTCACCAAAGTTTACCAGACCATCAAAAATCATTGGCCAGACATACATCATGATGAAAGCAACCAGAATCATCACAAACGAGGTGAGGATAGGAACCAGGCGGCGGCCACTGAAGAAGGAGAACGCTTTCGGCAGTTCAACACCACTGAAGCGGTTATAAAGCTCTGCAGAGATAATACCCACCAGAATACCGACAAACTGGTTATTGATTTTACCAAAGGCAGCAGGAACCTGATCCGCTGGGATTTTTTGAATCATTTCCACCGCAGCAGGGGAACAGAGTGTGGTCAGCACCAAGAAACCAACGAAACCGGTCAGTGCCGCAGCACCGTCTTTATCTTTTGACATACCGTAAGCGACACCAATCGCAAACAGCACTGACATATTGTCGATAATCGCCGCACCGGATTTAATGAATAGCGCCGCTAAAGCGTTATTGCCACCCCATGCAACCGGGTCAATCCAGTAACCGACCCCCATCAGTATCGCTGCAGCCGGTAATGTTGCCACTGGCACCATTAACGCGCGACCAACGCGTTGTAAATAACCTAGAATACTCACTGTTGATTCCCCTCATGAGGCCCCAGTTTATGGGTTGCTCAAACCATTTTTTTTATTATAAGCCAGCATTTAATTCATGCCGACATTTAATGTCACATATAATAGTGTGAAAAAAAATAATTCGTATCGCAAATTAATAGCTATATTTTGTGATAAATATCACCAAATATCGCTTCCGGACCTCCTGACCTCTGGCTATACCGCAAAACTTATTTTATGATTAAAAAAATCAACATATCCAGATTTATGCACTATCCATCACGATAAAGGCTATCTTAGAGCAAGATGGACTGCTTCCGTCGTAATGACTTCTGTTTGCATACAACTTTTGAGGTAAATGATGAGACTGATTCCTTTAGCAAATCCAGCCCAAGTCGGTAAATGGGCAGCCCGCCATATCGTTCAACGTATTAATGCCTTTAACCCAAGTGCTGATCGCCCTTTCGTGTTAGGCCTGCCTACTGGTAGCACCCCTTTAGAAACTTACAAAGCCTTGATCGAAATGCATAAAGCGGGCCAGGTTAGCTTTAAACACGTCGTGACTTTCAATATGGATGAATATGTTGGTTTGCCGAAAGAGCATCCTGAAAGCTATTACACCTTTATGCATCGCAATTTCTTCGACCATGTTGATATTCCAGCAGAAAACATTAATCTGTTGAATGGCTGCGCTGACGATGTCGACGCAGAATGTCGTCGTTATGAAGAAAAAATTCGCTCTTACGGAAAAATTAATCTGTTTATGGGTGGTGTCGGCAACGATGGTCATATCGCCTTTAACGAACCTGCCTCCTCTTTAGCTTCTCGTACCCGTATTAAAACCCTGACTCATGACACCCGTGTTGCTAACTCTCGTTTCTTTGGTGGCGATGTTACCCAAGTACCTAAATATGCTCTGACGGTCGGTGTGGGTACTTTGCTGGATGCCGAAGAGGTCATGATTCTGGTTCTGGGTGGTGTTAAAGCGCTGGCGCTTCAGGCGGCGGTTGAAGGTAATGTCAACCATATGTGGACCATCAGCTGTCTGCAGCTGCATGTGAAAGCAATCATCGTCTGCGATGAACCATCGACTATGGAATTGAAAGTGAAAACGTTGAAGTACTTCAACGAACTTGAAGCCGAAAATATTAAATCGCTGTAAGCATCTTTATTAACCGGGGTAACTTATGTATGCATTAACCCACGGCCGTGTTTATACCGGTCATGATATTTTGGATGGCCAGGCTGTTGTCATTGCTGAAGGTCTGATTAAAGAAATCTGCCCTGTCGACGCCTTACCAGCAGATATGGAAACACGTGATGTGGGTGGTGCTATTATTGCCCCCGGTTTTATCGACGTGCAATTAAACGGCTGCGGCGGTGTTCAATTTAATGACACTACTGAGGCCGTTTCACTCGCTACGCTCGAAACGATGCAGCACGCCAACGAACGTTCTGGCTGCACCAGCTTCCTGCCAACCCTGATCACCTGTAGTGATGAGCTGATGATGCACGGTGTCCAAGTGATGCGCGAGTATCTGACCCAACATCACAATCAAGCACTAGGTTTGCATCTTGAAGGTCCATGGTTGAGCCTGGCAAAAAAAGGCACCCATAACCCAGAGTATGTCCGTAAACCTACAGCACACCTGATCGATTTTTTATGCCAGAATGCCGATGTGATCACCAAAATCACCCTGGCACCGGAACAGGTTGAACCTGAAGTGATCCGCCGTCTGGTTGATGCCGGGATTATTGTCTCAGCGGGCCACTCCAACGCGACCGCTAAAGAAGCAAAAATAGGTTTCCGCGCAGGTATTACTTTTGCCACTCACCTGTTTAACGCCATGCCTTATCTCACCGGGCGTGAACCGGGTCTGACTGGGGCTATTTTTGACACAGAAGATGTTTACTGTGGCATTATCGCTGATGGCCTACATGTTGACTATGCCAATATTCGCACAGCAAAACGCCTTAAAGGCAATAAATTGTGCCTGGTAACTGATGCAACAGCCCCCGCAGGCGCGCACATTGATCAGTTCATTTTTGCTGGAAAAACAATATATTACCGTGATGGCTTGTGTGTAGATGAAAATGGCACACTCAGTGGCTCTGCCCTGACCATGATTGAAGGGGTCAGCAATCTGGTTAAGCACGCAGGTATTGCTCTGGATGAAGCCGTGCGTATGGCAACCCTTTATCCAGCCCGCGCAATTGGTGTGGAAAAACAGTTAGGAACTATCGAAACAGGCAAAGTGGCCAACCTGACTGTCTTTACCCACGATTATAAAATTATCAAGACTATCGTTAATGGTAACGAAGTCGTCACAGAGTAAATCGAATGGTTACTGACGGACAAGGACAGATTGGCAATATTGATTTAGTAAAACAGTTAAATAGTGCGGCAGTTTATCGTCTAATCGATCAACAAGGTCCTATTTCACGCATTCAAATTGCCGAACAGAGTCAACTTGCACCCGCCAGTGTCACGAAAATTACCCGTCATTTGATAGAGCGCGGACTTATCAAAGAAGTCGACCAACAGGCCTCCACCGGGGGCCGACGCGCTATCTCTATCATTACCGAAACCCGTAATTTCCAAGCTATTGGCGTGCGTCTGGGTCGCTATGACGCCACCATTACACTGTTTAATCTCGGTGCCAAATCACTGGCCGAAGAACACTATGCCCTGCCTGAAAAAAACCAGCAAACACTGGAAAGCGCCCTGCTTAACGCCATTCATCAATTTATTGAAAATAATACCCGCAAAATTCGCGAACTGATTGCTATCTCGGTGATATTACCGGGTCTGGTTGATCCCGATGGCGGGTTTGTACGCTATATGCCCCATATTAGTGTCGATAAATGGCCGCTCTCTGAAGCACTCGAAAATCGTTTTAATGTTACCTGCTTTGTCGGTCACGATATTCGTAGCCTGGCGCTCGCTGAACATTATTTTGGCGCAACTCAGGATTGCGAAGATGCCATTCTGGTACGTGTCCATCGTGGCACTGGGGCGGGGATCTTATCCAATGGTAAAATTTTTCTTGGCCGTAACGGTAATGTGGGTGAGATTGGTCATATACAAGTCGACCCGCTGGGTGAACGCTGCCATTGCGGTAACTTTGGTTGTCTGGAAACTATTGCCGCAAATGCCGCCATTGAGCAACGCGTACGCCACTTGCTAGAACAAGGTTATAAAAGTCGTTTAACCCTCGATGACTGTAGTATCAGCACTATCTGTAAAGCGGCAAATAAAGGGGATGTTCTGGCCTGTGAAGTACTGGAATATGTAGGACGTCACCTTGGTAAAGCAATCTCCATTGCTATTAACCTGTTTAACCCACAAAAAGTTATCCTGGCAGGTGAAATTACCGCTGCTGAAAAAGTCATCTTTCCAGCGATTAAGCAGTGTATTAATGTTCAAGTATTGAACGCATTTCGCAAAGACTTACCCGTCGTGTGTTCTCAGCTTGACGACAGGTCCGCGATTGGTGCTTTTGCTTTGGTTAAACGTGCGATGTTAAATGGTATGCTATTACTGCGCCTGCTTGAGAACTAATCTCCTAATCGTGCCAAGTATTTTACGCTATAGCCCCTTAATAATTCGAGTGCTTGTAGACACTGACTGAAATCCCTCTCGATGAGCATAGACACACTATATGATTCGACGTGTTTCATGAAAGTAACACCCAGGCAACTTAAAGTATGACGGGGATAGTTACTGATTTCCTTTCGTGAGCCCATGACCTGATGACCACTATTAAAAATGTAATTTGTGATATCGACGGCGTCCTGATGCACGATAACGTCGCGGTTCCCGGAGCCAAAGAGTTCCTCGCGCGTATCCTTGATAAAGGTATGCCGCTCATCATGCTAACCAACTACCCTTCACAGACCGGGCAGGACTTAGCTAACCGATTTGCCTCCGCCGGAATTGATATCCCGGACAGCATGTTTTATACCTCCGCGATGGCAACAGCAGACTTTTTGCGCCGCCAGGAAGGCAAAAAAGCCTATGTTATCGGTGAAGGAGCCCTGATTCATGAACTGTATAAAGCCGGCTTTACGATAACCGATATTAATCCTGATTTCGTGATTGTCGGTGAGACTCGCTCGTTTAACTGGGACATGATGTACAAAGCCGCCTATTTTGTTGCCAATGGCGCACGGTTTATTGCGACCAACCCCGATACCCATGGACATGGTTTCTCCCCTGCCTGTGGTGCACTCTGTGCAGGTATTGAGAAAATTTCCGGTTGTGAGCCGTTTTATGTTGGTAAACCAAGCCCGTTAATTATTCGTGCTGCACTTAACAAAATTCAGGCCCATTCTGAAGAGACGATAATTATCGGTGATAACTTACGCACCGATATCCTGGCGGGTTTTCAGGCCGGCCTGGAAACAATTCTGGTTCTTTCTGGAGTCTCGACTCTGGCCGATATTGACGCCGTACCCTTCCGCCCAACCTGGATTTTCCCTTCAGTCGCAGATATCGACCTTATCTAATGATTCAGACGCCGGAACAGGATGCCGGCGTTTTATCAATAGCGAATATCTCCCCGCTCTTCACTACCGTTAACATGCCCCAACCTTCATAAAATTGCCGAATCGCTAATTTTTACGACCCAAATGTGTTTTTTTTTCATCGATCCGCAATCGCTTTAAAACTTTTATCAACCCACACCAAAAAACATTGCATTTATCTCATCAATTGAGCATTTTTATTGATAAATGACGCAACAAAACTGCTAAACAGTTAAATAATTATCAAATTAGATTTATCCATTTATTGCTCAGAACAGTGTTATGGAGAAGGACTATGTGTTCAATTTTTGGCGTGCTGGATATCAAAACCGATAGCGTTGAATTACGTAAAAAAGCCCTGGAATTATCACGTCTGATGCGCCATCGCGGCCCGGACTGGTCAGGTGTTTATGCCAGTGAAAACGCTATCCTGGTACATGAACGCTTGTCCATTGTGGATATTAATGCCGGGGCCCAGCCGTTATACAACCCGGCTAAAACACATGTGCTGGCAGTAAACGGTGAAATCTATAACCACCAGCAGCTACGCGCCGAATACAGCGATCGCTATACTTTCCAGACGGGTTCAGACTGTGAAGTGATTCTGGCGCTCTATCAGGAAAAAGGCACCGCGTTCCTCGATGACCTGCACGGTATGTTTGCCTTTATCCTGTATGACAGTGAAAAAAACACCTATCTGATTGGTCGTGACCATATCGGTATCATCCCTCTTTATAGGGGACATGATGAATACGGTAACTTCTACGTGGCATCAGAGATGAAAGCGCTGGTTCCAGTTTGTCGTTCTATCGAAGAGTTCCCAGCAGGAAGTTATCTGTCGAGCGAGGACGGTGAAATTCGTGCTTACTACCAGCGTGACTGGTTTAGCTATGACGCGGTAAAAGATAACGTCACTGACAAAGAACGGTTACGCCAGTCATTAGAAGATGCAGTAAAAAACCATCTAATGTCTGATGTGCCTTATGGTGTATTGCTTTCTGGCGGCCTGGACTCCTCGGTTATCTCTGCCATCACTAAAAAGTATGCTGCACGTCGTGTGGAAGATGGCGAGCGTAGTGAAGCCTGGTGGCCTCAGCTGCACTCCTTCGCGGTCGGTCTGGTCGGCTCACCTGATCTTAAAGCAGCCCTGGAAGTCGCTAATCATTTAGGGACTGTGCACCATGAAATTCATTTCACGGTTCAGGAAGGTCTGGATGCTATCCGTGATGTGATTTATCACATTGAAACCTACGATGTGACCACCATCCGCGCTTCCACCCCGATGTATCTGATGTCACGTAAAATAAAAGCGATGGGCATCAAGATGGTACTTTCAGGCGAAGGTTCTGATGAAGTCTTTGGCGGGTATCTTTACTTCCATAAAGCGCCTGATGCTAAAGAGCTGCATGAAGAGACGGTACGTAAATTACAGGCACTGCATCTGTTCGACTGCGCCCGTGCCAACAAGGCCATGTCTGCCTGGGGCGTGGAAGCTCGCGTGCCTTTCCTGGATAAAGCGTTTCTTGATGTTGCGATGCGGATTAACCCGCAAGATAAAATGTGCGGTAACGGCAAGATTGAAAAACATATCCTGCGTGAATGTTTCGAGTCCTGCTTACCGGCAAGCATTGTCTGGCGCCAGAAAGAGCAATTCTCCGATGGCGTGGGTTATAGCTGGATAGACAGCCTGAAAGAGGTTGCAGCCCAGCAAATCACCGATCAGCAACTGGCTACTGCCAGCTATCGCTTCCCGTACAATACGCCGGGTTCTAAAGAAGCCTATTTGTACCGTGAGATATTTGAAGAGCTGTTCCCACTGGCTGATGCGGCTAAATGCGTCCCAGGTGGTCCTTCAGTGGCATGCTCTTCAGTTAAAGCCATTGAATGGGATGAATCCTTCAAAGCGATGAACGATCCGTCTGGTCGTGCAGTGGGTGTTCACCAATCCGCTTACTAACAACGCTCTTTTTATAAGAGATTAACCCGCCCGCTCTATTGCGTTGCTGATTAATCTCTTCTTTTGCCTTTTTTCTAACCATGCTCTTTACCCAAACTCCCCCGCACTTATCTTTCTTCACCAGAATATTCACGAGCATGACGCATAAAAACAAAAATATTTGCCGATAATTCAATCAAGCTGTTCGTAAGTCATTCAAATGAACTCATTCCGTCGTTTTTTTGGAAAATACTTGTTGACGCTGCACGGTCAACTTAGCATAATGCGCCCCGCAACGCCGAAGAAGGTAATGCGCAATGAGATGGCTACGTAGCTCAGCTGGTTAGAGCACATCACTCATAATGATGGGGTCACAGGTTCAAATCCCGTCGTAGCCACCATAGTTGCGGGAGTGGCGAAATTGGTAGACGCACTAGATTTAGGTTCTAGCGCCGCAAGGTGTGCGAGTTCAAGTCTCGCCTCCCGCACCATTATTTCGTTCGACGTTGTATGTGATGGGGTATCGCCAAGCGGTAAGGCACTGGTTTTTGATACCAGCATTCCCTGGTTCGAATCCAGGTACCCCAGCCACTTTTTTTATCGACATAAAAAGCAAGTCTCGTCTACATATTGGGGTATCGCCAAGCGGTAAGGCACTGGTTTTTGATACCAGCATTCCCTGGTTCGAATCCAGGTACCCCAGCCAGTCGATAATAACAATTGAATTTAATGATTGGCTACGTAGCTCAGCTGGTTAGAGCACATCACTCATAATGATGGGGTCACAGGTTCGAATCCCGTCGTAGCCACCATATCCAGATATAATATTGAATGCATCATTCGATATATGATTGGGGTATCGCCAAGCGGTAAGGCACTGGTTTCTGATACCAGCATTCCGAGGTTCGAATCCTCGTACCCCAGCCAATATTTTAACTGTTTGCAATTGCGAGCAGCCCTCTTGGGGTATCGCCAAGCGGTAAGGCACTGGTTTCTGATACCAGCATTCCGAGGTTCGAATCCTCGTACCCCAGCCATATTACAGAAAAATCCCACTTTTAAGTATTATGCGTTCACTTAAGCTGCCGAAGCTTATCGTTGAGCAGATAGGTAAGTGGAATATAAAGCACTGTACGATAATATCGTCAGTGCTTTTTTTTTGGAAGAACGATGGATTTGGCATTTCCCTCATGGCTTTCAGCTAATTAGGGATATTACCGCTTATCTTTTCAACGCCCCTGAATTCTGCTTCAGAGGCGAAAGCAGGCTTAAGAAAACCCGCCATTAGTCCATTCAGGGTGCAAGCACCCTGCTGGTTAGCGTTTATAATCCCAGCGCATATTTCAGCGCTTGCTGTTTAAGCCCACCGGCACGCTGTGCAGCCATCAACCCCAGGTTACGTATAGCGCGAATCGGTGCCAGATTATTACTGAATCCGACATAAAACAGATCCATCCCCGTTTGCATCATCAAGTTGTCCAGCTTGCGCTTAGACTCATAACGCCGCAATACCTCAAGACTCGCCCACTGTTCACCCAGGTTACGCGCATCTGTCATTACGTCGAGTAGCGCCTGTACATCACGATAACCCAAGTTCACCCCTTGACCCGCCAGAGGATGAATGGTGTGGGCCGCATCACCGATTAATGCCAGCCCCGGTTTCACATATTTCAGCGCATGACGGCGGGTTAGCGGAAACGCGCCACTGGCAACCGGGGTGACATTACCCAACCGTGACGGGAAGTGACCAGTGATGCTCTTCTGCAACTGCGCCATGCTCATGCTTTGTAACTGGCGAATACGCGCCGGTTCGTCATACCAAACTAATGATGCCCAATTATCAAATAGCGGCAGAAACGCATGCGGTCCCGTCGGCGTAAAATGCTGCCAGGTACTGTCTCCTGGAGACTCATCACACTGGGCCGTAATTAACATGCAAGACTGACGATACTGCCAGGCGTGAATGCCGATGCCAGCCCACTGACGAATTTGCGAATTTGCCCCGTCAGCACCAATCACCATTGGCACGTTTAGCGATTCACCATCAGCAAAACAGAGCGACCATCCATTTTCACTGCGCTGCATCTGAGTTAACTGAGCGGGACAATACAGAGTGACTAAGGGATGTTTAATTAAAGCCTGCCAGAGCGCTTGCTGTAATACCTGGTTCTCAACCATAAACCCGAGCTCAGGCAGCCCCAGCTCGCTGGCAGAGAAGCTGACATGCGCTTTTTCCCACTCCCAGGTCTCGAGACGACGATAGGGGTGAGCGCGCATCGAAAGAACGCTTTCCCAGACACCTAAAGATTGCAATAACAAGACAGATTGCGCACCTATGGCTGAAATACGAACATCGGGGGGGCTGCCTGGCTGAAATTCAGCCGGCGCCTGATGTTCAATCACCGCAACACGAAAACCACTGTTTGCCAGTCCCAGTGCGCTCGCTGCGCCGACCATACCGCCACCGACGACGGCGACTTCAATGGGTTGATTACTCATGGTGTTTATCCTTAATTTGCCTGGTTTAATTCTAACGACTTTCCCCAGGCTGGTCACATCCACATCAAAGCATTACACTATACGACTTAACCCTTGGATACACTTAAGCAATGACATGTCGATGACCAAAAAACTTCATATCAAAACCTGGGGCTGCCAGATGAATGAGTACGATTCATCTAAGATGGCAGATCTCCTGGACAGCACTCATGGCTTTACGCTGACTGAAAATGCAGAAGAAGCCGATGTTCTGCTGCTGAATACCTGTTCTATCCGTGAAAAAGCCCAGGAAAAAGTTTTCCATCAACTGGGTCGCTGGAGACAGATCAAAGTTGACAGACCGGACGTTATTATTGGCGTAGGGGGTTGTGTTGCCTCCCAGGAAGGTGATCAGATCCGTCAGCGTGCCAGCTACGTTGATATTATTTTTGGTCCGCAAACACTGCACCGCTTACCCGAAATGATCAACAAAGTTCGTGGCACCCGTAGCCCGGTTGTTGATGTCAGCTTCCCAGAAATCGAAAAGTTTGACCGTCTGCCAGAACCTCGCGCTGAAGGCCCGACTGCGTTTGTCTCGATTATGGAAGGCTGTAATAAATACTGTACCTACTGTGTGGTGCCTTATACTCGTGGTGAGGAAGTCAGCCGCCCTTGCGATGATATTTTATTTGAAATCGCACAGCTGGCTGCTCAAGGGGTACGTGAAGTTAACCTGCTTGGCCAGAATGTCAACGCCTGGCGCGGACCGTTATTTGATGGTGAGCTCGGCTCTTTTGCTGAACTGCTACGTCTGGTTGCTGCAATTGACGGTATCGACCGTATTCGTTTCACCACCAGCCACCCTATCGAATTTACCGATGATATTATCGAGGTCTACCGCGATACTCCTGAGCTGGTAAGCTTCCTGCATTTACCTGTGCAAAGCGGTTCAGATCGAGTGCTGAATATGATGAGCCGTACCCACACCGGGCTGGAATATAAAGCGATTATTCGTAAGCTTCGTGTGGCGCGTCCTGATATCCAAATCAGCTCTGACTTTATTGTTGGCTTCCCGGGTGAAACCCAGCAAGACTTTGAACAAACAATGAAACTGATAGCTGATATCAACTTTGACATGAGCTATAGCTTTATTTTCTCTGCTCGTCCCGGCACCCCGGCTGCTGATATGGTAGATGATGTCCCTGAAGAAGAGAAAAAACAGCGCCTGTATATTCTGCAAGACAGAATAACGCAGCAAGCCATGGCCTGGAGTCGTCGTATGCTGGGTACGGTACAGCGCATTCTGGTAGAGGGGACATCACGGAAAAATATTATGGAGATGTCTGGTCGCACCGAAAATAACCGTGTGGTGAACTTCGAAGGCACCCCTAATATGGTGGGTAAATTTGTAGATGTTGAGATAACGGAAGTCCGTACCAATTCTCTGCGCGGTAAGGTGTTGCGTACTGAGGACGAAATGGATTTACGAAGTGTCGAATCCCCCGCCTCTGTTATTGCACGTACTCGTAAAGAGAATGAAATTGGTGTCGGGGTTTATCAGCCTTAATCTCCCAATTTCCGCCGGGGCATCGATAACCTGTCCCGGTGATCAATTTTATCGTTTATCCTTGTATTCTGCTATTACCACCCAAATATCTTGCTTAACGCCGGTGCCCGTCTGACACGTAGCTTCGTTTTTATCCGAGTGACGGCATAAACCCGATAACCAGTCTAAATAATCCGAGGATAAGTTTGAATATCGAAACTCGCGAAATAGCATTAGAACCCGCAGACAACACCCGTATTCTGAGCCTCTGTGGCCCGTTTGATGACAATATCAAACAGCTGGAACGCCGTTTAGGTATCGACATCAGTCGTCGTGATAATCAGTTCCGGATAACCGGACGCACGATGACGGTGAATGCTGCGGCGAAGATATTACTGACATTGTATGTCGATACTGCCCCTGTAAGGGGTGAAAGTCACGATATCGACCCAGAAAAAATTCATCTGGCGATTAAAGAAACTGGCGTGCTGGAACAAGTCAGCGACAGCGTACCTGATTACGGTAAAGCGATTAATATCAAAACCAAACGGGGTGTTATCAAGCCGCGTACACCGAATCAGGCACAGTATATTTCTAATATTCTGACACACGATATCACCTTTGGTATCGGACCTGCGGGTACCGGAAAAACCTATCTTGCCGTTGCCGCAGCCGTCGATGCCCTGG
Source organism: uncultured Enterobacteriaceae bacterium (assembly GCA_947631255.1). Taxonomy (GTDB): domain Bacteria; phylum Pseudomonadota; class Gammaproteobacteria; order Enterobacterales; family Enterobacteriaceae; genus JGM124. The sequence continues at coordinate 20,470 of CANRKT010000020.1, forward strand.
AGCGTCAGGAGATCCGTCGTATTCTGCTCACCCGCCCCGCGGTCGAAGCCGGTGAAAAACTGGGCTTTTTACCCGGAGATCTGAGTCAGAAGGTCGATCCTTATCTGCGTCCCCTGTATGACGCCCTGTTTGAAATGCTCGGCTTTGAGAAAGTTGAAAAACTGATCGAACGTAATGTTATCGAAGTCGCCCCGCTGGCTTACATGCGTGGGCGAACACTTAATGATGCGTTTATCATTCTCGATGAAAGCCAGAACACCACCAGCGAACAAATGAAGATGTTCCTGACCCGTATTGGTTTTAACTCCAAAGCGGTTATCACGGGTGATGCAACGCAAATCGACTTACCACGTAATATTAAATCCGGACTTCGCCATGCTATTGACGTACTGGCTGAAGTCGATGAAATAAGCTTTAATTTTCTCAACAGCGAAGATGTGGTGCGCCACCCGGTGGTAGCCCGAATCGTCAATGCCTATGAGGCATGGGAAAATACTGAACAACAACGTAAAGATGCCCTGGCCGCCGAACGTAAGCGTGAAGCAATGGCCGCCAGTATCACGCCTCGGGAGAGCGAATGAACCCTGTCATTCTTGACTTACAACTGGCCTGTGAAAACACCACAGGCTTACCTGATGAAGCCCAGTTTCAAGGCTGGCTGAATGCCGTCATCTCGCAATTTCAGGAAGAAGCTGAAGTGACCGTCAGACTGGTTGATATTGCTGAAAGCAACGACCTGAATCTGACCTATCGCGGTAAAGATAAACCGACCAATGTGCTCTCTTTCCCTTTTGAAGCTCCACCGGGTATTGAGCTGCCGTTGCTGGGTGATTTGGTGATTTGTCGCCAAGTTGTTGAACAAGAAGCGCAGGAACAAGAGAAACCACTGGAAGCGCATTGGGCACATATGGTGGTCCATGGCAGCCTGCATCTTCTGGGCTATGATCATATTGAAGATGATGAAGCCGAAGAAATGGAAGCACTAGAAACTGAGATAATGCTTGCTCTTGGGTATGCTGATCCGTACATTGCCGAGAAAGAGTCATTACTGCGATAAATCGTTATCCACAAAACAGGCAGGCGGCGGTCCATCTCACCGTCTGTTAATCATAACTAACCAGAGGCCTTAAACCTAACGCCATGAGCGACGACAATTCACATAATAGTGATATGCCTGCCAGTAAAAAGGGATTTTTTTCCTTGTTCCTTAGCCAGTTATTCCACGGTGAACCTAAGAACCGTGGTGATTTGCTGACACTGATCCGAGATTCCGAGCAGAACTCCCTTATCGATCAAGATACCCGCGATATGCTCGAAGGGGTGATGGATATTACCGAACAACGAGTCCGGGACATTATGATCCCCCGCTCACAGATAGTGACCATCAAACATAACCAGACTCTGGAAGAGTGTTTGACTATCATTACTGAGTCGGCACACTCCCGCTTCCCGGTTATCAGCGAAGACAAGGATCACATTGAAGGGATTTTAATGGCCAAAGATTTACTGCCGTTTATGCGCAGTGACAGTGAGCCATTTAGTGTAGAAAAGGTATTACGTCAGGCTGTAGTAGTTCCTGAAAGTAAACGTGTTGACCGTATGCTGAAGGAATTTCGCCAGCAACGCTATCATATGGCGATAGTGATTGATGAATTTGGTGGTGTTTCAGGCTTAGTAACCATTGAAGATATTCTCGAGCTGATTGTTGGTGATATTGAAGATGAATATGACGACCTGGAAGACAGTGATTTCCGCCAGCTCAGTCGTCATACATGGACTGCTCGTGCCCTTGCGCCAATTGAAGACTTTAATGAAACCTTTAACACGCATTTTAGCGATGAAGAAGTCGATACAATTGGTGGATTAGTGATGCAAGCCTTTGGTCATCTGCCGGCGCGTGGTGAAACCATTGAAATAGAAGGTTACCAGTTTAAAGTCGCTATGGCTGACAGTCGCCGCATTATTCAGGTTCATGTCCGGATACCGGACGATTCCCCGCAACCGAAACTGGAAGAATAATTCCTTTATGGGCCAATACCTGCAACGCCAGTCAGTACGTCTACTGCTGGCGCTTTTTTTCGGAGCCTGCGGCACGCTGGCCTTTTCTCCTTATGACTTCTGGCCGGCAGCACTGATTTCACTGGCAGGTCTGCAAGCCCTGACGTTAAATCGTCGGGCGATTCAGAGTGCCTGGATTGGTTTCTTCTGGGGATTAGGTCTGTTTGGCAGTGGTATTAACTGGGTCTATGTCAGTATTGCCCAGTTTGGCGGAATGCCAGGCCCGATTAACGTTTTCCTGGTGGTATTACTGGCGGCTTATCTGTCGCTGTATACCGGTCTGTTTGCCGGCCTGCTGAGTCAGTTTTGGTCAAAAACAACCTGGTGGCGTCTGACTCTGGCCGCACCAGCACTCTGGCAAGTCACTGAATTCCTGCGCGGCTGGATCCTGACCGGATTTCCATGGCTGCAATTTGGCTATAGTCAGATTGACGGACCGCTAAAGGGCCTTGCACCTGTTTTCGGTGTCGAAGCCGTGACCTTACTACTCGTCGTGATCAGTGGTCTGCTGGTTTATGCGCTGAACGTCCGTAGCTGGAAGCCTGCCATACTCGCTGCAGCCCTGCTCTTCCTGCCCTGGCCGTTACAGACGCTACAGTGGTTCCAGTTGCAAAACGACCGTCCGCTTAACGTTGCACTGGTGCAAGGGGATATTCCTCAGGCTCTTAAGTGGGATGAGAACCAGCTACTCAATTCGCTCCGTATTTATTCTGATTTGACTGCGCCTTTCCTCGGTAAGTCACAGCTGATTATCTGGCCAGAATCGGCGATCCCAGATTTAGAAATCAATCAACAACCGTTTCTGAACAGGCTCAATCAACAGCTGCTGGATACCCACAGTTCACTGATAACCGGGATTGTTGATGCGCGTCTGAATAGCCATAATCGGTATGATACCTATAACACGATAATCACCCTGGGTGAAGGTAGCCCGTACAGCTACGGCAGTAGCGATCGCTATAACAAAAACCACCTGGTTCCTTTTGGTGAGTTTGTACCGCTGGAAGCCATGCTGCGCCCACTGGCGCCGTTCTTTGACTTACCGATGTCCTCGTTTAGTCGCGGTCCTTATGTACAGCCTCAGCTCGAAGCCAGTGGCGTTAAGCTAACAGCGGCGATTTGCTACGAGATTATTCTTGGTGAGCAAGTACGCGCCAATTTCCGCCCGGATACTGACTATCTGCTGACCATCTCTAATGATGCCTGGTTCGGTAAATCGATTGGCCCGTGGCAGCACCTGCAAATGGCGCGAATGCGTGCCCTGGAATTAGGTCGCCCGTTACTACGCAGCACCAACAATGGGATCACCGTTACTGTTGATGCTAAAGGTGATATAAGCGCAATGCTGCCACAATTCACCCGTGGTGTGCTGGAAGCTACCGTTATTCCTACCCGTGGCCTGACCCCTTACGCCCGCTTTGGTAATAACCCTCTGTGGCTGTTAACCCTGTTATTCGGGGTGGCTGCTATGGTTATCGGTGTGAAAACGCGCTCCCGTCAGTAGTTCTGTCGAAACGGATTTTAAGGCCAGCATAAATGCTGGCCTTTTTTATTTGTCCGCCCTATATCAGGCATTCCAATCTGCCTCTCAAAAGGTCTCAATAACATCGGTTAAGAGCGAAATGCACCTTCCTGACTGACCGTGTTTTTCCCCACAAAGAGGGGCAAATGTTTACTTTTCTCTTTCAGCACCGTTTTTATGCCGATTATTTTCGCTTCTGGCACATAACTTGCCTTGTTCAACCAGTGGTTAATTAAACCCCGTTGAATGGACGAATGCCGCAGGAAAGTGCAAAACCAGAAATACGCTGAACCATAATGTGACAAACATAGCATCAGCATCCCCAAGTACAGGATAAAGACCTTTAAATGATGCGTGTTAGTTCTCAAAAATAAACATTAAATCGGCAAGGTAGTTACATTAAACCAGCATAAATGTTAACTATTGATTGATTATTCGTTCACTATCTAACACAACAACAAACTGCTCAGCTCGGCTAAAAAAACCGTTTTAAGCATATATATTAAGGAGTTAGACATGCAATTACGTAAACTTACCGCAGCCGCATTGATGATAAGCATGAGTCTGGGCCTGGCACACGCTGAAGATACCAAACCTGATGCGGCTCCGCAGTCATCTACTCTGAGTAAAATCGATAAGAATGGCGTGATTGTAGTCGGTCACCGTGAGTCATCGGTACCATTCTCCTATTATGATAATCAGCAAAAAGTCGTTGGATATTCTCAGGACTACTCCAATGCCATTGTTGAAGCAGTGAAGAAAAAGCTGAACAAGCCCGATCTGCAAGTGAAGCTTATTCCCGTCACTTCTCAAAACCGTATTCCATTACTGCAAAATGGCACCTTCGATTTTGAATGTGGCTCAACCACTAATAACCTCGAACGCCAAAAACAAGCAGCCTTCTCTAATACCATTTTCGTTGTCGGAACGCGTCTGCTCGTGAAAAAAGGCGGTCCGGTTAAAGACTTCGAAGACTTAAAAGGCAAAGCCGTGGTTGTCACCTCAGGCACCACCTCTGAAGCATTGCTCAACAAACTGAATGAAGAGCATAAAATGGATATGCGCATCATCAGTGCCAAAGATCACGGTGACTCCTTCCGTACCCTGGAAAGCGGTCGTGCGGTAGCCTTTATGATGGATGATGCCTTGCTGGCAGGTGAGCGAGCTAAAGCGAAAAAACCAGGTGACTGGGATATCGTCGGTAAGCCGCAGTCTGAAGAAGCCTACGGCTGTATGCTGCGTAAAGATGATCCTGGGTTCAAGAAATTGATCGATGAAACCATTGCCCAGGCACAAACCTCTGGTGAAGCGGAAAAATGGTTTGACGTATGGTTCAAACAGCCGATCCCACCGAAAAACTTAAATATGAATTTTGACTTGTCCGACGAAATGAAAACCACCTTCAAAGAACCGAATGACAAAGCTCTGAATTAGAAAAACAGGGGCGATATCATTCGCCCTGTTGATTGAAACGCAGTGACCCAAACACCGTTATCGCTGACAGGACGTTCCCCTGTTAGCGATAACGCTCCTCAATATTCAGGCAAAGATCTGGCAGAGGAACTGGGGTTCTCATCAATCGTTGGGAGGTGTCTGACACCTCTCTTTGTGGTTAACAAGGATGTTAACTGTTTATTCTGATTCCATCAGGATAAACGATGACCCAGAGATATCCGTCATCGTTGTTAGGGTAATACAACTACCCCTTTTTTATCGCGGAGTATGCTATGTCCATAAGCTGGAACTGGGGGATCTTCTTAGAACCCACTCCTTTCGGAAATACCACCTATTTGGGCTGGATTTGGAGTGGTTTTCAAGTCACTGTAGCCCTTTCCATTAGTGCCTGGATTATTGCTTTTTTTGTCGGTTCCTTATTCGGCATCTTACGTACTGCCCCAAATAAATACTTAGCCGCTATTGGTACTGTGTATGTCGAACTTTTCCGTAACGTCCCGTTAATTGTTCAGTTTTTTACCTGGTATCTGGTCATCCCAGAACTCCTTCCTGAAAATATCGGGATGTGGTTTAAGGCCGAATTAGATCCGAATATTCAGTTTTTTGTTTCTTCTATGCTCTGTCTGGGGCTGTTTACCGCTGCCCGAGTCTGTGAGCAAGTCAGAGCAGCGATTCAATCCCTGCCGCGCGGGCAAAAAAATGCGGCTCTGGCGATGGGACTCACTCAAGTTCAGGCTTATCGTTATGTTCTGCTGCCGAATGCTTACCGCGTGATTGTCCCGCCAATGACTTCTGAAATGATGAACCTGGTGAAAAACTCGGCTATCGCTTCAACTATTGGTCTGATGGACCTGGCCGCTCAGGCCGGTAAACTTCTGGATTACTCCGCTCATGCCTACGAGTCATTTACGGCAATAACCCTCGCCTATGTTCTTATTAACGTTGTCATTATGGGCATCATGCATCTGGTTGAACGTAGAGTACGTCTGCCTGGCAATATGGGGAGTAAATAATGTCAGAATATGACTGGAGTTCTATCATACCCACTCTGCCTTTCCTGATGCAGGGTTTGGTCATTACACTAAAAATTACCGTAACCGCAGTCATTGTCGGCATCGTCTGGGGTACTATCCTGGCGGTAATGCGGTTGTCGAGCTTTAAGCCCATTGCCTGGTTTGCTGCCGCCTACGTCAACGTGTTTCGTTCCATTCCGCTGGTCATGGTTTTACTGTGGTTTTATTTAGTCGTGCCGGGCTTCTTGCAGTCAGTATTAGGTCTGTCACCGCAGACAGATATTCGTCTGATTTCTGCAATGGTCGCATTTGCGATGTTTGAGGCCGCCTACTATTCCGAGATTATTCGTGCCGGAATAATCAGTGTTTCACGTGGGCAGTCTAATGCTGCGCTGGCGCTGGGTATGACCAAAGCACAGTCCATGAGATTAATCATTCTGCCACAGGCCTTCCGCGCTATGGTCCCCCTGCTGTTAACTCAGGGGATAGTCCTGTTTCAGGATACTTCTCTGGTCTATGTTATTAGTCTGGCTGACTTTTTCCGTACCGCATCCACTATCGGTGAACGTGACGGTACTCAGGTCGAAATGATTCTGTTTGCCGGATTTGTCTATTTTGTTATCAGCCTTAGCGCCTCGTTGCTGGTCAGCTATTTGAAGAAAAGGACTGCTCAATGATCTCCTTGAAAAATGTTTCTAAGTGGTATGGTCACTTTCAGGTACTCACCGACTGCTCCACTGAAGTAAAAAAAGGTGAAGTGGTGGTAATTTGTGGTCCGTCAGGTTCTGGGAAATCGACACTGATTAAAACGGTTAACGGCCTGGAACCAGTACAGAAAGGGAAAATTATCTTCAATGGCACCCAGGTCAACGATAAAAAAACCAACCTGGCCAAGTTACGCTCCCATGTCGGCATGGTGTTCCAACATTTTGAATTGTTTCCACATTTATCAATTCTTGAAAATCTGACGCTGGCTCAGATCAAAGTACTGAAACGCGATCCGACCGCCTCACGCGATAAAGCGCTCAAATTGCTGGAGCGTGTTGGTCTGTCAAATCATGCCAACAAGTATCCGTCCCAGCTTTCCGGTGGACAGCAGCAGCGTGTTGCCATTGCTCGCGCGCTTTGTATGGATCCGGTGGTGATGTTATTTGATGAACCCACCTCGGCGCTCGATCCGGAAATGATCAATGAAGTACTGGACGTTATGGTCGAACTGGCCAACGAAGGCATGACCATGATGGTGGTTACCCATGAAATGGGCTTTGCCCGTAAAGTGGCTAATCGGGTTATCTTTATGGATGAAGGGCAAATTATCGAAGATTCCAATAAAGAAGACTTCTTTAATAATCCGCAGTCTGATCGTGCCAAAGACTTCCTGGCAAAAATCCTGCACTAACGATAAAGGCCTGCCAGTATCTGACTGGCAGGCCTTCTCTTTTATTTTAAGGATCAAAGGGTTTACGATGAAAGCGATCATGTCCACATTGAGGACAGAGCGATAAAATTTCAGGTGAATAGATAGCGAGACTGAAGTGACAGTTATCGCAAATCAGATTTCCAAAGCCAACCAGTTCGCCGCTCTGATAGAGACCGCCCTTTTCTATATCCTGGAATGCTTCCCGCCATTCAATCTGACTTTTGTCGGTAATATCTGCCAGCTCCTGCCATAAGCTTTCCTTGATGACGCGCATAAAAACACTGTCATTGGAATCGTCTGTTTTTTCACTGTAGCTGTCAGCAAATGCTTTCACATCACGACGAACCGCATTGGTGACTTGTGCTATTTCGTCGGGAGTGAGTTCATGTTTCTCTTCCAGAGACTGACGCGCTTCATTAACCAGTTTATTAATATCACGATCGCCGCCTTTTATTTGCTTTGTCAGCGACTTCACCAGTTCATGGTATGATTTGGAAACTTTACTCATCGTTTTCTGCTCCTTTTGAAAAAAATCTCACCGCAACCAAGAGGTGGCCCTGTTCCAATAATAGCGCCTAACCACCTACTGCTGGAAAAATTCATCAAACAATTGTAAAAATCACGTAGCGGTTACAAAGTATGAAATGGCGATTCAGGCGTGTGAAAGGCTGTTTTGCTGCTGGCTAATCAGCTATGCTATAGGGCTAAATATATACCCTGAATAATGCTACATCCGTAGCTGTCTTTCATAAACAGGACCACTGGCTGCCATGCAAGAGCAATATCGCCCGGAAGAGATAGAATCTAATGTCCAGCAACACTGGCAAGAGAAACGTACTTTTGAAGTGACCGAAGACGAAAGCAAAGAGAAATACTACTGTCTCTCAATGCTACCCTATCCTTCCGGCCGACTACATATGGGCCACGTTCGTAACTACACCATTGGCGATGTTATCGCACGTTATCAGCGAATGCTGGGTAAAAACGTGTTGCAACCTATCGGCTGGGACGCATTCGGCCTGCCTGCTGAAGGTGCCGCGGTTAAAAATAAAACCGCACCGGCCCCCTGGACGTATGAAAATATCGACTACATGAAAAACCAGCTGAAAACGCTGGGATTTGGTTACGACTGGAGTCGTGAGCTGGCGACCTGCACCCCTGAGTACTATCGCTGGGAGCAACAATTCTTTACCGAGCTGTATAAAAAAGGCCTGGTATACAAAAAAACCTCAGCCGTTAACTGGTGCCCTAACGACCAGACTGTTCTGGCTAACGAACAAGTGATTGATGGTTGCTGCTGGCGCTGTGACTCCAAAGTTGAGCGTAAAGAGATCCCTCAGTGGTTTATTAAAATCACCGATTATGCTGATGAGTTGCTGAATGACCTGGATACTCTGGACCACTGGCCAGAGCAGGTTAAAACCATGCAGCGTAACTGGATTGGCCGTTCTGAAGGGGTAGAGATCACCTTTGACGTCGAAAATAGCGCTGAAAAACTGAAAGTCTATACTACTCGCCCGGACACCTTTATGGGTGTGACTTATCTGGCGGTTGCTGCGGGCCATCCTCTGGCTAAACAGGCTGCACTTGTGCGCCCTGACGTCGCTGAATTTGTTGAAGCGTGCCGTAATAACAAGGTAGCTGAAGCCGACATGGCGACCATGGAGAAAAAAGGCATCGCAACGGGTATCAATGCTATTCATCCGCTGACGGGTGAAGCAGTGCCTGTCTGGGTGGCTAACTTTGTCCTGATGGAATACGGCACCGGAGCGGTGATGGCGGTTCCAGGCCACGATCAGCGTGACTGGGAATTTGCCACTAAATATAACCTCTCTATTAAACCCGTTATTTTAAACGCTGACGGCAGCGAACCGGATCTGTCCGAAGCTGCAATGACCGAAAAAGGTGCGCTGTTTAACTCAGCCGAGTTCGACGGCCTGACTTTCCAGGCGGCTTTCGATGCTATTGCGAATAAACTGGCTGCTAATGGTGTTGGCGAGCGTAAAGTGAACTACCGTTTACGTGACTGGGGTGTTTCCCGTCAGCGCTACTGGGGTGCCCCCATCCCAATGGTGACGCTGGAAGACGGTACGGTGATGCCGACTCCTGAAGACCAGTTGCCGGTGATTTTGCCAGAAGATGTGGTTATGGATGGGATCACCAGCCCTATCAAAGCCGATCCTGAGTGGGCAAAAACCACCGTTAATGGCCAGCCTGCGCTGCGTGAAACCGATACCTTTGATACCTTTATGGAATCTTCCTGGTACTATGCACGTTATACCTGCCCAGATTACGATAAAGGGATGCTCGACCCGAAAGCCGCTAACTACTGGCTGCCCGTTGATATCTATATCGGCGGTATCGAACATGCCATCATGCACCTGCTCTATTTCCGCTTCTTCCACAAACTGATGCGCGATGCGGGCATGGTGACCTCTAATGAACCTGCTAAGCAGTTATTGTGCCAGGGTATGGTTCTGGCTGACGGTTTCTACTACACCGGTAGCAACGGCGAGCGTAACTGGGTCTCTCCAGCCGATGCTATCGTCGAGCGTGATGAGAAAGGCCGTATTATAAAAGCACATGATCCAGAAGGTCGTGAGCTGGTCTACGCCGGTATGAGCAAAATGTCGAAGTCGAAAAATAACGGCATTGACCCTCAGGTAATGGTTGAACGTTACGGTGCTGATACCGTACGTCTGTTTATGATGTTTGCTTCTCCTGCGGATATGACGCTGGAATGGCAAGAGTCTGGTGTGGAAGGTGCAAACCGCTTCCTGAAACGTGTCTGGAAACTGGTTTACGAGCATACCAGCCGTGGTGCAGCACCAGCACTGGATGCCGCTACGCTGAGCGAAGAAGGGAAAGCGCTGCGCCGTGATGTACACAAAACCATTTCTAAAGTGACCGATGATATTGGTCGCCGTCAGACCTTTAACACCGCTATCGCCGCAATCATGGAACTGATGAACAAGCTGACGCGCGTTGATCAGGACGTTGATGCTAATCGTGCCATCCTTAACGAAGCTCTGTTAGCGGTAGTATCAATGCTTTATCCGTTCACTCCGCATGCCTGCTTTGCTATGTGGCAGTCACTGGGTGGTACTGGCGATATTGATAACGCTCCATGGCCACAGGCTGATGAGCAGGCGATGGTTGAAGACTCTCGTTTAGTTGTCGTCCAGATCAACGGTAAGATGCGCGGTAAAATTACCGTTCCCGCTAATGCGACTGAAGCGCAAGTTCATGAACGTGCGTTACAGGAATATCTGGTGGCAAAACATCTTGAGGGCGTAACTATACGAAAAGTGATTTATATTCCGGGTAAATTGCTCAACTTGGTTGTGGGCTAAGGCGCAGGAGGCAACGTGCGACATCCCTTTATCACTTTGCTCATCACCTTTGCGGTATTAATTACCGCAGGGTGTGGCTTTCATCTGCGTGGTACCACGCAGATCCCTGCCGGGCTTAAAACCCTTGTGCTCAACTCCAGCGACCCTAACGGGCCGCTGAATCGTGAGATCCGTCAGCAATTACTGTTAAACGGCGTCACGATTGTTGATGATACAAAACCGGATACCGCTAAAGACATTCCGTCTTTACGTATTATCAGTTCAAGTCTGAGCAAAGATACCGCGTCAATCTTTCAGGATGGTCGTACTGCGGAATATCAGATGATGATGACAGTAAGGGCTCAGGTTCTGATCCCGGGTCACGATATCTATCCTATCAGCGCCACCTCTTATCGCTCGTTCTTCGATAACCCGCTGACAGCACTGGCGAAGGATGCTGAACAGGATTTGATAATCCAGGAAATGTATACCAATGTCGCTCAGCAGCTGATCCGAAAACTTCTCTCGGTCGATGCAGCAGATCAAGAGTCACGTAAAAAAGAGATGCTGGCGAGTGAGGCAAAAGATCCATCCGCAACGACCACTTCTCCGGTTCAGGTGTCTGCGCCCCTGTCGGTAACCACCGGTAGCCAATGATTCGGTTGTATCCAGAGCAACTCCGCGCGCAACTCAATGAAGGGTTGCGCGCAACCTATCTACTGACGGGTAACGACCCTCTGCTGCTTCAGGAGAGTCAGGATGCTATTCGTCAGGCTGCCCAGCAACAGGGCTTTGAAGAACACCATACCGTCCAGATTGACACCAGCACAGACTGGCAGATGCTCTTTTCCCTTTGCCAGGAACTCAGTTTATTCGCCAGGCGTCAGACGCTGCTGTTACTGCTGCCCGAAAATGGCCCGAATGCCGCCATCAATAGTCAGTTAGAAACCCTGGTGAGCCTGTTACATAGCGATATTCTGCTACTGGTTCGTGGTAATAAACTGACCAAAGCCCAAGAAAATGCCGCATGGTTGGCGCAAATTTCCGATCGTTGTGTCCAGGTAAGCTGTCAGACGCCAGAACAGAACCAGTTACCTCGCTGGGTCGCCCAGCGTGCAAAGCAAATGAACCTGACGCTTGATGAAGCCGCCAGTCAGCTACTGTGTTACTGCTATGAAGGTAATCTGCTGGCACTTTCACAAGCACTGGAGCGCCTGTCACTGATTTGGCCTGACGGCAAACTGACACTCCCCCGTGTTGAACAAGCCGTCAGTGATGCCGCTCACTTTAGCCCTTTCCACTGGATTGATGCGCTGCTGGCAGGAAAGAGTAAACGCGCTTTGCATATTCTGCGTCAACTGCGTCTTGAGGCCAGTGAACCGGTCATTTTGCTACGAACCCTGCAACGTGAATTGCTCCAGCTGGTTCAACTCAGGCGTCAAATGGCGACTGTTCCACTGCGGACATTATTCGACAAGCAGCGGGTCTGGCAGAATCGTCGTCCAATATTAACTGAAGCACTGAATCGCCTGACCTTACCCCAGCTGTATCAAGGGGTTCGTTTATTAGCGCGGATAGAACTGACTCTTAAGCAAGATTATGGTCAGTCCGTGTGGGATGAGCTGGAAGAAATTTCATTGCTTATCTGCAACAAGGCACTGCCTGAGGTATTTATCCATGGCTGAGCCCCCCTTGATGTTGCAGGCTATCTATGGCGGAACCTTTGACCCTATTCATTACGGTCATCTTAATTCTGTCACCGCCCTGGCAGAACAAATCTCGCTCAGTCAGGTCATTATTATGCCAAATAACGTGCCGCCTCATCGACCACAACCTGAAGCCAGTAGTGAACAGCGGAAAAGAATGGTCGAGCTGGCGATTGCCGATAAGCCGTTATTTACACTGGATTGTCGTGAACTTAAACGCGCCACGCCGTCCTGGACGGTTGAAACTCTGGAACAAATTAGGGCGGAAAAAGGCCATCTGCAACCGCTGGCCTTTATTATCGGCCAGGACTCACTACTGAGTTTAGCGCACTGGCATCGCTGGGAAGAGTTGCTCTCCCTGTGTCATTTACTGGTTTGTCAGCGCCCAAATTATCCTCTCACGATGGAAACGCCTGAGCTGCAACAATGGCTGGTCACACACCGTACTCACTCAACTGAGCCACTGCATCAGCAGCCTGCGGGGAAAATTTTTATCGCACCCACTCCATTGTATGATATTGCCGCCACCACCATTCGAAAGCGTCTGGCGTCCGGACAATCCTGTGATAACCTGGTACCCGCCCCAGTACTGAACTTTATTCACCAGCAACACCTGTACCGCTAGCCCTGTTTAAATCCTGGCTTGCCATTTTTGGCTCGCCACTCTTTGACCTCCTTGACGATACCTTCCGGGCTATCATCCCGATCATCAGGATAAAAAATAACGTCAAATCTAGTCATCCCTCGAGGCCAGTCGAAGAAATGGTGAAATGATTGCAACAAAACGGACTTATTAACAGGAGCAGGTTAGTCCGGGACGAAGCATTGTTAGCGGGTACATGTACGGAATTGCAGTCCCTGAAACCTTCACGGATCATCGCCAAGGTTCTGAGGCTTGAAGTATTCATCTCAGAGTAAAGGAGTCATTGACAGGCTCTGTCAGGCTGTTATGCTCCGCTGCCATTAATTCCTACCCGCTAATAAAGCCATTCTGAAATTGTTTTACAAAAATGGCGATGCAAACTCTGCCTTGCAATGGGATGATATAGCGCAATGATGGCCCCATGCTTTAATATGGAGTCAAAATAGCCCATCGTCTTGCGTGGTAACGTCGCAGCGGGTCAAATCAAACCATTACTCTCTCAGGAGGACTCTTGCAGGGTAAAGCATTCCAGGATTTCGTTATCGATAAAATCGATGACTTCAAGGGCCAGGACATCATCGCTATCGATGTCAAAGGCAAATCAAGTATCACCGACTGCATGATTATCTGTACGGGAACTTCTAACCGTCATGTCGTGTCTATTGCTGAACACGTGGTTCAGGCTGCGCGCGATATTGGGCTCCACCCAATGGGTGTCAAAGGGATTAATGCCTCTGACTGGGTCGTGGTAGATTTAGGTGAAGTTATTGTTCATGTTATGCAAGAAGAGAGCCGTCAACTGTACGAACTCGAAAAACTCTGGAGCTAAGTGGTGAAGCTGCAACTGGTAGCTGTTGGGACCAAAATGCCTGACTGGGTGCAAACCGGATTTACCGAGTATTTGCGTCGTTTTCCTAAAGATATGCCGTTTGAACTGGTAGAGATCCCAGCAGGAAAACGCAGTAAAAATGCGGATATCAAACGTATTCTTGAAAAAGAAGGCGAAATGATGCTGGCCGCCGCGGGTAAAGGTAACCGGATAGTCACACTGGATATTCCAGGACAACCCTGGGATACCCCACAGCTTGCCGTGCAGCTTGAACGCTGGAAACTAGATGGCCGCGATGTAAGCTTATTGATTGGTGGTCCCGAAGGCTTGGCTCCGGCCTGTAAAGCAATGGCTGAGCAAAGTTGGTCGCTTTCCACACTGACGATGCCTCATCCACTGGTACGTGTTTTGGTGGCTGAAAGCTTGTATCGGGCGTGGAGCATCACGACTAATCACCCTTACCATCGAGAGTAAACCTGTGCAAGTCATATCAAACGGCGAATGAAATTACAGAATTCTTTTCGCGACCATTCTGCTGAGTCGGCGGTTTTTGTACGTCGCGCTCTGGTCGCCTTTTCAGTCATTATATTGATGACGGGCATATTGCTCGTCAATCTCTATCATTTGCAAATACTCCGTTTCGATGATTACCAGACCAGATCGAATGTGAACCGTATTAAACTGGTTCCTATTCCTCCGACGCGTGGAATTATCTATGACCGAAACGGTACACCACTGGCATCAAACCGTATCATCTATCAAATTGAGATGATGCCTGAAAAAGTGGATGACGTGCAGGCCACGCTGGAGTCACTCCGCTCAGTGATAGACCTCACTGATGAAGATATCGCTAACTTTAAAAAAGAGCGTTCACGTTCGCACCGCTTTACCTTAATTCCGGTTAAAAATAACCTGACAGAAGTCCAGGTTGCACGCTTTTCCGTGAATCAGTACCGCTTTCCCGGTGTCGAGGTTAAAGCCTATAAGCGTCGTTTTTATCCCTATGGTTCTGCCCTGACCCACGTCATTGGCTATGTTTCCAAAATTAACGATAAAGACGTTGAACGCCTGAAAAAAGAGGAGAAACTGCCCAACTATGCGGCTACTCGCGATATCGGTAAACTGGGCATTGAACGCTATTACGAAGATATTCTCCACGGCCAGACAGGTTATGAAGAAGTTGAAGTGAATAACCGGGGTCGTGTTATTCGTCAGCTTAAAGAAGTGCCTCCCGTAGCAGGAAACGATATCTATCTGACGCTAGACCTCGAGCTACAACGTTATATTGAAACCCTGTTGGAAGGAAGCCGTGCCTCCGTTATCGTTACAGATCCGAACACTGGCGGGATCCTGGCACTGGTTTCCATGCCAAGTTATAACCCTAACCTGTTCGTTGATGGTATCTCCACCAAAGATTACTCTGGTCTGCTAAATGACCCCAATACACCGTTGATTAACCGTGCCACTCAGGGTGTTTATCCTCCTGCATCCACTGTTAAACCTTATATTGCGGTGGCAGCATTAAGTACCGGGGTGATTACCCGTAATACCTCACTGTTTGACCCTGGCTGGTGGCAACTTCCTGGTTCAGAAAAGCGTTATCGTGACTGGAAAAAATGGGGTCATGGACGCCTGAATATTACCAAGTCAATTGAAGAGTCTGCGGATACTTTCTTCTATCAAGTCGCCTATGACTTAGGGATCGATCGCCTCAGTGAGTGGATGAACAAATTTGGCTATGGCGAATACACCGGAATTGACCTGGCAGAAGAGCGTTCGGGTAATATGCCCACCCGCGAGTGGAAACTAAAACGCTTTAAAAAGCCCTGGTATCAAGGTGACACTATCCCCGTTGGTATAGGCCAGGGGTACTGGACCGCTACACCTATTCAAATGAGTAAGTCGTTGATGACCCTGATTAATGACGGTATTGTTCGCGTTCCTCACTTGCTGATGAGCCGGGTTGAAAATGGTAAACAAAAACCTTGGACGCAACCACTGGAAGAACCGATAGATGATATTCACTCTGGTTACTGGGAAATAGCGAAAGATGGCATGTATGGCGTAGCTAACCGTGCTAACGGCACTGCCCATCGCTACTTTGCTAACGCGCCTTATAAAGCAGCCGTAAAATCAGGTACCGCACAAGTTTTCGGTCTGAAAGCGAATGAAACCTATAACGCCAGTAAAATTGCCGAACGTTTACGTGACCATAAAATGATGGTCGGTTACGTCCCTTATGATAAACCGCAATATACCGTGACCATCATTCTGGAAAACGGCGGAGCTGGCCCAGCAGTTGGCACGATGATACGACAAATTTTCGACCATTTAATGATCGGGGATAACAATACCGTGCTGCCTGCTGCATTACCGGGTGAATCAGGCGCAGAGGACCAATAGTGATGACTGGCGACTCAAACAAAAAGTCTTTCTGGGATAAGATCCATCTTGACCCAATATTGCTAGCCACCATTGTGGCTCTGCTGGTATTCAGTGCCCTGGTCATCTGGAGCGCCAGTGGCCAGGATATGGAGATGACCGAACGAAAACTGGGCCAAATCGCAATTGGTTTCGTGGCCATGCTCGTGATGGCCCAAATTCCACCGCGAGTATATGAAGGCTGGGCACCCTATCTCTATATTATCTGTATTATTTTGTTAATCGCTGTTGATGTCTTTGGTGCTATCTCCAAAGGGGCACAGCGCTGGCTCGATTTAGGTATTGTCCGCTTTCAACCCTCAGAGATTGCTAAAATTGCTGTCCCGCTGATGGTCGCTCGCTTTATCAGTCGAGATGTCTGTCCGCCATCGCTAAAAAATACGAGCATTGCCTTAATCCTTATTTTTATCCCGACGTTACTGGTGGCAGCCCAGCCGGATCTGGGGACTTCTATCCTGATTGCCTGTTCAGGACTGTTTGTTCTGTTTCTTTCCGGACTGAGCTGGCGGCTGATTATTATCGCCGCACTGCTGCTCGCAGCATTTATTCCTCTACTTTGGTTCTTCCTGATGCATGACTATCAGCGCTCACGTGTGATGATGTTACTGGATCCGGAAAGTGACCCATTAGGTGCGGGTTACCATATTATTCAGTCTAAAATTGCTATCGGTTCCGGAGGTCTACGCGGTAAAGGCTGGTTACACGGAACCCAGTCACAGCTAGAATTTTTACCCGAACGACATACTGACTTTATTTTTGCCGTCCTGGCCGAAGAGCTAGGAATGATTGGGGTTCTGGTACTACTGGCACTCTATATTTTGCTGATTGCTCGCGGGCTGTTTATTGCTGCTCATGCACAAACTACCTTTGGCCGTGTCATGGTGGGCGGTCTGATGCTTATCTTATTCGTCTATGTATTTGTTAATATCGGTATGGTTAGTGGTATCTTACCTGTCGTTGGAGTGCCTTTACCTTTAGTCAGTTATGGAGGGTCGGCACTCATCGTGCTTATGGCCGGGTTTGGTATCGTGATGTCGATACATACCCACAGAAAAATGTTATCAAAAAGCGTTTAATTGGATGAGGGGCGCAATGGTTAAGCAATGGCTTGGGGTTTGTATCACGGCAGGCTTGCTGACGGCATGTACGTTGAATAATGATGGCCAGCAACCCACAACTCAGGTGCCACCACAGGTAGCCTGTAATGGTGCTATTGTGGAAATTACCGGCCAGGAGCCACGGTATGAGGCACTGAATCCGTCGCTCAACCAAAATTATCGCCGCGATGGCAAGCAGTATAAAATCGTGACGAACCCGGCTAACTACAGCGAAGCTGGATTTGCTGCCATCTATGATGGCCCGGTCGACGGCAACCTGACGGCTTCTGGTGAAGAGTTTGACCCAACAGCACTGACCATTGCTCATCCGACACTGCCTATCCCAAGTTATGCCCGTATTACCAATATGGCGAATGGTCGTATGCTGGTCGTACGGGTTAATGACAGAGGTCCTTACGGCACTCGCGATCGCGTTGTCGCGCTGTCACGCGCAACCGCAGACAGGCTGAATACCTCAAATAATACCAAGGTTCGTATTGACCCGATTATTGTCGCACCGGACGGTACTTTTTCAGGCCCCGGTATGGCCTGTACGACCATGGCAAAACAGACTTACGCCTTACCTGCACGCCCAGACTTAAACAGTGGCCTGGGCAGTGCGTCTTCGTTCTCTGCGCCACCGACCGCCCCAGATGACGTACGTGCTATCAGTAACAGCGCCTTGCAAAGTGACGATACCATGGGTGCCCCGATTAAAAGTGGCGGCTTTTTAGGTGCTCCATCGCCAATGCCTGTGAGTATCCTCGAACAACCAGAGGCACCTGCATCAGAAGCCTCACACCTCGCCCCGATCGTCGGTACTGCCCCGGCTCAGCGAGCGACACCAACACAGGCAAGTGGTCAGTATGTCGTACAAGTCGCTGCTGTCAGTGACAGCGCACGGGCTCAGCAACTTCTTAATAAGCTGAGTCAGCAATTTTCAACACGCGGCGCTATTTCACAAAATGGGGCAATTTATCGCATACAGTTAGGCCCATTTAGTCAGCGTAGTGATGCCAGTGCCTTACAGCAGCGCTTGTTGTCAGAAGCGCAGCAACAGTCTTTCATTACCAACGCGCCTGCACGCTAGCCGTTAACTGGCATCTGATATGATGTAAAGGTTTGTAAGGTTCATTAACAAACTTGTAAGCAAAGTCAGATGCCAGCAAAAAACGCTTTTGCTATAGTGGGGCTCATTTTTAATCCCATCACGGATGCCGTTGTTTTAACCATGATTACAGATTTCCCTATTCGTTTTGTGAAGCGCATTGCGCTCACTACAGTGCTGGTTTTTTCGTCTGTCGCAACTGTGCAAGCTGATGAAATAAACCTTAAAACAATGATCCCCGGCGTCCCGCAAATTGATGCTGAAGCTTATATTCTGATTGATGCTAACTCCGGAAAGGTTCTGGCTGAGTCAAATGCAGATACCCGTCGTGATCCCGCCAGTCTGACCAAAATGATGACCAGTTATGTCATTGGCCAGGCCATGAAAGCCGGTAAGTTTGATGAAAATGCCTTGGTCACCATTAACGAGAATGCCTGGGCAACAGGAAACCCGGTTTTTAAAGGTTCCTCGCTGATGTTCCTTCAGCCTGGTATGCAGGTTCCCGTCAATAAACTGATCCGTGGTATTAACTTACAGTCAGGCAATGATGCCTGTGTTGCTATGGCCGATTTTGTTGCCGGTAGCCAAGAGGCCTTTGTGGGCCTGATGAACAGCTATGTGGGTGCATTAGGGCTGAAAAATACCCATTTCAAAACCGTTCATGGTTTAGATGCAGAAGGCCAGTACAGTTCAGCGCGTGACATGGCGTTAATTGGTCAGGCACTCATTCGTGATGTGCCAAACGAATACTCCATCTATAAAGAAAAAGAGTTTACCTTTAACAATATTCGCCAGACTAACCGCAATGGATTGCTCTGGGATACCAGCCTCAATGTTGACGGTATCAAAACCGGACACACTAATGCGGCAGGTTATAACTTGGTGGCTTCCGCTACCGAAGGTAATATGCGTCTGATTTCTGCCGTACTCGGTGGCCGGACGCTTAAAGGTCGTGAGTCTGAAAGCAAGAAACTGCTGACTTGGGGCTTCCGTTTCTTTGAAACAGTATCGCCATTAAAAGTGGGAAAAGAGTTTGCCTCTGAGCCGGTCTGGTTTGGTGAAAATGACCGCGCAGCCCTTGGGGTTGATAAAGATATTTATCTGACTATCCCACGTGGTCGTTTGAAAGATTTGAAAGCAAGCTATGTGCTGGATTCTCCGGAACTTCATGCTCCATTGCAGAAAAATCAGGTGGTCGGTACCATCAACTTCCAGCTGGATGGCAAAATTATTGAACAACGTCCGCTGGTAGTACTGCAAGAAATGCCAGAAGGCGGTTTCTTTAGCCGGATGATAGACTATATTAAACTGACATTGCATCACTGGTTTGGCTGATAATAACCGACTTGAAAAATCGGAATTGATCACCATATATATTCTAAATAATTCGAGTTGCCAGTGAGCCTGAGTAAATTCTGACGATGGGCATAGATAAACGATGTGATTCAGCGGAATTTATGAAAGCAATGCCCAGACAACTTGAAGCATGACGGTTATGTTCTGTAATACAGCGATTCCCGCTTAGGCGGGAATCATTATTTTAAGTGCCCGGGAGCAACCATGAAAACTAAACTGAACGAATTACTGGAATTTCCAACGCCTTTTACTTACAAAGTCATGGGGCTTGCACAACCAGAGCTGGTTGATTTGGTGGTTGAAGTTGTTCAGCGCCATGCACCGGGTGACTACACGCCTGATGTAAAACCAAGCAGCAAAGGCAACTACCATTCAGTCTCTGTGACTATCAATGCCACCCATATTGAACAGGTTGAGACTCTGTACGAAGAGTTGGGTAAAATAGAAATTGTCCGCATGGTTCTGTAATTCAGCTATCCCGGCTTTCTGCCGGGATAGATAACACCGCTATTTTTGCTTTGACTGATGCTTTGATATACTCCCTGCCACCTTTTGCTTTCCGGAGACGCTGTTTTGTCTCAAGATATCCTTCTTATCCGTAATCTAGGTTTGCAGCCTTACGAACCTGTATCCACCGCTATGCATGACTTCACTTATCATCGTGACGATAGTACGCCTGACGAAATCTGGCTGGTTGAACATCCGCCCGTTTTTACTCAGGGACAGGCAGGAAAAGCTGAACATATTCTGTTATCTGGTGATATCCCTGTGGTGCAGAGCGATCGCGGGGGGCAAGTGACTTACCATGGTCCGGGTCAGCAAATCGTCTACCTGCTGCTTAATCTTAAGCGCCGTAAACTCGGGGTGCGAGAGCTGGTCACTGTTCTGGAACAAACTGTCGTGAATACTCTGGCGGAGTTTTCTATTACTGCCTACCCTCGCGCAGAAGCACCGGGGGTATATGTTGATGGGCGTAAGATTTGCTCACTCGGTTTACGTATTCGTCAGGGCTGTTCTTTTCATGGTCTGGCCCTGAATATCAATATGGATCTGTCTCCCTTCTTGCGCATTAACCCTTGCGGTTATGCCGGTATGGAGATGACACAAGTCAGCCACTTTGTGGAAAATATCGCGCCTGCTGACGTTCAACCGCGCCTGATAGCGAATCTTATCGCGCTGCTGAATCATCCCCCCTATATTTATTCTGAGAATGACTCTCCCCGGACAGGAAGATCCTAGCTATTCAACAGGAAATGACGTCCCTTTTCACTCTATAAATGAGAATGGGACGTAGTTGCTCTGATTATTTTTTCTGATGCAGAAATATGTGTCATAAGGTGCCCTAAACAGCACCAGAGCACAGACATCTCACAACAATTCCTTTACAATTCTTTCGTTATTTACTGTCACGGCCTACTGATTCTGCCCTGCGCTGATGATATACTCCGCGGCATACGTTAAAAAATAATTGATATTTACAACATAAGCTTGAAATTCAATTAGCCTGACTTGAGTATCCGCAACGGGAACCTGTACCGTATGAGTAAACCTATTGTGATGGAACGCGGCGTTAAGTATCGCGACGCCGATAAAATGGCCTTGATCCCGGTTAAAAACGTGGTGACAGAGCGCCAGGAGATATTAAGAAAGCCAGAGTGGATGAAAATTAAGCTCCCCTCTGACTCGACCCGTATCCAGGGCATTAAAGCTGCCATGCGTAAAAATGGCCTGCACTCTGTCTGTGAAGAAGCATCCTGCCCGAACCTTGCGGAATGTTTTAACCACGGAACAGCGACCTTTATGATCCTTGGGGCTATTTGTACCCGTCGCTGCCCGTTCTGCGATGTGGCACACGGCCGTCCGGTTGCGCCCGATGCCAACGAACCTGCAAAACTGGCGCAAACTATCTCTGATATGGGTCTGCGTTATGTGGTTATCACATCAGTGGATCGTGACGACCTTCGTGATGGCGGTGCTCAGCATTTTGCTGACTGTATCCGAGAAATTCGCGCTAAAAATCCGACGATAAAAATCGAGACTCTGGTACCCGATTTCCGTGGTCGTATGGATAAAGCGCTGGATATCCTGGTCGCCACACCACCGGATGTCTTTAACCACAATCTGGAAAACGTACCGCGTGTCTATCGTCAGGTTCGTCCGGGTGCGGATTACAACTGGTCACTGAAGTTGCTGGAACGTTTTAAAGAGGCACATCCTCATATCCCAACGAAATCAGGCTTAATGGTGGGCTTAGGCGAAACCAATGCTGAAATCGTTGAAGTGATGCGTGACTTACGTCGTCATGGTGTCACCATGTTGACGTTAGGACAGTATCTGCAACCTAGCCGTCATCACTTACCGGTACAGCGCTATGTCAGTCCGGATGAGTTTGACGAAATGAAAGAAGAAGCGATGGCAATGGGCTTCACTCATGCTGCCTGTGGCCCGTTTGTGCGTTCTTCTTATCATGCAGATTTGCAGGCTAAAGGTATGGAAGTCAAATAATCAGATTATTGATTGTGGCTTTTTAGCAAGAACAGTAAAAAAACGGCTCAATATTGAGCCGTTTTTTTATGACAGAATCAATGCTTGTTATCAATCTGTCCAACAGGTGTTTCTGCGCGAGTGTCAGACGGTTTTGCAGGTTCATCTTCAGCCATCGCTTTTTTAAAACCTTTAAGAGCCGAACCGAGATCGCTTCCCAGTGTCCGTAATTTTTTGGTACCAAACAACAATACAATCAGTACACCGACTACCAGCAGCTTGGTAACACTAATCTCACCCATACTTACCTTCTTAGAAAATCAGGTCGTAACGACAGCTAACAAGTTTTTATTAACCGTCATCCTGTATCCGGATACAATTTTAATCTGTAACAAAATTAATCTTTGTTCTCCGGCCTGTTGCGTGCCAGTTGAGGCATAGCAAAACGACGATTCTTCAGCACGGGTAACCTCTCTCGAACCTTAACTAGCCGTTGTCTGTCGAGAGTAGCGAAAATCAATGCTGGAGCCTCTGCCGCAGCGGCAATCGTCACGCCCAATGGGTCAATCACACGACTCTGACCAATATTCTTATTTCCACACTCACCTGAAGCCACTACATAGCAGGTCGTATCCAGAGCACGTGCTGTCAGTAAAGTTTCCCAGTGTTTTTCTTTATGTGGACCTCTTAACCAGGCTGCGGGCAGTACCAGTACTTCAGCACCTTGCAACGCTAGCGCTAATGCCTGATCCGGGAAACGGAGATCATAACAAGTCATCAACCCGATATTCATGCCTTCCACTGTGATGACAGGAGCGATATCGTCTCCCGCATCAACCAGACGGGACTCCTGAACATTGAAAGCATCATAAAGATGTAGTTTCTGATACTCAGCAATAATCTCTCCTGCTCGTACAGCAATCAGCATGTTAGCAGCTCTTCCCGAGGTCGTTGGTGTATGTAATGTCAGGACAGTCGTCAGATTATTATTACGGCTTGCCGCACACAGCTGCGCGACATAAGCCCCACTCAGCGGTTGGGCTGATTGTACGGATAAATCAGGCATATCATCCTGACGCGCCAATACCGCTTCAGGTAATACCAGTAGTGAAGCACCAGCGGCTACGGCTTGTGCCATCAGCTCTGTGCAAACGCTGACATTATCTTGCCAGTCAGGCCCGACAGCAAACTGCCCTACTGCAATTTTCATATTCTCTCCCATACCGGATGGCATAATTTCCGCAGACCTGTTAGCAAAAAAAAGGTTTCCCACTTACACTCTTTGAAAATGTTATCAGAAAGGATAGCTTGTGATACAGATGGCTTGTGCAGTATTTATCGGCGGTGGGATGGGTAGTGTTGCTCGCTGGCTATTGAGCACTAAATTTAACTCGGCAAGTGTGGCTATCCCTATGGGAACGTTGATCGCTAACCTGGCCGGCGCATTGATAATTGGTCTGGCATTTGCGCTATTCAGTCGTTTTAGTCATCTGGATCCGATATGGAAAATGCTCATCACCACCGGATTCTGTGGCGGGCTGACAACATTCTCTACCTTTTCATATGAAGTTATCAGTTTAATGCAGGAAGGTCGGCTGGCATGGGCGGGGCTGAATATTCTGGTTAATCTCGCAGGCTCATTTATTATGACTGCCTTCGCCTTCTGGCTGGTTAGTACCGTGACGACACATCAGTAATCAAGTAACTAACACGAAAAAACCCGCATTCGCGGGTTTTTATATTCTACTGGTAGTAGCTTAGATAGCCATTACGTTTGCAGCAGAAGGGCCTTTGGCACCGTTAGTGATTTCAAACTCAACGCGCTGGCCTTCAGCCAGGGTTTTGAAACCATTGCTCTGGATTGCAGAGAAGTGTACGAATACGTCTTTGCTGCCATCTTCCGGAGTAATAAAACCAAAGCCTTTGGATTCATTAAACCACTTAACGTTACCTTTAATCTTAGACATCAAAATTACCTTTACATTAAAAAACGACACAAATGCTGTGTCCTGCTTAAGTACAACAATTGTAGTAGGCTTTGTCCAGCCAATAATTACTAAAAAGTGATGAAAGTCTCTATTTTTCTCACAGTTAGTATGACCATTGTATTTAAAGGGTTATGAGAAATCCACTTATCTCCCCATAAATACGACATTTGTCACACTTAAAACTGAAAGCGCATCCAGGCAAAGTACACATTACCGTTGTTGTAAGTTCCGGGAATATAAGTCATCTGGAATGTTGCCGGACCATAACCGACAGAAGCCAGGGGGAGTACTAGCGGTACAGGTATATACTTCCAGTTATCACGCGCAGTAAAACCAGCCGTATAGCCAAGTCCCAGATGAAAATTATCGTCTGCCAGCGGTCGCCAGGTTTTCTCCCAGCCATAACCCCCTATAGGCTCCCATTTATTAAATGAGTCTTTGAATGCCATCAGATAGAGACCATGCCAGTTGCCTTTTTCATCCCAGCGAGACTGCCCGAATCCTACCCCCCATGGACGCTCATTGTATTCATCCGTTTTTTCTTTGCTGTAAGCAAAACGCGCATGCCAGGTTATAGCAGGAACATAAAGATCATAGTGCTGCGGAGCTTTCCAAGTCTGGGAGACATTATCCGAAAAAGTCTCCCACACACCCGTAAACAAGCCAGGTTTTGCATGGCTTGCTGGGGTTACAATCATCAGCGAAGACGCGAAAGTCAGCGCTAAGGGAAGTCGATGAAAATGTGTCACGTCGTTATTACCGTATAAATAGCAAACTTAAGTTTGAGTAAATTATATCGCAATAAAAACCCACCGTGCAGTCTGAAGTTAAAAACTTCCTGGATAGTAATGCTTTTATCTGTGAGAAAAGATCGGAAGGATAGCATCATAATGGTTGCCAGAAGCATCTTTTGTCGTGATGTCTGGATATTATTGCTGACAGCAATCTGACTTACTAAAAACCACAAAACAATGATAAATATAACATATTTATACATGATGCAACGCTATTCTCGGAAATACCTTCACCGCTTAACGATCAAAAGAGAAAGAATGAATCTCCTCATCATACTCTCCGTCGGATAACTCGCTTATCTGTCTTCGAACACTTACCAAGGCAATCATGCTTCCGATAATGAAACATTTAGCAATAAAATAACAGCAATGCTTTATCGCTCTTTCACTCGACTGACTGATGTGTTTTTTTATTTTTAGTCAATTATATCTTTGAACATTACATATAATCGCCTAAAAAACTCAGCTATATAAAACAGAGTAAATATAAAAAATAATATCATCTGAATACGTTACTGAGTTACAGCCCAACATTGATAATCTCGTGCTTAAATAAACACACTATCTTTATAAATAAAGATAAATGATGAATATTTTTGGACCTTATGTACTGTACTGTTGTTTCTCCGGCTCTGTTAATCAGTAAAACTGCGTTAGCTGAAGCACTGGATACGTTATGACTGCTCCACACGCCCGCGACCAGGTATACCGCAAGTCAATGCACAGAATAAATGCCATGCGTCAGTCACAGGAATATCACTTGTAGTTGCCTAGCAACTCGCTTGCGTGATGCCGCCCGCAGGAGGAGATCCCTGTCATTCATGTTGCCTGTCGACGCCAGGTTCAGCCCATCGATGAGCATAAAATAAATTATGTGATTTGAGCGGCGGACGCAGGCAACCCCCAGGCACTTGAAGTATGATGGGTATAAGTCATCTTTATGCAATAACTGCGATAGTCAATAAGAAAATATGGCTCACTGGACTTCCAACTGTGCGCTAAGCTCAGTATCATCTAAACAGAGCTAACCCTCATCGATTCCGGTGAGGGTTTTTCTTTATAACGTTTTCATTAGATAAGTGAGCGTTTTCTACACGGAGAGAATTATGTCCAGACCTGCCATCATTATTAACGAACTCGATGCTGAACGTCTTGATAGTCTGCTCGAAAAACCACAGTACGCTAAAACGCCAGTGGCAGAAATGCTGAACGAAGAGTTGGATCGCGCTGAGATGTGCAGCTCGGAAGAGATGCCAGCCAATGTAGTATCGATGAACAGTCGCGTAAAATTCCTCGATCTGACATCTCAAGAAGAGTTTGTACGTACCTTGGTCTACCCGGTAAACCTCACCGATAGCGACGAGCAGCTGTCCGTCATGGCGCCAGTAGGGGCAGCCTTACTGGGAATGCGAGTGGGAGACACCATAAACTGGGAATTGCCTAATGGTAATAAAACCCATCTGAAAGTGCTGGAATTACAATATCAGCCAGAATCAGCTGGCGAATTTCATCGCTAAATCCCGCCCCCCCTTCAGACTCGGAGGGGAAGCGAGTGACACATCAGATGTATCAGGGTAAATTTTTACCCTAAGAGAAAGGCGGATAGTCATCAAACTATCCACCTGACGACTGTTATCAGGCCTGGACAGCAATACTCAGGCTGGCAAAAGTCACTGTCTGGCCCGCAACAATCTTACAGCGTTTACGGGTTTCTACTACACCATCCACTTTGACCAGACCTTCAGCAATCATTGCCTTTGCCTGTGCACCGCTTTCACTCCAGCCTTCAAGCTTGAGCAAATCGCATAGTTCTACATGGGGGTGTTTACCTAACTCGAAGATAGCCATTAGAGCTCTCCATCAACATCATGATATTCCTCGCATGCCTGCAAGGTATTTTCTATAAGCGTCGCAACCGTCATCGGCCCCACACCACCTGGAACTGGAGTAATAAATGAAGCTCTGGCCTCAGCTTCCTTATAACTAACATCACCCACTACCTTGCCATTTTCCAGACGGTTGATGCCGACATCTATCACGATGGCGCCCTCTTTTATCCACTCACCCGGAATAAAACCGGGCTTACCTACTGCAACAATCAACAGATCGGCGTTCTCAACATGCTGGCGCAGATTTTTGGTAAAGCGATGTGTGACGGTCGTGGTACAACCCGCCAGCAGCAATTCCATACTCATCGGGCGACCAACAATATTAGAGGCACCAATCACCACCGCGTTTAAGCCACGAGGATCGATATTATAGCGCTCAAGTAAAGTTACGATGCCACGCGGAGTACAAGGACGCAGACGGGGTGCACGCTGACATAAGCGCCCTACGTTGTAAGGATGGAACCCATCAACGTCTTTATCCGGATCAATACGTTCCAGTACCTTCACGTTATCAATACCCGCAGGCAACGGCAGTTGCACTAAAATACCGTCAATGGTTTGATCCGCATTCAGCGTATCAATCAATGTCAGTAGTTCAGCCTCACTGGTCGTGACCGGTAAGTCGTATGAACGTGAAATAAAACCGACTTCTTCACAGGCTTTACGTTTACTGGCGACATAAATCTGTGAAGCCGGATTAGCCCCAACCAAAATAACGGCCAGACCCGGTGCACGTTTCCCGGCCGCAACGCGTTTTTTTACCTTTTCGGCAACTTCGTGACGTACCTGCTGCGCAATCGTTTTACCATCAATAATCTTCGCTACCATCGAAAGAAAATTCCGTCTGTAATCTACAAGAAAGGGGGATGTCGCTATTTTGTCAGACTCGCGCGCCGCTGTCAGGCTCTGATCTGGGTTTATGCTCAATTGTTGTGCAGGTAATTGAAAAGTAATTGACTCTAGAGGCGTTGACCGTATAATTCCCCTCGCACTGACAGAGCGACTGCCCTGTTAGCTGCCCGCATACCCCACTATGCGCCCTTAGCTCAGTTGGATAGAGCAACGGCCTTCTAAGCCGTAGGTCACAGGTTCGAGCCCTGTAGGGCGTACCATTTAGAATAAATATGTTACGCAATAAATCCCCTTCTAAATAAAATTCACTGGTGCTCTAACGGGTGTCTTAGCACTGAATCCGAATGAAATCATTAGAAACTGCTTCTGCAAATAGCATGGCCTCGCCTTATGGGGGATGGCGATGGCAAAAGATGTGGGCGTTACTGAGCAGTGCCGTCCGGACGTGACGTAAACGGTTTTATGGGATCTTGGATGCAATGGAGTACGGATATCAAACGGTAGCGCAGAATCACTGAACAGTGAGATACGTCTGCTGAGGAGCAAGTCCAGAAGACACCGGAACAAAGAGCGCTTCAAAATCGCAGTGATGTTCTATTACGGCAGATTAAACATGGGGTTATAAGTCTTCCACCCTGCTCGGGGAAGATCCTTCCTAGCTTGCTTAAGAATGGCAGGATTATGGGGAGGGTATTGTTATGGTACAAGATAATACAGTGAAGGGTGGCGACTATGCCTGTATCTACACAGATAAAGTTGCTAATGACATGCTAGACCCGCATGTCACTCAGCATAACCTGTCAGCAGCCACCATTTTGGCAATATCCAGACTTTTGTCCTACAGCTTAACATCTCACAAAATGAGGATGGTTATCTGCTGTCAGGTGCTGTGAAAGATAATGCCAGCCTCAAAAGCACGGCCAATATCCGTTACCTGAGTGAAGCAATTTAATCGTTTGTCTCTCAGACCACTACAGTGGCCTGCGCTTTTTTAAGCGCAATATATCTCTACTGTGTGTAATTTTATTTTCTGCTAATTACAGCAATTGGCCAGAGATAGTAATTGAAGAAGAATTTTTTGTTGGACGTTTCTTTATCCGCACTTAAGTATTTTTCTACCTGGAACCAGCCACAAAGCAGATAGGCACTGATAATAACAAAAAAGATATTTAACATAAGCATTTTAATTCTCTCTCACTTAGTTATCAGGATGTGTGTAACCACAACACTTAAACTTCAATAATGAGAAGTATATCACACAAATATCTTTTGTGAAGGAGATCACAAAAAAATGAAACGTCTTTTCACTACGTTCCTCATTTTCACCATCTTCAGCCGATGCGCCCTCTAATCGGCCTACTTACACCCGCAGTATCTCCTTGCCCAGACTCCGGTCCCCCTAAAATGAGACAGCTATAATTAGATTTTCTGCCTTTACATTTGCAGAGGTCAAAATGAAAAAAGCACGGTT
>CANRKT010000021.1 GCA_947631255.1 uncultured Enterobacteriaceae bacterium
AGAAAAAGCCCCGATGCTTAAGCATTGGGGCTTACCGGTAAATCTTAACAAAAAGACGATGATATTTTTTAGAACGGTTCTGTTTACCTGATAGTGGCAAACTAAACAAAAAAATCAATATTTTCATGAAGTTATTATTTAATTTATTATTTATGTTAAGTTTTTAGTAACAAATAGCCTTTATTACTTCTAAAAACTTTACTTTCCTCTCTTGGCTGTAGCTCACCGCAATCATTCCAATTGTCTGGAATTAGTCTAAAAGAGAATCAAGGCAACTCTTTGCCTATTGGTCTCTTCCCTTTGTACAGTACCTGAAACTGACCCCGGTCAACTTACACTCAGCCCTAACCTACACTTTGTCTAAATCAGGATGCTTTAGCCAGCTGCGTATCGATCTCAGCCAACAGACTTTGGATCAAGCCAGCTGCATAATGCTGTGATTCCGCGACCTCATCGTCATCGCCACCGTGAAACTGGGCATACGCTACAGCTCCAACCTTTTCGTACCCTTCAGCAAACTCGTCATCACCAAACTGATTTGCTAAAGCCTCGAGCCCAGCATCGATAGCCTCAGGATGCTGGCCTGAGCGAATCCGTTCTATAAAGAGCCCTGCAACGTGCTCCAGGGTTCCTGCGTAGCGAACAACGTGAATGAGATCTGCCGCATCCTTATTCTCCTCACGCTGATTAAGCGCGATAGCTTTCAATATCACGAATGCGGGTACGTCTGCGAACCGCACTATGTCGACAGAAATACCCTTTTCATCAAGAAGGGGTGCACCAATGCGCTTTTCCTGAAACCAATCATGCACGATCCCGGCATGTTTGATCGTGAGAGCCGAAACCTGCTCTCCACTCACACTAATAGGCCTCCCCGGCTGTTCGTCTCCAGCATCACGCAGTAGCTCAACGACTACTTCGACATAGTCATCGACCTTTATGCACCATTGCCACGATGACGGCTTACCTTCCTTGACCAAGCGGCTGAAGCCACGCGCTTTTAGTTGGTCAGCCAGACTCACATATTCATCCCCAGTCGCGAGAACTTCTAGATTAATCACAATGTCCACGTCTGAGGTTCCTGCATGCATAGGGACATCTGGCGGCATCTCCGGTGTGAGGTAGCGCGGGACAAGACCGCCTACTAATCTGAGGGTATCCCTAAGGTTCCCAAATGCACTCAACAGCGTTAGTAACGTCCGCTCACACGCAAGGGTTACATCAACGTTATATCCATCAGAAGTACGTGGTTTCAATCCCTTTCCCATAATGACTCCAGATTCTGTTTGAGGTGTTCGGCTAGCTCTTTGTTACGGCCACGTCCATCCAGTAGATCGAGGTATAGGATGTAAGCACTGGCGAAGATTGCAGGGTGTTCTGGATGCCTATATCGGTAAAGTAGGCTTGCAGGTTCGCGCTCAATGAGCGTGACATTCGCGCCTTTACTGACTGGCTTCAGGCCTAACATATGAGCCATCCTTTCTGCATATCCTTTTGGCACAATAATTTCCGCACCGTCAGTGCTGGTCAGTAACGGTGCAACAACATTAGCAGCAGCGGCGCCGGTAAACGCCCACGGAAAATCGACTCGAGCCCGGTCTATGCGGTGTGCCAGTTGAGAAAGCATATTCTTGGGATTTTCGACGAAGGTGTACCACTTTGTCTGTTTCTCTTTGCGCTCCTGCCATTGCTCAGCCCAAGCGTCCAAAAGCTTTTCAGGACGAATGAGCATTCTACGCTTGCTCGGCCCGCCACCAGAAGACTCTACCCACTCCCTTAACGTAAGTTCCTGCAAGACAACAGAACACGTATACGGAGATGTCTCTGCCTGTTCAGCTAACTCGGCTCCAGTGATCCATGCGTTTGCATGCATCAGAAGGGCATGAACCACACTTCCACGAGCGTCGGTGAAAAGATCTACACTATGGGAGTACTTTTTTAGGCGTTTCGAGGGCTTATTGATACTTATAAGCCAGGTCTCGTGCATCAAATGGAGACAGCCGCCCAAGTCGAAGAATGCTATGTTTTCAGCTTTCAACTCTTCCCTTGCTCCAGGACTTAATGAACCGGCAGCAAGCATTCCGACAGCTTCATGTGGATGATCATGATACCGTATATATTTTTTCAGCGACCAAACGGCGTCTCTAACATCTCGGGGGTAGACATCCCTTTTAACCTCCACATAGACCATCAGCTTTTTGTAGGGTGTTTCGATTTCGAGCAACCCGTCAGGCTCAGAATCATCTGTTGAGGAAAACCACATACCTGCCCAAGGTTTTACGTTGACATCAGGCCCAAATGCCTCTTCGATAGTCCTCTGCAGCTCATCTAGGACTAGCTTTTTAAATTCAAATCCACCCAATTGGCGATCATATTGCTCCATTTATCTTAGCCTCATTAGCCTTCTTAGCTGAACAGCAAAAATAGTATCACGAGCTAAACATTAGGCCTAACTGTATCATTAGCTGTCCAGCTAAGAAATCATATTTGACTAAGCTTTCAACCCTCCCCCCTTCAAGCTCATCTCGGGTAACATACCTGCGGCGCGAAAGTCACCGAGTGTTAATGGGCTTGGACCTCACAGAGACTACTGATGATTTATTCGTCGGAAAAACGCTTCTTCATGGGTATGTCCTCATGTGGCTTAAGAAGACATTACTAACATCGGGGTGTACTAATCAACTGGGAGCAGTTCAAACGGTATCCAATAAGGGGTTAACCAGTATGGTAGCTGTTCTTTAGAGTATAAAAAACATCATAAGCAAAATCACCATACCTATCAAAGCAAGGTACTTCTACATATCCCTCATAAAATTTAATATTAAGCCAGTCTATAGAAGAGGAATGTCGTTCCTGGATTCTGATTACGTTCCTTTTATGGTTAACGATGGAACGAAATTTTATTTCTTCATGCATTGCAATTTGCAGAAATGAAGCCGACTTGTAGATTTTAGTCAGCCACTTTTTACTCCTTTTTATCAATTTTCGTTTCATATCACATCATAAGAATAATAAAATGAGGATTATAGTCCGTGGATTTATAGTCCGCAACTGCTGATAGTTCTGCAATTTGGATATGTGTAATCCCATGCAAAATTTAAGAAAAAAGTTGGGGTGTAGGATAAAAAAATAGCGGATTCTCTAGAATATCTCACAAGAAGGTCTTGCTCTTATGACAGGTGTTGACCGTAGCTATATGGGACGAATTGAGCGTGGCGAAGTAAATATACCACTTGAACAACTGTACGAAATTGCCTTAGCTCTTAATTGTTAAGCAAAAGATCTGTTACAGTTAAATGCCAGCTATCATTGATAAAAAATAACACTTTCCAATTACAGCAATGGCTTAAATGTCACTTCGGTTTATGAATTTTTCTGGGCTCAATATTCTCAATTGTACACGAAATCCAAAGAATGACTTTTAAAGCTAGCGTACTGCATTCCATCTATTGCCCATATAGCGAATACACTACTGTGGCTATTTGTGCCTTTAAATTCGGCAATTCAAAAATTGCAATTACGGCTCCTATTTTCCTCTATGAAAACAGGACAGCCACCTCAATTTCAATGTATTAATATTTTCTATATACAGAAGTAACATCAGAGCTGCTCTTTACCTATTGGCAAACCGAAGTCAATTTTCTGATGAAGATTGACTGCGGAAATTCCCTCCAAGAGACTATCCAAAGAATACGATTTTAATTCCGGAGGGCTAATGATGATACAACCATATTGATCATTAATATCATTAGCACCTATGATAATTTTTTTGATGCCAAAATCAGGTACTCTAGCCATCTAGCTGTTCCTTCTTTGTTAAGGGTAACTATTATAGCTCCCTTATTGGAATCTGCATATAGAGTTTTGACAATCCTACAGTTGTAGTAATGAGTTGAATCACTGGAGTAAAAGTCATATAGGAACCCTCTTCAGCACATCTGTACAAGCATATACATATGCACTTGATAAAAATATTGTTTAACTAAAACCGAATACCAAACGTAAATGTGCTCTAACGGGATACTTAAAGAAGTGCTTCTCACCTGCTTGTAAATATCCGGCTAAAACGACCTATTCACTTTAAGAGATCTTCCGACATACTGACTATGTACCCGGAGGAGAGCATAATGCGCAAAGCCCAATTCACTGAGCACCAGATCATCGCCGTTCCGAAGTCCGTCAAGCCGGATTGTAGTGGATCACAAAATCAGACCTAGTGTGGCGACGTGACCTATATCTGGACGGGTAAGCGCTGGGCTTATCTGGCAGTGGTTCTGGATTTATTTCCCGTAAGCCATTAAGCTGGGCAATATAGTTTTCTCTGGGCTAAGCGCTGACGGGCAAAGCCTTAAAAATGTCCTAGAAAGTTCGGGGGAAACCAGCTGGTGTGATGTATCACTCAGACTAGGGAAGTCACTATACAAGCATATAATTCAGGCAGTTACTGTGGCGGCACAGAATTAAACAAAGCATGAGTCGACGTGGAGATTTTTGGGACAATAGCCAAATAGAGCGATTTTCCGCAGCCTGAAATCAGAATGGAGGCCCAGTTGTGGATACGCAAATTTTAGCGAAGCAAATCGATCCATAACTGACTACATCATTGGTTATTATAGCCAGCTCAGACCTCAACAATATAACGGTGTCTTAACACCCAATGAATCAGATCGATTATTTTTGGAAGGTTCTAAAACTGCGGCCAATTTTTGTTGACCACTTCAAACTGAAAAGAATGGTGTCTAAGGCACTCTAGACTCGACAACCCCCTACTACATAGGCCAAAAGCTGTGTAGTAGGGGGTTACCTCAAAGGAAAGACTCAGACGAATCTTGCCAAGTATAATTCCCATGCATAGGGCAATCATACCTGTTAGCGCTGGTGTGTGCGGCTGCCAACAGCCATTAAGGGTGCCTGATGCGCTTCCTCTCAGTATACTGCATTGCTAAGTTTCGCGTCCAGCTCCTTTGCAAAATCAAAGTCATTCCATTTTGTAAACCAATATTTATTTAATGAAATAATTCGTTTCACATCCGATTTTTCAATATCATACCGAGAAAGCAGGGATTTTTTAAAAGAAACAGATATGTATGGGCAAGCAATTAAATCCAACGTTAAGTGAACCAATTCAGACTCATTTAGAAGGGTATCAACTTTCATGCTATAAATATTTTCGACATGAAGCAAAAGATGCTTCCTGATTCCATCATATCTTTTTTTGTCACTCATATAAAAAATTAGAGAAGTAATGGAAAAGTAATTCAGATTATCATCAAATGAGTAGACACCACCTTCAAATCTGATGTTGAAATACTTCATCAAACTTTTCTCACCTAGCCAATAATATTTACCAAGTTGCCTAATGAGCACTAACAAATATAAAGTTTCTATCGGTGTTGTTTTATCAATGGAGTATTTATCTAAAATAGAACATGAATTATCGAATACACATTTGAATACAATATGTTGATATTCCTCGCCTATTTTTTGATCTTTGACAAACATAATTACTTGCTGAATTATCCTGCATAATTTTATAGTGCTATTCACTTTAGGAGCAACTGCATATATAAAATATGTGAAATTCACCACCGATACAATAGCATTAATTAGTTGATGCTCGCCACTTTCATCTTTTGGAAGCTCTTTATAATCTTTGAAAAGAGTCTTAATTTTCCTTTCAATGATAGACAATGAATAGTTTAAGATATCCGAATATGTTATTCCTGATACAGAAAGTATCGATTTAAAGTCGGTAGATAAACTATTTTGATGTATATAGACATTCCCTTTCTTAATATCTTCTTCTAGAGAACCATTGTCAGTAATGTTATAAGCTATTCTTTCCGATATCAAATTCGCTATTTTTTTCTTGGCTATAGTTATTGGCGTTATTATTGGACGAGAAAACCTCTCTTCTTTATATTTATTCAAACTTAGCTTGAAGGTTTTTAGGTTTTTTTGCGTACTTATTCTAATTTTATTGAATACCTCATCGTCATTATAAAAAATGAAATAGTCATCGACATAGCGATATACTTGGTAATCCCCACCAAGAACTAAACCATCTATATTAAGATCATTGATGATATTATTATCCACTGACTGCATTATTATCTCTGCAAAAATCCTAGATAATTCCGGCCCAATTATTATACCATTTGTCTCGTTGTAGTTCGACCTCTGCATCAATTGATCAAATTTAGATGGGAATGTTAATTGTGTCTTATTTAACTGTTGTTTTGAGTAATTTTTTTGTAAAACAGCCCATGAAATTGAATGGGTGTAAATTGAATCAAAACAGTTCGACACATCTAATTTAGAGAGGAAGTTAAAACGCTTTTCACACCAATGATGATCTTCAGATTCATAAAACTCAAAAATATTACGATATTTCTTATAAACAAAAAAAGATTTTAAATTTTCATAATCCTGACCTTCAACCTCAATACTTAAATCTTCTTTCTCAAAACTTTCAATAAGAGACTTTGAATCGATGTAAGTACAACCAGCGGTCCTTTTTGCTGATCTGAGGCTAAATGGGCTAACATTTGAATAGTATGTTATTAAATCTTTATAATTTTTATAGAAATCAACGCCTAATAACTGTCCTTTAGGATGCATTAGAGACAAGTATCTGTATTCTTTATGTTTATGTGAAATTGGAAAAGTAAAAGCAATGCTAGGTAGCTTAGAATACTTGATATTTGTTTTGGTATAACTAATACCATTATCAAGAATTTCAACTATTTCTGTATTCTGCTCAAGACCCAATAAAATTAAAATCAAACTATTTAAACAGTCATCTTTCTTTAACCATATAAAATTCAACCCATCATGTTTTATTTGATGCTTAACAATAAAATTGTAAAAATGTCTATTTGAAAAAGTAATAGGAACTTCATATGGTAAAAAATCGGAAAGAACTACTCTCTCTATTGGAAAATTTATCGATAGCGCTTTTTTAGACATGTGACCATCCCTTAGATATATCGCTAAATTCTATGAAACTAAATTTTCTAAAAATTTTATCTTCAAAACCTTTACTAAAGGAAAACCTACT
Source organism: uncultured Enterobacteriaceae bacterium (assembly GCA_947631255.1). GTDB lineage: Bacteria > Pseudomonadota > Gammaproteobacteria > Enterobacterales > Enterobacteriaceae > JGM124. Next base: position 7,061 of record CANRKT010000021.1, read on the forward strand.
AATTCTTTTTTTAAGTTTCTGGTCTTGCAAACCATTTATTTTACTCACCAAATAAGAATCCAATCTATTTAAATCAGATAAATCAGTTATAAATCGATTGCTAAAATATATCCCAACAAATGCTTTTGATTTACTATTATAAAGACGGGTGTTTCCGGTGAGAAATTTCATTCTAAGCAAAATATTTTTTTCTGCTCTCTTTGGTGTTTTACTAACACTCTGATTGTATTCATCAAATGCTTTATCAATTCGACTTCTAATTTTTTTAACCTTATTAGAACTCATCTTTATACTGTAATCTCTAGCTGTTATCTGAAATTTATAGCCTAGATATTCAAAGTTTTTATTAGATTGTGTAAATAAATCCAACTCTTCTGTTTTATTATTAAGAGACAGGGCTCGGTCATTTATAATTCTAGTGATTTGAGGGAGATAGCCACAAGTATTCCTCCCTTTGTCTGGTGAGAAGATCACTATTAAATCATCTACAAATCGTTCGTAATAAGTAACATCTGGCAAAGCCCTTATTTTATCATCTACAACACTCATATACAACTCAGACAAATAAGAGCTTATGCCTACACCACGAGGCACCCCTTTATCTAGCCCAGTTAAACCCTGGTATTCCCTAATTAACTGAGTAATCACTCGACGTGGCGGAACAGATAACTTAGGTGATGAATGCAACATATCTAATAAAGACTTATGGTTTATGGATTCATAAAAACTTTCAACATCGGCCCTGATTATATATTTTGGACTAACCTCCTTAATCAGGGCGCTTAGGCGACTGATAATCAGATCCCTATTATTTGATTTTATTGTGTATAACGAACTTAAAATAAATTTTATTTGCCTAGACACAAATAATGCTTCAACTGAATTACCAATTGAATATACATTTTTATTCTTCACTTGATGTGGCAATAACGTCAAAGGTAAAGTGTACCCTTTTACACCGACATTCTGTGCAATAATTTTCAACTTGCTATTCACTTCATTATTATATTGTTCCTTTCTAATCTTAATATGTTCATTTATTATATCTTTCCTTTCTTCAAATTTAGTCGTACTAATCTGACCATTTCTCAGTCTTCTTGCAAGCCAATAAATAAAACCTTTTAACATTATTATTTTCTTCCTGATTTTATAAGCATCAGGAAAGTATTCAACTTCTAAAGTACCTTTATTTTTTCTATCTAAGTCGTATATCCTTCTAAAATTTCTCGCTGAAAAAGACTGGTCAATCATTTTCAATCTCCTTTATAAATAATATTACGAAAAATTATACTACCGAGATTATTATCGTTTTTCACCGTCAGAACGCTCTCGGTCAATCTTTGTCAACTGCGCATTAAGTTGATGTTCCTTCATTCCATGTTTGTATGCATTGTATTGCCAGATCACAAACTGTTGTTTGTACATCCGGTTCTCTTCCTTCAGCTCTTCGATTTCGCTCTCAAGATTCACAATCCTGGCGGCTGCAATGTTCAAACTAGCTGGACGCGGATTTTTGGGGCCACGGCCTTTAAGCGCCTCTTTCTTTGTTTGATAGGCAGTCACTATTGCGTCATGTGCACTGAGGGACTGTCTTGACGGCAACTTTCCGACCAATGGTTCTGCCGCCTCACAGATTGCTGACCAAGACAGTTTTGGTTCCTGCCATCCCCGAATTAGATTCACGATGGCGTTAATATCTCTATTGTCCAGATGCTTAGCCAAGGCCACCCCCTAACAAAGTTGTCAAATCATCTAACATAACAGCTTCTTCACTTTCTTTGCCTTTTTGCTCAATGGCCTCAATAGACTTCTTTGCGACAACACGGCGAAGCTGGCTGAAATCATTGCCCCGGAGCTTAATCTGGTCACCATTTTCAATCTCTGGATTCTCTAAAATAGCCACTAGCTCACGAAGCCGGGTAACAGTTTTCTTGTGGTACTGATACCAGCGATCAGTTCCTATCTCGCCGCTTTCTACCGCTGCGTCAGCAAGCAAACACAGTCGCTCCGACTTCTCCAGACGTTTCTTAATGCGATCCAACTTTTCAGTATCATCGCCTTTGATGCAAACCTGTTCGGTACAATTGACGCAATCTCGGAACTTCTCACAAGGACTCATGGTGTAATCATGCACACAGTAGCCATACTCCGTCACATGGACTGCAGCATGTTCTAAGGTATTGAACTCCTGCATAGTCACGGGCAGATGCTTTGCCACCTCGCCAACAGGCCCAAATAGCGCTTTTGTGGGATCGAGGCGTTCAGCCATACCAACCAGCTCGTATTCGGTCATGTGGTTGTAAGTTCGATTCTGTTTCACATCTGCCCGCCCCGACCACTTAGCAATTTCCAGGTTTGACAGGCCGCCGCGCTGGGCAATGGTGTTGAGCAGATGCCGAGCCTGATGCGAGGTCAATTTGACCCGTTCTCCGTTTTCTGCGCGGTAACCATGACGATCAAAGATACTGCTGTGTTTTCCTTCCAGTGTTTCACGAGGTGACAAATCATTGTTGAAGAAATTATTAGTTGGCTTATGCAATTCAACCGGTATACATCCTCGGTTCCTGTGGAGCTGATTTGCATTCAGTGCAAACAAGGCATCGTTGTACTTAATCCCTTTGTCTTTATCAAACCACGGAAAGTCATCGGGCAAACGCGCCATAGTATGCTGCCACAGGCTATTTAGCGTATGCACACCATCTTCTGAGGCTAAACCTCTACTATTAAGACACGACCTGCACGTCTTTGGGGTATTATGTGCAAAGCCGAGCGCCATGCAGGTCTGCTCCATCGTCAACGGTACATCATCAGCAACATCAGGGCAGCTAGCATGGCGGTAAAATTTATCCGGGTGTTTCTCAATCCACTTGGCCAGTTGTCGAGCATTTTCAGAGAGCACTCTAACTCGAGCTACGGCTGTTTTAGCGATGCTGACCATCACGGTGGGTATCCATTTGATATCACCCTCATAGCCTTTCCCCGCAAAAAAACGCCAACCATAGCGCTCTATACCTTCACGATCAGTTTCAAATACCTCGCAATCCACAGGTAGAGCGAACATCTCACTAATGCGTGACGGCGCTGACATCAACATGGCAAATACCGATGTTGTAAATATATCTCGTTCATGAATTGGGTCGTTGGCAAAAATTTCTGCCAACGCATTGAGGGCAATATCACTTGGAAGTTTCTCTTCCCTATTTTTCTTCGCCTCCCTGCCTGTTTTGTTCTTGTCCTCAGCACGCTTAATTGGATTGACCCAATCTTGTACAGCGTTTGATACAAGCTGGTTTTCAACTACAAACTTAGCCAGCCGCTCAATCTCTCGGCCGCAATGATATGCTGAGCTATCTGAGTAGTGCTGCCTTGCTAATTCAGCTGCTTCATCAAGCACAGTAATTGACAGACCATCAATATTTGCGTTTCCGTTTACTTGAAGCAAAGACGCCTCAACCGCTCGGAGGGCCTTACTTTCATTCTTTGTCCCCGTGGGACGATGCCCCTGCTGGTAACGGAAATAAGCTTTAGCGAAACCGATGAACTCTGGAGCTTGCACCTCTTGGGGTTTTGGTTTGCGAGTAGTAACGCCCAACTTGGCAAACACTGTTATGTTTGGCCACACCGGATCATCCCAATTGAGTTCGGTTCCGAATACAGTCAGTTGATCTCGGCACTTGGCTATGAATGCTCCAAGGTTTTCGGCGGCTGTCAGCATAGACTTTGACTTGAACTTGAAAATCTCAGCCATTGGTAATTAATCTCTGTTGGCTAAGCTCTTCACAACGTGATGCACAACGCATGAGCACGTCTGCCACCGCGATGATGCTACGATCGAGTACAGCAGCAATCTGGATATCACCAGTTATCTCTTTCAGCCGTTCACGCTCATTAAGCAGGCCCTGATAGACATCTTCATGTGGGCCATTCAACCAAGGCTGGAAGTGCATGCAGGTATAACAAGGAATAGGAACATTGGCACCACAAAAGCCATACTCGCCACAAGTGCCAACACCCTGTCCCATTTCGGTCCGAATACGGCTGGTAGGGTCGTCACCTCGATGCGCACCCCTCTCTGAATCTACAAGCACCCCGACAAATGCTTGAGCGTATGGTGCCAATTGAAATCCAACCGCCTCATCCAGCTTTTTCACATGTTCGGGGATATTCTTGATATAAACACCTGCGTTTTGGGTGTCCGAATGGTCAAGCAGTTCCGCTATTACCAACTCGCCAAACCCTTCGCGTGCAGCCCGAGTACCCGTGGTATAACGAAAGCGGCGAGAACTGATATGCAATAGATCACCAGTACGTTCCGAGCGGATATCAGATGCTGCGACGATGAACTGGAGCGTAACAGTGATCTCTGAAGAGGCGATATGAAGTTTGTCGGTAGCAAGAAGTTGGCGAAATTCATAAGGGGATTGGACGGCAGCTAGCACATCAAGATCAGGAAACAGAGGGATCTGCTGCCGATCAGCCTCCGGCAATTCAAACCCTAGACTATTCTCAACCAGAGTAACCGCATTCCTTGCCTGAGCGCTCAGGATTGCCCATAGCTCCTGTGTCATCGCGTAGGGCTTGAATTTTGTTCGGAAAGAGCTACTGCGCTGCTTGGCTCGGGGCACATTCAACATATAGAAGGGCTCTCCCCTTTCATTTTTACCACAGAGGACATCGACCACACGAAGCTGTGAGATCTGGATGGAGCGACGCCCCGTATGACTGGTACCAAGAGCCATGGCCAACTCAGCTATGGTAATTAAGCTCTTTTCATAGGCCTGAACAGCTCCCTCGTTGAACGCTGTCAGCTCATTATCCGTCAGAGGCCCATATTGAGGATCCATGCGCTTAACCGCATCCCCCTTACGCCCCCCCTTTAACCTCCATCCCTCCAGCAAACACGCCACGTTATTGCTAACACCGGGATAGCCCAGCCTGTGCCACTGTCGCAGGAAGGTGCTAACAACACCTAACCGATATTCATGAGCCGCATCCAAAGAAGACCTGTAGCCAATCAACATGATATCGTCGATGCAAGTGGCTTTAGTTGCTCGAATCATTGCTAAGAAACACCAGAAAATACTATGCGTGTGACCAGCAGACATGTTCCTTGCATAGAATGACAGTGTATAAAGAGCCCCCTTCAGAGACTCTGATTCCAGAAGCCCATGTAGCAATCCAACCGGAACAGTGGTGTTTTTATCTAACCGCCATTTTTGATCATGCAGCATAAAATAGTATCCGTTCGCCCTTGCTGGGATTCGCTCGGGAACTAATGCTGGTAAAATGTTATTCGTCATCATTCTTCAAGTCCTCAGGCAAGCGAGTACCGTTAGCTTTTTGTAATGCCAAAGCGGCCTCAAACCCTTTTTGCTGAATGAAACGCTTGTTGTAAGTCGCTGCGGTTCCTGAGCCCTCCCTCCAGCCCATTAAGTACGAGCGAACTTGCTCTTGGCGTTCCTCGCTGACTTGCTCATCCATGGCATCCATTCGCTCTGAAAACTTGCGATTCCAAGTGTGACGGAGCGAGTGTCCTGATGCAGCATACAATTGCGGCGAGACGGCTCTGACCACGGAAAATATTTTATGATACCCCGCCTTGGAGATAGGGTTTCCCACAGTTGGCCCACGCTTGTAAGTCACAAACAGGTAGTCATTTTTCTTCGCATTTCGGACATTACGACGATCTTGGGTGATATAACCATGCAGTTCTTGAACTAAGGACTCAGCCAACGGTAATAGCCGCTCTCGAGTTTTAGCATTAGGCTCATTAGTTCTCGAGTCAGCTCGTTCATCTGCTCGCCTCACGATATGGATCCTGTTAGTGCTAAAGTCGATATCCTGTATTCTGATGTTTAACAATTCGCCACCTCGAATACCAAGATAAAACAGAAGCAAGATCATCAGCCGATTGCGACGCTGGACATCTATTGAAAAAGGGTTTGACGCTGATCCAGGCTGGATGAGCTCAAATAACGCATCCAATTGAACATCACTCAATGACTTATCTTGCGAATCACCGTTTCTGCCCTGTTTAGACGGTCGGCGCGTCTTTATCTGCTCCGCCATTGCATTGATCTGTTCAACAACGTCCAGCTCAGGCATTTTTAAGATATGCATCGCATACCAGCGTAAATAGTTGGCAAACGTTGTTAAGCGGGAGTGTTGTGTTCCGTTATCCACGATATTGGTCAACTCATCATCCAGCCAAGGGTTGGAGAGCGCTTTTGATGGCATCCTGCCTTGCTTGCACTGAGCAAAATCTCGCAGATCGTCCAGCTCATGTGGCTTGAAGAAATCCTTGGTCAAAAACCGCTGTTCAAGGTTAATGTCACGACTCTCTAGAAAGAGTAACAACAAGACTAGATTGTTAGCAGCAGCTAGCGTCGTTGAGAAGGCATTGCCTTTATTGCGGATTTGGGTTGTTAAAAACAAAGTTGGGTAATACATGGGAAGGCCAGAAACACGATCCACTACCATGCAATAGCGCTCGCCACTATCCATGACAAATGTTGTAACTCTGTAGTTCTTTTCCATGCACCCACACCTCATAAACATTACACAATTACAAGGTACACTATATGTGAAAAATCACCAATTAATACAAGACACTTTCCCCCCGGCGCTAGAAATAAAAAACCCCTGTATTAACAGGGGTCTGCGTATAAAATCTTTACATTTTGTTCTAAGGTCAATCTCAGAACGGAATATCGTCGTCAAAGTCCATTGGTGGTTCATTAGACGGTGCAGGGGCTGCATTCTGCTGCGGACGAGATTGCGCGCCGCCGCTGAACTGATTGCTTGCCTGTGGCTGCTGTGGCTGACCCCAGCCGCCCTGTTGCTGACCTGCATTGCCACCAGCAGGCGCTCCGCCACCCTGACGACCACCCAGCATTTGCATGGTGCCACCCACGTTAACCACGACTTCGGTAGTGTATTTTTCTACACCAGCTTGGTCAGTCCATTTACGTGTTTGCAGAGCACCTTCTATATAGACTTGTGAACCTTTGCGCAGGTATTCGCCCGCCACTTCGGCCAGTTTGCCGAACAGTACAACACGGTGCCATTCTGTTTTTTCTTTAGTTTCACCGGTCTGCTTGTCACGCCAGGACTCTGAAGTGGCCAGTGTGATGTTAGTAACAGCACCACCATTTGGCATATAGCGTACTTCTGGATCCTGACCAAGATTCCCGATGAGAATCACTTTGTTTACGCCTCTGCTGGCCATATTCGTATCTCCTGGAACATGTAGTAAATAATTTAACCGATCAATTCTATCATGCTACCACCGATGTTTATAGCTGGGAGCAGCATTCCAAAAATTGCCATGATGATACATTATTTCATCAAACCACTGGATATTCATTCAGCTTTTATTATGCCATAATGAATTATTAAGGCCTTCGGTGGTGCAATCGACACCAGCCACACATCATTATCGCTCGGGAAAGATGAATGGATAAGATAGAAGTTCGGGGCGCCCGCACCCATAATCTCAAAAATATCAACCTCGTCATCCCGCGTGACAAACTTATCGTTGTCACCGGTCTTTCGGGTTCGGGCAAATCATCGCTGGCATTCGATACGCTTTATGCTGAAGGCCAGCGCCGTTACGTTGAATCACTTTCCGCCTATGCGCGTCAGTTCCTGTCACTGATGGAAAAACCCGATGTCGACCATATAGAAGGTCTGTCACCCGCCATTTCGATTGAGCAAAAATCGACTTCTCATAACCCACGCTCTACCGTGGGTACTATTACTGAAGTACACGATTATCTGCGCTTACTGTATGCCCGTGTCGGTGAAGCGCGTTGTCCGGATCACGATATTCCGCTGGCAGCACAAACTGTCAGTCAGATGGTTGATAACGTACTGGCACAACCTGAAGGTCGTCGTTTAATGCTACTGGCCCCGATTATTAAAGACAGAAAAGGCGAGCACACTAAAACACTGGAAAATCTGGCAGGTCAGGGTTATATCCGAGCGCGTATTGATGGTGAGGTTTGCGAACTGTCCGATCCGCCTAAGCTGGAATTACAGAAAAAGCACACTATAGAAGTGGTAGTCGACCGTTTTAAAGTCCGGGAAGATATTAGCCAACGTCTGGCTGAGTCGTTTGAAACCGCTCTGGAACTGTCCGGTGGCTCAGCGATTGTGGCCGATATGGATGATGCCCAAGCAGAAGAGATGTTGTTTTCTGCCAATTTTGCCTGCCCTGTCTGCGGCTACAGTATGCATGAGTTAGAACCGCGTCTGTTCTCCTTTAATAACCCGGCCGGGGCATGTCCAACCTGTGACGGTCTGGGAGTACAACAGTATTTTGATCCTGACAGGGTGATACAAAATACCGACCTCTCGCTAGCCGGTGGTGCGATCCGGGGCTGGGATCGTCGTAACTTCTACTACTTCACGATGTTACGTTCCCTGGCAGACCACTATAAATTTGATGTTGAAACACCCTGGAATGAACTGAGCAACTCGGTGAAGCAGGTGGTATTGCACGGTTCGGGTAAAGAAAATATCGAGTTTAACTATATGAATGATCGTGGCGATACTTCTGTACGCCGCCATCCATTTGAAGGCGTTTTGAATAATATGGAACGCCGCTATAAAGAGACAGAATCTTCAGCGGTACGTGAGGAACTGGCGAAATATATTAGCAGTCGTCCTTGTAATAGTTGTGGTGGCACACGTCTGCGCCGCGAAGCACGTCATGTATTTATCGAAAATACCGCTCTGCCGACCATTTCCGATATGAGCATCGGCCATGCGATGGAATTCTTCCAGAACATGAAACTCAGTGGTCAGCGTGCTCAGATTGCAGAAAAAGTACTGAAAGAGATCGGCGACCGCTTGCGATTTTTGGTCAATGTCGGTCTGAATTATCTGTCGCTTTCTCGTTCAGCAGAAACTCTGTCCGGGGGTGAGGCACAGCGTATCCGTCTGGCTAGCCAGATTGGTGCTGGTTTAGTGGGTGTGATGTATGTTCTGGATGAGCCTTCTATCGGGCTGCATCAGCGTGATAATGAACGCTTACTGGAAACCCTGATCCATCTGCGTGATCTGGGTAATACCGTCATTGTGGTTGAGCATGATGAAGATGCAATTCGTGCCGCAGACCATATTATTGATATCGGCCCAGGCGCTGGGGTACATGGTGGTCAGGTGGTTGCTGAAGGCACCATGACCGATATTATGGCAGTACCTGAATCATTGACCGGTCAATATCTGAGTGGTAAACGCCAGATTGCCGTACCAGCACAACGTGTCAGTGCTGACCCAGAAAAGGTTCTGAAACTGATTGGCGCTAAAGGTAATAACCTTAAAGATGTGACCTTAACCCTGCCAGTGGGGCTGTTTACCTGTGTGACGGGTGTTTCCGGTTCCGGGAAGTCGACACTGATTAACGATACGCTATTTCCTCTTGCCCAGCGCCAGTTAAACGGGGCCACGATCATCGAGCCAGCCCCCTATCGTGATATACAGGGTCTGGAGCATTTCGATAAAGTCATTGATATTGACCAAAGCCCAATTGGTCGTACCCCTCGTTCTAATCCGGCAACCTATACCGGTGTTTTTACGCCCGTACGTGAATTATTTGCTGGAGTGCCTGAATCACGTGCCCGCGGTTATACGCCAGGCAGATTCAGCTTTAACGTGCGCGGCGGACGCTGCGAAGCCTGCCAGGGCGATGGCGTCATCAAAGTTGAAATGCATTTCTTACCGGATATTTATGTCCCTTGTGACCAGTGTAAAGGTCAGCGCTATAACCGCGAAACGCTGGAAATTAAATACAAAGGCAAGAGTATCCACGAAGTGCTGGATATGACCATTGAAGATGCGAGAGCATTTTTTGATGCCGTTCCGGCGCTGGCGCGTAAGTTACAGACCCTGATTGATGTCGGTCTGTCTTATATTCGCCTGGGACAGTCAGCCACCACCCTGTCAGGGGGGGAAGCCCAACGTGTAAAACTGGCTCGTGAACTCTCTAAACGTGGCACCGGACAGACGTTGTATATTCTTGATGAGCCGACGACCGGTCTGCACTTCGCAGACATTCAGCAACTACTGGAAGTGCTGCATCAGTTACGCGATCAGGGAAATACTATTGTAGTGATTGAGCATAATCTGGATGTGATTAAAACCGCAGACTGGATTGTCGATCTCGGCCCTGAAGGCGGAAGTGGCGGCGGTGAGATTCTGATCTCTGGTACACCAGAAACCGTTGCCGAGTGCGAAACCTCACATACGGCCCGCTTCCTCAAGCCATTACTTGCCTGATTAATCTGTCCCTTACTGTCTGAGCATTCTGTCAGTAAGGGACTATTCACTGCCCTTCTATGCTCGTGAGATGGCCCAGTTAACAGCCACAGCAACACCATGTTGATTATTATCACTGGAGACAAAAGTTGCTGCTTTTTTCAAGCGTTCCACCGCATTATCCATCGCAATTTTAATACCTGCAATATTAAACATGGGCAAATCATTATGCTGGTCGCCGATAGCTATAATATCCTGTTCGTTAAGATTAAGGCGCTGTTTAATAAAGGCGACGGCATGACCTTTATCTATTCCTGCTGGTTGAATATCAATATAGTTTTCACCGGTAGTCATGCTACTGAAACCAGCAGGTATATCTTCAGCCAGAGTCTGTTGATATTGTAAGATACTCTCTTTATCACCACCGATGGTGATCTTATAGATATTAGAAGCCTGATAAATTTCAGCCTGAGTCGATTGATGTAAGGGCAGACCAAATACTTTTGCCTCATATTCAGTAAAAGCGGAAAGAGGCTTATGAGCTGGATAGATTAGTTCTGAGGCAGTAAAGAAGTGGTGAGGATACTTATACAAACCGACAGCGCTATTAATATCACGCATATCCATGCTATTCATAAACCTTTCAAAGAGAACAAAATTTTCTACCGTGTCGAATATCTGGCTACCATTAAATCCCGCTACATAACGTACCAGAGAGAGTACTTGCTGCTGCTTGAGCATTTCCAGTAATGTCATCAGTGGGCGTGCAGAACAAACAATAATATCGCCGCCACTGTGATCAATAAAATCAGCAAGCGCCTGGCGATTTTCTTCGCTTATATTCCCTGCTGAATTGAGCAGTGTCCCGTCCATATCGATAGCGAGTAATTTCATAGTATTGATTTCCAATCGGGGTAAACATTTCCACTAAGAGAGTTAAATAACCGCATAGATTTTATGGTTGTGAATAAAGTTCAACTATTGAAGGTGTTATTCATAACCAGAATAATATTAACGTAGATCCTTAAATCTTGCGAAGCTGACTACTGCCAGCTTCGCAAAATAAATCACTTAACTATTTCGGCAACAACCACAGATTCTTCTTTCTTCACGATAGCTTTAAATTTGTTTGCCACCAGAGTGGTAATACAAGTCAGCACCATCACGGTCGTCATAATAATAGCCATATTCATGGCATCATTGGACATAAACGGTGAGACAAAGGCCGGAACATAAGCAATACCCATCACATTGAAATAGCCCAACAGCATGCCTCCCAGCCCTGAAAACAGGATGGCAGCCATAAATACCACTTTATTGGCAAACATAAAGGGATAAGCCGATTCAACAAAGGTTCCGAAGCCGAGATTGATCAGTAACCCCGGTGTAGCAACGGCAGCTTCACTTTTATCACGTGGAGCAATGATATTTGCAAGGTTAATGCCTGCTGCAACCATAACCAGTCCCACCATATCAACAGCACCAAGGAAACTGACACCGGTTTTTTCCATCTCAAGCAGTACCAGTGGCAGGATAACGGCGTGATAGACTCCAGCAAGGATAGCAGGCCAGATAACCAATCCTGCCAGCAGTCCCGCAAGAATCGGGCTATAAGCCAGAGTAGCAGCAAGGGCATCTTTAATATAATCCCCGACAATTAATGTCAGTGGACTTAGCAGGTAAAACATAATTAAACCCGCTGTCAGGCCCGATATTCCCCCCGCAACAATATTGACGGTGGTCGTTGGAAAACGCCAGCTCAGACAGAGTTCAAACAGATAACGGACAAAGATCCCCGCCAGTAAACCGCCAACAATCCCGCCAATAACCCCTCCTTCAACCGATAACACACCGGCAATAATCCCTGAGACAATCGAGACTTCATCCAGTTCGGAAACCTGTTTAGCGGCCAGTACCGCCACCAGTACCGGTAGTGCTTTGAGCATGATTTCAAAAACATCTTTGAGCTTTTCAAACCCAGGAATATGGCTGGCAGCCAGCACTATCGCCATGGCAATAAAACCCGGTAAGGCGGGGATCATAATGCCGCGGATATTACAGCGCTGCATTAGGCTCTTATTTGATAGCTGACTACCCGATATATCTCCGGACAGATTAGGACGATATTTAACGCCCCAATGCTTCGCCAGCGAGGCAACAAAAGACACTGCGCGCGTCCGGTTAGTGGTTCCCGTTGTTCCTGAAGTCGCAATGACTCTGGCACCCGAGGCGGCGATCAACGCCATTGATGTTCCCCCAGTGCCGACTATCGGTAACTGGGTTTCGGCGGCCGCTTTAAAGACTTGCTGGTTAGCATTGACTGGGTCAGCACTCATCACTATCAACCCATCAATATTGCCATCATGAATTTCCTGAGCAATCCGGGTATCCATTTCTTTAGCTGCTTCATTGACGACTGACAACGCACCTTCAACAGTCCGTTTTGGTGTGGCTCCACTCCCGTCCGGTAAGCTATAGAGACTGGCAGAGGTTGTCAATTTTACGCTATCCATCGACGCTTCAGCAGCAATAAACTGTACAGCCGCTACCTCAAAACCCGCGGCATTACACTGGACATAAATTTCTGCCAGTAATTTTTCAGGAAAAGATCCTCCGAGATTATAAAGGTTTCCTCCACTGCTCCCGATAATGGCGATTTTTTTCATATCGTTCTCTTAGATAAGATGTTCTTTTGAACTGGTCTTTATTTTGTAAAGGCATAAAATTAGAAAAAACAGCCGATAAAAAGACATTAATTTTATGGATAATTTAAAATGAGTAACGAGGATATAACACGATGATTAAATAAGGGAATAAGTTATTAATAATCATTAACAATACCAGGAAAACATAATTATCGCTAATGTTGATTTGAGGGTTATGCCTGCCATAAAAAATAATATGGATAAGAGAATGACTGGGATCTGGGATGACTCTTTCTGAGGGAAAAGCGAGGTGTTGTATTGAAACAGCCATAATGACCTATGGCTATTCCTTCTTACCTTAATATTCTGAATTAACAATAACTTCTTCACCCAAAGCGCCTGCTTTATGTAGCGGCTGATAATGAGAATTCGACGCTCGCAGTACACGAATACCACGAGCACCAGCAGCCCTGGCTGCAAGAATGTCGTTGTCTGAATCACCGTAATAGATTTTTACCTGTTTTTCTTGCAGAAAATGCGTTTTTCTATCATGCCCTACGGCATCACCAACAAAAATAACAGGATTAATACTGGCCTCTGGAATGAGAAAGCTATCCTGTAATGTTTTCGTCAATGTTTCAGTTTTAGTTGGCGTGCGTGCTGTGATAAAAAAAATCTTATCCCCACGCTGCAAATGCATCGCAATAAGTTCTCTACCTGATTGTTTGGGAATGCTAAATGCATCCCAGTCATTATTCATTTTTTTCCAGAACTCTGGATTTTTCAGGAAATCACGACGCCCAGGGGAAAACTCTCTTTCACCACGATAAAAGCCAGGGCTTGCGAATAACAAGGTATCGTCGACATCAAAACCCACGACCATCGGTGCTTGTCCTGACAGACTCTTTTCAATCTGGGGAACAGATACCCAATGAACAGGATGCTGATGAGCAAGCTCTGAAATAGTGACACCGGGAGTGAGTGAAGGAGCAGCAGACTCTTTAGCTATTACAGTCGCATTCAGGCTAATAATTATGTAAAACGCACTAAATACCCGTGTTACTTTATACATGTTTATCTCTTTCCTTAAGATAAATGGTTATCGCAATAAAGCTGTAATCATAGGGATATGGCTTTATCGTCCTTTATGACAGTAGCGATAATCAGATCCCAGCGCATTAACAAAAGAAAGAAAGAGGCGTTTTTTGCCAGCGACAGCAAAGATAACAAGCCCTTGTTACTACAGTAACAAGGGCTTATCAGTAGTAGGTACTTACATTACTGCTGCAAAGGCCTGTGCCACGCGCTGCACATTATTGTGATTCAGACCCGCGACACACATACGGCCGCTGGCAATCAGATAGATGCCAAACTCTTCACGTAGCCTGTCTACCTGTTCAGCACTCAATCCGGTATAGCTAAACATGCCGCGCTGTTGCAGCAAGTAATCAAAATTACGGCCAGGTATTTCTGCTTTCAAAACCTCCACTAGGGCCTGACGCATTTCCAGAATACGTACACGCATCTGCTCAACCTCAGCCAGCCAGCTGGCTGTCAATTGCTCATTATTGAGTACAGTTGCGACAACTTGAGCACCGAAATTTGGCGGGCTGGAGTAATTACGACGTACCGCAGCTTTCAGCTGCCCCAGAACACGCGCAGCAGTATCGGTATCTTCGCAAACCACCGACAAACCACCAACACGTTCACCATAGAGAGAGAAGATCTTAGAAAATGAGTTACTGACCAGTGCCGGCAAGCCAGCATCTGCCATCGCCCGTATCGCGTAGGCATCCTGTTCCATGCCTGCACCAAACCCCTGATAGGCAATATCAAGGAAAGGAATGACATTGCGTGCTTTCAATACTTCAATTACGGCATCCCACTGACTGTGGGTCAGGTCAGCTCCGGTCGGGTTATGGCAGCAGGGATGCAGCAAGACAATGCTTTGCTCTGGTAAAGCGTTAAGTGTTTCCAGCAGCGCTTCGAAACGAACGCCTTTGCTCTGGTCATCAAACCACGGATAAGTATTGACCGTAAAACCTGCCCCGGAAAAAATGGCGATATGGTTTTCCCAGGTCGGGTCGCTTACCCAAACTTGTGAGTCAGGAAAATAGGTTTTCAGGAAGTCAGCACCCACTTTCAAGGCACCCGAGCCACCCAGGGTCTGAAGAGTCGCAATACGACCTTCACGTAATGCCTTGCTATCAGCGCCAAATAATAACGGTGCGATAGCTGAACGATAGCCACTCAAACCTTCCATCGGCAGATAAAGAGAAGCCCCATGTGGTGCGGCATTGAGTTTTTCTTCCGCAGCAGCAACGGCTTGAAGCTGAGGAATAGTCCCCTCTGCGTCGTAATAGAGACCAATGCTCAAGTTCACCTTATCCGAACGCGGGTCTACTTTAAAACGTTCCATCAACGACAGGATGGGGTCGCCTGCATAGGCGTCAACTTTTTGAAACACTTTGGGGTTCTCCTGGTTTACAGTCGTGTGCATCACCACTGTAAACCAGGCAGGGACAATCAGTCCAGATACTCCAGCACTGCGCGTGATGTGAGTCTTGTGACAAGTTCGTAAGCACTTACATTTATAATTTCAGCAATTCGCTCTACCGGTAAGTCTTCTCCCCACATCACCACGCTATCACCGGGTTTATCCAAGGCTCCAGGCCCCAGATCAACGGAAATCATATCCATTGATACGCACCCGATAATAGGAACTTCTCGTCCGTTAACCAGCACAGGGGTACCTGAAGGAGCACAACGTGGATAACCATCACCGTATCCCATCGCCACCACTCCGACGCAGGTATCACGCTCAGCAGTCCAGGTACCGCCGTAGCCCACCGGTTCACCTTTTTTATGCTCACGTACTGCAATTAAGTTTGAACGCAGTGTCATCACCCCCTTGAATCCCAGTTCATTAGCCCAGGGTTTATTTCCTCGCGGTGAGATGCCATAGAGAATAATACCGGGTCGTATCCAGTCCAGGTGTGATTCAGGCCAGAACAGAATGCCATTAGAAGCGGCAATCGATAATTGTCCGGGCTTATTGGTTGTGAAGTGGGTAAAAACGGCCATCTGACCCGAGGTCGCATCTGACTCCAGTTCATCTGCCCGGGCAAAATGGCTCATGATATTAACGGGCTGGCAGACATTTTTACATTGGGTCAGGCGTTGATAAAAAGCCTCTGCCTCTTCTGGCCTGACACCCAGGCGGTGCATTCCGGTGTCCAGTTTCATCCAGACCTTGACGGGGTGTTCCAGAGCCGCCTGTTCCAGTGCTTCGAGTTGTTGAATGCTGTGTACCGCAATATAAAAGTTTTGTGCTGCAATAGCGGGCAAATCATGGGGATTAAAAAAACCTTCCAGTAACAGAACGGGTTTTGTTATTCCCCCGGCCCGCAGGCACAATGCTTCTTCAAGTCGCGCAACACCGAGGGCATCAGCACTGGTCAGTGCCAGAGCGCTTTCCAGCAGGCCATGCCCATAGGCATTCGCTTTGACAACGGCAACGATCTGACTCATTGGCGCCAGTTCCCGCAGACGTTGTAAATTATGTCGCAAAGCGCGGCGATTAACGATAACAGTGGCCGTTTTCATATCCCTTCCTTGCTAAAAATAGGTTAAACATCTCCCCGGCACAGATCAGGCAATAACCTGTACAAACGGTTAGCATCTTTCTGTTTTATCATGGTATTAAAAATACTACTCTTCGTCGTATTGTGGCCCAGCGTAATTATCGAATCGTGACCATTGACCATTAAAGGTTAAGCGTACTGAGCCAATAGGTCCGTTACGTTGTTTACCAATGATAATTTCTGCAATACCTTTCATATCACTGTTTTCGTGATACACCTCATCACGATAAATAAACATGATAAGGTCAGCATCCTGCTCAATGGAGCCAGACTCACGCAGGTCTGAGTTTACCGGGCGTTTATCAGCACGTTGTTCCAAAGAACGGTTAAGCTGAGAAAGTGCCACAACCGGAACCTGTAGTTCTTTCGCCAGCGCTTTAAGAGAACGAGAGATTTCAGCGATTTCTAAGGTACGGTTGTCAGACAGTGAGGGAACGCGCATCAATTGCAAGTAATCGATCATAATAAGGCTCAGCCCTTCATGTTCACGGTAGACACGACGAGCACGCGAACGTACCTCAGTCGGCGTCAGGCCGGAAGAGTCATCGATATACATATTGCGCTTTTCAAGCAAAATTCCCATGGTACTGGAGATACGCGCCCAGTCCTCGTCATCCAGCTGACCGGTACGAATACGAGTCTGATCAACGCGGGATAATGAGGCCAGCATACGCATCATCAACTGCTCACCGGGCATTTCGAGGCTGAAAATTAATACCGGTTTTTCCTGCAACATTGCGGCGTTTTCACACAGGTTCATCGCAAAGGTGGTTTTACCCATCGAAGGACGTGCGGCAACGATAATTAAGTCAGATCGCTGCAGGCCGGCCGTTTTCTTATTCAGATCGTTATAGCCCGTATCAACACCAGTGACCCCATCATGTGGCGTCTGATAGAGTGATTCAATACGCGAAACGGTTGCTTCAAGGATCTGATCGATACTTTTCGGACCGTCATCTTTATTGGCACGATTCTCGGCTATCTGGAAAACGCGTGATTCAGCCAGATCCAATAGATCCTCACTGGAACGCCCCTGAGGATCATAACCGGCATCTGCTATTTCATTTGCTACGGCTATCATTTCACGGACTACTGCACGTTCACGCACAATATCGGCGTAGGCACCAATATTCGCCGCACTGGGCGTATTTTTTGATAATTCTGCGAGATAGGCAAAACCGCCGACACTCTCAAGATGCCCCTGGAGTTCAAGAGACTCAGACAGAGTGATCAGGTCGATAGGTTTGCTCATTTCCAGCAAACGCTGCATTTCAGTGAAAATGGTGCGGTGCGGTCGACTGAAGAAATCGTTGCTGACAACACGCTCAGAGACATTATCCCAGCGTTCGTTGTCCAGCATTAAACCACCCAACACCGATTGTTCTGCCTCAAGCGAGTGTGGCGGCATCTTCAGGCCTTCGACCTGACGGTCGCGAGGTTCATTCGGTTTGTTGAAGGTTTTTTTTACTGCCATAGTGAGGGGGTTACCAGGTTCATAGTATAAGAGTTGAAAGTATAACCCAGTCTTAGTGCTCTAAGACACAATGACACAAGGAGTTTCAATGGCAAAGCGTATTCAGTTTACTCAGCATGGCGGGCCAGAGGTACTACAGACGGTCGAGTTTACACCTACCCCCCCTGCTGATAATGAGATTCAGGTAGAAAATAAAGCGATTGGTATCAATTACATTGATACTTATATTCGCAGTGGACTCTATCCGCCTCCATCACTACCCAGTGGCCTTGGTACAGAGGCTGCGGGTATTGTCAGTAAAATCGGTCGCAATGTGACGCATTTGGCTGTCGGCGATCGGGTTGTCTATGCTCAGTCGGGTTTAGGGGCTTATAGCACTGTCCATAATGTTCCAGCCGCTAAAGCCGCAAAACTGCCTGAGGCAATCTCTTTCGAACAAGCCGCAGCGTCCTTCCTGAAAGGTCTGACCGTTTATTATCTGCTACGCAAAACTTACAACATTAAGGTAAATGAAACCTTTCTGTTTCATGCCGCAGCCGGCGGTGTCGGGCTGATAGCCTGTCAGTGGGCGAAAGCGCTGGGTGCAAAACTGATTGGTACAGTCGGTTCTGCGGAAAAAGCAGAACGAGCAAAACTCGCCGGTGCCTGGCAGACCATTAATTACCGGGATGAAAATATTGCCGAGCGTCTTCAGCAGTTAAATGACGGTAATAAGGTCGCGGTGGTGTATGACTCAGTGGGTAAAGATACCTGGGAGGCATCGCTAGACTGCTTACAGCCGCGTGGGTTAATGGTCAGCTTTGGTAACTCATCCGGCCCGGTTTCTGGTGTTAATTTAGGTATTTTGAATCAGAAAGGGTCATTGTATGCCACACGCCCTTCTCTGAACGGTTATATCACCACTCAGGAAGAACTTCGTGAAGCCAGCAATGAACTATTTTCTTTGATTATCAGTGGCAAGATTAATGTTGATGTCGCTAAAAATCAGATATTTACCCTGGATGATGCCGTACTGGCTCATCAAACACTGGAAAGTCGTGCCACGCAAGGCTCCAGCCTGCTCATCCCATAAATTCATTTTTAAATACAAAGAATTAGGGCTTCCCGTAGGAAGCCCTTTCTTTTTTATTTCATACTGTATGTAGGGTACAGTGCGATGAATTCGTTAAGCGCTAAGGATATTGTCAGATTTTGAATCTAATTAAAATGCGCGCATGAGGAATAAACACCAGCTTGTGATCAGCCCCACAATCATTCTGACTGTTTTCCTTAAAAATTATCGTCTGTTTTCAACTAATGACAGCGCCTGTTCGACAACACTGACCCCTGCTCCAGCCTTATGCGCGTTTTCACTCAAATAGCGACGCCATTGACGCGCCCCAGGTATCCCCTGGAACAAGCCCAGCATATGACGAGTAACATGGCCCAAGTATGTACCTTTTGTCAGCTCGTGTTCGATATAAGGATACATCCCACGTACTACCGCAAACGGACAAGGTTCTGGCTCAGTCGAACCAAAGATTTCACGGTCCACTTTAGTCAGCAAACCGGGGTTCTGATAAGCTTCGCGACCCACCATCACACCATCAAGATACTGCAAATGTGTCTTAGCCTCTTCGAGGGTTTTAATGCCGCCATTAATGGACAAGGTCAGTTGTGGAAAATCTCGTTTTAACTGATAAACACGCGGATAGTCCAGCGGTGGGATTTCACGGTTTTCCTTTGGACTGAGTCCCGATAACCAAGCTTTTCGGGCGTGGATAATAAACTCGTCACATTCCCCTTTACCGGACACAGTTTCAATAAAATCACACAGGAAGGCATAGCTGTCCTGGTCATCAATGCCGATACGTGTTTTAACCGTCACGGGAATAGAGACCACATCACGCATTGCTTTGACACAATCAGCCACCAGCTGTGCATCACCCATCAGACAGGCACCAAAGCGCCCATTCTGGACACGGTCAGAAGGACAACCTACATTGAGATTAATTTCATCATAGCCCCGAGCCTCAGCCAGTTTGGCACATTTCGCCAAAGCCTGCGGATCGCTACCGCCTAGCTGTAAAGCAACCGGATGCTCTTCTTCACTGTAAGCAAGATAATCACCTTTCCCATGAATAATTGCCCCGGTGGTCACCATTTCGGTATACAGCAGCGTATGACGAGACAACTGACGTAAAAAATAACGGCAGTGACGGTCAGTCCAGTCGAGCATGGGAGCAATGGAAAAGCGACTCGAGTTATAATGGCCACCACTGGCAGGTAACTGATTGTTTTCAGTGACTTTATTGCTTATTGTATTCTCGTGCATATTCGCTAATTTGATGTGTTCTTGTTTTATCCGCTCCCTTTTCAGCAGCCCTGTATTTAGGACGCAGGAATAAAGGAACCTATAACTGATTGCTCATTGTAGCATAGAGAAAAGGCAACGCGCGGATGGTTCATACTTTTACAGATACTCTCTCAGGTAAAAGAGAAAGGTAAATATATTTACCAGACAGGCTTACGTGAGAATATAGGAGCTTGCCCTGTTATTAACATACAACAACAGGGTATTGATAATAATTATGAGTTTCCTAAATGACACAATGAAAAATCATGAATATATATTGCTTTTTCTTTCTGACTCCATGGTATCTATTAATATATCAATATTAAAATTCCTCATATCATCACCAGCGGTGATTTTTTATTTCTTTTATCATTTCTTTTTCTATTTAATTTTATTATTTTATAAATAACCCGCATTTCAGCCTCGTCATCAATGCATTGCACCACAAATACATGGGGTGTTTACTGCATGGCCTTACGCGTATCGATAGATAAAAAGTATCAATACTCTCGTAGCACGCTATGCAGTAAGACAGGGGACAAGTCAGTCAAAGAGAAAACCGGGCTATAATACGGCTTAACTCTTCATAAAATATCCCTTTAGAGAGCTCGCCGAAATGAACTGCCCACATAAAATGGGATACCCTATTTTGGGGGCAGTTCATTTCGGCGGAGTGCAGTCAATTTCTTTCCCTTATGGTACTATATTGAGTCAAATATCGGGAGATACTGATGGATACAACAACTGCTCAAAATATGTTAGCGCAGGCTGAAAAGCTTTGTTTGCAACGTAATGTACGCCTGACCCCACAACGTCTGGAAGTACTGCGTTTGCTAGCGCAGCAAAGCGGAGCCATTAGCGCTTACGATCTACTGGACTTACTGCGTGTGAGCGAGCCGCAAGCAAAGCCACCGACTGTTTATCGCGCGCTGGATTTCTTGCTGGAGCAAGGTTTTATTCATCGCGTAGAGTCCACCAATAGCTATGTGCTCTGTCATCTGATAGACCATCCGACACACTCTTCAGCCATGTTTATTTGCGACAGATGTGGCGCGGTGAAAGAACAAGCAGCCCAAGGTGTTGAGGATATTATGCACGAACTCGCCTCACGTATTGGCTTTGCATTACACCACTCAATTATGGAAGCCCATGGCCTGTGCGCCAACTGTGCTGAAGTGGAAGCCTGCCA
This sequence comes from uncultured Enterobacteriaceae bacterium, assembly GCA_947631255.1. Lineage (GTDB taxonomy): Bacteria > Pseudomonadota > Gammaproteobacteria > Enterobacterales > Enterobacteriaceae > JGM124. The sequence continues at coordinate 28,608 of CANRKT010000021.1, forward strand.
TCACCGTGAAGAGTGTGGTCATGATCACTCTATTCAGGTGAAAAAGAAGCGTTAAACGAAAACCCAGGTACATCTTTGCCTCAACAGAACGACTCAGAGGCAGGCCGATGTACCCCATTCAAAATCAGTACTGATTCAGCCCATCAAACCAGGTATTATTTTTCCAGTGGCGATGCCAGATAAAGGCCAGAGAAAGACCACGCAGAGATAAAAATACTGACAGTGCCAGCCATAAACCATGATTACCCAGCCAAGGTAAAGTCAGCAACGTCAGGCCAAAACCGACTGCCGCAATGGCCATACTGTTACGCATATCAGCGCCACGCGTCGCGCCAATAAACATACCGTCCAGCAAATAGCACCATACTCCAACCAATGGCAAAATGATTTGCCATGGCAGATAGTGGTCTGCCAGCGCCCTGATTTCCGGTAATGAAGTCAGCAGAGCAATAATATGTTGCCCCGCCAGCGCATAAATAATCGCGAATGCCACGGCGACTAATCCAGCTTGTCGACAAGAGGCATACCAGACGTCACGTAAATGACGACTATCACGTGCACCATAGGCTTGCCCGGAGTACGCCTCAACAGAATAAGCGAAACCATCCAGAGCATAGGCGGTAAAGGTCAGTAGTGTCATCAGCACCGCATTCACGGCAACAATTTCGCCGCCCAGACGGGCCCCAAAAATGGTGATCCCCGCAAAGCAGATTTGTAGCAGCAGTGAGCGCAACATGATGTCGCGGTTGAGCGCCAATAGACGGCGAATATCGCCACGCCAACTATTTTTAAACATGTGCAAGGTTATACCGCGTAGCGTCATGACTTTTTTCACCATTAGCAAGCCAATGATAAAAGTCACATATTCTGCCGCAACCGTTGCTAAAGCAGCCCCCTCGACCTTCATTTGCAAACCCATAATCAGCCAGAGATCGAGAATAATATTGAGGATATTACCGACCACCAGCAGTATCACCGGCGCGCGGGCATACTGAACACCTAGCAACCAGCCAAGTAATACCAGGTTAGCGAGTGAAGCAGGTGCACTTAACCAACGAATCTCCAGAAAAGCACGAGCCTGGTCTAGTACCTCTTCACTACCACCGACAATACGCAATGCCAGATCAATTAACGTCGTGCGGAAGAGAACTATCGCGATACCCGCAATCAGTGCCAGCAGCAGTGGCTGTACTAATGCCCGGGCAAGACGTGGCGTATCTTTCGCACCAAATGCCTGCGCTGTCATGCCGGTGGTACTCATGCGTAAAAATAACAGCAGCATAAACAGAAAATTGGTCGCCATAGTACCCACAGCGACCCCGCCCAGATAAACCGAGCTTTCAAGGTGACCAATAACGGCAATGCTTACCAATCCAAGCAGGGGAACCGAGATATTAGAGAGAATCATCGGCAGTGCCAGCCGCCATAGAGCACTGTCCGCAGAGGAGAAGAATCGCATAGCTGGGCCTAAGTCGAATCAGGAGAGGGAATTGCATTAAAGTGATGCAAGTTAACGGAACTGCATCACTTTAACTGATACGATTAATTGATACTACAACCATTCACCATTACGAATAACACCAACAGCCAAACCTTCAATGGTGAAACTTTGCTGACGCAAGTCAACCACGATAGGCTGGAACTCGCTATTTTCTGACAATAATTGAACGGTATTACCCTGCTTCTTCAGACGCTTCACGGTAACTTCGTCATCGATACGGGCCACAACAACCTGACCGTTACGCACATCCTGTGTTTTATGCACGGCCAGTAAGTCACCGTCTAAAATACCGATGTCTTTCATTGACATACCACTTACTCGTAGCAAGAAGTCAGCGCCAGGTTTAAACAAACCAGGATCAACCTGATAGTGCCCTTCGATGTGTTGCTGAGCCAGTAACGGTTCCCCGGCTGCGACACGGCCAATCAGCGGAAGACCTTGTTCTTCTTCTATTAACAGCCGAATACCACGAGAGGCTCCGGAAATAATCTCGATAACCCCTTTACGCGCCAGCGCTTTAAGGTGTTCTTCTGCTGCGTTTGGAGAACGGAACCCAAGACGCTGGGCAATTTCGGCACGCGTTGGTGGCATGCCGGTTTGGGCTATATGATCCCGAATAAGATCAAACACCTCTTGCTGCCTGGTAGTTAATGCTTTCATTCCGCCCCCTGGGTGTTTATACAGTTGTGCTGTGAGTATATACAGCTAATGGCGAATATGAAACCAAAAATTAAGCTAAAACAAGCCACTCTGACAGTTTTGCGAACTCTATCAGAAATGAGCCCAGAGTAACGTTCCCCAGGTGACAGCAGCTAAAATAAGCGCTATCAATACAGCAGCAGAACCCATATCTTTAGCCCGCCCGGAAAGTTCATGGTAATCAGTACCAACCCTGTCAACCAGCGCCTCTATCGCGCTGTTGAGGATCTCCACTATCATGACCAGGACAACGGACCCTATCAGTAAAATACGGGTAATAGGATCAACATCCAGCCAGCAAGCCAGTGCGATAGCAACAACGGCCATCACACCTTCTTGTCGAAACGCAGCTTCATTGCGCCAGGCGGCTTTTAATCCTTGCCACGAATAACCTGCTGCTTTAATGATACGTGTAATGCCAGTAGCCTTACTCGCCATAAAAAGAGAACCTTTTTAAATTTTGAGCGTCAATGCTCATAGATTAAGAGCCTATCCCAGTAGGCGTACATTATTGCACACGGACAAAGTGGCGAATAATATAGCCTAAATGGGGGAAGTTCTAAGTTGATAGCGAAAATAATTCGAGTTACTTGTAGGCGCGGAGTCGGTTCTAAATGATCCGGCCACAGAAATTCCCTGGAGTTTCTGGTATCCTTGCGCTGTATTTGTATTATTAACCTGAGGCTGTACATCTCTATGTCAGGCTGGTCACCAATTTACTATAAATTACTGAATTTACCATTACGTATCTTGGTAAAAAGTAAGTCTATCCCTGCGGATCCTATCTGCGAACTGGGACTGGATGCTACGCGCCCAATTATGTATGTCCTGCCTTATAACTCTAAGGCCGATATACTCACGTTACGCGCACAATGTCTGGCTCATAATCTTCCAGACCCTTTGATTCCCTTGGAAATTGATGGCGTCTCTTTACCCCGTTACGTCTTTATCCACGGCGGGCCGCGTGTCTTCACTTATTACACGCCAAAAGAGGAGTCGATTAAGTTATTCCATGACTATCTGGATCTGCATAATCGCAATCCTGAACTTGATGTCCAGATGGTTCCGGTTTCGGTCATGTTTGGTCGCTCACCAGGCCGTGAAAAAGGGGAAGTTAACCCACCGCTACGAACGTTGAACGGCTTGCAGAAGTTTTTTGCCGTCTCTTGGTTGGGTCGTGATAGCTTTGTCCGTTTTTCACCGCCAGTATCCCTGCGTCGTATGGCGACTGAACACGGTACGGATAAGTCAATTGCGCAAAAACTGGCACGTGTCGCACGTACCCATTTTGCTCGTCAGCGTTTAGCTGCCGTCGGCCCACGTCTACCCGCTCGTCAGGCTCTGTTTAATAAACTGCTGGCCTCTAAAGCCATAGCGCGAGCCGTTGAAGATGAAGCCCGCAGCAAAAAAATCTCCCATGAAAAGGCACAGCAAAATGCTATTGCGCTGATGGAAGAGATTGCCGCTAACTTCTCTTATGAAGCCGTGCGTCTTACTGACCGCATTCTCGGGCTGACATGGAACCGCCTATACAAGGGAATCAATGTCCATAACGCAGAGCGAGTGCGTCAGCTGGCACATGATGGGCATGAGATTGTCTATGTTCCTTGCCATCGCAGTCATATGGACTATTTGCTGCTGTCTTATGTGCTTTATCACCAGGGTCTGGTGCCTCCGCATATTGCCGCCGGCATCAATCTCAATTTCTGGCCAGCTGGCCCGATTTTCCGTCGCCTGGGTGCCTTCTTTATCCGCCGAACCTTTAAAGGTAACAAACTCTACTCCACCGTATTCCGTGAATATCTGGGTGAGCTTTTCAGCCGCGGTTACTCGGTTGAATACTTTGTCGAAGGCGGGCGTTCTCGTACTGGTCGTTTACTGAATCCGAAAACCGGAACACTGTCGATGACTATTCAGGCGATGTTGCGTGGCGGTACCCGCCCCATCACTCTGGTACCGATTTATATCGGCTATGAGCATGTGATGGAAGTGGGCACCTATGCCAATGAACTTCGTGGGGCCACCAAAGAGAAAGAAAGCTTCCTCCAGATGGTTCGCGGACTGAGTAAACTGCGTAACCTGGGTCAGGGCTATGTTAACTTTGGTGAACCACTGCCATTGATGACCTATCTCAATCAGCATGTTCCGGAATGGCGTGATTCAATTGACCCTATCGAATCTATTCGTCCAGCATGGCTGACTCCGACGGTCAACAATATTGCTGCCGATCTGATGGTCAGAATTAACAATGCCGGGGCGGCGAATGCGATGAACTTATGCTGCACCGCACTGCTCGCCTCACGTCAGCGCTCGCTGACTCGGGAACAGTTAACCGATCAGCTGAATTGTTATCTGGATCTGCTGCATAACGTCCCTTACTCACCGGATGCCACGACACCGACGATGAAAGCGGATGCGCTTATTGATCATGCGATGCAAATGAATAAGTTTGAAGTAGAAAAAGATACCATCGGTGACATCATTATTCTGCCGCGTGAGCAGGCTGTGCTGATGACTTACTACCGTAATAACATCATGCATATGCTGGTATTACCGTCGCTTATCGCTGCAATAATTTCCCAGCATAACCAGATGACTCGTCAGGAATTAATGACGCAGATAGCCGTTATCTATCCGATGCTAAAAGCAGAGCTATTCCTGCGCTGGGATGAGCAACAGCTGGCAACAGAGGTCGAGGCTTTACTGGCCGAGCTGATACGTCAGCAGCTGGTTGTTATCGACGGTGATAAGGTAAAAGTGAATCCCTCCCAGGCGATGAAGCTGGAACTTCTGGCCGCCGGAGTACGTGAAACCTTGCAACGCTATGCAATCACTTTCTGGTTACTCAGTACTAATCCGTCGATTAACCGCGGTACGCTAGAACGTGAAAGTCGTACCCTGGCACAACGGTTATCTGTCCTGCACGGAATCAACGCTCCGGAATTTTTCGACAAAGCGGTATTTACTTCTCTGGTGTTAACCTTGCGTGATGAAGGCTACATCAGCGATACCGGAGACGCTGAGCCAGTCGAAACAATTAAGGTTTATCAGATACTGGCAGACCTTGTGACAGCCGAAATCCGACTGACCATTGAAAGTGCAACCACTCAGGATAATGTTCCGGCACCCGTTGCTACCATCTAATCCCTGAACAATACAAAAAGCGGGGAAACCCGCTGTTTTCTTTTATCCCGCGACAGCACCTTTTTATCGAATCCGGTATTACGGCGCCAGCTGCTGGCAGGATTATTTGGTGGCTTATCCGGAGGGTAACGCCGAGTCACATGTAGCGATGAGGAAGCAAACCGCCTGGCTAAAGACGGTTTGCTCAGTATCAGAAATGCAGGAAATTTACAGCAATACCGATAAACAGCACTAATCCGACATAGTTGTTATTCATAAAAGCCTGGAAGCATTCATTCCGTCCGCGGCCAGCAATCAATTTTTGCTGATGAATAAATAAGACGCCAGACAGCAGCAGAGAGCAGTAAAATACGCCATTCAACTCATTCAATACGCCAACAATCGCCATCAGGACGATCACCGCAATTTGCAGCAGACCGATAATTAACTTGTCTTGCTTACCAAACAGAATTGCAGTGGATTTAATACCAATCTTCAGATCATCATCGCGATCGACCATGGCGTACTGGGTATCGTAAGCCACTGTCCAGCAAATATTGGCGATAAATAATAACCAGCAAGTCAAGGGTAAAGACTCACCGATAGCAGAAAAGGCCATAGGTACTGACCAGCCAAACGCAGCACCCAATACCACTTGTGGCAGGTGGGTGTATCGCTTCATAAACGGATATATCCAGGCAAGAGCCAGCGCCGCTACCGATAATAAAATGGTCATCGTGTTCAGCAAAAGCACCAGCAGAAAAGCCAGCACTATCAGGCCGACAAAGAGAATTTTAGCCTCTTTTTCACTGACGGCACCGCTCGGCATGGGTCGCTGAGTGGTGCGCTTAACATATCCGTCAACCTTGCGGTCTGCGTAATCATTGATAACACATCCAGCGGCACGCATCAGCCAGACACCAGCCATAAAGATAGCCAGAATAGTCAGCGGTGGAATACCGGGCGTTGCCAGCCACAATGCCCACAAAGTCGGCCACAACAGCAACAAGGTGCCAATCGGCTTATCAGTGCGCATCAGCTGGTGATAGGCCAGTAATTTTTTCTGGTTCAGACTCCACTCCATTAACTATCTTTCCTCTTTATATAACGGAGAGTTCGGCAAGAAGAGCTCAGTAAGTAATAACGGCTTACCTGACAACCTCAAACGAGAACGTCGTCCCCATAGCGCTTCGCTACGTCCAACTTGAATATAATCGCGAGTTAAAAAAGACGAACTAAATAAATAGCGGCCCAGCGGGGTACGACCTAATTGCTTTAATGCCAGTTCAGGCCCCTCAAGAGTGCTTTCTGGAACCACTGTACGTGCCAGCAGCCAAGGTTCTTCATCTCCACAAAGGATGATTTCGCGAAGCCAGTAACGCGTAGCTGGCGGAAGAAGAGCGGCTTCGGATGGGCATTCATCCTGAGAGATAAAGCCTTCCCGTATAATACGAACAGTGACATGGGTGCAATATTGCTCAAAGCGCTTAGTCATCGAGTCTTCCAGCAATAACCAATCAAGCCAGGCGGCACTTAGCTCCTGGGGAAGAACGTCAAAAAAATGTAAGGCGCGCAAAGGCGACAGCGCGTCGGTCATGAAAATATACTCCGCTACGATATCTGGCAGTATTGTAACGCAGAATCGCATTTACAGGGCGGCTAAGCATAAAAATCGCATCATCAGTAAACAAAATGCTAAGAAAGTAAGGCTATCTGCTAGGGATAGCCTCTAAGACAGGTGGGTAACAGTAGTTTATTCGCGTTCTAATCTACCGCTGTTACACAGCCACAAGTGATAACCAGGGCAAGAATCGCAGTAATGCCGATGATATGGACAAAGAAGTGCAACACGAATAGTGACACAGATCACAAAATTGTTGATATTAACTGAGATTATGTGTATATTTTGTGCATTGCATCACAAAAATAAATTCACTTGTTTAGGATACCATCATGAAACTGATCAATAAAATCATCAACTCCTTTAACAATATGGACGTTTCTTTCGGTACTTTTAACCTGTAAGAAATCGCTATTGTCCAAACCACAGAACAGGTGGAGTGGCCAAGAAGCTATCTGGTGTAATACTTGTTGGCCAGATTTCAGATTATTGATGAACCCTACATTTTAGTAGGGTTTTTCTTTTCAAGCCCACCGTCATTTTTATCCCGTGCCAAGTATGGATCCTGCGAGGTTGTTATTACTGAGACCAGGGATAACCTAATATCTGACGTCCATTTGCACCGCTGTTCCACTGCCGCTGCCCATTTTTTATCGCCCCTTTGCTGGCCTGCCTTGATAACGCTGAAGAAGTACCTGACCCATGAGTAATATCTCTTCATGATTGGGTATGATTAAACCTATCTTCTGGTAAATGTATTTTAAAGGGGAAATTTATGCTGATGAGCCGGGTTAATTTTATCTATCTTTTTTTATTGTTTTCTATCGCAGATATAAAGACATAATGGGAATAATGTGGCAATTAAAATTCTTTGTATTGTCAGATAGCGTTGTGATTTTGATAAAAAAATCCGTAATCCCCTGAGAGATTACGGATCCTTACCGAACGAAAAAGTCGTTCAACCGATCGGCTAAATCTTAACGGAACGGTATCGCTGCTTTATGCGCGCCATGCCTTGTAACGGTTAATCAGGCTGTTAGTCGAGCTATCATGCCCTGTGACCTGCTGGTCGTTATTCAGTTCTGGCAGAATACGGCTGGCAAGTTGTTTACCCAGTTCTACTCCCCACTGATCAAAAGTGAAGATGTTCAGAATCGCACCCTGAGTGAAGATTTTGTGCTCATACATAGCAATCAGTGCGCCCAGGCTAAATGGCGTGATTTCACGCAGCAAAATAGAGTTGGTCGGACGGTTACCTTCGAACACTTTAAACGGCACCACATTTTCCAGAGCTTTAGGATCTTTACCCTGAGAGGCAAACTCCTGCTCAACCACTTCACGTGACTTACCAAACGCCAGCGCTTCTGTCTGAGCAAAGAAGTTAGACAGTAATTTAGGATGGTGATCTGACAGTGGGTTATGGCTGATAGCCGGTGCGATAAAATCGCAAGGGATCAGTTTCGTTCCCTGATGGATCAGCTGGTAGAACGCATGCTGACCATTGGTACCAGGCTCACCCCAAATGATGGGTCCAGTCTGGTAATCAACTGGCGCACCGGTACGGTCAACATATTTACCGTTTGACTCCATGTTACCCTGCTGGAAGTAAGCCGGGAAACGGTGCATATATTGGTCGTATGGCAGAATGGCTTCAGTTTCAGCGCCGAAGAAATTGTTGTACCACAGACCAATCAGTGCCAGCAGAACCGGGATATTTTGCTCTGCCGGCGTTTCAGCAAAGTGTTTATCCATGGCATGAGCACCGCTCAGTAATTCAATAAAGTTGTCATAGCCAATGGACAGAATAATCGACAGGCCAATCGCCGACCACAGTGAGTAACGTCCACCGACCCAGTCCCAGAACTCAAACATATTTGCGGTATCAATACCGAATTCACCTACAGCCTGGCCGTTGGTCGACAGGGCAGCAAAGTGTTTAGCAACATGTTGTTCGTCAACTGCCGCTTTCAGGAACCAGTCACGAGCACTGTGGGCATTGGTCATCGTTTCCTGAGTCGTAAAGGTTTTAGAAGCGACCAGGAACAGCGTTGTTTCTGGGTTAAGGTTTTTCAGAACCTCAACCATTTGAGTACCATCGACGTTAGAAACAAAGTGCATATTCAGGTGATTTTTGTAGGGACGCAGCGCTTCTGTGACCATAAATGGCCCCAGGTCTGAACCACCGATACCAATGTTCACCACATCAGTAATGGATTTACCGGTGTAACCTTTCCAGTGACCACTAATGACATTCTCTGAGAAGGATTTCATCTTCTCCAGCACCGCATTGACTTCTGGCATCACATCTTTGCCGTCAACCAGAATAGGCGTATTACTGCGGTTACGTAGTGCAACATGGAGTACCGCACGATCTTCAGTACGGTTAATTTTTTCACCCGCAAACATAGACTTGATAGCACTTTGCAGGTCAGTCTCTTTCGCCAGGGCCTGGAGTTTCTCAAGAGTTTCGGTGGTCATGCGGTTTTTAGAGAAGTCTACCAGCATGGAATCATCGAAGGTGGCAGAGAACTTTGCAAAGCGATCATTATCTTGTGCGAACAGCTCTGCCAATGTGACATCTTTAAGTTCTTCGTAGTGATCCTGAAGTGACTGCCAGGCTTTGGTATGCGTTGGGTTGATGTTTTTCATAGCAATACTCATGTGATTTAAGAATCGGAACTATTTTGATTGTAACGCCTACAGGCAAAAATTGTGACGCTTTTCATATTCCGTTAGTGTGTTATCTATTTCAAATGAACATGTCAAAGTATAGGTACTATTAGTTATATTCCTATCCCCCTCCTGTCGATAAATAATCCGTATAATCCCAGCGTTGACTTCCCCCCTATTAACCTTTATTTATTAAGACCTAACCTGTGCTTGCACAGGCCAGAAGAGGCGCGTTACCCAGGTAAGATATCGTAGGAACCAATCCTGTGATGATATATGAGGGGGAGTAACGCCGAGATGATGCTACGCATGGTAACGTCCATCATCGACCACAGGGGCTGAATCCTCTGGGTTGTCACCCTGGATGTTCGTTAAGGAACATTTAATAACCGACTTACTGAGTCCATGACCTGAGTCGGTCAACAAGGTGGAGCACTTCTGGGTGAATCCGTAGTTGTCTGCGTCCACCCCGTATACCGCTCTTTCCTTGTGCCAAGGCTGAATAATTTTTGCCAGAAATCTGGCTCCCTGACACGAGGTAGTTATGTCTCAAATAGTAGTCGCCAAATTTGGTGGTACCAGCGTTGCCAATTTCGAGGCGATGAATCGCAGTGCCGATGTTGTTCTCTCTGATGAGAGAGTTCGTGTTGTCGTGCTCTCTGCTTCCGCAGGCGTAACCAATTTACTGGTTGCACTGGCTGAAGGGCTTGAGTCTGATGCGCGCCAGGAAAGTATTGAGACAATACGTAAAATTCAGTACGACATTATTGAGCATCTTGCCCAGCCACAAGTTATCTGTGAAGAAATTGATCGCCTGCTTGAAAATATTTCAACTCTGGCAGAAGCGGCTTCTCTGGCAACCTCTAATGCATTAACAGATGAACTGCTCAGCCACGGTGAGCTGATGTCCACTCTGCTGTTCGTTGAGATACTGCGCCAACGCGAGATCAATGCTCAGTGGTTCGATGTGCGTAAAGTCATGCGCACCAATGACCGCTTTTCCCGTGCTGAACCAGAGGTTGCCACAGTGGGTCAGCTGGTTGCTCAACACTTAGCGCCACATTTATCAGATTCACGGGTTATCACCCAGGGCTTTATTGGTAGCGAAGAAAAAGGACGCACGACCACGCTGGGTCGTGGTGGCAGCGACTATACTGCTGCCTTGCTGGGTGAAGCGCTTCATGCTGCACGTGTTGATATCTGGACAGATGTGCCGGGAATTTATACGACTGATCCGCGTGTGGTTCCTGCGGCCAAGCGTATTGACAGGATTGCCTTTGGAGAAGCGGCTGAAATGGCCACTTTTGGTGCCAAGGTTTTACATCCAGCGACGCTTATGCCTGCTGTACGCAGTGATATTCCCGTGTTCGTGGGTTCAAGTAAAGACCCGGCAGCAGGTGGAACGCTGGTCTGCAACAAAACCGAGAATCCACCACTTTTCCGTGCGCTGGCCTTACGTCGTAAACAGACCCTGCTGACTCTGCATAGCCTGAATATGCTGCACTCACGTGGCTTCCTCGTCGAAGTATTCACCGTTCTGGCTCGCCACAATATTTCAGTGGATTTGATCACTACTTCTGAAGTGAGCATTGCACTGACACTGGATACCACCGGCTCCACGTCAACAGGTGGCAGCCTGCTGACCTCCGCGCTGCTGACTGAACTGTCTGCACTGTGCCGTGTTGAAGTGGAAGAAAATCTCGCTCTGGTCGCGATTATCGGTAATAACTTATCTAAAGCTTGTGGTGTAGGAAAAGAGGTGTTCGGTGTACTGGAACCCTTCAATATTCGTATGATTTGCTATGGGGCATCCAGCTACAACCTGTGTTTCCTGGTTCCTGGTGATGATGTAGAAGAAGTCGTACAGGAACTGCACCGTAATCTGTTTGAATAATGGCCAGAGACTAAAACCCATGACAAAAGGCCGAACATCCGTTCGGCCTTGTTATCTTTTCAATCTGGCAGCAGCACAAACTAACGATTGATGCTATTTTGGTGTGGACAGAACCTGTTTGTTTTTATACTAAAAACCGTTCTCTAAGAGGTCGTACAGATGTCCACAGCCAGACTGACACAGAAAGATATGACGGAAAGCGAGCAACGCGAACTAAAAACGTTGCTGGATCGCGCACGCATTGCTCAGGGTCGCCCATTGACCAACTCAGAAACGAACCAAGTAAAAAAAGAGTATGTTGATAAACTGATGGCCGAACGTGAACTGGCCGCCAAAAAAGCCCGTCAGATTAAAAAGAAAAATTCTTTAAAACCAGACACTTCAGCTTCATTTTCATGGTCAGCCAATAATCACTCACGTGGAAAACGATGATTCACCAGAGAGGGGAAAATCTATTGGCTACCCCTCTCTGCCTGTCAACGCCTTTTCTTTTTTCGTCCTGGCGCTGTAAAACGCTTACGTGAAGCCAACTCTGCCGGGGTCTTAGCCATATTTTTTGCTCCGCTGCCGGCAGGTTTTTTTACCACTGAAGCGGTCGTTTTAGCTTTTGCTTTAGCGGGTTTCACCACTTTTTCTTCCGAGCTGGAATCTTCAATCAGTTTAAATAGTTCAACTAATTCATCATCGCTCAGATCGCGCCATTCGCCCAGAGGGAGCCCGGAAAGGCTCACATTCATAATACGCATACGTTCAAGTTTGGTGACTTCATAGCCAAAATGTTCACACATCCGACGAATTTGACGGTTGAGTCCCTGCACCAGCGTAATACGAAATACAAAAGGGGCTTCTTTTTTAACCTTACACTTCTTCGTGACGGTACCGAGAATAGGAACGCCACGACTCATGCCAAGAATAAATTCATCAGTGACCAGTTTATTCACTGTTACCAGATACTCTTTTTCGTGGTCGTTACCGGCACGAAGGATCTTATTGACCAGGTCACCATGGTTGGTCAGAAAAATCAGCCCCTGAGAGTCTTTATCAAGGCGACCAATCGGGAATACACGTTTACTGTGATTCACAAAATCAACAATATTATCGCGCTCACTATCTTCCGTGGTGCTTACAATACCTACCGGTTTATTCAATGCAATCAGGACTAAATCGTCTTCCTCGCGAGGTTCGATGAGCTGACCATTCACTTTTACGCTATCGCCAACCAACACCTGATCGCCAATTTTGGCGCGTTTGCCGTTGACGAAAACCAACCCCTGCTCGATAAAGCGATCGGCATCACGGCGCGAGCAAATCCCACTCTCGCTAATATATTTATTAAGACGAATAGATGAATCAGTCAGCATGGTTCCTCCACAAAACCAGGACTATACCTTACCCACAGGGCCTTGCGAATAAGGTTAGTAAACATTATTTTAATCTTAAGGCGCCCAGACAAAATAACCTGTCTGCCTGCACCCACTGAACACGATTAATCACTGTCACGTTCATCATCTTCGTCGGGTTGGCTCATTACGCTGTAGGCTACATTACAGAACAAGGAATTCAGTCGATTCATATCTCCCAGCAAACCTAAGTGCAGCGAACTGGTTTCAATGCTTTGGACGTTTTGCTGATGCAGTCTGTCAACATGGGCATGGGAATAACGGCGGTTCATGATCCGAAAACGATGTTTATTCCGTCGTAAACGTCGGGCACTATTGATATCTCTGGAGAAAAAGACCGACATGCTGAGTTGTAAGTTACTGATCAACTGCTGATACAGGCTATCCAGTTCCTTCAGACCTTCAGCAGAAAAAGAGCGACGTACAGCCAGTGATTTATCCGCCACGGCGCTTCCCATTCGCTCAATGATATCTGATGCTTGCTCGAGATTAAGGGATACTTCGATTATCTCGGCCCAACGGCGTGACTCCTCTTCGGCTAAGGCCTCCCTCGGCATCTGGGCCAGGTAGAGTTTAATCCCGGTATAGAGAATGTTGACATCATCAGCCTGCTTGCGGAGCTCTTTTTCTTCGCGGGGTTCGCCCTGAACCACCTTACGCCAGCTATCCAGCATTTGCTCCAGCACATCTCCCATTCTCAGCGTTTCACGCGTTGCATTGACCAGCCCCAGCGCAGGAATTTCCAGATCTGCCGGATCCAGATGTTTAAGTTTCATCCGCGTATCGAGTTCAGGTGATTCACGAATAACCCGTCGGCAAAAACGTGCCATCGGTTCAGCGAAAGGCACCATTGCAAGACAACGGATCAGGTTATAAAACACATGGAAGTAAATGACTAAATCAGCCTGGCCCAGTGGGAGTCTCTGTATCTGTGCTGCCAGAACATGAACAAAAGGCAGGACTATCACGCACCCCATCAATTTAAATAACAGACTTCCCAGCGCAACTCGGCGAGCAGCAGCATTCGCCGCACTGTTATTAATCATCGCCAGCAAACCAGAACCCAGGTTCGTACCAATCACCAGACATAATGCCACATCGAAGGGGATGATACCGGTTGCCGTCAGTGTAGCGGTCAGTAGCACCGCAGCGAGACTGGAATACGTGATAATGGCAAATGCCGCCCCAATCAGAGCATCAAGCATGATGTCTCCCGTCAGGGAAGCAAAAATAACCTTGATTCCTGAAGCCTGAGTTATCGGAGTCACTGCGGTCACGATAAGCTCAAGAGCCAATAGAACTAACCCCAGGCCAATCCCAACTCGACCTAATTGCCCTACACGATTCTGTTTACGGCTGAGAAAAAGAATGACGCCAATAAAAATAAGCAGGGGTGAAAGCCAGGAGAGATCAAACGTAAGTACACGCGCCATAAGAGCGGTACCCACATCAGCACCGAGAACAATCACCAGTGCTGGGGCCAGGGCAATCAAATCCTGAGCAACAAAGGATGTCACCAGCATCGTGGTGGCATTACTACTTTGTACTAGTGCCGTCACACCAATACCTGCACAAAAGGCGATGGGTTTCTTTTCTATACTGCGGCTTAATACACTACGCAGATTTGCCCCGTACACCCGCATTATTCCGGTACGAACAATATGCGTACCCCATACTAATAGAGCGACAGCAGAAAGTAGGTGCAACAAAGTTAACACGGGTTCTCATTCTCCTTATATTTCTTAGTATTCCTGATAAAACGGTTAGTTACACCCCCAGTATAGAGGGTTTAGGTCAAGAAAGAGACAACACAGTGGAAAGGGTATTTTTGAGAGGATAGCGTGCTTTAATACAGTACTAACGGGGTAAAACCACCAACTAAAAACCTGGCGGAAATATTATTCCCCCAGGTTACTGCTCATAGCTAAATCAGCTTGTCCAACTCAATATTGATTAATCAGCATCATAACCTAAGTTAGGAGCCAGCCAGCGTTCAACTTCATTGATATTCATCCCCTTACGTTGAGCATAATCTTCAACCTGGTCACGCTGAATTTGTGCAACCGCGAAGTACTTACTTTCTGGATGACTGAAATACCAGCCGGCTACCGAGGCTCCTGGCCACATCGCATAGGACTCAGTTAACTGCATGCCAATCACTTTTTCTACGTCGAGTAACTTCCAGATAGCCGCTTTTTCGGTATGTTCCGGGCAGGCTGGGTAGCCTGGAGCTGGACGAATACCTTGATAATTCTCGCGGATCAGCTCTTCATTACTCAGATTTTCATCCGCGGCATAACCCCAGTAGACTTTACGAACCTGCTCATGGAGATATTCAGCAAAAGCTTCAGCCAGACGATCGGCAACCGCTTTGATCATGATTTTATTATAGTCATCATGCTGAGCGTCATACACCTCTGCCAGAGCATCCTCTTCCATCCCCCCTGTGACAGCAAAAGCACCTATATAGTCTGCTTTACCACTCTCTTTTGGCGCAACAAAATCAGCCAGACAGTAGTTAGCAAAATCGGTCTTCTCTGTCTGTTGGCGCAAATGATGTCCGACGGTCAGCAGCTCTTCGCGAGTCTCATCCCGATAAATTTCTATATCGTCGTCAATCCGGTTTGCCGGAAACAGTCCCACAACGCCGCGAGGCACCAGTGTTTTGGTATTATGCAGCATATCGAGTAGCTCATTAGCGTCATCAAATAGTCGCTTAGCCTCTTCACCCACCACTTCATCTTCCAGTATGCGCGGATACTTGCCCGCCAGGGACCAGGTCATAAAGAATGGGGTCCAGTCGATATACGGGCGAAGTATCGCAATATCAGCAATGACTTCTTGCACTCCCAACTGCTGTGCTACCGGAGGGGTATAAGCCGCCCAGTCAAATGTTGAGGCGTTAGCACGAGCAGTCGCTAATGAAACCGGAGGTGTACGCGGCTTTTTACGCCCATGCTGGATACGGACGGTTTCGTACTCTTTACGCATCCGGGTGACAAAATCATCCCGTAACGTATCTGACAGCAAGGATGAAACCACGCCAACGGTACGTGAAGCATTCTGCACATATACCGTTGGGCCACTGTAATTCTGTTCAATTTTTACTGCGGTATGCGCTTTTGATGTCGTCGCACCACCAATCAGCAATGGAATAGTGAAGCCCTGGCGCTCCATCTCTTTCGCCACGTTGACCATTTCATCCAGCGATGGGGTTATCAAACCGGACAAGCCAATTAAATCGGCATTCAGTTCACGCGCTGTTTTGAGGATTTTTTCCGCCGGAACCATGACACCGAGATCAATGATTTCATAGTTATTACATTGCAGTACCACACCAACAATGTTTTTACCAATATCGTGTACATCCCCCTTCACGGTGGCAATGACCATTTTACCGTTGGTACGTCCTTTCTCTTTGCTGGCCTCTATATAGGGTTCAAGATAAGCCACTGCTAGCTTCATCACTCGTGCTGACTTAACCACTTGTGGTAGGAACATTTTTCCTTCACCAAACAGGTCACCCACCACGTTCATACCGTCCATGAGAGGGCCTTCAATCACTTCAATCGGGCGGCTGGCCAGCAGACGGGCTTCTTCCGTATCAGACTCGATAAATTCAGTGATCCCTTTAACCAGCGCATATTCCAGACGCTTCTGTACTTCCCAGCTCCGCCATTCAGCCTGCTGGGCATTCGCGCTGCCATCACTTGCACTACCCCGGTAGCGCTCGGCCAAATTCAGCAGACGTTCTGTTCCGTCATCACGGCGATTCAGAATAACGTCTTCCACTGCTTCCCGTAGCTCAGTCGGGAGATCATCATAAATGGCCAATTGCCCGGCGTTAACAATCCCCATACCCATGCCATTACGGATAGCGTAATACAAGAACACCGCGTGGATAGCTTCACGTACCGGGTCATTACCACGGAATGAGAAGGAGACGTTAGAAACCCCACCGGAAATCATGGCATGAGGGAGTTCACGCTTAATATCTTCACAGGCACCAATAAAGTCCTGAGCATAGTTATTATGTTCTTCAATACCGGTCGCAACCGCAAAGATATTGGGGTCGAAAATAATATCTTCCGGCGGGAAGCCAACTTCTTCAGTGAGGATTTTGTAAGCGCGGCGGCAAATTTCAATCTTACGCTCACGAGTATCGGCCTGACCGACCTCATCAAATGCCATCACGACCATGGCTGCACCATACCGACGAACCAATTTTGCGTGATGAGTAAATGCCTCAACACCCTCTTTCATCGAGATGGAGTTAACGATACCTTTGCCCTGAATACATTTCAGACCTTTTTCGATAACGTCCCACTTTGAGGAGTCAATCATAATCGGAACACGGGCAATATCTGGCTCACCGGCTATCAGGTTCAGAAAACGAACCATCGCTGCTTCGGCATCCAGCATCCCTTCATCCATATTGATATCGATGATTTGGGCACCGCTTTCTACCTGCTGTAGAGCAACTTCCAGCGCCTCGTTATATTTTTCGTCTTTGATCAGGCGTTTAAATTTTGCAGAACCCGTGACGTTAGTTCTCTCACCAACGTTCACGAATAAACTATCGGCACCAATATTCAGTGGTTCCAGACCCGCAAGGCGGCAGGAGACCGGTAAATCAGGTAACTGACGCGGAGCAACACCTGCAACGGCCTGACTCATGGCCGCAATATGTTCAGGTGTGGTGCCGCAACAACCGCCAATGATATTCAGGAAGCCCGCATGAGCCCACTCCCTCACCTGTTCGGCCATGGTAGCAGCATCGAGGTCATACTCACCAAAAGCATTGGGCAGCCCGGCATTCGGGTGAGCTGTGACATAACTTTCAGAAATACGAGATAATTCCGCTATGTACTGGCGTAATTCATCAGGGCCCAGCGCACAGTTAAGCCCAAAAGTCAGAGCTTCAGCATGGCGCAAAGAGTTATAAAATGCCTCTGTCGTTTGCCCGGAGAGGGTACGCCCAGAAGCATCTGTAATCGTCCCGGAAATCATCAGCGGTAGCTCAATACCCAAGGCATCAAACTCCGCTTTAACAGCGAAGATAGCCGCCTTGGCATTCAGGGTATCAAAGATGGTTTCAATCATGATTAAGTCAACGCCACCTTCGACTAGCGCACGCGTTGACTCACGATAAGCTTCCACCAGTTGATCAAAAGTGACATTACGAAACGCAGGATCGTTAACATCTGGCGAGATAGAGGCAGTACGGTTGGTCGGACCCAGTACTCCCGCGACATAACGCGGCTTTTCAGGTGTACGCGCCGTCCATTCGTCAGCACAAGCACGCGCCAGTCTGGCGGCTTCATAGTTAATTTCAGCCGATAGAGACCCCATTTGGTAGTCTGCCATCGCAATCGCTGTTGAGTTAAAGGTATTGGTTTCGACAATATCTGCCCCGGCAGCAAAGTAGGCAGAGTGAATCTCAGCTATCGTTTCTGGTTTACTGAGTACCAGTAAGTCATTGTTACCTTTTAGATCACAAGGCCATTGTGCAAAACGCTCTCCCCGAAAATCACTTTCATCAAAGCGATAGCTCTGGATCATGGTACCCATGCCACCATCCAGCACCAGAATACGCTCGCTTAGCTGACGTTTTAGTTGTTCGACTTTGTTACTCAACTCAGGACTCCTGGTGTTAACTTGACAAGGTGCAGGTTCAACTGTCCTGTCTGCGCCTTGGCGTGATTATCTGGGGATGAAAAAACCTATATAATACTGTCTATATCACAGCATGCTAAAAGCAATGAAGCCACTTCATATGAAGGGCCTAGTCGAGCGTAGGGTTCATATGACGTAAATCGAATGGTGTTATCTGATAAACGTAATAATTCAGCCAGTTAGTAAACAATAAATTACCGTGACTACGCCAGGTTCCACGTGGTGTGTTCGCCGGATCATTATCAGGGAAGTAGTTATAAGGTATTTCGGGTTCAAGACCCGCCTCCAGGTCGCGGAAATATTCACCCGCTAGCGTCAAAGCATCATATTCCGGATGACCGGTGACAAAAGCGATACGTTTGTCTTTACTGGCAAACAGATAAGCATCACCACTCTCAGACTCAGCAAAGATCTCAAGATCTGTATGATTACGAATCAAATCTGCCGGAAAGTCAGCGTAGCGTGAATGAGGTGCCAGGAATGAGTCGTCAAATCCACGGGTGAAAAGTGCATGCGGGTGAGTAATATTATGTTTATAAATCCCTGAGAGCTTTTCGTTACGCGTTTGTTTTGGAATACCGTAGAGAATATTGAGTGCTGCCTGTACAGCCCAACAGACAAAAAGTGTCGAGGTGACATGATTTTTCGCCCACAGTAATATCTGTTGAATTTGAGGCCAGTAAGCCACATCGTTAAACTCAACCAAGCCCAGTGGTGCCCCAGTCACGATTAATCCATCAAAGTTATCATTTTTGATATCTTCAAAGTTGCAGTAAAAATTATTGAGATGCTCAGTGGGCGTATTACGTGACTCACGTGCGTCGATGCGCAATAGCTGAATATCAACCTGCAATGGCGAGTTAGAGAGCAAACGCAGAAACTGATTCTCCGTCTCAATTTTTTTCGGCATCAGATTCAGTATCAGTACCTTCAGTGGACGGATTTCCTGATTGCTCGCACGTGATGTTGTCATCACAAAGACATTTTCTTCGCGCAGAAAATTGACGGCAGGTAACTCGTCTTGCACCCGAATCGGCATAACCTTATATCCTCAAAGCACAGGTTTAAACGTTTAGACATCCAGACAGCTAACAATATCGAGTTTATACGATGATGTCGAGCTTATCGCCTAAAGGTGAAAATGTTTCATTTACAGAATATAATTTTTTAAAGCAGAATAAATATCACTGTCGGTATTATTGATTGGATAGGGAAGGGTTTCTTAAGCGAATCTAATAAAAAGCAGACAGAAATGATACTTGTAAGCAGTATCCTCTCTCCTTTTCAAGGAGAGAGGATATTCAATCAGCTGACTAATCTCCAAAGAGTGAAAGCGACTCCGGGAGCCCAGCCACTATTAGAGACATGTGTCTGTGTGCAAACATAAACATTGTCACGATGAATCACATAATCGCCGACATAGTACTGTACGCTATTTGGCGACCATGCTTCAAGATGGTGATGGCCACCGCCCCCTTCACCTTCTCCGCCCCCTTCGCCTTCTCCGCCCCCTTCACCTTCTCCGCCGCCTTCACCTTCTCCGCCGCCTTCACCTTCTCCGCCCCCTTGGCCGTCAAAATCCAAGTCGAAGGCCTGATAGAATCCCATCCCGGTATCCGCAATAATCCATACACATAAGAGTACCTGATGACCCGTTCTGGCAGGTAAAACAACACTAAGGTCACTCCATGGGGCCATGGTTTGATCGCTATAACTCCAAAATGGTGCATATGAATTAAAGTCACTGTAAATCGGTTCCGGCTCAAAAGCAGCACGCGTCAAACGCTCAGTAGGATCCCAGTTCTGCTTGGTAATATACCAACGGTAGCCACGCGTTTTATGGGCGGCATGGTAAACCCAAGTAGCATAAAAAGTACTTCCACTGGCCACTGAAAGTTTTGGCCATCCCCCTTTAATGCCCGCTAAACTCGCTAATTCCTGATCTGTATAATTCACAAGGAGACGATTATTAGCTGTCCGCCCGCCACTAATGATCAGTCCATCCTCCGGAGGTGTGGCGCTTTCTACATCCGAATAAAAGGCCTCTTCGTTTCCTTGTCTGACGAACTGGCCCCCGGTATAGTTAGGGAAATTCTTCCCGCCTTCCATTTCATTTGCTGGCCAGCCAGATATAAGTAGTCCTTTAGATATTAAGAAACCGGTACGGGATAAGGGTTTCGTAATATAGCCATGGAAAGGTTGAACGCTTTGGAATTTATTTCTAGCTTGTAAATTTATATTAATATTTTTTCTGGACATAATAACCTCTTGATATTAATAAAATGAACGATTGATAAACACATTCAAATTAAACATGTATTATCTTTTATGATATAAAAATATAAGTTACAAGAGCTGTCACTTATTTTATTAAAGCTGAAATTATAAATGGTGATATATATTAAATATTCAATCCCTCAGTCAACAGATGCTTTACATATTAAAATCAACAGTATTTAACAAGATATTAGCGACAGATGAAAAACCTAACCATATATAGAATAGAGTGATAATAAACAATATTATTTATAGTTAAAAAATTATCAACAAGGATATAATCATCCTTTATTCATATGAATTGAATAAATTATATTTATAGATAAAGTCATGAGAGAACACAGGTAACAATACGAGTATCT
>CANRKT010000022.1 GCA_947631255.1 uncultured Enterobacteriaceae bacterium
CTGGCAGGCTGCCGGGCTGCACATAGAAATCTAATCATTGAGCTGTGAATTGAGAGGAGAGAATAGAACAGATGAAACGATTGATTGTCGGTATATCTGGGGCCAGTGGTGCCATTTATGGCGTCCGTTTACTGGAAGTATTGCAGCAAGTGCCTGATGTAGAAAGCCATCTGGTCATGAGCCATGCTGCGCGTCAGACCCTGGCGCTGGAAACTGACTATTCATTGCGTGATGTACAAGCCCTGGCTGATGTGGTGCATGATTCGCGCGATATCGCGGCCAGTATCTCCTCAGGCTCTTTTAAAACAGCGGGCATGGCGATTTTGCCTTGTTCGATAAAAACCTTATCGGGTATCGTCAATAGTTATACAGATGGCTTGCTAACCCGGGCGGCAGATGTCGTGCTGAAAGAACGTCGCCCTTTGGTACTAGCGGTGCGTGAAACGCCACTCCATTTAGGACATTTACGCCTGATGACTCAGGCGGCGGAGCTTGGGGCGATTGTGATGCCACCAGTACCCGCTTTTTATCATCGCCCGCAGTCAATTAACGAAATCATTGACCAGACCATCAATCGCATCCTGGATCAGTTTGATATTGAACTACCTTGTGACTTATTTACGCGCTGGAACGGTGCCTGACCCCATTGCCCTGACAGGAGTCACCCTATCAGGGCAACAGCCCTATGGAGAATTGTGCTCTGGCTGACACTTTTGGAAGATTTAATCCCTCATTTGCCATCATGCTCTTTTTCCCTGCCAGTGAAAGCTGCTATCTTCATTTTGATAGCATCGACATAACTATTTCATAACAAACGGGCGCTTTTCTGATGCGCGAAGAAAAGTGGCACGAAAACTGCAAATTTGTCTGCTCAAGCACGACCACACAACAACACTCCACTAATAAGAAGCTAAACCTGAGGTATGGTATGAAGAAATCGGTTATTGCTCTGTCTCTGCTGCTCGGTCTCTCCAGCTCCTTCAGTGTTTTTGCCCAAGGGCAGACACTGCGTCTGGGAACAGATACGACCTATGCACCGTTTTCATCTAAAGATGCAAAAGGGGAGTTCATTGGCTTTGATATTGATCTGGGGGATGAACTTTGTAAACGTATTGAGGCGAAATGTACGTGGGTTGCCAGTGACTTTGATGCGCTTATCCCCTCACTGAAAGCGAAAAAAATCGACGCGATTATCTCTTCTCTCTCCATTACTGATAAACGTCAGCAAGAAATTCTGTTCTCAGAAAAACTTTATGCTGCCAACCCTCGCCTGATAGCGGCTCAAGGCTCAACATTACAACCAACTCTGGAGTCACTGAAAGGCAAACACGTTGGAGTATTACAAGGCTCCACCCAGGAAGCCTATGCGAATGCTGAATGGCGCACCAAAGGTATTGATGTTATCGCCTATGCTAATCAGGACTTAATCTACGCAGACTTAGCTGCGGGTCGTCTGGATGCCGCTTTGCAAGATGAAGTGGCTGCGAGTGAAGGCTTCTTAAAACAACCCGCGGGTGCAGAATTTATTTTTGCTGGCCCGGCAGTGGACGACGAGCGTTATTTTGGCGTCGGCACGGGTATTGGTTTGCGTAAAAATGATACAGAATTAAAAGCGTCACTGGATAAAGCACTGGCGGAAATGCGTGCAGACGGTACTTATGACAAATTAGCGAGTCAGTACTTTGATTTTAATGTTTACGGTAATTAAGGTTATCCCGTAGTCTGTATAAGAGTTCTGAACAGAATTTCAATTTGACAGTGTAAACAGGCATCATTATGACTAATTGATTAGTTTCTGCTGATGCCTGTGTTATTGCTGTCAGATTGTCTGCTGAAGAACGTTAAGTAAAAGACAGTCTCTTGAGGATAATTATGAAAAAGCGTGTTTTATCTCTATCTCTGTTGGTTGCACTTTTTGCTACCAGTTCTGGGTTTGCTGAGGTTCCTAAAAATCTGCGTATTGGCACGGATCCGACCTATGCTCCTTTTGAGTCAAAAAATGCCAAAGGGGAATTAATCGGTTTTGATATCGATTTAGCAAAAGAGTTGTGCCAGCGTCTGGAGACAGAGTGTGTATTTGTTGAAAGTCCGTTAGACGGTTTGATCCCTTCGCTGAAAGCGAAAAAAATTGATGCGATTATGTCCTCGCTTTCAATTACTGAAAAACGACAAAAAGAAATTTCCTTTACCGACAAGCTCTATGCTGCAGACTCTCGCTTGGTGGTCGCTAAAGGTTCAGCTATCACTCCAGAGGTTGCCACTCTGAAAGGCAAACGTGTTGGTGTGCTGCAAGGAACCACTCAAGAAACCTTTGGTAACGAGCACTGGGCGCCGATTGGCATCGAAATTGTTTCCTATCAAGGCCAGGACTCTATCTATGCTGACTTGATTGCCGGACGTATTGATGCGGCTTTCCAGGATGAAGTAGCGGCAAGTGAGGGCTTCCTGAAGCATCCAGCCGGTGCCAGCTACCAGTTCGGTGGACCTTCTATTAAAGATGTAGCATTATTCGGCGTCGGTACTGGCATGGGTATTCGTAAGGATGACAACGAACTGCGTGAAGCGCTGAATGCCGCTTTTGCTCAAATGCGTCAAGACGGGACTTACGACAAGCTGGCAAAGAAATATTTTGATTTCAATGTCTACGGTGATTAAGCATCACTATTGATAAAGCAGCCTCTTATTCAAGAGGCTGAACGAATGATAAAACTTATTCTGTCTCTACAGAGACACTGGTCGCCTGATAAACAATAAACAATAAAGAAGAACGTTATTTCTTCTTTTTGTCAGTAATCTGGCTGATAACAAAGCGCACTCTGACCGACAGGATACGCACTATGTTGTATGGCTTTTCTGAAGTAATTTTAAAAGGCGCGCTGGTCACGCTCGAACTGGCCGTTGCCTCCGTTATCCTTGCCGTAGCGATAGGGCTTGCTGGTGCCGGAGCCAAACTGTCGAAAAATCGTCCGCTGGCATGGATATTTGAAGGCTACACCACCTTGATCCGTGGAGTACCTGATTTGGTATTAATGCTGTTGATCTTTTATGGTCTACAGATGCTGCTGAATGTGATCACTGATGCACTGGGGCTGGAGCAGTTTGATATTGATCCTATGGTTGCAGGTATTGTCACACTCGGGTTTATTTATGGGGCTTATTTTACCGAAACTTTTCGTGGTGCTTATCTGGCGGTGCCAAAAGGGCATATTGAAGCGAGCACCGCATTTGGTTTTACCCACTCACAAACCTTTCGGCGTATTTTATTTCCTGCGATGATGCGCTATGCCTTACCCGGTATTGGTAATAACTGGCAGGTTATTCTTAAAGCGACAGCGCTGGTTTCTTTACTGGGGCTGGAAGATGTGGTTAAAGCGACGCAACTTGCTGGAAAAAGCACCTGGCAACCGCTCTATTTTGCTTTGATTGCTGGAGGCATTTATCTGGTATTTACCACTATTTCGGCAGGTATATTATTGTGGCTTGAACGCCGTTATTCTGTGGGTGTGAAGAGGGCTGAGTTATGATAGAAATAATTCAGGAATACTGGAAACCATTATTATGGACTGATGGTTACCGAATGACCGGGATGGCAATGACCTTATGGTTATTAATCTCCTCGGTGGTGATGGGGGGGATTCTGGCAATATTTTTTGCGATTGGCCGGGTCTCTGATAACCGATTTATTTCTTTTCCTATTGCGGTCTTTACTTATATTTTTCGCGGGACACCACTTTATGTCCAGTTGCTGATTTTCTATTCAGGTTTTTATACTCTGGAAATTGTCAAAGAGACTGACTTTCTGAATGCCTTTTTCCGTAGCGGGCTGAATTGTACTATCCTGGCATTCACGTTAAATACCTGTGCCTATACCACAGAAGTATTTGCCGGCGCGATTCGGGCGGTTCCACACGGTGAAATTGAAGCTGCGCGGGCCTATGGTTTTTCACGCTTTAAAATGTATCGCTGTATTATTTTACCTTCAGCTTTACGTATTGCGCTGCCAGCCTACAGTAATGAAGTGATTCTGATGCTGCACTCTACAGCACTGGCCTTTACCGCCACAGTGCCGGATTTACTGAAAATTGCCCGTGATATTAACGCCGCCACTTATCAACCCTTTACCGCATTCGGTATTGCGGCAGTGTTATATCTGATAATTTCTTATGTGCTGATTAGCCTGTTCCGCAAAGCGGAGAAACGCTGGTTGCAACATGTTCAACCTGCTTCACATTGAGTGATTGCTAATGACTGAGAATAAATTAAGCGTAACTGACTTGCATAAACGTTACGGTGAACACGAAGTGCTTAAAGGCGTTTCATTAAATGCAAAGGCCGGAGATGTCATCAGTATTATTGGCTCTTCGGGATCGGGTAAAAGTACTTTTCTGCGTTGCATTAACTTCCTTGAAAAGCCCAGCGAAGGGGCGATTTCTGTCAGTAATGAGACAATCCAGCTTGTGCGTGATAAAGACGGGCAATTAAAAGTCGCGGATAAGAACCAGCTGCGGTTATTACGTACCCGTCTGACGATGGTATTCCAGCACTTCAATTTGTGGAGCCATATGACGGTGCTGGAAAATGTGATGGAAGCGCCGATTCAAGTACTGGGTTTGAGCAAAGCCGATGCTAAGGTTCGGGCGGTTAAGTATCTGGAAAAAGTCGGGATTGATGAGCGCCAGCATATCAAGTATCCCGTCCACCTTTCCGGTGGCCAGCAGCAACGCGTCTCTATTGCCCGTGCGTTGGCGATGGAGCCGGAAGTACTGTTGTTTGATGAACCCACCTCCGCTCTTGACCCTGAATTGGTAGGAGAGGTTCTGCGCATTATGCAGACGCTGGCTGAAGAGGGCAAAACTATGGTGGTCGTGACGCATGAAATGGAGTTTGCCCGTCATGTTTCCAACCATGTTATCTTTTTGCATAAAGGGCGAATCGAAGAAGAGGGTACGCCGGATGAGGTCTTTAACAATCCGAAAAGTGAACGTTTACAGCAGTTTCTTTCCGGGTCATTAAAATAATTGCCTCTCGGGTAACCAGTTCCTGATTACCCGTCATTTCTCCCTGGCGAAAATATCCTGCAAGGCATCATCGATATTCTGCCAGCGGAATTGAAAACCGGAGGCTTCAAGACGTTCAGGTAACGCTCGTTGTCCTCCGAGCACCAGCACTGACGATTCACCCATCAGTATTTTCACCATAAAGGCCGGAGCCGGCAAGCGAGCGGGTCTGTTGAGCGCTTTGCCTAACGCCTGAGTAAATTGTCTATTGGAGACGGGGTGAGGTGAAACCAGGTTATAGGGGCCGCTGAGCGGATGGTCGAGCAACCAAATAATCCCGTTAACCATATCCTCAATATGTATCCAGGCGAGATACTGATGTCCGTTCCCCAAATGTCCCCCAACGCCAAGACGGAAGGAAAGGCACATTTTGCTCAGTGCACCACCGTCACACGCCAGTACTACACCAGTACGTAACAGACATACACGGGTCTGGGCGGTTTGAGCCTGCATGGCGATATCTTCCCACTGCTGGCAAAGACGGTGGGTAAATTCGCTGTGTGGAGCGGTCGTTTCTGTGATGATTTCCGCCCCCTGAGAGCCATAGAAACCGATAGCTGATCCAGAAATAAAGATCCCCGGCGGACACTGACTGGCCCTGAATAAGGCGACTAACTGTTCAGTCATATGCCAGCGACTCTGACAAAGACGTTCTTTCTGTGCGGTCGTCCAGCGCTTATCTGCAATGGGTTCACCCGCCAGGTTAATCACCGCATCGAAGTCATCAAGATGGGAAAGTACACTTAATTCTGGAAGCAGTATCACCCGGCTACCCAGTCGCTGGGTTGCACGGTCAAGGGAGCGAGTGACAACGGTTATTTGTGCATCTGTTTTCAGCAGGCGGGTGATCAGATGGCGACCAATTAGCCCGGTGCCGCCTGTTATTAATATGCGCATCATCACCCCCGTGGTTGAACGTTTAGCGCTGCCAGCGCATGGTCATTGATACTGAGTCGGTATAACGCAGGGCATGCAATTTATCTATCTCGACTTCTGCATAAGTGACCCAGGGATGAACATGCGTGATATCCAGAACATCCTGCGTCAGTTTTTCCAGCAGTGAAAATCGGTTGTTCTCTACTAACTTAATGATTTCTTTAGTTATGGTTCGGTAGTTCAGGGCATCGTTGATATCTTCACTGTTGCGTGCTTTGTCTGCCGGATAATGAATCATGATATTGATAACAATGTCCTGACGATTGGCTATTTCTTCTTCTTTGATACCAATAAATGTACGCAGCCGCAGGTTTTTTATCCGGATGATGGCATCTGTTTGTGAGGTGGGCATGACAGGCTCCTGATTGAGTGCTTCCTACTAAAGAATATACCAGCGAGAAAAAATATTGCTCGCCAATCATTGGCCTGTTGCAAGGCCCCGCGGGGACAGGATCTTATCCGACTTTTCGGGAGGGATGATGATTCTCCCAAGTGCAGACCGAGGAGAAGAATGCTGTTTTTTACAGATGACAGCGACATTTTTCTCATCTATGTTCAATTAACAGTCATCGTCTTAGCGGAGAATTCTATGTCCTTGCCTGCCATCACATTGTGGTCTGATAGCCGTTTTTTTAGCCCTTATGTTTTTTCAGTCTTTGTGGCACTAAAAGAAAAGGGCCTGGCGTTTACCCTGAAAACGATTGATTTAGAGAGTGGAAAAAATGCAATGCCGGGCTGGGAGGGATATTATCTCACCCGACGGGTCCCGGTACTGGAATATGAGGGTTTCAGGCTCAGCGAATCATCGGCGATTGATGAATATCTGGAAGAGGTGTTTGCACCGCCAGTGTGGGCGCGTCTGTACCCTTATGATATTAATAAGCGCGCCCTGGCGCGCCAGATTCAGGCATGGTTACGTAGTGATTTAGCCGTGATCCGTGAGGAGCGGCCAACTTCAGTGGTATTTGGTGGAGAAAAAAAAACCGCGCTGAGCGACAATGGGCGTATGGCGGCAGAAAAACTGATAACCACAGCACAAAAATTATTACCACAGGGTCAGATTAACTTATTTGGTGAGTGGTCAATTGCTGACACTGACTTGGCCGTGATGCTGAACCGCCTTATTTTGAATGGTGATGAAGTCCCGGAACGTCTTAAAGAATACGCAGCGTTTCAGTGGCAGCGTTCATCAGTACAGCTTTGGCTGAAACTTTCGGTATAATCCCCCAAGTATAACAGGGAGGTGCTTTATGAAACTGATGTTTATATCCGATTTACATGGCGCACTATCCGCTACTGAAAAAGCGCTGGATACCTTTGCCCAGAGTGGTGCTCAGTGGCTGATTATTCTGGGTGATTTATTAAATCACGGCCCGCGTAATGCCCTGCCAGAAGATTACAACCCTGCAGAGGTAGCACAATGCCTGAATCAGGTGGCGGATAAAATAATCGCCATACGGGGTAACTGTGATAGTGAAGTTGACCAGATGTTATTAGACTTTCCAATAACAGCGCCCTGGCAACAGGTATTATTACCTCAGCAACGTCTTTTTTTGACGCACGGTCATCTATATAATCCCGAACAATTGCCGCCTCTGGCCGCTGACGATGTTCTGGTTTTTGGCCATACTCATCTGCCTGTTGCCAGACAACATCACCCATACTATTTATTTAATCCTGGCTCTATCAGCATGCCAAAAGGAGGTTATGAGGCAAGTTTTGGTATGCTTGATGATGACGTTCTGAGTGTTCGCACCTTGAAGGGCAACAGGATGATTGCACAGGTTCGTATTACCCCGTAACGTTACAAAAAATTTAATAACGCGTTTTAAAAACGCTCAGAATAAGGTTTTCCTGATGGTGGAACAGCAGCATTTTGGTGACACAGAATGGGTTGATATTGTAAATGAAAATAATGAGGTCGTAGCCCAGGCCAGCCGAGAAAATATGCGCGCTCAGCGCCTGCGTCATCGCGCAACCTATATCGTGGTACATGATGGTATGGGACGTATCCTGGTACAGCGTCGCACTGAAATAAAAGATTTTATGCCAGGAATGCTGGATGCCACCGCGGGTGGAGTGGTTCAGGCTGATGAGCAGCTATTAGAATCCGCACGTCGTGAAGCGGAAGAAGAACTGGGTATTGCAGGTGTTCCTTTTGCTGAGCATGGTCAGTTCTATTTTGAGGATGAGAACTGTCGTGTCTGGGGAAGCCTGTTTAGCTGCGTTTCTCACGGGCCATTTGCCATTCAGGCTGAAGAAATCAGTGATGTCTGCTGGATGAAGCCAGAAGAAATAACTGCACGCTGTGATGAGTTTACTCCGGACTCCCTGAAAGCACTGGCATTATGGATGACCCGTAATGGCAGAAATGAGGCTTATGAGACGCCAAGTGAGCCAAGAGACAACTTAGGGCAATAAGCTGAACTCTGGCTGGCCTGAGGGGTGCAGATGCCAGACATAAAAAAGCCGTAATCTGAAAATTTCAGGATTACGGCTTTTTTGTTTCAGTCATCAAGACAGATATTATCTTTTAGCCTGGGCTAACAAGATTGTCAGCCCGGCGGGTGATAATCAGTTCTGTTGTGCTGACTGAATCGCTGTCAGAGCGATGGTATAAACGATATCGTCAACCAGAGCACCACGTGACAGGTCATTAACCGGTTTACGCATGCCTTGCAGCATCGGTCCGATGGAGATCAGGTCAGCTGAACGTTGTACTGCTTTATAGGTGGTGTTACCGGTGTTCAGGTCAGGGAAGATAAAGACTGTCGCACGACCTGCAACGGGTGAGTTTGGCGCTTTAGATTTGGCAACATCAGCCATTACTGCGGCGTCATACTGTAACGGACCATCGATAACCAGGTCAGGACGTTTTTCCTGAGCAATACGTGTTGCTTCGCGTACTTTCTCAACATCGCTACCCGCACCAGATGTTCCGGTTGAGTAGGAAAGCATCGCAACGCGTGGATCGATACCAAAAGCAGCTGCGGAGTCAGCAGACTGAATTGCTATCTCGGCCAACTGTTCTGCTGTAGGCGTTGGGTTAATCGCACAGTCACCGTAAACGTAAACCTGCTCAGGTAACAGCATAAAGAAGACTGAAGAAACCAGTGAACTATTAGGTGCTGTTTTGATCAACTGCAACGGTGGACGGATAGTGTTGGCTGTGGTGTGTACTGCACCTGAAACTAAGCCATCCACTTCATCTTGCTCAAGCATCAGAGTACCGAGCACCACGTTGTCTTCAAGCTGCTCACGAGCAACAGCTTCGGTCATGCCTTTGTTTTTACGCAGCTCAACCAGACGAGCAACGTAGCTTTCGCGTACGACAGCAGGATCAACGATCTCAATGCCTTCACCCAGCTCAACACCTTGAGAGGCGGCAACGCGCAGAATGTCTTCAGGGTTACCCAGTAACACGCAAGTTGCAATGCCACGTTCTGCACAGATAGAAGCTGCTTTCACGGTACGTGGTTCGTCACCTTCTGGCAGAACAACACGTTTACCTGCTTTACGCGCCAGCTCGGTGAGCTGATAACGGAAGGCTGGTGGTGACAGACGACGGCTACGTTCTGAGGTTGCAGTCAGAGACTCAACCCAGTCATCATCAATATGGCTGGCAACATATTCCTGGATCTTTTCAATACGCTGGGTATCGTCGATAGGTACTTCCAGATTGAAGCTTTGCAGGCTCAGAGAGGTCTGCCAGGTATTGGTGTTCACCATAAACATCGGCAGGCCGGTGGCAAATGCACGCTCACACAGTTGGCTGATGCGAGGATCCATTTCATAACCGCCGGTCAGCAAGATAGCGCCAATTTCGACACCATTCATTGCAGCAAGGCAGGCAGCAACCAGAACGTCTGGGCGGTCTGCTGAAGTCACCAGCAATGAACCTGGACGGAAGTGTTCCAGCATATGAGGAATACTACGTGCACAGAAGGTCACTGATTTAACGCGACGGGTCTGGATATCCCCTTCGTTGATAATGGTTGCATTTAAGTGACGCGCCATATCGATCGCACGCGTGGCAATCAGATCGAAGCTCCAGGGAATGCAACCTAATACCGGTAACGGGCTGTTAGCAAACAACAGCTTAGGATCAATATTTGCGATAGTGGCTTTGTTTGAGTCATCGAAAATTTCAGATAAGTCCGGACGGGTACGTCCTTGCTCATCTACTGGCGCGTTTAATTTATTGATGATCACGCCATTGATATTGGTATTTTTGCTGCCACCAAAACTGCTACGAGCCAGTTCAATACGTTCTTTTAACTGCTCAGGAGAGTCATTACCCAGCGACATAACGAAGACGATTTCAGCATTCAGTGTTTTCGCTATTTCGTAGTTCAGAGCCTGAGCAAACTGATGGTTACGAGTAGGTACTAAACCTTCAACTAAAATCACCTCAGCGTCTTTGCTGTTGGCGTGGTAGTTAGAGATGATTTGTTCCATCAGCACGTCTTGCTGGTTATTCGACAGCAGAGACTCTACATAGCTTACAGTCAGAGGTTTTGCGGCTGGAATGGAGCTATTGGCGCGGACGATACTGGTGGTTTGGTCAGGTGTGTTTTCGGCACCATTACGTGGCTGCGCGATAGGTTTGAACACACTCAGGCTCACGCCTTTTTGTTCCATAGCACGGATAACGCCAAGACTTACACTGGTAAGACCGACACTGGTTCCGGTAGGAATAAGCATAATTGTACGAGACACGGTATAACCTCTTTCGTTTTCGTGAGCCTCAGGCTCAGCTTAACTGAAAACATGCCGCAGCGAGAGCTGCGGCAAGAGAATCAGGCAGTAAGGCGGGATGCATCTTGAGCGATAACCAGCTCTTCATTGGTTGTAATAACCAGCACCGGGCGAGTACCTTCTTTATTGATAAAGCCAGATTTGCCGAAACGGGCAGCCAGGTTACGTTCCAGGTCAATTTCAAGACCCAGAACACCCAGTTTATTCAATGTCAGTTCACGTACCATGGCTGCGTTTTCACCGATACCACCGGTGAACACTACTGCATCCAGACGACCGTCCATCAGTGCAGAGTAAGAACCAATATATTTTGCCAGGCGGTGGCAGTAAACGTCCATTGCACGTTTAGCATCTTCTTTAACAGCATAATTGTCTTCAACATAACGACAGTCGCTGGTGACTTCAGTCAGACCCAGCAGACCAGACTCTTTGGTCAGCATCTTGTTGATGTCGTCAATGTTCATACCCAGAGTATCATGCAGATGGAAGATAATCGCAGGATCGATATCACCAGAACGTGTACCCATTACCAGGCCTTCAAGCGGGGTCAGACCCATTGAAGTATCAACACATTTACCATTACGGATAGCTGCAACAGAACCGCCGTTACCGAGGTGGCAGGTGATGATATTCAGTTCATCAACTGGCTTGTTCAGCATTTTTGCCGCTTCCTGAGAAACATAGAAGTGGCTGGTGCCGTGTGCGCCATAGCGACGAATACCATGCTCTTTATACAGTTTATAAGGAAGAGCGTAGAGATAAGACTCTTCTGGCATGGTTTGATGGAAAGCCGTGTCGAAAACAGCGACGTTTTTATCAGCAAGATGAGGGAATGATTTCAGTGCTTCTGCAATACCAATCAGGTGTGCTGGATTGTGTAATGGTGCAAAAGAAGCGGAATCTTTGATACCCTGAATCACAGAGTCATCGATGACAACGGAACGGGTGTATTTCTCGCCGCCGTGGACGATACGATGGCCAATGGCTGTAAGCTGGGCTGACAGTTCTGGTTTTTCCGCCAGAATGTTATTCACAATGAAGCTCAGTGCTTCACTATGGGCGGCGCCAGCACCCAGAGCGGCTTCGTGCTTGGCACCATCAAGTTTCCACTTAAGACGTGCTTCAGGCAGATGGAAACATTCGGCTAAACCAGAAAGATATTCTTCACCGTTTGCCGCATCGATAATAGCGAATTTCAGTGATGAACTACCGCAGTTCAGAACCAGTACAAGCTTACTCGACATGGGAATACCTACTTTTAATTCGTGGCTAAAAAAACGTCAGATAGTCTATCATCGTAGCGCATGATGGCCCTGACATTTATGATTGATGTCATGCCAGCAGTCTTTTTTTGGCATGACGAATAAATAAAGCGAAGTCTCTGCCGTTTACCCATTTTGGTCATGGCAAGTATAATAAAAAATCGGGTTAATAGTCTGTGCATTGATACCGACAGCTATATAAACGCGCACAGGGTAGCAGATAGATAACCAGAAATACAAAATATTTTGAATGATAGAATATATAGTTGTTGAGTTATGATAATTTTTTATTCTTTATGTAAAAATTTGAGGTAAAGCCATGTCAACACCCCAGAATAGTCATTTAAGCTGGTTCAGCTTATTCGGACGTGGACAGCATTACGCTAAAACATGGCCTATGGATAAACGCCTCGCCCCGGTCTTTGTTGAAAACCGCGTTATTCGAATGACACGTTTTGCGATACGCTTTATGCCGCCTATCGCAGTATTCACTCTGACCTGGCAAATTGCCCTCGGTGGTCAGTTGGGGCCTGCTGTTGCCACTGCGCTGTTTGCCTGTAGTTTACCGTTACAGGGGTTATGGTGGTTAGGAAAGCGGTCTGTCACGCCATTACCGCCATCAACATTACAGTGGTTCTATGATATACGCGATAAGCTCCAGGCTGCCGATAAGGCCGTTGCACCGATAGAAGGAAAGCCTGACTATCAGGCGCTGGCTGATGTGCTTAAACGCGCATTTACACAGTTTGATAAAACCTTCTTAGATGATTTGTAGCCAGTGAGCTACTTTAAATATAGGTGTTTTGTCTGATTGGGCTATGAAATCACTGCAGGTACTCACTTGGTTTTTCAGCACACCCTTCATTATGGATAGTTTACGGGTATCTGCTGGAGATTTTTCATTAAACTCTTGTGCTATCTCAAAGCAGTACCCGGGGTTCGTTCGGTAAGGTGAAGTAAATACTTTTCTTAAAGACAGGAGCCAGTAAATGGAAATGACGAATGCACAGCGTCTTATTTTATCTAATCAGTATAAATTAATGACCATGATGGACCCGGAGAATGCCGATCGTTATCAGCGTTTGCAGACCATTGTTGAGCGTGGTTACGGGTTGCAAATGCGCGAGCTTGATAGTGAATTTGGATCGCTGAAAGAAGAGACCTGTCGAACCATTATCGACATTATGGAAATGTTCCACGCTTTGCAGATAAGCTGGACGAACCTGAAAGATAACCAGAGTATTAGTGAATTACGTGTGACGTTTCTTGGCTTTGATGCAGTTAAAGAAAGCGAATTTCTGCATTACGTTCGATTCTTATTTACCACCGAAAACCGTTATCAGCATTTTACCCTGGGAACTGATAACTTTAATGCGCAGACGCCTATGTGGGATAAATATATACGCATGCAGACTGTCTGGCATGCTTGTCCGCGTCAGTATCATTTAAGTGCCAATGAAATTACGCAAATTATCAACGCCTGAGGAGATATAGATTGAAGTGTAAAGGTTTTTTATTTGACTTGGACGGTACGCTTGTTGACTCTCTGCCCGCAGTTGAACGCGCGTGGACTCAGCTTGCTGCACGCATTAATGTTCCGGCTCAAGATGTCCTGGATTTTATTCATGGCAAACAAGCCATCACCTCAATACGTCATTTTATGCAAGGGGCGTCTGAAGAGGCAATTTCACAAGAGTTTTCATGGCTTGAGAAACGGGAAGCTGAAGACATTGAGGGTGTGAGCGCTCTGCCTGGGGCAATAGAACTCCTTACTTATCTCGATGAGGCCAATATTCCTTGGGCAATAGTCACTTCGGGCACAGTACCGATTGCCTATGCTCGTCATCGTGCGGCAGGATTACCAAAAACTGAGACATTTGTGACCGCAGAGCAGGTGGAGCGCGGTAAACCCGAACCTGATGCTTATCTGCTTGGCGCCCATTTGTTAGGTTTTGAACCAGAAGAGTGCGTGGTGGTAGAAGATGCACCAGCAGGTATTTTGTCCGGTTTAGCCGCGGGATGTCATGTTATCGCCGTTAATGCGCCAGCAGATACACCACGACTGGAGCATGTTGACTATGCTCTCTCATCACTGACGGAGCTGCTGATACAGAAAACAGAAGATGGTGATATTGAGATTTTAAGAAAGCACTGACTGTTTGACTTAGCCCCTGATTGATGGGGCTTTTTTATGGCATCTTTACGAATGTGATCGATTTTCATAATGACAAGGGAATATTATGAGCTTGGAACTCATTTGGGTATTGTCGCTGCTGGCTATTGCCATCGTCCTGTTTGCAACAGGTAAGGTGCGTATGGACGCCGTGGCATTACTGATGATTATTGCCTTTGTACTCAGTGGAACGTTGACAATCAGCGAAGCCTTTTCGGGTTTTAGTGATCCTAACGTTATTCTTATCGGCGCATTATTTATTATTGGCGATGGTTTAGTCCGTACCGGTGTGGCCACTAACGTGGGGGTCTGGCTTGTTTCCGTGGCGGCGAACAGTGAAATAAAGATGCTGGTGTTGCTGATGATAACGGTTGCCGGTCTTGGGGCGTTTATGAGCTCAACGGGGGTGGTGGCTATCTTTATTCCGGTGGTACTCAGTGTTGCCCTGCGGATGAAAATATCCCCTTCACGTTTAATGATGCCCCTGAGTTTTGCTGGCTTGATTAGCGGCATGATGACACTGGTTGCCACGCCGCCAAACCTGGTGGTTAACAGTGAGTTACTGCGTGAAGGTTTAGACGGTTTCCAGTTTTTTAGTGTGACACCCATAGGGCTTGTTGTCCTGGTCCTGGGGATACTCTATATGTTAGTCGTCCGTTTTGCTTTGAAAGAAAAGGATGAGGGAACACATATAGATGCCGGTAGACGCAGTACTTTTCGTGATTTGATTAAAACCTACCGCCTGAATGGCCGTGCGCGACGCCTTGCTATTCGACCGGGATCACCGATGATAGGGGCCAGACTTGATGATTTGAGTCTGCGTGAACGCTACAGTGCCAATGTTATCGGGGTTGAACGCTGGAGGCGTTTTCGGCGAGTGATGGTCAATGTGGCCGGTGAAACAACATTCCGTGAGCGTGACGTTTTACTGATAGATATTTCCGCTTCTGAAGATGAATTACGGCAGTTTTGTAGCGAACAACTGCTGGAGCCCAAAATATTACGCGGTGAGTATTTTTCTGATCAGGCAATGGATGTCGGAATGGCAGAAGTTTTGATAGTCCCCGAGTCTGAACTGGCGGGAAAAACGGTACGAGAAATAGCATTCCGTACGCGTTATGGCCTCAACGTTGTCGGACTGCGGCGTGCCGGAAAGTCAATGGAAGGGACGGTGGTCAATGAGCCGTTACAGTCTGGTGATATTATTCTGGTGGTCGGTGACTGGAAATTGATTAAGTTGCTCTCACATCAGAGCCATGATTTCTTATTGCTCAATATTCCCATTGAATCAGTCGATGCCTCGCCTGCTCACAGTCAGGCACCTCATGCGCTTTTCTGCCTGGTGCTGATGGTCGTGCTGATGGTGATGGATGACGTTCCGAATCCGATTGCAGCGATTATTGCCTGTTTACTGATGGGGAAATTTCGCTGTATTGATATAGAAAGTGCTTACAAGGCTATTCACTGGCCGAGCATCATTCTTATTGTCGGGATGATGCCTTTTGCCCTGGCCTTACAAAAAACCGGTGGTGTTGATTTGATAGTGACCGGTTTGATGTCCTTTGGCGGCGATTACGGACCGCATATCATGCTGGTCTGCCTGTTTGTGATGTGTGCTGTTATTGGGTTATTTATTTCGAATACGGCAACTGCTGTATTAATGGCACCTATTGCACTGGCCGCAGCAAAAACGATGGGGGTCTCACCTTATCCTTTTGCCATGATAGTCGCGATGGCGGCATCAGCGGCCTTTATGACGCCCGTCTCTTCCCCGGTCAATACGCTGGTATTAGGCCCCGGTCATTATACGTTCAGCGATTTTGCAAAAATTGGCATTCCATTCACCGTTATTGTGCTGATCGTCTGTGTAGTGATGGTGCCTATGTTATTTCCTTTTTAAGCCAGTAAATTTCCTCACCTGCAGGCGGTGAGGGGGTTTTCATAGAGGGGAGTCCTGGCTGATCTCATCCAGTGAGAGATGAAAACTGGGGACAAATGTTTTCATAAAATAGGCCATCTCCTCGCTATGACGTTCAGCTAAGGTTTTTTCCAGCCGTGTTTTTGCCTGTGAGAACTCATTATTTCCCGCTGAAAGCTCTTCCAGACATTTAAGATAAGCGCAGAGAGTATCGGCCTGTTTGACGATGGATTTTTCATCATGACTGTATTGAGCCTCATCAATTAACTGCTCCCAGATATCACGTAATTCTTCCGGAACCATCTCTATGATTTTTTGTTGAGCGATTTTCTCAATCGCTTTGTATTCATGCGCTATTTGTGAATTGAAGTACTTAACCGGTGTCGGAAGATCGCCGGTCAACACTTCGCTGGCATCGTGGTACATGGCCAGAAGAGCAATACGCTCTGCATTAACCTGACCATTAAATTTACGATTTTTAATCACCGCAAGGGCATGGGCAACCATAGCCACCTGAAGGCTATGCTCTGAGACATTTTCTGTGCGCACATTACGCATCAGTGGCCAGCGTTGGATAAGCTTCAGGCGTGAAAGGTAGGCGAAGAAGTGGCTTTGCATAATCTCTCCAGAGTCTAAAACAGAGAAAGCGTATTTTGCGGGTCAGAGGAGGACATTGCAAATGTCCTTCCTGATTAAAGGCAAGACAGGAGGTGGCTTTTTTCCCTCCTGCTGGCCTTTATGATCCTGATGATAAGGGGTGAATATTACTGATGATAGTGACTAAGAAAACGACCCAGCTTGGTGATGGCCATTTCCAGTTCATCGACACGCGGCAAGGTTACAATCCTGAAATGATCGGGGAATGGCCAGTTAAAGGCTGTTCCCTGAACCAGCAGAACTTTTTCCTGAAGCAGAAAATCTAACACCATTTTCTGATCATCATGAATATTGAATCGTTTCACGTCAATTTTCGGGAACATATACAGCGCACCACGAGGCTTGACGCAAGATACGCCGGGGATCTCATTAATCAGTTCAAACGCACGATTACGTTGTTCATATAAACGTCCACCAGGCACGATGAATTCACTGATGCTCTGATAACCCCCCAGCGCAGTCTGAATCGCATGCTGGGCTGGCACATTGGCACAAAGACGCATAGATGCCAGCATCTCCAGTCCTTCAATATAACCTTTGGCGTGTTTTTTCGGGCCACTAAGGACCATCCAGCCCTGACGGAATCCGGCGACACGATAGGTTTTTGATAAGCCATTGAAGGTGATGGTTAACAGGTCGGGTGCCAGGGCCGCTATTGAATGATGCTCGGCGTCGTCATAGAGGATCTTATCGTAGATCTCGTCAGCAAAAATTATCAGGTTATGCTGACGTGCAAGCTCAACGATTTCTAATAACAGTTCTTTAGAGTAGACCGCACCGGTTGGGTTATTCGGGTTAATAATCACTATCCCACGGGTACGTGGTGTAATTTTGGCCCGAATATCATCAAGATCAGGGAACCAGTCAGCACTTTCGTCACAGAGATAGTGAACCGCTTTTCCGCTGGACAGTGAAACGGCAGCCGTCCAGAGTGGATAATCTGGAGCCGGAACCAGCATCTCATCGCCACTGTTCAGCAAGGCTTGCATCGACTGAAGGATAAGTTCTGATACGCCGTTGCCAATATAAATATCTTCTACTGTCACATCATGTATACCACGGGC
The DNA here is from genome assembly GCA_947631255.1 of uncultured Enterobacteriaceae bacterium. Taxonomy (GTDB): domain Bacteria; phylum Pseudomonadota; class Gammaproteobacteria; order Enterobacterales; family Enterobacteriaceae; genus JGM124. The sequence continues at coordinate 17,826 of CANRKT010000022.1, forward strand.
CTGATAGTGCTGCATGATAGCCTTGCGAGCAGAAAACAATCCCTTTGAATCGCAATAGCCTTGCGCAGTGGGCAGGTTACGAATGACATCAACCAGGATTTCATCTGGTGCGTCAAAACCAAATGGCGCTGGGTTGCCGATATTGAGCTTCAGTACTTTATTCCCTTCTTCTTCGAGACGCTTTGCCTCTTTCAGTACTGGGCCACGGATGTCATAACAGACATTATCAAGTTTACTGGATTTTTCGATAGGAGACATGAAGCATTAACCTTTGTTGTTAGCGTTGCTTCCCGCCGTGGAAGCAGATATTTCACAATGTACTCTTGCTACTGCCAAATTTGAAGGTGGTAGTCCCCTGAAATAGAAATAAATTATCGAGTGAATGAAAGTTTCCCTGGGATCTTTCTTAACATTAAATTCCCTGTCTGACTAAATTAATGGTGTTATACTCTGTTTTTATTTGTTATATTAATCCTTTTATCTGCTATGGGTTTCTATAGCAGCAGGAATGTTTGGTTTTGGTCTTCTGCAGCGTCATCGGGGAAAGCATTCGTATCTATAGTTTAAACATCATTTTTTCCAGGAGTTACCCAGCATCATAATAAATGAACCATCAATATATATATATTAAAGCTCATTTATATGTTTAAAACTCATCGGTGTTATTTTAAATAATCCGCGATAAAAAGTAACAAAACGAATACTCCACTTTTACATTGTATGATAATAAAAAATATCGTTCTTTAACAGTTATCAAATCGGTATTCAGTAATAATGTATTGGTTTAAACTAACTGTTACAGAGCAAAACAAAATACTTATATTATCAAGGCTGTAAAATATAAATATGGCAATAGTATTATCGGTATTTTTTTTGTTTTTAGGATAATAGCTAAATATATATTAGGAATAATCAGAGTGGCTTACCGGTACAAAGCAAAGGAAGTCGATTTACAGCGATAAATGCTGTGATTCAACTTTCAGAATGCCAGTAGCCCCCAGTTGCTTGAAGAATGAAGGGTGGGAAACAGGCTCAATGACTCGGCGAACTTCATGAAAGTCATTCCAGGTCAGTTGGAGTATAACGGATCAGATATACGGAATGACGGCTGAATAAGCTGTGAGTGTAATCAGATTAGACAGTAAAGGGAATTGATTTATCTATATGATAAATCAAAAAATAAACCAAGGAAGACTCGTAAGAGAAATCGACTAGTGAAAAAAATGACTAACGAAAATCGTCTTATACTTAATCTGGATCTTGATTTACTGCGAACATTTGTTGCAGTCGCGGATCTCAATACGTTTGGCGCCGCAGCTATTGCAGTATCCCGTACTCAGTCGGCCGTCAGTCAACAAATGCAGCGTCTGGAGCTACTGGTAGAAAAAGAACTCTTTGTCCGTCATGGCAGGAACAAATTACTTACTGAGCATGGCGTTCAGTTATTGGGTTATGCCCGGAAAATTTTACGTTTTAATGATGAAGCTTGTTTATCATTACGCTCCAGTATGCTTGATGGCGTGTTAACGTTGTGGGCAGCAGCTGAAATCACCGAAGCTATCTTGCCTGCTCAGTTAGAGCAGATCCGTTCAATATACCCAAAACTTGTTCTTGATGTCAGAATTAAAAGCAATCCATTTCAGGATACCAAAGTGAGTCAGCAAGAGGTTGATTTGATCATTGCAACCTCACATCCCGCACACTATGACTGCACCGTATTACGTCGTTCATCTACACTCTGGTATTGTGCCACTGAGTATGTTTTCCGCGAAGGAGAGCCTATTCCACTGGTACTGCTGGAAGAGTCGGGTTTACATCGAGACATGATGCTGAATACCTTAAATAGCGCAGGCATTCCCTGGCGGATATCCTATGAAGCCACTACCCAGGCTGCTGTTTATGCAGCACTAAAAGCAGGGCTGGGTGTCACAGCAGGACCGATGGAGGCGATAATGTACAACGAACTTCGCATGCTGGGGCAATCTGAAGGATTACCGACGTTACCGGAAACAAAGTATCTGCTTTGTAAACATCCTGAAACGCAAAATGCGATGGCTCAGATACTTTTTAATCAATTATCTGATGAACTGAATCTCGCACGCTGAAAGATTAAAAATAAGAGTTATCTGAGTGCGGGCATTGTCGGCTAGCGCTACGCGATTTTCTCGATACAAATGTATGACATTTGTTCAAATAGTATACAGCTCTCGGCATGGGAATAAATTCGCTCTGACTCAGGAACGAGCAGGGCGAGTAATATGTCTTGATAATCCTGATATTGCACATTTCCCGCTGACAGATATAATGTTAAAAAATTCACAAAAATGTTACGTTATTTTGATGTGAATTGGTGGAACTGTGTTCTGGATCAAAAAAATACTCAGATTAAAGGGAGGAATTGAAACGATTTCCTGCCAGAATAGAAGGGTGTTTTTTTTTGCACACGACGGACACGATTCAACAAATTGTTAATCGGTTTATAAGCTTACGAATATTAGTTTATAACGCATTAAATGTTAACGAGAATCTGTCAGCGTAAGTTAATGTGTGCTTACTTTTGTTAAAGTTGACAAAAGGTTATAGAAAGGAGTAAAAAGCCCCATCAATTTTCTGTCTATTACGATTTTCTGGCAGTAATTGTACGGTTTTTCGTTCTTCCCATGAATCGATGTGGCGTTCATCTGCCAGCAAGAGCAGAGAGTTAAACGTCACTTTTGATGAGTAAGCAATAAGTATGTCAACATCAATCGAAGTTATCGCTCAACACTGGGCGTTTGCTGTCTTTGTTATTGTTGCTATTGGTCTGTGCTGTTTTATGCTCACCGGAGGTTGGTTACTCGGTGGCAGAGCCAGAGCACGGCACAAAAACACTCCCTTCGAGTCAGGTATTGACTCTGTTGGTACGGCACGTCTACGCCTCTCTGCTAAGTTTTACTTAGTTGCCATGTTTTTTGTCATCTTTGACGTAGAAGCCCTGTACCTCTTTGCCTGGGCAATTTCCGTTCGTGAAAGTGGCTGGGTTGGCTTCATAGAGGCCGCTATCTTCATTTTAGTTCTACTGGCTGGACTGGTTTATCTGGTGCGTGTTGGTGCGCTGGATTGGACTCCTGTGCGTTCGCGCCGTGAGCAAATGAATCCAGAAACAGACAGTACTACTAACCGTCATACGCAGTAACAACGAGGCAATAAGATGGACTATACGCTCACCCGCATAGACCCTAACGGTGAGAATGACCGTTACCCCCTGCAAAAACAGGAAATCGTAACCGATCCACTGGAGCAAGAAATTAACCGCAGTGTATACATGGGCAAATTAGAACATGCTATGCACGACATGGTTAACTGGGGCCGTAAAAACTCAATTTGGCCCTATAACTTCGGTCTTTCTTGCTGTTATGTGGAGATGGTAACGTCGTTTACCGCTGTACATGACGTTGCACGTTTTGGTGCTGAAGTATTGCGTGCCTCCCCCCGTCAAGCAGACTTGATGGTCATTGCAGGTACTTGCTTTACTAAAATGGCCCCGGTAATACAGCGTCTTTATGACCAGATGCTGGAGCCTAAGTGGGTTATTTCGATGGGTGCTTGTGCCAACTCTGGTGGCATGTATGACATCTATTCAGTTGTACAGGGCGTCGACAAATTCCTGCCAGTTGACGTGTATATTCCCGGTTGCCCACCGCGCCCGGAAGCCTACATGCAAGCATTAATGCTGTTGCAGGAATCTATTGGTAAAGAACGTCGTCCACTGTCTTGGGTTGTCGGTGATCAGGGTGTTTACCGCGCCAACATGCAGTCAGAGCGTGAGCGTAAACGCGGCGAACGTATTGCTGTTACCAATCTACGTACACCAGACGAAATTTAATTTGCGCCTGCGGTCAGTGGGAGCCTTGCATTTCAATAATATCAAAGCAAAGGCACTGGCCGTCAGTCACCACAGACTCATTTGCAATGGTGAGAACTATGACCGATTTAACCGCGCAAGACGCCATGCCAGCCTGGCAGACAAGGGATCATCTTGATGATCCTGTAGTAGGTGAACTGCGTAACCGCTTTGGGCCGGATGCCTTTACCATTCAGCCAACCCGTACCGGGGTCCCTGTTGTTTGGGTTAAGCGCGAACAACTGTTAGAAGTTGTCGACTTCTTAAAGAAACTTCCAAAACCTTATGTCATGTTGTTTGATTTACATGGCATGGATGAACGTCTCCGTACTCACCGCAACGGTTTACCGGCTGCGGATTTTTCCGTTTTCTACCACTTCATTTCCATTGATCGCAACCGCGACATCATGCTGAAAGTGGCTTTAGCTGAAAACGACCTGTATGTTCCGACGTTGACTAACATGTTCCCTAACGCCAACTGGTATGAGCGTGAAACATGGGAAATGTTTGGTATCACCTTTAAGGGCCACCCAAATCTGACGCGCATCATGATGCCATCCACCTGGGAAGGCCATCCGCTGCGTAAAGACTATCCAGCGCGTGCGACTGAATTCGATCCGTTTGTGTTGACCAAACAGAAAGAAGACCTGGAAATGGAAGCACTGACGTTTAAGCCTGAAGACTGGGGCATGAAACGTAGCAGTGAAAATGAAGATTTCATGTTCCTGAACCTGGGTCCGAACCACCCGTCTGCGCATGGTGCTTTCCGTATCGTGTTACAGCTTGATGGTGAAGAGATAGTCGATTGTGTTCCTGACATCGGTTATCACCATCGCGGTGCAGAAAAAATGGGCGAACGTCAGTCCTGGCACAGCTACATTCCGTATACCGACCGTATCGAATATCTCGGTGGTTGCGTGAATGAAATGCCTTATGTATTAGCAGTGGAAAAACTGGCAGGTATTGTAGTCCCTGAACGCGTGGAAGTGATTCGCGTGATGCTGTCAGAGCTATTCCGTATTAACAGTCATTTGCTGTACATCTCGACGTTTATTCAGGACGTTGGTGCAATGACACCGGTATTCTTTGCCTTTACCGACCGTCAGAAAATTTATGACCTGGTCGAAGCGATCACCGGTTTCCGTATGCACCCGGCTTGGTTCCGTATCGGTGGTGTGGCGCATGACTTGCCGAAAGGCTGGGAACGCTTACTGAAAGAGTTCCTGGAGTGGATGCCAAAACGACTCGCCTCTTATGAGAAGGCGGCACTGCGCAACTCCATCCTGAAAGGCCGTTCTCAGGGTGTTGCTGCCTACAACGCGAAAGAAGCGCTGGAGTGGGGCACGACGGGAGCAGGTCTGCGTGCAACCGGTATTGATTTCGATATCCGTAAAGCGCGCCCTTACTCTGGCTATGAGAATTTCGATTTTGAAGTGCCTGTTGGTGGCGGTATCAGCGATTGCTATACCCGCGTCATGCTGAAAGTCGAAGAGCTGCGTCAAAGTCTGCGGATCCTTGATCAGTGCCTGAAAAATATGCCAGCTGGCCCGTTCAAAGCGGATCATCCGCTGACTACGCCGCCACCGAAAGAGCGTACTTTGCAGCATATCGAAACCTTAATTACTCACTTCCTGCAAGTTTCGTGGGGTCCGGTCATGCCGGCGAACGAATCCTTCCAGATGATTGAGGCAACCAAAGGAATTAACAGTTACTACCTGACCAGTGACGGCAGCACCATGAGTTACCGCACCCGTGTCCGTACGCCGAGCTTCGCGCATTTGCAGCAAATTCCGGCGACAATCCGTGGCAGCCTGGTCTCTGACTTGATTGTCTATCTGGGTAGTATCGATTTTGTAATGTCTGATGTGGATCGCTAACTATGCATGATAACCAACAAAACCAGGCTGAGACTTTTGAGCTGAGTGCGGTAGAGCGTGAGGCGATTGAGCACGAGAAGCATCATTATGAAGATGCGCGCGCGGCTTCTATTGAAGCGCTGAAAATTGTTCAGAAACAACGTGGTTGGGTACCAGATGGTGCCATTAATGCCATTGCTGATGTGCTGGGCATTCCGGCAAGTGATGTGGAAGGTGTGGCAACGTTTTACAGCCAAATTTTCCGCCAGCCAGTAGGACGTCACGTGATCCGTTATTGCGACAGCGTCGTCTGCCATATCACAGGCTATCAGGGTATTCAGTCAGCTATCGAAGGTAAACTGGATATTAAACCAGGCCAGACTACCGCTGATGGTCGCTTCACGTTGTTGCCAACCTGCTGTCTGGGTAACTGTGACAGAGGGCCGACGATGATGATTGATGATGATACTCATAGTCATCTGACTCCGGACGCAATTCCTGATTTGCTGGAGCGGTATAAATGAAAACCATTACTCGTACTGCCGAAACACATCCACTGACTTGGCGTCTACGTGATGACAAGCAACCTGTATGGCTTGAAGAGTATTTGAGCAAAAATGGCTATGCGGGTGCCCGTAAAGCACTGGGCAGTATGGCGCCAGACGAAATTGTTAACGCCGTTAAAGACGCTGGCCTGAAAGGGCGCGGCGGCGCAGGCTTTTCTACCGGTCTGAAATGGAGTCTGATGCCGAAAGACGAGTCCATGAACATTCGTTACCTGCTGTGTAACGCGGATGAAATGGAACCCGGCACTTATAAAGACCGTTTGCTAATGGAACAGCTGCCTCACCTGCTGGTTGAAGGTATGCTGATTTCTGCGTTCGCGCTTAAAGCCTATCGTGGCTATATCTTCTTGCGTGGCGAGTATATCGAAGCGGCAGTACATCTTCGTCGTGCGATTGAAGAGGCGAAACAAGCGGGTCTGTTAGGTAAAAACATCCTTGGATCGGGTTTCGATTTTGAGCTGATCGTGCATACCGGTGCTGGACGTTATATCTGCGGTGAAGAAACTGCGTTGATTAACTCCCTCGAAGGGCGTCGTGCGAACCCACGTTCTAAGCCTCCTTTCCCGGCATCAAGCGGTGTCTGGGGTAAACCTACCTGTGTAAACAACGTAGAAACCCTGTGTAACGTTCCGGCGATTCTGGCAAACGGTGTTGAGTGGTATCAGGGTATTGGCGGTCTGAGCAAAGACGCGGGTACTAAGCTGATGGGCTTCTCCGGACGCGTTAAAAATCCGGGTCTCTGGGAACTGCCTTTTGGTACTACCGCCCGCGAAATCCTCGAAGATTATGCCGGTGGTATGCGTGATGGCTTGAAATTTAAAGCCTGGCAGCCGGGTGGGGCAGGGACAGACTTCCTGACCGAGGCACACCTGGACTTACCGATGGAATTCGAAAGTATCGGTAAAGCAGGCAGCCGTCTCGGTACTGCACTGGCAATGGCCGTTGACCATGAAATTGGTATGGTTCCTCTGGTGCGTAATCTGGAAGAGTTTTTCGCCCGTGAGTCCTGCGGCTGGTGTACACCTTGCCGTGATGGTTTGCCGTGGAGCGTAAAAATTCTGCGTGCTCTCGAACGTGGAGAAGGACAACCTGGTGATATTGAAACACTGGAGCAGCTTTGTCGCTCCCTTGGGCCAGGTAAAACTTTCTGTGCTCATGCGCCAGGCGCCGTTGAGCCACTACAAAGTGCTATTAAATATTTCCGCGACGAATTCGAAGCAGGCATTGCCAAACAGGATCTCGGTAACCTCCGTGCTATCAGTGGTATTCAACCGAACCTGTTAAAAACGCGCTGGTAATATTCCTTCATCACGATTTTCTGTGATGAAAGGCACAAGAATTTTTGATTAACGCCTGAGTTTATTCAGGCCAACTGGAAGCATGCTGACTATGGCTACGATTCATGTAGACGGCAAAGAATATGAGGTAAACGGAGCAGACAACCTTCTTGAAGCTTGTCTGTCCCTCGGCCTTGATATTCCTTATTTTTGCTGGCATCCGGCGCTGGGCAGCGTCGGTGCTTGCCGCCAGTGCGCGGTAAAGCAATATCAGAACGCTGAAGATACCCGCGGCCGCCTGGTAATGTCTTGTATGACACCTGCATCTGATGGCACTTTCATCTCTATTGATGATGGTGAAGCGAAGCAGTTCCGGGAAAGTGTTGTGGAATGGTTGATGACAAACCACCCACACGACTGTCCGGTTTGTGAAGAAGGGGGCAACTGCCACCTTCAGGATATGACGGTAATGACCGGTCATAGCTTCCGTCGCTATCGCTTTACTAAACGTACTCACCGTAATCAGGACTTGGGACCGTTTATTTCTCACGAAATGAACCGTTGTATCGCCTGTTACCGTTGTGTTCGTTACTACAAGGACTATGCAGACGGTACAGACCTGGGCGTCTATGGTGCTCACGACAACGTCTACTTTGGTCGTACTGAAGACGGTACCCTTGAAAGTGAATTCTCCGGCAACCTGGTAGAAATCTGCCCGACGGGAGTATTTACCGATAAAACGCACTCAGAGCGTTATAACCGTAAATGGGATATGCAGTTTGCACCTAGCATTTGCCAGCAATGTTCTCTGGGTTGTAACACAAGCCCAGGTGAGCGTTATGGTGAGCTTCGTCGCATCGAAAACCGTTACAACGGTACCGTAAACCATTACTTCCTGTGTGACCGCGGTCGTTTTGGTTATGGTTATGTAAACCTTAAAGATCGTCCTCGTCAGCCGATTCAACGTCGTGGCGATGATTTGATAACCCTGAATGCGGAACAAGCATTACAAGGTGCAGCCGATATTCTGCGTCAGTCGAAGAAAGTTATCGGTATTGGCTCACCACGCGCGAGTATTGAGAGTAACTTTGCGCTGCGTGAACTGGTAGGCGCGAGCAACTTCTACACCGGCATTGCAGCGGGTGAGCAGGCGCGTTTACAGCTGGTGCTGAAAGTTCTGCGTGAAAGCGGTATTCATACCCCTGCGTTGCGTGAAATTGAGTCTTACGATGCAGTGCTGATTCTGGGTGAAGATATTACTCAGACTGGCGCTCGTGCCGCACTGGCTATTCGTCAGGCAGTAAAAGGCAAAGCGCGTGAGATGGCTGCGGCTCAGAAAGTCGCCGACTGGCAGATTGCAGCTATCATGAATATCGGTCAGCACGCTAAACACCCACTGTTTGTGACTAACGTGGATGATACCCGTCTCGATGATATTGCCGCTTGGACCTATCGTGCTCCGGTTGAAGATCAGGCGCGTCTTGGTTTCGCGATTGCTCATGCCCTGGATGACAGTGCGCCAGCTGTTGAACTGAGCCGTGACTTACGCAGCAAAGTGGATGTTATTGTCCAGGCGCTGGCAGGTGCACGTAAACCGTTAATCGTCTCTGGTACTAATGCGGGCAGTGAAGCGGTGCTTCAGGCTGCGGCTAACATCGCGAAAGCGCTGAAAGGTCGTGGAGCTGAGGTTGGCGTCACTATGATTGCTCGTGCGGTCAACAGCATTGGTCTGGGCATGATAGGTGGCGGGTCACTGGACGAGGCGCTGACTGAACTGGAAAGCGGTGCAGCCGATGCCGTAGTGGTTCTTGAAAACGACTTGCATCGTCATGCTTCAGCAGCTCGCGTTGACGCCGCTCTGAGCAAAGCGCCACTGGTTCTGGTGATTGACCATCAGCGTACCGATATTATGGATAAAGCGCATCTGGTGCTTTCAACGGCAAGCTTCGCAGAGAGTGACGGTACTGTCATTAACAACGAAGGCCGTGCACAGCGTTTCTTCCAGGTTTATGACCCGACTTATTACGATGCCTCCATTGAAATGCTGGAAAGCTGGCGCTGGTTGCATTCCCTGCAAAGTATTGTTGAGAATCGTCAGTCCGACTGGACGCAGCTCGATAATGTGATTGATGCCTGTGTGAAAGCGTTGCCACAACTGGCGGGTATCAAAGATGCTGCTCCGGATGCTAGCTTCCGTATTCGTGGTCAGAAACTGGCGCGTGAACCTCATCGCTACAGTGGTCGTACCGCAATGCTCGCTAACATCAGTGTTCACGAGCCGCGTCAGCCGCAAGATAAAGACACGATGTTTGCCTTCTCTATGGAAGGGAACAACAGTCCGCTTGCCGAACGTCAGCAAATACCTTTTGCCTGGGCCCCAGGATGGAACTCACCGCAAGCATGGAACAAATTCCAGGCTGAAGTGGGCGGTCATCTGCGCCACGGCGATCCGGGTGTTCGTCTGTTCGAAGCCTCCGAAAATGGTCTGGATTATTTCATGTCCGTTCCTGAAAGCTTCCATGCAGAAGAAGGTAAGTGGCGTGTTGCACCTTACTATCATCTGTTCGGTAGCGATGAAATGTCCCAGCGTTCACCGGTATTCCAGAAACGTATGGTTCAACCTTACGTTAAACTGAACCCGGAAGATGCAGCGACATTAGGTGTTAATGCAGGCAGTCTGGTGACCTTTAGTTATGAAGGTCAGACGTTGAGCCTGCCTCTACAGCTCTCTACTGGACTGGCCAAAGGCTTAGTTGGTTTGCCTATGGGTATGCCAGGAATTGCACCTGTTCTTGCGGGTGCCTGTCTTGAGAATCTGCAGGAGGCTGCGCAATGAGTTGGTTGACGCCAGATGTTATTGATATTCTCATCAGCATCCTCAAAGCCATTGTGATTGTGTTAGTGGTCGTGGTATGTGGCGCGTTTATGAGCTTTGGCGAACGTCGTTTGCTCGGGCTCTTCCAGAACCGTTACGGACCAAACCGTGTAGGCTGGGGCGGTTCGCTCCAGCTGGCAGCTGACATGATCAAAATGTTCTTTAAAGAGGACTGGATCCCAAAATTTGCCGATCGTTTCATCTTTACCCTTGCTCCGGTTATCGCCTTTACCTCAATGCTGCTGGCATTTGCCATTGTGCCTGTCAGTCCGTCATGGGTCGTTGCTGATCTTAATATCGGTATTTTGTTCTTCCTGATGCTGGCAGGCCTGGGCGTTTACGCCGTACTGTTTGCTGGCTGGGCAAGTAACAACAAATACGCGTTATTAGGTGCAATGCGTGCATCAGCCCAGACGCTGAGCTATGAAGTTTTCCTGGGTCTTTCCCTGATGGGTGTGGTTGCGCAGGCCGGTTCATTCAATATGACCGACATTGTTAACAACCAGACTGATATCTGGAACGTAATCCCACAATTCTTTGGCTTTGTGACTTTTGCTATCGCAGGGGTTGCAGTTTGTCACCGTCACCCGTTTGACCAACCCGAAGCTGAGCAGGAACTGGCGGATGGTTATCACGTTGAATATTCCGGTATGAAGTTCGGTCTGTTCTTCGTCGGTGAATACGTCGGTATCGTGACAGTTTCTGCCATGATGGTGACGTTGTTCTTTGGTGGCTGGCATGGCCCATGGTTACCCCCGTTCGTCTGGTTCGCGCTAAAAACGGCGTTCTTCATGATGATGTTCATTTTGATTCGTGCAGCACTGCCTCGTCCTCGTTATGACCAGGTGATGTCATTTGGCTGGAAGATCTGCCTGCCGCTGACGCTTATCAATTTGCTGGTGACCGCTGCGGTCATTCTTTACCAGGCACCATAAGGGGTGAAAAAACCATGACATTAAAAGAGTTAGTGGTTGGTTTCGGCACCCAGGTACGCAGTATCTGGATGATTGGCATGAACGCTTTTGCTAAACGTGAAACGCGCATGTATCCGGAAGAACCTGTTTATCTGCCGCCGCGCTACCGTGGTCGTATTGTGCTGACGCGCGATCCAGACGGTGAAGAGCGTTGTGTTGCTTGTAACCTGTGTGCGGTTGCTTGTCCGGTTGGCTGTATTTCGCTGCAAAAAGCAGAGATGCAAGATGGTCGTTGGTATCCGGAGTTCTTCCGTATCAACTTCTCACGCTGCATTTTCTGTGGCCTGTGCGAGGAAGCTTGCCCGACTACCGCAATTCAGCTTACACCAGACTTTGAATTAGGTGAGTTCAAACGTCAGGACTTAGTGTATGAAAAAGAGGATCTGCTGATTTCCGGTCCGGGCAAATACCCGGAATATAATTTCTACCGGATGGCAGGTATGGCAATCGACGGCAAAGATAAAGGTCAGGCTGAAAATGAAGCCAAACCTATCGACGTCAAAGGCCTGTTACCTTAAGGAGTCAGGAATGCTATTTGCTTTTTATATTTGTGCCATCGTGGCCGTCCTGACCACCCTGAGGGTGGTAACGCATACCAATCCGGTCCATGCACTGCTGTACTTGATTGTTTCCTTGCTGGCTATTTCCGGAGTGTTCTTCTCACTCGGAGCTTACTTTGCTGCGGCACTGGAAATTATCGTTTATGCCGGTGCCATTATGGTGCTGTTTGTCTTCGTCGTTATGATGCTGAACCTGGGTAATTCGGTACAGCAACAAGAACGTGACTGGCTTAAACCACAGGTATGGATTGGCCCTGGGCTACTGTCAGCTGTGCTGCTGGTGGTGCTGATTTACGCCATTAGTGGCATTAATGATCAGGGCATTGACGGCACCAATATTGATGCTAAAGAAGTCGGTATTGCGCTGTTTGGACCTTATGTTCTGGCGGTTGAGCTCGCTTCTATGCTGCTGCTGTCCGGATTGGTGGTTGCATTCCATCTTGGTCGTGAAGACAGAGCCGGTGAAGTACTGAGTAACCGTCCGTCTGACATGGCGGTGAGAAAGAAATCGGAGGAGAACGTATGATCCCGTTGCAACATGGACTGATCCTCGCTGCCATTTTATTTGTGCTGGGGCTGACAGGGCTGACTATCCGTCGTAATCTGCTGTTTATGCTGATAAGCCTTGAAGTGATGGTCAATGCTGCTGCGCTGGCTTTTGTGGTCGCGGGCAGTTATTGGGGCCAGCCAGACGGTCAGGTGATGTATATACTCGCGATTAGTTTAGCTGCCGCTGAAGCCAGTATCGGCCTCGCATTACTGTTGCAGCTCCATCGTCGTCGCCAGAGCCTGAATATCGATTCAGTAAGTGAGATGCGTGGATGAACCTTCTCTGGTTAACTATTTTTCTGCCATTAATTGGCTTCGTATTACTGGCGTTCTCTCGTGGACGCTGGTCTGAAAATGTCTCTGCCACTATCGGTGCTGGCTCAGTTGGCCTTGCCGCATTAGTCACGCTGCTCGCCGGGATGGAGTTCCTCGGTGGTTCCCGCGAAGCGTTTATCCAGCCATTATGGACGTGGATGGCGGTAGGCAATTTTGACATTGGCGTTAAACTGCACCTTGATGGTCTGTCGCTGACGATGCTGTCCGTGATCACCGGTGTTGGTTTCCTTATCCACATCTTTGCATCATGGTATATGCGTGGTGAGGAAGGCTATTCACGCTTCTTTGCTTACACTAACCTGTTTATTGCCAGCATGGTGGTATTGGTACTTGCCGATAACATGATGCTGATGTATCTGGGTTGGGAAGGGGTAGGGCTCTGTTCTTACTTACTGATCGGTTTCTACTATACCGATCGTAATAACGGCGCAGCAGCGATGAAAGCCTTTATCGTTACCCGTGTTGGTGATGTGTTCCTGGCGTTTGGTATGTTCATCCTCTATAACGAGCTGGGCACGCTGAACTTCAGTGAAATGGCACAACTGGCACCGCAGCATTTTGCCGCTGACAACTCTATGTTGAATCTGGCAACGCTGATGATCTTAGGGGGTGCGGTAGGTAAATCTGCTCAGCTGCCACTGCAAACCTGGCTTGCCGATGCGATGGCGGGTCCAACGCCTGTTTCTGCGTTGATCCACGCCGCAACCATGGTTACCGCCGGTGTTTACCTGATTGCTCGTACTCATGCTCTGTTCCTGCTGACGCCTGAAGTCCTGCATCTGGTGGCTATTGTTGGTGCGGTAACGCTGGTTATGGCGGGCTTCTGTGCCTTGGTACAGACCGACATCAAGCGTATTCTTGCCTACTCAACCATGAGTCAGTTGGGTTATATGTTCCTGGCGCTGGGTGTACAGGCCTGGGATGCAGCTATTTTCCACTTGATGATCCATGCGTTCTTTAAAGCCTTGCTGTTCCTCTCCGCAGGTTCGGTCATTCTTGCCTGTCATCACGAGCAAAATATCTTCAAGATGGGTGGGCTGCGTAAGTCTATACCACTGGTTTATATCTGCTTCCTGGTGGGTGGTGCCGCATTGTCTGCTCTGCCGATTATCAGTGCTGGTTTCTACAGTAAGGATGCTATCCTCGAAGGTGCGCTGGCCAACGGCCATATGTACTTGCTGATTGCTGGTCTGGCGGGTGCAATGCTGACCCCTCTGTATACCTTCCGTCTTATCTTCGTGGCCTTCCACGGCAAAGAGCAGATTAAAGCGCATGCCGGAAAAGGCATTGCTCATCACCTGCCATTGATTGTCCTGGCAGTACTGTCGACCTTTATTGGTGCGCTGATTGTACAGCCGTTGCAGGGGGTCCTACCGGATACGACTGCATTGACTCACGAGACAAAACTGACCCTGGAAGTTATCTCTGGCGCGATTGCCATTGTGGGACTGCTGCTGGCGAGTGGGTTGTGGTTAGGTAAACGTACTCTGGTCACCGCTCTGGCTAACAGCACGCTGGGCCGTATGCTCAACAAACTGTGGTTCAATGCCTGGGGCTTTGATTGCCTGTATGACAAAGTGTTTGTTAAACCATTCTTGGGTATTTCTTGGCTGCTTAAGCGTGACCCGCTGAATGCGCTGATGAATATTCCTGCTATCCTGGCTCGCTTCGCTGGTCGTGGCTTGTTAGTGAGTGAGAATGGTTACCTGCGCTGGTATGTGGCGTCTATGAGCATTGGTGCGGTTGTAGTACTTGGCTTGCTGCTGATACTGCACTAATCCGACGGTGAGTTCCCTCTCCGTTAGGGGAGGGGCTGAGATGTATAAGATTTATTTTAATAAGGGACACAAAACGCCATGCTATTACCCTGGCTAATACTAATCCCCTTTATCGGCGGTTTCTTCTGCTGGCAGACCGAACGCTTCGGCGTGAAAGTGCCTCGCTGGATTGCGCTGATTACCATGGGGCTGACACTGGCACTGACTCTGCAATTATGGTTGCAGGGTGACTATTCGCTGACGCAGACTGAGGGTTTGCCACAGTGGCAGTCTGAGTTCGTTCTGCCATGGATCCCGAGTTTTGGTATCTCAATCCATCTTGCGGTTGACGGTCTGTCGTTGCTGATGGCGGTCCTTACTGCATTGCTGGGTGCTCTGGCGGTACTTTGTTCTTGGAACGAGAATCAAAAATATCAGGGCTTTTTCCACCTGAACCTGATGTGGATCCTCGGCGGTGTGATGGGTGTGTTCCTCTCCATTGACCTGTTCCTGTTCTTCTTCTTCTGGGAGATGATGCTGGTTCCGATGTACTTCCTGATTGCGTTATGGGGTTATAAATCCTCTAACGGGAAGACACGTATCAATGCTGCGAACAAGTTCTTTATCTACACCCAGGCCAGTGGCTTGGTGATGTTGATTGCGATTCTGGGCTTGGTATTCGTGCATTACAATGCGACCGGCGTCTGGACATTTAACTACGAGCAGTTACTGAATACGCCGATGTCCCACGGTGTTGAATGGCTGTTAATGTTGGGCTTCTTTATTGCTTTTGCAGTAAAAATGCCGGTCGTACCGTTGCACGGTTGGTTACCTGATGCTCACTCACAGGCACCTACAGCGGGTTCGGTTGACCTTGCTGGTATTTTGCTGAAAACCGCAGCGTATGGCCTGTTACGTTTCTCTCTGCCACTGTTCCCTGAAGCCTCTGCTGCTTTCGCACCTGTTGCGATGGGGCTGGGTGTTGTCGGTATCTTCTACGGTGCATGGCTGGCTTTTGCCCAGACCGATATCAAGCGTCTGATTGCTTATACCTCGGTTTCACACATGGGCTTTGTGTTAATCGCCATCTACACCGGTAGTCTGCTGGCTTACCAGGGGGCGGTGATTCAGATGATTGCTCATGGTCTGTCTGCTGCCGCGCTGTTCATTATTTGCGGACAACTTTACGAGCGTCTGCATACCCGTGATATGCGCCAGATGGGTGGCTTGTGGAACAAAATTAAGTGGTTGCCAGGTCTGTCATTATTCTTCGCTGTTGCTAACCTCGGGATGCCGGGAACGGGTAACTTTGTCGGTGAATTTATGATCCTGTTCGGTAGCTTCCAGACCGTACCGGTTATCACGGTTATTGCTACCTTTGGTGTGGTGTTTGCCTCGGTTTATTCACTGGCAATGTTCCATCGTGCTTACTTCGGTAAGGCGCAAAGTGAGATAAGTGATAAGCAACTGCGTGGTATGACAGCGCGTGAATTCTCAATCATTTTATTCCTTGCGGCACTGTTAGTTCTGTTGGGTATTTTCCCACAGCCAATTCTGGATACCTCTCATGCTTCCATGAGTAATATTCAGCAGTGGTTCACGCAGTCCATTTCTACTACAAGGCCGTAATTCGCGATGACTATAACTGCTCAACATTTGATTGCGCTACTCCCACTGTTAATCGTCGGATTGACGGTGGTGGTTGTGATGCTCTCCATTGCTTGGCGACGCAACCACTTTCTTAGTGCCACGCTTTCAGTTATTGGCCTCAATGCTGCATTAGTTTCTTTGTGGTTTGTGGGTCAGGCTGGTGCTATGGATGTCACCCCGATGATGCGGGTTGACGGTTACGCCATGCTGTATACCGGGCTTGTGTTACTGGCAAGTCTGGCAACCTGTACTTTTGCTTACCCGTGGTTACAAGGCTACAACGACAACCGTGATGAGTTTTATCTGCTGGTACTGATTGCGGCCTTGGGGGGTATTCTGCTGGCGAACGCGAACCATCTGGCTGCGCTGTTCCTCGGCATTGAATTGATCACCTTACCGCTGTTTGGTCTGGTGGGTTATGCCTACCGTCAGAAACGTTCACTGGAAGCCAGTATCAAGTACACCATTCTGTCAGCGGCGGCGTCTTCGTTCCTGCTGTTTGGTATAGCGCTGATTTATGCTAATTCTGGTAGCTTGTCATTCATTGAACTGGGTAAAAGTCTGACTGCCAATGCGATTTACGAGCCGCTATTGTTGGCAGGCTTGGGTCTGTTGATTGTCGGTCTTGGCTTTAAACTGTCACTGGTACCTTTCCACCTGTGGACGCCAGATGTCTATCAGGGGGCGCCAGCACCGGTTTCGACCTTCCTGGCTACTGCCAGTAAAATCGCTATCTTTGCTGTCGTGATGCGTCTGTTCCTCTATGTCCCAGTGGGTGAGAGTGAAGCAATACGTGTGGTATTAGGTCTGATTGCTTTCGCCTCAATCCTGTTCGGTAACTTGATGGCGCTGACGCAGTCTAATATCAAACGCCTGTTGGGCTATTCATCTATTGCCCATTTGGGTTATTTGCTGGTGGCGCTGATTGCTCTGCATGACGGTACGCTGTCAATGGAAGCGGTAGGTGTTTATCTGGCAGGTTACCTGTTCAGCAGCCTCGGTGCATTCGGTGTGGTCAGCTTGATGTCCAGTCCGTACCGTGGCTCTGACGCTGACTCGCTGTACTCTTACCGTGGACTGTTCTGGCATAAACCGGTTCTGTCTGCGGTGATGACCATCATGATGCTGTCGCTTGCGGGTATCCCAATGACACTGGGCTTTATCGGTAAGTTCTACATCATTGCTGTGGGTGTTCAGGCTCATCTGTGGTGGTTAACCGGTGCAGTGGTAGTAGGTAGTGCGATTGGTATCTACTATTATCTGCGTGTGATGGTTAGCCTCTATCTGAGTGCGCCAGAGCAGCTTAACCGTGATACTCCGTC
Organism: uncultured Enterobacteriaceae bacterium; assembly: GCA_947631255.1. Taxonomy (GTDB): domain Bacteria; phylum Pseudomonadota; class Gammaproteobacteria; order Enterobacterales; family Enterobacteriaceae; genus JGM124. The sequence continues at coordinate 35,431 of CANRKT010000022.1, forward strand.
CAACTGGGCGCTGAGTGCCGGTGGTATCGTGGTGCTGATTTCTGCCATTCTGGTTCTGGTTCTGGGTGTCTACCCACAACCGCTTATCAGTCTGGTGCAGATGGCTCAGCCATTGCTGTAATCTCACCGTTGATGCAATAAAAAAACCGCTTCGGCGGTTTTTTTATGGGCGAAAGTAGCCAAATTTGTTATCACCATGGTTCTGATAATCTGACCTGCAATAAGGCCCCCCTATGATCCAATGGCATAATCTCCACCATAGTGAGTTAACCACCGCCCAGCTCTATGCCTTGCTCAAACTCCGTTGTGAGGTCTTTGTTATCGAACAAAACTGTCTCTATGCGGAACTGGATGGTGAGGATTTAGTCGGTGAAAATCGGCATATTCTTGCCCTCGATGAGGGAGAGATTGTTGCTTACGCCCGAGTCCTTAAAAGTGACGACCCGCTTGAACCCGTTGTTATTGGACGAGTGATTGTCTCGTCCCGGCTACGCGGACAGAAACTCGGCGAGCAGCTGATGGCATATGCTCTTGAGGTTTGCCAGCAACAGTGGCCGGATAAGGCGATTTACCTCGGTGCTCAGGCACATTTAAAACACTTTTATGCCCGGTTTGGTTTTTCAGCTGTCACGCCAGAATATGATGAGGATGGTATTTTGCATATTGGTATGGCAAAAGACCCGACAGACTAAATAGGTCAAAAGTGTCTATAGTTAAAGGAGATACATTTTTTTCAAAAGAATCTAGCATAACTCACTGAATAAAGAGGTGAGTTTTTTTATTCCATGAAAACCACGTATAATGAGTGGTTTTCAAAGGGGGGTGAAGTCAAGGTGAACTCAGTCGCCACAGCACTGCGAAAAATGCAGCGAGAGCTGAATCAGGAATTTACTGATGAACCGGGCTTCCGGATCCTCAGTGTAGCACTGAGTTTGAGTGAGCGGTCAGATCCACTCGGCTGGCTTACCAGACAAGTCATCTATCCTCAGTTTTACTGGCAGCATCGCGACGGAAAAGAAGAGGTCGCTGCGTTAGGTCAGGTGAAGATCTTCTCTGCACTTAAAGACGCGCGAATTTTTTGTCAGCAACATGCGACCTTACCGAACGTTCGGCTCTGGGGACTGAATGCGTTTGATTTAACGCAAGGTTATCTTTTTCTTCCTCGCTTTGAGTGGCGCAGACAAGGCGGCGAAGCCGTGCTCAGGCTCTATCTCTACAGTGAAACCTCTTTAAAAGAGGATGTTCGTCAGGTTCTGACACTAATCGAACAGCTCATGCCAGAAGCCTCAATTCCACCGCTGAATCTCCAGCTATCCAGTGAAACTCATTACCCCGCGCAGCCAGAATGGTGTGACTTGATTAACAAGGCCATTACGACGATTGAACAGACCGTTCTGGATAAAGTAGTGTTAGCCAGGGCAACCGATCTGGTCTTTTCTTCAGCGGTGTCAGCGGCGGGATTTATGGCGGCAAGTCGACGACTTAATCTGAATTGCTACCATTTTTTGATGGTCTTTAATGCCAGACAGGTTTTCCTGGGTTCCAGCCCGGAACGGCTGTGGCAGCGTCTTGACCGGCGTCTGGATACCGAAGCTCTGGCAGGCACAGTGGCCAGTCATGAAGATGATGGTCATGCCCGGGCATTGGCTGACTGGCTGTTAAAAGACGATAAAAATCAGCGAGAAAATATGCTGGTATTGGAGGACATCTGCCAGCGTCTGCAAAATGTGGTTGATGAACTTGATGTTTTACCCCCAGAAGTGATTCGGTTGCGTAATGTTCAGCATTTGAAACGCGATATTTACGCTATGCTGAAAAAACCCGATGACCAGATTTGTCTGGAGCAGCTACAGCCCACAGCCGCCGTCGCCGGGTTACCGCGTGAGCAAGCGCGTGAATTTATCGCCCGTAATGAACCTTTTGATAGGGAATGGTATGCCGGTTCCGCAGGGTATTTATCGATTCATCAGAGTGAATTCTGTGTGGCGTTAAGATCGGCAAAGGTCACGGGTGATACCGTACGTCTCTATGCCGGAGCCGGGATCGTGGCCGGCTCGGTTGCACTTCAGGAATGGCAGGAAATAGAGAATAAGGCGGCTGGATTACGGACTTTATTGTTGAAAAACAGTCACTAAATACAATCTTCACGACGCAGGTCAATTTCCTTTCGGCTGCGGTATCTATACTGTCCAGATAAAACTGTCTCAGGACAATAATATGTCAATAAGCACATTTAACCGCCGTTGGGCGGCCACTATTCTTGAAGCTCTGACCCGACAGGGGGTGCGTCATGTCTGTATTGCGCCGGGTTCGCGTTCCACTCCGTTGACGCTGGCGGCGGCGGAAAATAGTGCATTGACCTGCCACAGCCATTTTGATGAGCGGGGTTTAGGGCATCTGGCACTCGGGTTGGCTAAAGCCAGCGGTGAACCAGTAGCGATTATTGTCACCTCCGGAACGGCGGTCGCAAATCTTTACCCTGCGGTCATTGAGGCCGGGCTCACGGGTGAAAAATTGGTTTTACTCACCGCCGACAGACCCCCGGAGCTGATTGACTGCGGCGCGAATCAGGCGATTCGTCAGCAGGGTATTTTCAGTAGCCATCCTGCGGCCAGTGTCAATTTACCTCGTCCTTCACAAGATATTCCTGCTCGCTGGCTGGTATCCACTCTCGATAGCGCCATGGGTCAGTTAGCCGCCGGGACACTCCATATCAACTGTCCCTTCGCTGAACCGCTGTATGGGGTGATGGATGAGACAGGCCTGGACTGGCAAAAAGCACTGGGGGACTGGTGGGAAAGCGACCAGCCCTGGTTGCGAGAAATGCGTGCGACAGGTGTGGTGGTGCAACCTGACTGGTCAGAGTGGCGTCAAAAGCGTGGTGTTGTGATTGCAGGAAAAATCTCTGCTGCTGAAGGAATAAAACTGGCTGCCTGGGCAAAAATACAGGGCTGGCCATTAATCGGCGATGTGTTATCGCAAACGGGTCAGCCCTTGCCTTGCGCTGATTTATGGCTGACAGATAAAGCGGCGGACTGTCTGCAACAGGCTGAAATTGTTATTCAGTTTGGTGGGCATTTAACCGGGAAACGTGTTTTACAGTGGCAGGCTTCCTGCCAGGCAGAAGAATACTGGCTGATTGACTCGGCAGTCGGACGACTGGATCCCGCACATCATCGAGGTCGTCGGCTGGTGGCAGAAATAGCCGCCTGGCTTGATAATCATCCGCCACAAAGTGCCCCCAGCTGGGCGGCTGAGTTGCAGACACTGGCCACCGCCACCTTACGGCAGGCTGAAGCGCAGACAGAATGCTTTGGTGAAGCGCAAGTCGCGCAGCGTATCGGACGATTACTGCCTGAAGCGGGGCAGCTATTTGTCGGTAATAGTCTGGTCGTCAGATTAATTGACGCTCTGGCACAATTACCTGCGGGCTATCCGGTATTCGGCAATCGGGGAGCCAGTGGTATTGACGGGCTTATCTCTACCGCAGCCGGTGTACACCGGGCCAGTCTGCGCCCCACACTGGCCATTATTGGCGACCTTTCGGCACTCTATGACATGAGCTCTCTGGCGTTATTACGTGACACCTCAGTTCCCTTGGTGTTACTGGTCGTGAACAATAATGGCGGACAAATTTTCTCAATGCTTCCGACTGCAGCTGAACAACGAGAACGTTTTTACACGCTGCCTCAGAATGTTAACTTTTCCCATGCCGCAGCGATGTTTGGTCTGGCTTACCAGCAACCCAGGCACTGGGATGAACTCCAGACCGCAGTCGGTGAGGCCTGGCAGCATGCAGGTACGACACTGATAGAGGTGATGGTTGAACCGACAGCGGGTGTGGACTGTTTAAAGCAGTTACTGGAGCAGGTTAAAACAACATGATACTGCATGCGATTTCACGCGCCGGAAGTCAGCCGCAACGGCCCTGTATTGTCTGGTTACATGGATTTTTAGGTAACCACCAGGAGTGGGAGCCCGTCAGTACCGCCTTTTATGAGTGGCCCCAGCTATGGTTGGATCTGCCGGGACATGGCGCTTCTGTCGACTTGCAAACCATTGACTTTGCTACCACTGATGCCTTAATTGCTACAACATTAGCGTATCACCATATTGAGCATTACTGGCTAGTCGGATACTCATTAGGTGGACGTCTGGCGATGTATCACGCCACTCATCATAGAGCATCAGGTTTGCGCGGTCTGGTGGTTGAAGGGGGGCATCCTGGGCTGGCTAACGACACGGATAGGGAAGCCCGCTTGCGGCATGATGCCGGCTGGGCGGAAAGATTTCGCCATGAAAAACTCAGCCGGGTTCTCGAGGACTGGTATCAGCAACCGGTTTTCAGTGATCTTGATGAACAGCAGCGTACCGCATTAGTGGCTTTACGCAGCCAGAATAATGCCGTTGCACTGGCCGCCATGCTGGAGGCTGTCTCTCTGTCCCGCCAGCCTGATTTACAAGCTGCGCTTTTGCAGCTTACTCTTCCTTTTTATTATCTGTGTGGTGAGCGTGATGTGAAATTTCGCGCCATTGCCACCCGTCTCGGCCTCAAACCTGAAGTTATCCCGGGCGTTGGACATAATGCGCATCGCGATGCAGCTGCTGTGTTTAGTGCCCGACTATTAACCTTATTGCATGATTCTACATTCTAATTTTAAGGACTGATGATGATCCCTGTTGATGAAAATATGCTGTATGCACCGGTTGAATGGCAGGATTGCTCCGAAGGATACAGTGATATTCGCTACCATAAGTCTGTCGATGGTATTGCTAAAATTACGATTAATCGCCCACAGGTACGTAACGCTTTTCGCCCATTAACGGTGAAAGAGATGATCGATGCGCTGGCTGATGCCCGTTACGATGACAATATCGGGGTGATTATTCTCACTGGCGAAGGGGACAAAGCGTTCTGTGCCGGGGGCGATCAGAAGGTACGTGGCGATTATGGCGGCTATCAGGATGCCAGCGGGACTCACCACCTCAACGTGCTGGACTTCCAGCGTCAGATCCGTACCTGTCCTAAGCCAGTAGTGGCCATGGTGGCGGGCTACTCTATTGGTGGCGGGCATGTACTGCACTTGATGTGTGACCTGACCATCGCTGGGGAAAATGCCATCTTCGGCCAGACCGGACCGAAAGTCGGCTCCTTTGATGGCGGGTGGGGCGCTTCTTATATGGCCCGCATTGTCGGTCAGAAAAAAGCGCGTGAAATCTGGTTCCTGTGCCGTCAGTACGATGCAGCCCAGGCGCTGGATATGGGACTGGTCAATACCGTGGTGCCGTTAAATGAACTGGAAAAAGAAACCGTTCGTTGGTGCCGTGAAATGCTGCAAAACAGCCCGATGGCGCTACGTTGCCTGAAAGCGGCGTTAAATGCCGATTGTGACGGACAGGCAGGTTTACAAGAACTCGCTGGTAACGCAACGATGCTGTTCTATATGACTGAAGAAGGTCAGGAAGGGCGCAATGCCTTTAACCAGAAAAGACAGCCAGACTTCAGCAAATTTAAACGGAATCCGTAATGCGTCGGGCTGAAGTATGGCAGTATCAGATCCCCATGGATGCTGGGGTGATATTACGCAATCAGCGTCTGAAGCAGCGTGAAGGTTTGTTGGTACGACTCACGCAGGGGGAGCAAACCGGCTGGGGTGAGATTGCGCCATTACCGGGCTTCAGCCATGAGACTCTGGCTGAAGCGCGATCGGCGCTACTTGGCTGGCTGGAAAGCTGGCAGTCAGCAACGGAGGCTCCATTACCGGAGCTGCCTTCGGTTGCCTTTGGTTTAAGCTGCGCTTTAGCTGAACTGACGGGGGGCTTACCGCAGAGAGCTGACTATCGAGTCGCACCGTTATGTAGCGGCGATCCTGATAAACTGATCCTCGCACTGGCTGCCATGGCAGGTGAAAAAGTGGCTAAGGTAAAAATTGGCGAATATGAAGCGGTGCGTGATGGCATGGTGGTCAATTTACTGCTTGAGGCGGTGCCTGAATTGCGTTTGCGCCTTGATACCAATCGTCGCTGGACGCCACTGAAAGCGCGGCAGTTTGCCAAATATGTCAATCCGGCTTATCGCTCACGTATTGCCTTTATTGAAGAGCCTTGTCAGACCCCTGAGCAGTCACGTGAGTTTAGTCTGGAAACCGGGATTGCTATCGCCTGGGATGAAAGTCTGCGCGAAGCGGACTTTATTTTCCAGTCGGAACCCGGCGTGGTCGCTGTGGTGATTAAACCCACACTGACTGGCAGCCTGGACAGGATCCGAGAACAGGTCGCTGCTGCTCATCAGCAGGGGCAAATCGCGGTGATAAGCTCTTCTCTGGAGTCTAGCCTTGGTTTAACTCAGCTCGCGCGTATCGCTGCCTGGTTAACGCCAGGTGTGATCCCGGGTTTAGATACGCTGACGTTGATGCAGGCTCAGGTCATACGACGCTGGCCGGAGAGTCAGCTTCCTTGCTGGTCGTTGGATAATCTGGAACAGATACGATGACTTTTCACCGCTGGCCCTGGCAGCACTGGGCAGAGTTACGTGGAAATGATGAGGCACTCATTCTGGAAGGGCTGACACTCGACTGGACGACCTTATGCCAGCGTGTTGATGCCCTTGCCGGTGGTTTTCATCAGCAGGGTGTTAAAGCGGGTGATGGGGTGGCACTGCGTGGAAAGAACAGTACAGAGATATTGCTGGCCTGGATGGCATTATTACAGTGTGGTGCCCGCGTTCTGCCACTAAACCCCCAGTTTCCAGAAGAGTTTTTAGGGGATTTACTTCCCGGTCTCACGCTTTCCTGGGGGATTTCATTACCAGATGAAAAATCTGTCGCGGGTTTACCCGTTTTGCAATGGATAACTGCTGCCCCCTGGCAGGCGTGCTGGCAGCCCGACAGACTGGCATCCATGACGCTGACGTCCGGGAGCTCAGGTATTCCTAAGGCGGCAGTGCACACTTGTGCTGCCCATCTGGCGAGTGCTGCAGGTGTCCTCTCAAGGTTGACCTATGGTGCGAAAGATAGCTGGTTACTGTCACTACCCTTATTTCATGTTTCCGGACAGGGGATTTTTTGGCGCTGGCTTCAGGCTGGGGGAGGGCTGGTGGTCAAACCTGACCTTGCACTCGCCAGTGCTTTACAGGGATGCACGCACGCTTCACTGGTGCCCACTCAGCTATGGCGCTTGCTGGAACAAAAACAGGTATTCACGTTACGCGAAGTTTTGTTGGGCGGTGCAACCATTCCGGTAGCGTTGACACAGCAGGCTACCGCTGCCGGATTAGCCTGCTGGTGTGGCTATGGACTCACCGAACTGGCCTCGACCGTATGTGCTAAACCTGCGGATGGTTTACCTGATGTCGGTGCTGTACTGCCCGGACATCAGCTTAAAATCGTGGACGGGGAGATTTGGTTACGCTCAGCAACACTTGCCAGTGGTTACTGGCGTGAGGGTGAATTAGTCTCGCTCTGTAATGCTGAAGGTTGGTTTCCAACGCGTGATCTGGGGGAATTAAAGGGTAATAGACTCCAGATTATCGGGCGCGCTGATAATCTGTTTTTTAGTGGTGGAGAAGGCATTCAGCCAGAGATTGTTGAGCAGATAATTTCCCGGCATCCTTCAATAGAGCAGGTATTTATTGTACCGATGACGGATGTGGAATTTGGACAGCGTCCGGTGGCAATAGTGGCCGCGAGGGGGGAGATTGATTATCAGGAAATAAATCTCTGGCTGAACGATAAATTACCGCGTTTTCAGATCCCCGTGCACTGGTATACCTTGCCTGAGCCGTTCAGACAGGAGGGAATTAAAGTTTCACGTCAAAAACTGGTTTCATGGGTTACACAGAGGCTGTTATTACCTTGATAGTGCCCGTAACATGTTACAGCATGGCATCGATCCCAATATTCTATAAAGAGAAAGGCCTGAGTTATCATGATAACTCAGGCCTTGTTGACCGAACCTCTGGTTCTGTTACCTGGTGCTAGTCAGCTTTTTTAATGCGGCTTCGATTCCTGCCCGGTAGTCAGGGTGTACCTGAGCAAATAAACCAAGCTGGCGTTCGGTTATTTCTTCAGGAACACTTTGCAGTTCGCCTGCAATGCGGTCGAACATACGCTGATGTTCTTCTTTGCTGAGCAAATTAAACAGTGCCCGAGGCTGACTGAAATAATCGTTATCTTCACGGTGATTCCAGTGGTCAGCGGCGCCTTCAAGGCTTAATGGCGGTTCGCTGAAATCAGGTTGTTCCTGGAATACGTTAAAGCTATTTGGCTCATAGGTTGCGCCATTGCCGCTGTTGCCATCAATACGCATCGCACCATCACGATGATAGTTATGGAACGGACATTTTGGTGCATTAACCGGGATCTGATGATGGTTAACCCCGAGACGATAACGATGAGCATCGCCATAAGAGAATAAACGTCCCTGAAGCATACGGTCTGGTGAAAAACTGATGCCAGGAACGATATTGGCGGGCGACATCGCAACTTGCTCAACGTCGGAGAAATAGTTTTCCGGGTTACGATTCAGTTCCAGTACGCCGACTTCAATCAGCGGATAATCTGCATGTGGCCAGACTTTTGTCAGGTCGAATGGATTATAAGGCGTCTGAGAAGCCTCTGCTTCTGGCATGACCTGAATGAACAGCTTCCAGCGCGGGAAGTCGCCTTGTTCAATGGCATCGTAGAGGTCACGTTGTGAGCTTTCACGATCTTCACCAATGATTTTCGTCGCTTCATCATCCATCAGGTTTTCAATGCCCTGCTGGCATTTCAGGTGGAATTTCACCCAGAAACGCTGGTTTTCCTGATTGATAAAGCTGAAGGTATGGCTACCAAAACCGTGAATATGGCGATAAGAGCGAGGTAAACCACGATCGCTGAAATCGATAGTTAACTGATGCAGTGCTTCGGGTAAATAAGAAAAGAAGTCCCATTTATAAGTCGCATTGCGCAGGTTAGTACGTGGGTCACGTTTGACGACATGGTTGAGGTCAGGGAACTTCAGCGGATCACGCAGATAAAATACCGGCGTATTATTGCCCACCAGATCCCAGTTACCTTCTTCGGTATAAAACTTGATAGAGAAACCGCGAATATCCCGTTCTGCATCAGCGGCACCACGTTCGCCTGCAACAGTGGAAAAACGAATAAATAATTCGGTTTTCTTACCAACAGTATCGAACAGTTTAGCGCGCGTATAAGCAGAAATATCATGTGTCACTGTGAAGTGACCGAATGCACCTGAACCTTTGGCGTGCATACGACGCTCAGGGATCACTTCACGGTCAAAGTGAGCCAGTTTCTCAAGAAACCAGACATCCTGAAGTAACATAGGACCACGTGGACCTGCTGTGGCAACATTATTGTTATCAGCAACCGGAGCGCCTGCAGCAGTTGTTAAGCTTTTCTTGCTCATCAGTATCTCCAATAATGAAATAGACAGGTTTAAAAATAATGACATTGACTCACCTTTAGTTTTAGGTGATTTTTGTCATATAAACAATGTGCCATTTTCTGATATTACAATTCTTTGATCCCGTAACGAAGAATGGCCTTTTTTTTCATTTTCTTACAATGAAAGAAGCAGTGGCTTTTAGCAACCCATTGATTAGATAATCTACAGGTGAGAAACATTACCTACCGGGGGACTGCGCCATTTTTCAGGAACCATGGAATGAAAAAACCACATCTGGCTTATACACTAGGACTCTTGTGGGCATCTGCGAGTGCAATAAGCATTGCTGACGACGCTTATGTCGGTGTTAGCGCTCGTTTCTAATCTTTATGGCCCGGTGCTTAGCCGCGCGTTAAGACATTTTTTAGCGTGAAGTATGGCTGTGAATCAGCTGTCGTTTATCTGTAGGGTAGAACAATGTTAAAAGTGGAAATGCTGTCGACCGGGGACGAAGTATTATACGGGCAAATTGTGGATACCAATGCTGCCTGGCTTGCTGATTATCTCTTTAATCAAGGATTACCCCTGTCACGGCGCAATACTGTGGGTGACAACCTTAATGATTTGATTGCTATCCTCGGGGAACGCAGCGCTGAGGCTGATATTCTTATTGTTAACGGCGGACTGGGTCCGACCAGTGATGATCTGAGTGCACTGGCAGCAGCAACCGCTGCCGGTGTGGAGCTGGTGGAACATGCCGAGTGGCTGAAAACGATGGAGGCCTATTTTGCCAGTCGGGGCAGGGTCATGGCACCCAGTAACCGCAAGCAGGCCTTGATCCCTGCAAACAGTGAAATGATTGATAACCCGGTTGGCACTGCCTGTGGTTTTGCCATGCAGCTTAACCGTTGCCTGATATTCTTTACTCCAGGAGTTCCCTCAGAATTTAAAGAGATGGTGGCACGGGAAATTATGCCACGCTTACAGGCACGCTTTATGCTCCCTGAGCCTCCGGTATGCTTGCGCCTGACGACCTTCGGGCGCGGTGAAAGTGATTTAGCGCAGAGTCTCGACCCCTTAGTATTGCCTGATGAGGTCGTGATGGGCTATCGCTCATCGATGCCGATAATTGAGCTGAAGCTGACTGGGCCAGCAACACAGCGGACAGCGATGGACGCTATCTGGCCAGAGGTTCGTTGCGTTGCTGGAGACAGTCTGATTTTTGAGGGTACAGAAGGGCTGCCTGCACAAATCGCACGTCGTTTACGGGAGCAGTCTTTAACACTGACCGTGAGTGAGCAATTTACCGGTGGTTTGCTTGCTCTACAGCTGGGCCGAGAATCAGCTCCACTACTGGCAAGCGAAGTCTTACCCGCTCAAGTGCAAACATTTACCGATACTCTGAACTATGGCATCACCTGGCGTAAAAAACAGGCTGCGGATATTGCTCTGGTGATAGCTGGAACGATAAATGAGCAGATCAATTTCGTTCTGACGACGGGGAATGAGAGTTATGGCCTGGGGATTCAATTTGGTATCAGTCACTACAATCAGAGCACCCGGCAGGAAGTTTGTGCTCTGATGGCACTGAATATGCTGCGCCGCTGGATGAATGGCGAAAAAATAACGACCGATCATGGCTGGATTAAGGTCGTTGAATCCAAAGATTGTGCATCCTGAATCGATCGTTACTCAGTATCGGAGAGCATTTTTAATTGTCTGCAATGAATAAATCAGGGTCAAAATATTTCAGAAGGAGAAGACCGTTTATTTATCATTGCAGCAATTGTTGAGAAAATCATAAATTCAGCGCGATGCTTGTAGGCTAGCCTCAATCAGAGCATCCGGAAAATAGCTGACGGCAATCTTGTAATCTTTACCCATGATGTCGCCGCGCCCCAGCCAGTTAATACCGCGATAGGTCAGAAGGGCATTGCCTCCATCACGACTGAAGTTATAGCCACCATCAGTATAAAATGTATAATCTCCAGTACTGAGCTGCGTCAGATGATAGCTGTTTGGATCGGGGGAATAGAGTTCCTGAATGCGTTTGAGATAAAAAGGCGAAAGCGCGGAAAATGTTTTTCTTACGGCGCGGGTATATTCTTCGAGCGACAGTCCTGGCGTTTTTTCAAGTTCGCTGGCAATAAATGCATAAATTTCAGCATTGGCGCGCAGAATGGATAATTTAATCGCCAGTGTCTCTGCTATCTTGTCATTACTGAGCACACTTTCAGTTTCCGTGCGTTCTTCCTCTTTGTTCTGTTCTTTTTTCTGAGTTTTACGGGTCTTCTGAATGGTTATCTCATCTTTACTGGGTACTCGCGTCGCCCAGTTTGTCAGCCATGCAGCACACACTTCAGCGCGCTTTTTTTGGTCGTCATTGACGAGCAACGATAATGGGTGGTTTTGGGCAGGAATTGTCGCCGGATCGAGGAGACCCTCCTGTTTGATTGACTCAATTACTTTTTCTTTACTGACCTCTCCTCGGGCCAGCAAGCAGATTCGCTGAATGACTGAAATATCAAACTGGGCGTCAAGCTTTGGCGCAAGCTGAGCGACGGTATTTTCGATAACTGTCAGTGCAGGAAAATCTATCAATACCTTTTCAGGCACAACAGGGGGTGCCACTGACGGTTTCATGATGGGCTCAATATATGGCTGATCGCAACCTGCCAGCAGAAGCAGTGATAAAGCTGTAAGAGATTTAATATTCATATTTGGTTTTCCATTAAAAAAAATGGAGGCCGGAGCCTCCAGAAGGAGATCAGAACTGATAACCTACGCCGAGACCCCAACCGACATTATTCTGTGTATTATTATTTAGTTGAGCTTTAGTCACCCAGCGACCATCCTCAGAAAGGTGAGATAAGCCAAAGGATATGCCGGATTGTCCGCGATAGCTGGCCCCCCCGAGAGATATCATGCTGGCTCCCGGGCTGTATGGCTGAGGCAAGCTGGCCATCGCCATCGCACTGGCAATACCCGCGCTGAGGCGACGATCCTGCTGGCCCATACTATCCTGCAGTTGATTAAATCGCTTGTCGGTATAATTCGCCGATTCGGCCATACCGCGGTTGAGCTGGGTCAGATTGACAGCATCTGTCCCACGGGTTGCTGCCGCCACGTTAGTAATCTGACGTTCATTTCCGCTACTCCCTACAGAGACGCTGTTAGCACGATCTGTTCTCGAGTTTGTACCAAGCGCTACCGAGCTCTCGTGAGTGGCATGCGAATTGGTACCCAGTGCAGTGGATTCCTTCGCACTTGCTGTAGCAGCGGCACCGCCGGCGACGCTGTTTTTACCTGATGCAGAAGCATCGTCCCAGCCTGCGGCGTTTTCCACCCGGAAAAGACCGCTTGTGCCCATTGAAAGCTGGGCCACCCGTGTATTGGTTACTCCCGCGCTGGTTTCCAGATTAGCGATTGAGTCATCTGTATACTTTTTCGACTCTGCAACGGCACCGTCCAACTGACGAACGTTGACGGCATCATTGCTCTGTACCCCATCAGCAATGTTGCTGACGGTGCGTACTTCGCCTGTCTCAGCATTACCCACTGAAACGGTTCCCACGCTATTATTGCTGGCACCAGAATATTTCCCTGTATAGCTCTCCGCACCGCGGTTGCCATCGGATGCATTTTTACCCAGCGCCACGCTACCATCAGCCTGTGCCTGTGCTCCGTTGCCCATTGCAATGGCACTGTTACCAGAGGCCTGCGCAGAGGGACCTACGGCAATAGCATCGGATCCACTGGCAACGGAATTTGCCGCTGTGGAATTAGCATTGAAGTATTTCGTTGAAATAGACCCGCCCGAGCCGGGATTATTTTCGAGGTTTGTCACGCGACCAGTGAGATCGGTAACATTAGAGGTATTCTGATCGACCTGGTTGCCGACCATCATCAGCTGCTCGACATTCACTGCGTCATTGTTGTTGGTACCCGCCGCTATCCCGGTGAGTTTACGATGACCACTGGCAGTACCAAACGACACCTCACCGATCGAATTCTGAGCCGTCGTTAACCGGTACGCACTGTAGCCGGTTTGTGCCCCGACGGTGGTGACTGAATTTGCTCCCA
>CANRKT010000023.1 GCA_947631255.1 uncultured Enterobacteriaceae bacterium
GGTTTATGACCCGCTTTTTTTATGTCTGTAACTTGGTTTAGTGCCATATTATTAGTGCCACCAGGCTTATTACCACCATTCCACACAGGGAGCTGGTCAGAATAAACTGGCGCCTGAGGCGCTCGCAACGACGAATAAACTCTTCATCATGATGGTCAAAATAGCTTTGGGTATAGATGTAACGGACCAGACGTATTTGTTTACTGGGCTGGCCATGGGAAGTGAAGAAACCCCCTCCGTCCACATATTGATACAGCAGTGGGTCACATCCGCGAAGTACGACTAAGAGTGCGCGTAATGATGAGTAATAACGCACTATATTCACTACACAAATCACACAAAGTGCCCAAAAAAGCGCGACGGTATCTATCATGTACGCCTCCCCAGTAATATTTCTGATTAAGAATTACCCTGCAGAACTCTGTTACTGACATCAGACTGTGATTGCTGAAGGTGATGGAAGTCGTCCTGGTTACACCTCAGCATTTTTACAGTGTAGAAGATCTCTGATTGGTAGCAAAGGTGAAAAAATCATCAATATGTTTTATGGCAAGGTAAGAATCAAATATAATCAATTGATTATATTTGATATTTAAAGCTATTCTGAAATTAAATTAATCTCATCAATAACAACAGATCGTTATGTCTTATGGTCAGCGTTATAATGGCATCCAGAATCATTCTTTGGTTTAAATGGTAAAAACAGGGCGCATAGACACTTTTAATAGGTCGCTTTGTGGTAGAAATACCATCTACAATTGAAGTTGTTACGTTTAAGACGTTGCTTGCTGCACGGACATTTTAAGATGACGTCCAGAGTCATCAAAATTTATGGAAGGGGTAACATTATGGCTTATAAACACATTCTAATCGCAGTTGATCTTTCTCCGGAAAGCAAAATTCTGGTAGAAAAAGCAGTATCAATGGCGCGTCCTTATAACGCGAAGGTTTCTCTGATCCATGTTGATGTGAACTACTCTGATCTCTATACCGGTCTGATTGACGTTAATCTGGGTGATATGCAAAAACGTATCTCTCAGGAAACACACCATGCGTTACATGAGCTGTCTACCGAAGCAGACTACCCTATCACTGAAACCCTGAGCGGCAGTGGTGATCTGGGTCAGGTACTGGTTGATGCTATCAAGAAATATGATATGGATTTAGTGGTTTGCGGACATCACCAGGATTTCTGGAGCAAACTGATGTCTTCAGCACGCCAGCTTATTAATACCGTTCATGTTGATATGCTGATTGTCCCTCTGAAGGACGAAGACGAGTAATCTGACAGGCTTACCAGGGTTATCAATCACGATGATAACCCTGGTGATATTCTGAAGGGGGAATCTTTTAATCCGGCGTACCGGAATAAATATCAAAACGGTGACCTTTAGTAGCGATGGCATTGGGTGTCGCGACATCTGCTAACGGGGGCGCATAGTCTGGCCGTTTTACCACGACACGCTTTCGCGCAAGTTTTCTGGCTGGCTCGAGCAATCCATCCGCATCCTCATCCGGCCCTACTAGCGACTGAAATACCCGCATTTCCTTTTTCACCAACGCACTTTTTTGTTTGTGTGGGAACATTGGGTCCAGATAGACCACATCGGGTCGCGGCGTGAGATTAGCCAGCTCTGCAAGGCTCGAGGCATGAATCAGCTGTAAGCGCTCTTGTAACCAGCTACCGATCTCCGGGTCTTGATAACCGCGCTGTAAACCATCATCGAGCAAAGCAGCCACTACGGGATGGCGTTCCAGCATTCTCACCCGGCAGCCGACTGAGGCGAGCACAAAGGCGTCCCGACCCAAACCGGCAGTGGCATCCACCACATCGGGTAAGTAACCGCTCTTGATCCCCACCGCTTTGGCAACGGCTTCACCACGGCCACCACCGAATTTACGGCGATGAGCCATAGCGCCGCTGACAAAATCGACATAAATGCCGCCCAGTTTAGGCTCATCACGTTTTCGTAGCTCAAGATGGTCTGCTGTTAGCACCAGGGCCATCACAGCATTGTCATCGTGCTCAAGCTGCCAGCGATCAGCTAAAAGAGATAAGGCGCTGTTTCCAGCGCCCGACTCAGTAAGTAAACAAATTTTCACTGAGAGAATTAACCTTTAATGCCATAGTGCTGCAACATTGCATCCAGCTCAGGCTCACGACCACGGAAGCGTTTAAACAGAGTCATTGGCTCTTCAGAACCGCCCTTGGTCAGAATGTTGTCGAGGAAGGACTGTCCGGTTTCACGGTTAAAAATTCCTTCTTCTTCAAAGCGGGAATAGGCATCTGCTGCCAGTACGTCAGCCCACAGATAGCTGTAGTAACCTGCTGCATAGCCACCCGCGAAGATATGGCTGAAGGCATGTGGGAAACGTCCCCACGACGGTCCTGGTATCACCGCAACTTGTTGCTTAATTTCTGCCAGCGTTTGCAGGACGTTAGCACCTTGCTCTGGGCTAAACTCAGCATGTAAGCGGAAGTCGAACAGACCGAATTCCAGCTGGCGCAGGATAAACAGTGCCGCCTGGTAGTTTTTCGCTGCCAGCATTTTTTCCAGTAATTCAGTCGGTAATGGCTCACCGGTTTCATAGTGACCAGAGATAAATGCCAGAGCTTCAGGTTCCCAGCACCAGTTTTCCATAAACTGGCTTGGCAGTTCTACCGCATCCCATGGCACGCCATTGATACCGGATACTCCAGCAGTCTCAACCTTAGTCAGCATATGATGCAAACCGTGGCCAAACTCATGGAACAGGGTAACCACTTCATCGTGGGTAAATAATGCCGGTTTACCGCTGACTGGACGGTTAAAGTTACAAGTCAGATAAGCGACGGGTTTTTGCAGAGAACCATCGGCACGACGCATCTGGCCGACACAGTCATCCATCCAGGCTCCACCGCGTTTATGTTCGCGGGCATAGAGGTCAAGATAGAAGCTACCGCGTGACTCGCCTTGTTCGTCATACAGCTCAAAGAAACGGACTTCCGGATTCCAGACATCGACATCATGGCGTTCTTTGGCAGTGATACCATAAATACGTTTAACCACTTCAAACAGGCCGTTGACTGCGCGCTCTTCAGGGAAGTAAGGGCGCAGCTGCTCATCACTGATGCTGTACAGGTGCTGTTTTTGTTTTTCGCTATACCAGCTAATATCCCAGGGTTCGAGATTTTCTACACCATAGTGCTCTTTGGCGAAGGCACGTAGCTGAGCCAGTTCCGCCTCCCCTTGAGGGCGGGCACGTTTAGCGAGGTCGGTTAAAAATGCCAGAACTTGCTGGGTATTTTCTGCCATTTTGGTGGCGAGGGATTTTTCTGCATAGCTACCAAAACCAAGCAACTGAGCCAGCTCGTGACGCAGAGCGAGGATCTCTTCCATCACTGGGGTATTGTCCCACTTTCCAGCATTAGGGCCCTGGTCAGAAGCGCGAGTACCATAGGCGCGGTAGAGTTCTTCGCGCAGTGCACTATTGTCACAGTAAGTCAGGACAGGCAAATAACTTGGGATATCTAAGGTTAATAGCCAGCCGTCTTGTTCTTTCGCTTCGGCTTGTGCGCGAGCTGCAGCCAGGGCACTTTCTGGCATCCCAATCAGTTCAGCTTCGTCGGTAACGAGTTTGCTCCAGCCCATCGTCGCATCCAGCACGTTATTGCTATAGGCTGATCCTAGTTCTGACAGGCGAGCAGAAATTTCACCGTAGCGCTGTTGCTTCTCTTTCGGTAAGCCAATACCGGACAGTTCAAAATCACGCAGGGCATTATCCACCGCTTTTTTCTCAGCAGTATTCAACGCAGCATAGCCTTCGCCATCACGCAGGGAACGATATGCGCTATAGAGTCCGTCATGCTGACCCACCCAGGTACTGTATTCTGATAACAGTGGCAGGGTCTGCTCGTAGGCCTCACGCAGTTCCGGGCTATTCTGAACGGAATTTAAATGGCTGACGGGAGAGAAAATACGACTCAGGCGGTCATCTACTTCGGCCAGTGGCTGGCAGAGATTTTGCCAGCTAAAAGGTGCGCCTTGTGCCACGACACTTTCCACCGTTTCACGACACTCGACAAGCGCTTGGGTCACAGCAGGAACAATGTGTTCTGGTTTAATAGCGGAAAACGGCGGCAGCTCGAAGGGCGTCAACAAAGGGTTAGTCATATGCACGTTCCTGATTAAAGAGGGGGGAGCAAACGCTAAATATACCCAAAATAATTCGCGTTGCTTATAGGATTTATGAAAGTAACGCCCAAGCAACGTAAGGTATGACGGGTATAGACGTTTGTGCTTGGGATCTAGCATGGGGTCAAGTAGGGATAATTTCAATCCCGGCAGCCCTGCTTTACCGGACTTTGCAGGTCACTTATTAGCATTACGTTTTGAGATTTTTTCTGGATAAGTGAAACAACCCGGCACTACTGCGGCAATCTGACACAATCTGCGGTAAACTATAGGCAACTTGTTTTCTTATTTCTGGAAGTTCATTCCCAATGCTGAGTTATCGTCATAGCTTTCACGCTGGCAACCATGCCGACGTCCTGAAACATACCGTCCAGAGTTTGATTATTGAGGCGTTGAAAGAGAAAGAGAAACCTTTTCTGTATCTTGATACCCATGCTGGTGCAGGCCGCTATCAACTGAGCAGTGCCCATGCGGAGCGAACTGGCGAGTATATGGAAGGTATTGCCCGTATCTGGCAGCAGGACAGCTTGCCAGCGGAGCTGGAAGCCTATATTGGTGCGGTAAAGGCACTGAACCGTTCCGAACAGCTGCGTTACTATCCAGGCTCCCCCTTGATTGCACGTCATTTGCTGCGTGAGCAGGACAGTCTGCAATTGACTGAATTACACCCTTCTGATTTTCCGTTACTGCGTTCTGAATTTCAGAAAGACTCGCGTGCCCGGGTTGAACGCGCCGATGGCTACATGCAGTTAAAATCAAAGTTACCGCCAATATCACGTCGTGGTCTGATTCTGATTGACCCGCCATATGAAATGAAAACCGATTATCAGGCGGTCGTGAAGGGGATCAGTGAAGGGTATAAACGTTTCGCTACCGGAACTTATGCTCTGTGGTATCCGGTGGTATTACGCCAACAAATCAAGCGTATGTTGCGTGAACTCGAAGGGACCGGGATCCGTAATATCTTGCAGATTGAACTGGCGGTAAAACCTGACAGTGACCAGCGCGGTATGACAGCATCAGGCATGATTGTGATTAATCCGCCGTGGAAACTGGAAAAGCAGATGGCTAACGTATTGCCATGGTTGCATAAAACGTTGGTTCCTAGCGGGAATGGTTCTACTACCTTAAATCAGGTGGTACCGGAATAACGGTAATAACGATTGCAGCCATTGGTGGAACCTTTCGTTCTCCAGGCTACAATTAGTGCTAATTTTTTCGACTTAACCAGGGAAGCATCATGACTAAACATTATGATTACCTCGCTATTGGCGGTGGTAGTGGTGGTATTGCCTCAATTAACCGTGCGGCGATGTATGGGAAGAAGTGCGCGCTAATTGAGGCGAAAGATCTCGGTGGTACTTGCGTTAACGTCGGCTGTGTTCCTAAAAAAGTGATGTGGCATGCGGCACAAATTGCCGAAGCAATTCACCAGTATGGCCCGGACTATGGTTTTGACACCACGCTGAATCACTTTGACTGGGATAAGCTGATTGCCAGTCGTACCGCCTATATTGACCGTATTCATACCTCTTATGACAATGTGTTAGGTAAGAATAAGGTTGATGTCATTCGTGGTTTCGCGACCTTTGTTGATGCGCATACGGTAGAAGTTAACGGTGAGATTATTACCGCTGACCATATTCTGATTGCTACGGGTGGACGTCCATCCCATCCGTCGATCCCTGGTGCTGAATACGGTATCGATTCTGACGGTTTCTTTGCCTTACCTGCGCTGCCAAAACGTGTGGCGGTCGTGGGTGCGGGTTATATCGCCATTGAGATTGCCGGTGTGGTGAAAGCGCTGGGTGCAGAAACGCATCTGTTTGTGCGTAAGCATGCGCCACTGCGTAATTTTGACCCATTGATTGTTGATACCTTACTGGAAGTTATCAAAAATGAAGGGCCGACGTTGCATACCCAGGCAATCCCTCAGTCGGTAGTAAAAAATGCCGATAACAGCCTGACGATCACTCTGGAAGATGGCCGTTCAGAAACCGTTGATTGCCTGATCTGGGCGATTGGTCGTGAGCCAGCGAATGATAACATCAACCTGCAAGCCGCAGGCGTTGAGCTGAACGAAAAAGGTTATATCAAGGTTGATAAATTCCAGAATACGAACGTCCCTGGTGTCTATGCTGTCGGTGATAACACCGGTGCCGTAGAACTGACCCCGGTTGCGGTTGCAGCAGGTCGTCGTTTGTCAGAGCGCCTGTTTAACAACAAGCCAGACGAACATCTGGACTATAGCAACGTCCCGACTGTGGTGTTCTCCCATCCACCAATCGGTACTGTGGGCTTAACTGAACCTCAGGCGCGTGAGCAGTATGGTGATGACCAGGTGAAAGTCTACACTTCATCATTCACCGCGATGTATACCGCAGTCACCAGCCATCGTCAGCCATGCCGCATGAAGTTAGTCTGCGCTGGTGCGGATGAGAAGATTGTCGGTATTCATGGAATTGGTTTTGGTATGGACGAAATCCTGCAAGGCTTTGCAGTGGCTCTGAAAATGGGTGCCACCAAAAAAGACTTCGATAATACCGTGGCGATTCACCCGACGGCAGCGGAAGAGTTTGTCACCATGCGTTGATAGCATGACCTGTAAATAGCCAGGTCAGGATGTATTCTGGCCTGGTTATTTATAATGCACTCTGCAAGTCCTGTTCAGTTACGACATCAACGGCTTTAACTGCTGATAAATCTGTTTAAAGACTTTACGACGTTCGGCATAAAGCTGATGGCGTGCGCTATCAGGTTGGTGCTGCTGTTCCAGGGGTAATTGGGGGAGCAGTGAGGCCAGCGGTTTTCCTGGCGACAAGGCAATCTGCGCCAGACGAGCGGCACCGAGTGCCGGTCCGACATCACCACCGGTGCGATAATCCAGCGTCTGGCCGCTAATATCTGCCAGCATTTGTCGCCAGTAGGGGCTGCGTGCGCCACCGCCAATCAAAGTGACACTTTGCGGCGATATACCACAGGAATGCACCACATCCATGCCTTCAGCCAACGCATAACCCACACCTTCCAGAACTGCGCGAGCGAGTTCTGCCGGACCATGCTGATGAGTCAGGCCAAAGAACACCCCTTTAGCCTGGGGATTATTATGCGGAGTACGTTCGCCGGATAAATAGGGTAGAAACCACACCACGTCCGCTTCTTCATTTGCTTGTTCAGCGGCAGCAATCAGCGCAGGGACATTATCCAAACCGGTCAGTCTTGCAGCCCAATCAAGACAGGAAGCGGCACTGAGCATCACCGACATCAGATGCCAGCGATTTGGCAGGGCATGGCAGAAGCTATGCACCGCGCTTTCTGGCTGACTGAGAAAACCCTCGCTGACGGCGAAGTAGACGCCAGAGGTGCCCAGTGAGAGCATGGCTTGGTTGGCCTCGACAATACCGACGCCAACAGCACCAGCGGCATTATCGCCACCTCCTGCGACTACAGGAACGGCGGGCATATTCCAGGCTTCGGCCACTTCCGCTTTCAGATTACCGGTGATTTCACTCCCTTCAAACAAGGCGGGCATCTGCTGACGGCTTAAATGACAGGCGGCAAGCAGTACGTCGCTCCAGTCACGTTTCGCGACATCCAGCCACATCGTACCGGCGGCATCAGACATATCACTGACGAACTCACCGGTCATACGTAAGCGCAGGTAATCTTTCGGCAGTAAAACTTTATCAATTTTAGCGAATACTTCGGGTTCATGGCGCTCAACCCACAGCAGCTTTGGTGCAGTAAAGCCCGGCATCATCAGGTTGCCAGTAATCTGGCGTGAATCTTCAACGCTTGCTTCCAGTAAGGCACATTCCGCTCCGCAGCGGCCATCGTTCCATAAAATAGCCGGGCGTAGCACCTGTTGCTGACTATCCAGCAAGGTTGCCCCGTGCATCTGTCCTGCGATACCGAGTGCTTTAACTTGGCTCAGAGAGTGATGATGACTGAGCGCTTTCATGGCTCGGTCGGTTGCCTGCCACCAGTGTTCAGGATCTTGCTCTGACCATAATGGATGCGGGCGAGACACAGTCAGTGGTTCTGTTTTTGAAGCCAGGACTTCACCCTGTTCCCCGAGTAAAATGACTTTGACTCCCGAAGTGCCAAGATCGATGCCAATATACATAGGACTTGTTCCTTATGACCGCACCACCAGAGGTGGTGCGGAAGAGAAAAGGGAGAGTGGAATTTATCTGTCGAAGAGGTAGTGATTGACCAGGTTTTCCAGTAATTCCTGCTGACCGCTCTGATGGCGCGGGTCCAGATTATGCTGATCTGCATACTGAGCGACTTGCGCCAGGGATAGCTGTCCTTTCAGAATTTGCTGGCCAAACTCGCCATTCCAGCCAGCATAACGTTTGGCAACACGTTTATCTAACTCACCATCTTCAATCATACGTGCTGCGATTTTCAGTGACAGCGCCATCACATCCATTGCGCCAATATGGCCATAGAAGAGGTCATATTTATCCGTGCTTTGACGGCGGACTTTAGCATCGAAGTTCATTCCGCCGGTGGTAAATCCACCCGCTTTAAGAATTTCGTACATCACCAGAGAGTTCTCTTCAACGCTGTTAGGGAACTGATCGGTATCCCAGCCTAACTGCAAATCACCGCGGTTGGCATCAACCGAGCCAAAGATCCCCATGGCGATGGCGCTGGCAATTTCATGATGGAAAGAGTGACCTGCCAGAGTGGCGTGGTTAGCTTCAATATTCACTTTGATCTCTTTTTCCAGACCAAATTGCTTCAGGAAACCGTAGACGGTTGCGACATCGTAGTCATACTGGTGCTTAGTCGGCTCCTGGGGTTTTGGCTCAATCAATAGCGTGCCACGGAAGCCAGTTTTATGTTTATGCTCAACCACCATATGCATAAAGCGGCCGATTTGTTCACGTTCCTGACGTAAGTCGGTATTGAGTAAGGTTTCATAACCTTCACGCCCCCCCCAAAGAACATAGTTTTCGCCACCCAGTTTATGGGTTGCATCCATCGCAGCAACGACCTGAGAGGCTGCCCAGGAGAACACTTCTGGGTCTGGGTTGGTGGCAGCACCTGCGCCATAGCGCGGATTGGTAAAGCAGTTTGCTGTTCCCCACAACAGTTTCACGCCGGTTTCTTGCTGCTTTTGCGCCAGTAAGTCAGTGATTTCCGCGAAGTTATTTTTATACTCTTTCAGCGAGCTGCCTTCGGGGGAAACATCGATATCATGGAAGCAGTAATACGGGACATTTAATTTGTAGAAAAACTCAAAAGCGACATCGGCTTTGAGTTTCGCAAGGGTCATGGCATCCCCTGGTTGCTGCCATGGTCTGTCAAAGGCACCGACACCAAACATATCGGTACCTGCCCAGCAGAAGGTATGCCAGTAGCAGGCTGCAAAGCGCAGATGATCTTCCATACGTTTGCCCAGAACTAATTCATCTGGATTGTAGTGACGAAATGCCAGAGGATTAGTACTTTTGGGGCCTTCAAAACGTACGCGATCAAGTTTATCGAAATAGGCTTGCATAATTGACTCCGTATTCAGAAAAAGGTCTGCCAGGGAAATAGACATTAATCCTGGAATTTACTGCGCAGATGTACAATTACGTTATTTCACATTCAGCTTCAGAGAATACTCAAACGTGCGCCAGTTCTCAAAATACAGTAAAAAATAAGCCCCTGCGTGTTGAAAACTAAATAAAAAATACGACCAGCTGTGTAGGGGGGAATTTAAAATCAGATCGCCATCATAATTTCGATATTAAACCAAATATCGTAATGGGAAGATAAAAATCAGTAATTGCTTCTTTAATCATCAGGGACAACAATCCATTGTGTCTGAAGACGTATACACCTTTTTATTCCGATAAGCCGAATCCCTACAGGTAAAATAAAATGAATATAAAGAAGCTGTTACTGACGTCGTTATGTGCTTCACTGGTGCTTGCTAGCTTCAGTGGTATGGCTAAAGAAGTTAAAATAGGTATGGCCATCGATGACTTAAGACTTGAGAGATGGCAAAAAGATCGTGATATTTTTGTCGCAAAAGCAGAAGAGAAAGGCGCGAAAGTATTCGTGCAATCAGCAAATGGAAGTGAAGAAACACAAATTGCACAGATCGAGAATATGATTAACCGTGGTGTGGATGTGTTGGTGATTATTCCTTACAACGGACAGGTGTTAAGTAATGTTATTGCGGAAGCTAAACGTGAAGGGATAAAAGTATTAGCCTATGACCGCATGATTAATAATGCTGACATCGATTATTATGTCTCATTCGATAATGAAAAAGTCGGTGAGCTTCAGGCGCAAAGTATTGTTGACCGTGTTCCTTCTGGTAACTATTTCTTAATGGGCGGTTCGCCTGTTGATAATAATGCGAAATTATTCCGTGCAGGACAAATGAAGGTGTTACAACCTTATATTGATAGCGGAAAAATAAAAGTTGTCGGCGATCAGTGGGTTGATGCCTGGTTACCGGAGAACGCCCTGAAAATTATGGAAAATGCCCTGACGGCAAATAATAACAAAATTGATGCTGTTGTTGCTTCAAACGATGCCACTGCTGGCGGTGCTATTCAGGCCTTAAGCGCACAGGGTCTGGCAGGAAAAGTGGCTATTTCAGGTCAGGATGCCGACCTTGCTGGAATTAAACGTATTCTGGCGGGGACTCAAACCATGACGGTCTATAAACCAATCACCATTCTCGCCAATACTGCTGCTGAAATTGCTGTCGAACTGGGTAATGATCAAAAGCCAGCGGTAGATAGCTCTCTGAATAATGGCTTCAAAGATGTTCCTTCCCGTTTACTGACCCCTATTGAAGTGGATAAAACCAATATCGACAGCACTGTCGTGGCTGATGGTTTCCACAAAAAGAGTGATCTATAACCGTCATGCTACAAGCCACTTGAAGCATAACGGATGTTTAGACCCTCCTGCCCGTGATATTGCTGGGCAGGAGTATTGACGTCAGATGGGGAAGAGGTATGCCTTATTTGCTGGAAATGAAAAATATCACCAAGGCTTTTGGGGCTGTGAAAGCGGTGGACAACGTCAGTCTGTCGCTGAATGCCGGGGAAGTCATGTCGCTGTGCGGTGAAAATGGGTCAGGCAAGTCGACTCTGATGAAGGTGCTGTGTGGTATTTATCCTCATGGCAGCTATGACGGCGAAATTTGGTTTGCCGGAGAGCTGTTACAGGCCGGTCATATTCGCGATACTGAACGTAAAGGCATTGCCATTATTCACCAGGAGCTCGCGTTAGTTAAGCATCTGACCATCCTGGAAAATATCTTCCTCGGTTCTGAAATGACCCGTTATGGTCTTCTGGACTATGAGAGTATGACACTACGGGCAGAAAAGTTACTGGCCCAGGTCAGTCTGAACCTTTCTCCTGATACCCGCGTGGGTGATTTAGGGCTCGGGCAGCAACAGTTGGTGGAAATAGCCAAAGCACTGAATAAACAGGTGCGTCTGTTAATTCTTGATGAACCCACCGCCTCACTCACCGAGCAAGAGACTGCTGTTCTGTTGAGTATTATTCGTGACTTACAGGCACATGGTATCGCCTGTATTTATATCTCTCATAAGCTCAACGAAGTGAAAGCCATTTCCGACACTATCTGCGTGATTCGCGACGGTAAACCTATTGGGATGCGTGATGCGGCGACGATGGAAGAAGATGACATTATCACCATGATGGTGGGGCGTGAACTGACCGCACTCTATCCAAACGAACCGCATCAGATAGGCGAAGAAATCCTGCGAGTTGAACATCTTACCGCCTGGCATCCGGTCAACCGGCATATGAAGCGAGTTAATGATATTTCGTTTTCATTACATAAAGGCGAGATCCTCGGTATTGCAGGTTTGGTGGGCGCGGGGCGTACCGAAGCGGTTCAGTGTCTGTTTGGTGTCTGGCCGGGAAAATCTCAGGGTGAGATTTTTATTGATAATCAGCTGGTTAAAATTAATCACTGTCAGCAGGCGATAAGCTTAGGGATTGCTATGGTGCCTGAAGATCGTAAGCGCGATGGCATCGTCCCGGTGATGGCGGTCGGACAAAACATCACGCTGGCCTCGCTTGACCAATTTGCCGGGCTGGCAACAAGCCTTGATGATGCGGCGGAGCAAAACTGTATTTTGCAGTCTATACAGCGTCTTAAAGTCAAAACCTCATCACCTGAACTGGCGATTGGTCGTTTAAGTGGCGGTAATCAACAAAAAGCGATTCTGGCACGTTGTCTGCTGCTCAACCCACGGATCCTTATTCTTGATGAACCGACACGCGGTATCGATATCGGGGCGAAATATGAAATCTATAAACTGATCAATCAGCTGGTTCAGCAGGGAATTGCCGTGATTGTTATCTCCTCGGAATTACCGGAAGTGCTGGGCTTAAGCGACAGGGTGCTGGTGATGCATGAAGGGTGTATCAAAGCCAATCTGGTTAATAACAACCTGACCCAAGAGCAGGTTATGGAAGCTGCACTAAGGAGTGAATCCCATGTCGAAAGGTAACCCCTCTGAAATAAAGCTAGCCAGTCCACTGGGTAGTCTGAAAAAACTCAATCTCCAAGTGTTTGCCATGATTGCCGCGATAGTGATTATCATGCTGTTTTTTACCTGGATGACCGACGGCTCCTATCTTAGTGCCCGTAATATCTCGAATTTATTACGCCAGACGGCGATCACCGGCATACTGGCTGTGGGCATGGTGTTTGTCATTATTTCCGCTGAGATTGACCTTTCGGTGGGTTCAATGATGGGGCTGCTGGGGGGTGTCGCAGCAATTTTCGATGTCTGGTTTGGCTGGCCATTGCCGCTGACTATTATCGTGACTCTTGCTCTTGGCTTGGTGCTGGGAGCCTGGAATGGCTGGTGGGTGGCTTATCGCAAAGTCCCGTCATTTATTGTCACCCTGGCGGGGATGCTGGCATTCCGTGGCATCCTGATTGGTATTACCAGCGGTACCACCGTCTCCCCGACCACTGCGGCCATGTCACAGATAGGGCAAAGTTATTTATCAGATGGCCTCGGTTTTGGTATTGGCGCATTGGGTTTAATGATATTTGTCGCCTGGCAGTGGCGGCTACGTGCTCGTCGTGAAGCGCTGGGTCTGGCAACCAAAGCGTCGAGTAGTACTGTCGGACGCCAGGCTCTGACGGCGGTGATTGTTCTGGGGGCTATCTGGTTACTGAATGACTATCGCGGGGTGCCAACGCCAGTGCTGATTCTGGTGCTGCTAATGCTGGTCGGCATGTTTATGGCCACCCGCACAGCATTTGGTCGGCGTATCTATGCGATTGGCGGCAATATTGAAGCGGCCAGGCTATCCGGGATTAATGTTGCACGGACCAAGATGGCGGTATTTGCAATCAATGGTCTGATGGTCGCCGTCGCAGGTCTTATCCTGAGTTCGCGCCTCGGGGCAGGTTCACCTTCTGCCGGGAATATTGCTGAATTAGATGCTATCGCAGCTTGTGTTATTGGTGGAACCAGTCTGGCGGGCGGCATCGGTACCGTTGCCGGAGCAGTGATGGGGGCGTTTATCATGGCCTCTCTGGATAACGGGATGAGCATGATGGATGTCCCGACCTTCTGGCAGTATATCGTGAAGGGTTCTATTTTACTGTTAGCGGTCTGGATGGACTCAGCGACGAAGCGTCGGGCTTAATATTTATTTCATCATACCGGGGCTATACGTCCCGGTTTCCCCTGCTTATTTTGGGTATAGTATTAAAATACAATGCTATTTCTGGAAGACTTAACATGTTTGAGAAACGCCATCGCATCACCTTATTATTCAATGCCAATAAGGCCTACGATCGTCAGGTGGTCGAAGGCGTAGGTGAGTATTTGCAGGCATCGCAATCGAAGTGGGATATTTTTATTGAGGAAGATTTTCGCGCCCGTATCGACAATATTAAAGAATGGCTGGGTGATGGTGTCATTGCTGATTTTGATGACGCCGAAATTGAGCTCTTGCTAGATAAAGCCGGTGTGCCGATTGTTGGAGTGGGCGGTTCTTATCATCAGGCTGAGCATTATCCTCCTGTGCATTATATTGCGACAGATAACTATGCACTGGTGGAAAGTGCTTTCCTGCATCTGAAAGAGAAAGGGGTGCAGGATTTTGCTTTTTATGGGCTGCCCGGTACCAGTACTAAGCGCTGGGCCGTTGAGCGTGAGTATGCGTTTCGACAGTTGATGGCGAAAGAAAAGTATCGCGAGGTCGTTTATCAGGGCATGGAGACCGCGCCAGAAAACTGGCAGCATGCACAGAATCGCCTTGCTGACTGGGTGCAAACCTTACCGGCTCACACGGGCATTATTGCCGTGACTGACTCGAGAGCGCGTCATTTATTGCAGGTCTGTGAGCATCTTCAGATCCCCGTGCCGGAAAAACTGTGTGTGATTGGTATGGATAATGAAGAACTCACCCGCTATTTATCCCGCGTTGCCCTCTCCTCAGTCGCTCAGGGGACGCGGCAAATGGGGTATCAGGCAGCTAAGTTATTACACCGTTTACTGAATAACGAAACCCTCCCCTTACAGCGTGTATTAGTGCCTCCTATTCGCGTGGTGGCCCGACGCTCTACGGACTTCCGTGCTCTGCGCGATCCTGCGGTGATTCAGGCAATGCACTATATCTGTAATCATGCCTGTAAAGGGATTAAGGTCGAACAAGTATTAGATGCGGTCGGGATATCGCGTTCCAATCTTGAAAAGCGTTTTAAAGAAGAGGTCGGTAGGACTATCCACGCAGTGATTCATGCCGAAAAATTAGAGAAAGCACGCTCCCTGCTGGTTTCAACGTCATTATCGATCAATGAAATTTCCCAGATGTGCGGCTATCCCTCATTACAATATTTCTACTCGGTATTTAAAAAAGCCTATGACGCGACACCGAAAGAATACCGTGAACGGCATAGCGAGATTTTAATTTAAGCATAAACGCCTTTCATTCCCTCTGCGGTATACAGGGGACGGATACGTGCCCCCACTCGCTGTTTCTACTTTCCAGTTTCTGCGTATTAAAACCACAAATAGTGCGTAACTTTGCGGTGACTCTGCATCTCATTCAGTGTCAGGGTAGAGAGCGTATATAATAAAAAAATCAATAAACTCTACTGGCAAGATGCGGGTTATAATTTTTCGAGAAAATAAGCTATGTGATAGTCAGTAATATACTGAATATATTTCGAGAGAAATAGGCTGCTATTTTCTAGCTTGCTGTTGGTGACACCATTAGAAGAAAATCTATTTATTGCTAAATCAGAACCTTATTGGTCAGTGATTCCAGTACCTTAAGAGGAGACTGTTGCGGATCCTGCATTTTATTCACCGGTAATAAAAAGGTTTGTTCCAGCATAAATTGCCCGCCCATAGCAGCATGTGGCGTCTGATCAGAAAAACAAATCCAGCTGCTGCCTTGGGGGAACTCAATCGCAACCTGAGGGCCATTTTTCTGATAATCAGTATCAGCTTTCATTGCATCATGCATCTGCAACATCAAGTGGTCGTAGTGGCTGCGGTAACTTTTGGTGAT
Organism: uncultured Enterobacteriaceae bacterium; assembly: GCA_947631255.1. Classification (GTDB taxonomy): domain Bacteria; phylum Pseudomonadota; class Gammaproteobacteria; order Enterobacterales; family Enterobacteriaceae; genus JGM124. Next base: position 15,714 of record CANRKT010000023.1, read on the forward strand.
ACCGACGGTATTTTGTAACCAGCTGCTGAATGGGGAATAGTTTTTCAGGCGTGGTAAAAAACGTTGTGCCAGAGTAGGGAAAGGTTCACCCACACGCCAGCTACGATTTTCACCATGAGGATTAATATTGGTAAAAATACGCAGAATACGCTCGCCATAGTTAGGGCGTGAGGGAAAGGCATCAACATGCAAACGGCTGTCATCTTTGCGCCATGAGGTCTTCTGAGTCCAGCCTGTTACCGGATGTAGACGCAGGCTATTGGTTGGCGTATGCAATGCGGTTTGGTATTCCGGTAATATCCCGGCGACTAGCTGCAGGCAGGAGTGATAATGTCTTTTCAGTAAATCACGGATAGCGGATTCTTGAGCGTTATCTGCGACACCTGTCAGTTTGTCCTGTAGTGGCTGATAGCTGATATTCTTCCGCTTAGGATCGACCCATACCGGATCAAGCAACTGCTTTTCTCGTTCACTGAGTGAAAATGCCAGTTGTGGTAAGAAAATCACTTTGCCTTGTTCCAGCTCTTTTACCACTGAGTTTTGCTTACCTGCGTCCCATGCGGAGCGCGAAAGTGAAGTCACTGCATGATTAAAAGAAGTCATTATTTCCGGCATAACTGAATCCTTGCGAACAACAGCGCATTAATGGCGATAACAGAATTGTTACAATTATAGTGATTCGGAATGGTGAAAATTAAACAAAGCTTAAACGTAAACAAAAAAAAGACAAATGATGTAGGAAAAGCACAATAACCTAAAGTGGCGCTGGAATTTTTAGATGAGGAATTGTGATTCGATAATCAATAATAAAAAATCCTCATAAAGAGGATTTTTTATTATTGAGAATATTATTTATCCAGATGTGCAGTCATGTGTACGCGGCTATTCACAATTGCGCTGGTAATAGTGTAACCAGCACCCTGCTCAGAAGCCTTAGCGGCAATAATGGCTTCAGCACTGTCAAGAGTCGATGCTGTGGCGGTGATGCTCTGAGCGAAAGCACCGAAAGACATCATTGAAATAGCAGCTACTGCAACAAAGTTTTTGATGGTTTTCATGGTCGTATTCCTGATGTTTATTTTATATTAATTGGCGAGTCAGCCTGATGTGATAAATAATAAAACTTACATCCAGTGATTGAAATCGAAACAATTTGCAAATCTTATTCAAAAAAAAAGAATGAAAATAACATGAGTCAGTCAACGACAGAGGTGCAATTCACAAAGAGGTACAGCAAAGGATAGAAAAAAGCCCGCGGTAAAAAGTCGCAGGCTGGAAGGGATAGTTACTTTAATATCAGTGTATTCAAAATACTTTCAGCACTGGCCTGAGCTTGAGCCTGATTATCTGCCGGTAGAGAAATCTGCATGGTTAATAGCTGATCGTTTACTTTAGCTAACACAATAGAAGAGTAAGTCGTCTGACCCTGGGCTGAGATAATGGTGTCCAGTTTCTGCACATCATGGCCTTTAATTTCAATCGATTTATTTGAGACAACCTGGAGCTGAGGGTCACGTGCACGTTGCTGCTGTTCCAGTCTTTCAGCCAGAGCAGCAAGCGTATCCGTACTGGCTTCACTGATAATCACAATCACGGCTTTCTGGCCAGAAGTATCAGAGTAGACATGCATATTGTTCGACTGAGTGCCCACTTTACCGCTTTGGTCACTGATATCTGCCGGAAGAGAAAAACTGACTTTCCCGTCCAGTAAAGTGACAGTGTGTTCCGCTGTGGTACTTGCAGCAGTATTATCAACAGCTTCGGTATTGTTATCTTTATTGTCACAAGCGGCAAGGCCCATAACTAACAGGCTGATACCGACATACTTTATCAGTTTATGCATTGACTCTTCCTTTCCGTTAGTAAGCCATCAGGCTGATGCAGCTATTTTATCATAAGATAACAGGTATGCTTTTACTGATTAAGCGCGTAAAGCCCCGCCCAACGCGGGGGATATAACGCCATCTTTCGCAGGTCTTGCGGCGTTAGCCCTTGGAGAGTCTGTTAATCCTCACCCGCTTAATGTGACTGACTCGCTGTTACGGCGGGGAGCAGTCAACTTGGTTGCCATGCTGAATTTTCAGATTTATCGACAAAATGTTTCAGCAGATAATTCAGGAATATGCCATAGACAGGCAAGAAGAAGACCATACAGATGGCGAGCTTAAATCCGTAATCAACCATCGCAATTTCTACCCAATGCTGAGCCATAAAGGGGTCAGTGCTGCGCCAGAAAGCAATAAAGAAGAATGCTGCGGTATCGCTCATATTACCAAATATCATCGCTACCCCAGGAGCAAGCCACCAGTAATGACTTTTTCGTAGGCGGTTAAAGACCTGAATATCAAGAATTTGTCCCAGGGCATAAGCCATAAAACTGGCGATAGCAATACGGGCAACAAACAGATTGAACTGGCCTAATGCCTCCAGACCCTGCCAGCTACCCATATAAAACAGGGACGATACACCGTAAGAGATAACCAGAGACGGGATCATCACGACGAAGATAATCCGTCGGGCCAGCGGGGCACCAAAAATACGGACCGTCAGGTCGGTTGCCAGAAAGATAAACGGGAAGCTGAATGCCCCCCAGGTGGTATGGAGCCCAAAAATAGAGATCGGGAGCTGAACCAGATAGTTACTGGAGGTAATAACGAGCAAATGGAATAGCGATAGCCATAGCAACGCATTGAAGCGTTGGCGTGAGTTTAACAGCAGCATATTGTAGCCTTTTTAGTGGTGGGGTGAGGGAACCCAATATCAGACACAACAGATGTTATTCTGCTGGTTCATTATAAAGCCGGGGGATGATACTGCTTTGAATCCCCTTTGCAATGGTTAATTTTAATGCAATCGTTCACGTAGCTTGCATCAAATCCTTCCCGGCGTAAACTAGCGCAGTTTTTTCTCGATAGAGGCAATTATGACCGACTTATTTTCGACTCCAGACCATAACCTCGACACGACAGGACTGCGTTGTCCGGAGCCGGTAATGATGGTGCGTAAAACAGTACGCAAGATGGCACCAGGTGAAACCCTGCTGGTGATAGCCGACGATCCGGCAACCACCCGTGATATTCCTGGCTTCTGCCGCTTTATGGAACACGAGCTGGTTGCGTCAGAAGCGACAAGTACACCTTACCGCTACTTATTACGTAAAAGCCACGCTTAATTTGGGGGTGGCCTGAACCCTCTGACAAACACTACTTCTGACGCAGTAATCTTAACGCATTCGCGGTGACGAGCGCAGTGGCCCCTGAGTCGGCTAATACTGCAATCCATAATCCTGTCATACCGAGTAAGGTGGTGACCAGGAACACCAGTTTTAATCCCAGCGCAATCGAAATATTCTGGCGAATAGTGGTATGTGTTGCCCTGGCGATAGCTATCATTCGTGGCAGTTCCGTCAGGCGATTATGGGTAATGGCGGCATCGGCCGTTTCCAGGGCGACATCTGTTCCGCTTCCCATCGCGATTCCCATCGTAGCCGCTTTCATCGCCGGAGCGTCATTGATGCCATCACCGACCATCGCCAGCGGTGAAGACTTACCTAACGCATTGACGATACTGACCTTATCCGCAGGTAGTAAGCTGGCTCGATAATCAATGCCCAGCTCAGATGCAATGGCGGCAGCAGCACGAGGATTGTCACCCGTTAGCATAATTCCCTTAACCCCTAAGGCATTAAGGTCATTAACGGCAACCCGCGCGTCACTGCGCAGCGTGTCACGCATCGCCAGGGTGCCGAGTAACTTCTCCTCACGTAGCACGACAATGACCGTCTGCCCTTCATCTTCTTGCTGAGTAATACGTTGCAGCCATTCGGCATTGAGGCTCCCGGCAGGCAGTTTGGCCGGTGAGCTCAGGTGAATCATCTGCCCGGCGATCATCGCCTCGATGCCCACTCCTGGCAGAACTCTGTGCTGTTCAGTTGCCGGCAGGCTGAGAGCTCTTTGCTGAACGGTGTTGATAATCGCCACGGCTAGCGGGTGAGTGGAGCCTTGTTCGACGGCAGCAGCGAGTACCAGAAGCTGATTTTCATCGAGACCTTCTGCGGGGGTTATCGTGGTGACTTGAGGTTTACCCGCGGTCAGTGTGCCGGTTTTATCGAACGCTATCTGTTGTATCTGGCTCAGGCGTTCCAGAGCAGCACCGCCTTTAATCAGTACACCGTAACGTGCAGCGGCGGCGAGACCGGAGGTAATGGCAGCCGGTGTGGAGATAACCAGGGCGCAAGGACAGCCAATCAGTAATAGTGTCAGTCCTTTATAAATCCAGGGTTCCCAGAGTTGGCCAAACAACAGCGGCGGAATAATCACCGTCAGTAGTGCCAGTGCCATAATCAATGGCGTATAGACTCGGCTGAAGCGATCGATGAAACGCTCGATAGGGGCGCGACGTTCTTCTGCCTCTTCAATCAGACGTAGCACACGATCAATGGCACTGTCGCCAGGTTCGGAGACGACTTCCAGCTGTACTAGCCGGTCAATACTGGTACAGCCTGCGGAGACATTCTCACCTTTTTGATGTTCAACAGGGATTGACTCACCTGTGAGTGCGCTTTCATCAAAACTGGCAAACGCATTTAACAGACGACCATCAGCGGGTAAACGCCCCCCAGCAGCGACTTCAATAATGTCACCCGGGCGTAACTCTGATTGTGCGACCGTTTCACGTTGTCCGCCACGAATACGAATGGCGGTGTCAGGTTTGAGTGCCATTAATGCACTGACACCTCGACGGGCACGGCTGGCAGCGTAGGACTCCAGCCTTTCTCCAATAAGGAACAATATCAGCACCATAGCTGCTTCTGCTGTAGCACCGATAAACAGCGCGCCTATTGCGGCAACGCTCATCAGGGTTTCGATAGCAAACCAGCTACCACTGCGAATCAGACGTATTGCCTGACGGGCGATAGGCCACAGGCCTACCAGGGTGGTGATAATAAAGGCCAGATCACCGAACGGATGATTGGCTTGTTCCAGCCCCCAGCTAGCAGCCATCAGAACGATAAGGACAATGATTTGTCTGTTTTCTTGCCAGAAAGAGGCCGGTACTGCTTTCGGTGCCGTACTGTCACTGAGTTTATAGCCGGCGGAGATCACCGCCTTTTCGACTTCGAAACGAATATCCCGGGTCGATTTTACCAGCAGTTTTTCTGTCGCAAATAGCACTTGTACCTGCTGGACATCAGCAATGTTTTTGACCGCATTTTCAACTTTTCGCGCACAGGCAGCACAATCCATACCTTCTACATGCCAGCTATAGCGATCGCTGCTATTGATCACTGTTTTGTCTGCAGGAGAGGCACAAGAGTCACTCTTCGCACAGCAGGCATGCTCTTCTTCTACCTTTAGCTGACTGAATTTGCTATGCGAAAACTGCGGCGCTTTGTGTTGGTTTTGAGATGTATTGTGCATAGCACTCTCCAGGTAATGATGATTATCTCATGACCCATCCTAAACTCTGGAGTTAACTCCAGAGTCAAGGGTTATTTATCGGAGGTGAGTGCTTTTCGTTCGCTACAACGCAGTCAGATAAACAGCGAACGGACAATTAAGAAATGTCCGCCAAAGTAGCAGGCGGCCACAATGGCACTGTCGGCAGGAAGACGACGACGATATTTGCTAACCAGCCAGAGCACATTACCCAGCAGTAATAAACCCGCTCCCAGATATTCCGACAGGCTGGCCGCCGTATCGCGTGAAAAATAATTAGCTCCGGCAAGCCAGACCATGACCAGCGTGATACCAATAAAAGCCAGTACGGGCATGCGCAGGTCTTCAAGACGGCTCCAGATGGTGGCAATCAGTAGTGCTCCGACGATAATCAACGTCAGCGGGAGAGGCCAGTATAAGCCGAAGCTGGTATGACTGGTGAAATAGAGGCTATACAACAAATGGGAGAGAAAATAAGCGCCAAAGGCATAGAGCAAACGCTGGCGCGGCAGCAGAGTGAGTGCATCTCCGAGCAGGCTTGCCAGCAAACCGGCTATAATCAGGTAACCCGTCGGACCTGGGAGCGGAGCCTGTAAGGCCAGTAGCAGTAACAGCAGCAGGGTGACCGGCTTAAATACCCACTTCTGCCAGCGGGGCCCGCGATAAGACGAATCAACGTATAACCAACCGGAAAAAAAGACCGCGATAAATGACCAAAGCATGGCATATCCTTATTTTAGTTATAGGACGCAATTCCAGTTTACTGGCAGATGATGAAAAAGCGATGCTTAATTATTCTGCCGGCGGGGCTACACCCTGGAGCGATTATTTTCCCTGACGGAGTTTTTTTTGCCAGACCAGTAGCTCGAAGACACCAAAAATAAATATTTTCGCTTGGGCCATTCCACTGAGCGGTGGGTTATCTTTAGGCTGAGTGGCTTTCAATAAACCCAGCTGTAGGGCATGCATAATAACCATAAAGATCAGTGCAACATTGACAAAAATATTCAGCGGACGCGGAAAAGGTTGAATTAAGTTCAACACTAAAAAGGCCCAGATACACACCATTAATAGACGGCCCAGATTAATTAAAATTGACATCATACGGCTCCTTGTATTTCACGCATAAATAGACGATAGGCGACTTGTCCGGCGATCTTTTCTCGATGTAATATCCAGGATGAAGGTACCAGAGGCATGCCGTTTTCTACTTCACTTTCAACGTAAATCAGAGCGTCATCCGCAAGCCAGCCGTTTTTTTCCAGTAAACCGAGTGTCTCGTCCAGTAATCCTTTACGGAAGGGGGGGTCTACAAACACAATATGGTGAGGCTGACCTGGCTTGGCCAGAAGGTTCAGGATGTTCGCATTTAGTGCATTGCCCTGGTTTGCCTGTAAGGTAGCGAGGTTTTTTTGTAATTGTCGGGCAACGTTTTTGTCCATTTCAACCAGAGTGGCTGTCGCTGCGTAGCGTGATAAGGCTTCTAAACCTAAAGCACCGCTCCCGGCAAAACAGTCAAGGCAATGTGCGTCGACAATATAAGGTGCCAGCCAGTTAAACAGCGTCTCTCTGACTCTGTCGGTGGTAGGACGTAATCCGACTGCGTCGGGCACGGGAAGTTTTCGGCCACGCCATTGACCGCCAATGATGCGAATTTGGCCTGAACCAGCGGATTGAGGTTTTTTCATGGTGCTCACTGCATGCAAGGGATCTCTGATTTCTATTCTAACGTCGTAGGCTCAAGCCTGGAAACCTTATTCCTGCGGCGTGATGCTGAGACGGGAAAGTGATAGACTCATGCACTATTTTTTAATGCCTGTGGCAAGCCAAATCGGGTCTGTGCCATAACTAAACAGCAAGGGGTGTAGTCGCAAATGGCGAAAGAGAAAAAACGTGGCTTTTTTTCCTGGCTGGGCTTTGGTCAGAAAGAGCAAGCGGAAGAACCTAAGGTTGAAACGCAAGACGCTGTAGAGCCAGCAGAACCAGAGGTTGATGCTGCGAAGATAGCCGAACCGATAGCGACGCCAGTTGAACAACCAGAGCCTATCCTGGCTGAACAGGAAGCGGATGCCTCTGTATTATTGGGTGAAGTCACTCAGTCTTCGGCGGTTGAGGATGTGACTGATGTTGTTGATCCCATGGCTGTTCCAATCGAACCCACTCAGACGCTAGCACCAGAGTCCGTTGAATCAGCGCTGGAGAAAGAGATTTACCAGGCTCATCAAGAGCGAATTGTGACTGAAGAAGTCGCGGCGATAGAATCTATTATCTCACTCGCTGATGCTCAAAAAACACCAGAGTCCGCTCCGGTAGATGAGCCTGTAGAAACAGCAACTCATGCAGCTGAGCAGGAAAAAATTGTTACTGAAGAAGTCGCTGCCATTGAATCACTGCCTGCGCATACCGCGGCGACCAGTCAGGATGAAGTGATTGAGCCAGTAGTTGCTCCACCGTTCGCTGAAAGCATTGTTGCTGACACTCAGCCTGAAGAGCTTGTTGCTGAAGTGATTGAACCCGTGGTTGCTCCACCGTTCGCTGAAAGCATCGTTGCTGACACTCAGCCTGAAGAGCTTGCTGCTGAAGTGATTGAACCAGTGGTTGCTCCACCGTTCGCTGAAAGCATTGTTGCTGACACTCAGCCTGAAGAGCTTGCTGCTGAAGTGATTGAACCGGTGATTGCTCCACTGGTGGCTGAAAGCCCGGCTGATAAGAGTCAGGTAGAAGAGTCGGTTGCTGAGGTTATTGAGCCAGTAAATGTACCGTTGGTAGCCGAAAGCCCACTGGAGATAGCTCAGGAGCCTATTCCTGAGGAATTAATAGTAGCGCCGATTGTGGAGCAAGAAAAACCGACTAAAGAAGGGTTCTTTGCTCGTCTTAAACGCAGTTTGGTCAAAACGAAACAGAATCTTGGCTCCGGTTTTATGGGGCTGTTTCGTGGTAAAAAAATCGATGACGATTTGTTTGAAGAGCTGGAAGAGCAGCTATTAATTGCGGATGTCGGCGTCGAAACCACCCGAAAAATTATCGAAAAACTGACCGAAACAGCCAGTCGTAAGCAGTTACGTGATGCAGAAGCGCTGTATGCATTATTAAAAGAAGAGATGAGCGATATTCTGGCGAAAGTCGATGCACCGCTCAATGTTGAAGGTAAAACGCCTTTTGTTATCCTGATGGTCGGGGTCAATGGGGTGGGTAAAACAACCACCATTGGTAAACTGGCACGTCAGTTTGAACTGGAAGGTAAGTCAGTGATGCTGGCTGCGGGTGATACTTTCCGTGCCGCCGCGGTAGAGCAGCTTCAGGTTTGGGGTGACCGTAATAATATTCCGGTTATTGCTCAGCATACTGGAGCAGACTCGGCATCGGTTATTTTTGACGCGATACAAGCTGCCAAAGCACGTAATATTGATGTTTTAATTGCCGATACTGCAGGTCGTCTGCAAAATAAAGCACATCTGATGGAAGAGCTGAAAAAAATTGTCCGGGTGATGAAAAAGCTAGACGAAGAGGCTCCTCATGAGATTATGCTCACCCTGGACGCCAGTACCGGTCAGAATGCGATAAGCCAGGCTAAGCTGTTCCACGAAGCGGTGGGGCTTACTGGTATCACACTGACGAAACTAGACGGTACCGCTAAAGGGGGCGTTATCTTCTCTATCGCGGATCAGTTTGGTATTCCTATTCGTTACATTGGTGTAGGTGAACAGCTGGCTGATTTACGACCGTTTAATTCAGAAGATTTTATAGAGGCACTTTTTGCCCGAGAGGATTAACAATGGTTCGTTTTGAACACGTCAGTAAAGCCTATCTCGGCGGGAGACAAGCGTTGCAGGGGGTGACCTTCCATATGCAACCAGGCGAGATGGCGTTTCTGACCGGCCATTCCGGAGCAGGAAAAAGTACGTTACTGAAGCTTATCTGCGGCATTGAGCGGCCTAGTGACGGTCATATATTTTTTGGCGGCCATGATATCAGCCGCTTAAAAAACCGTGAGGTGCCATTTTTGCGCCGTCAGATAGGCATGATCTTCCAGGATCACCACCTGTTAATGGACCGGACCGTTTACGACAACGTGGCGATCCCGTTGATCATCGCGGGTGCCAGTGGCGAAGATATTCGTCGCCGTGTTTCAGCAGCGTTGGATAAGGTCGGTTTGCTTGATAAAGCGAAAAATTTACCTATTCAGCTTTCTGGCGGTGAACAGCAACGCGTGGGTATCGCGCGCGCAGTGGTCAATAAGCCCGCACTCTTACTGGCTGATGAACCAACAGGTAACCTTGATGATGCCCTTTCAGAGGGGATTTTGCGGCTGTTTGAAGAGTTCAACCGTGTCGGTGTCACTGTATTAATGGCGACCCATGATATGGGGCTTATCTCGCGGCGTTCTTATCGCTTGTTAACCCTAAGCAATGGCCATTTACATGGAGGTGCGGGTGAATAAACGCGCAGTATTAAACATTGTTAAGCGCTTCAGTAATAAGATTAACGATTTTAATCAGTCTCATCGACAGAGTGATGGTGGCCGTGGTGGGAAAAAACGGAATAAAACACCCAAGTCGAAGAAGAAATCGTTAAAAGGCGGTATTAACGAGCAGTTCCGTTATGCCTGGGAAGGGGCACTACAAGACCTGAAGAGTAAACCGTTAGCGACATTTTTAACGGTGATGGTGATTGCCATTTCTCTGACTTTACCCAGTGTCTGTTTTATCGTCTATAAAAACGTGAATCAGGCGGCGTCCCAGTACTACCCTTCTCCGCAAATTACCGTATATCTTGATAAAGCACTGGATGATGATGCAGCACAACAAGTGCTTGGCATTCTGGAGGCTGAAGAAGGGGTCGAAAAAGTTAACTACCTTTCCCGGGATGAAGCATTAGGTGAGTTCCGTAATTGGTCAGGTTTTGGTGGCGCGCTGGATATGCTGGAGGAAAATCCTTTGCCAGCGGTGGCGATAGTCAATCCAGAGCTTGATTTCCAGACTACCAACCACCTGAATACCTTACGCGACAGGCTGACGCAGGTGCAGGGTGTTGATGAAGTACGTATGGATGACAGCTGGTTTTCACGGCTGGCGGCTCTGACAGGGCTGGTGGGGCGAGTTGCTGCGATGATTGGCATCCTGATGGTCGCTGCGGTCTTCCTGGTTATTGGTAACTCGGTGAGACTGAGTATTTTTGCACGTCGTGATACGATTAATGTGCAAAAATTGATTGGTGCGACTGACGGCTTTATTCTGCGACCCTTTTTATACGGTGGCGCATTATTGGGCTTTAGCGGGGCATTTTTATCGCTAATATTGTCAGAAGTTCTGGTAATGCGGCTCTCTTCTGCTGTAACAGAGGTTGCACAAGTTTTCGGCACTCAGTTCTCTCTGAGCGGTCTGGGCTTTGATGAGTGTCTGTTATTGCTGCTGGTATCATCAATGATTGGCTGGTTGGCGGCATGGCTTGCAACCGTTCAACATTTACGGCATTTTACACCACAATAATTTATCTTTTGATATACTCATTTTCTGTCACAATCAGTATGTAAAGTGAACAGAGTTTGATGAGAGTGTGTGAGTAACTTATCCACAAAATTATTTTGAACTTGTGGATAACGTGATTGTCTGAGATAGCGTGAAGTTGATTGCTCGGCAGTTGTGAGTGTTTTAATCCAGTGTCGATTTTCATGGCAATCTGTTTAAGTTTTCAAGAGAGGGTTTGAATGACCAAAGAAATGCAAAATTTAGCTTTAGCTCCTGTTGGTAACCTGGAATCTTATATCCGGGCAGCAAACTCATGGCCAATGTTAACGGCTGATGAGGAGAAGGAGCTGGCTGAAAAGCTGCATTACGAGGGGAGTCTGGAAGCAGCTAAGCGGCTGATCCTTTCACATCTCCGTTTTGTTGTTCATATTGCTCGTAATTATTCTGGTTATGGCTTGCCACAGGCGGACTTGATTCAGGAAGGGAATATCGGCCTGATGAAAGCGGTACGTCGCTTTAATCCAGAGGTGGGTGTTCGTCTGGTGTCTTTTGCTGTGCACTGGATCAAGGCTGAAATTCACGAATATGTACTGCGTAACTGGCGCATCGTGAAAGTGGCAACCACGAAAGCACAGCGTAAGCTGTTCTTTAACTTGCGTAAAAATAAGCAACGTTTGGGTTGGTTTAACCAAGAAGAAGTTGAGCTGGTTGCTAGCGAACTGGGTGTAAGCAGCAAAGACGTGCGTGAAATGGAATCACGGATGGCGGCGCAGGATATGACTTTTGACCTGTCCAATGACGACGAGTCAGATAGCCAGCCGATGGCCCCAGTGCTGTTTCTCCAGGACAAATCATCTAACTTTGCCGATGGCATTGAAGATGATAACTGGGACTCCCATGCCACAGATAAGCTCACTGATGCCATGATGGGTCTTGATGAGCGTAGCCAGCAAATCATTCGTGCCCGCTGGCTTGATGAAGACAACAAGAGCACGTTACAGGAACTGGCTGACCATTATGGTGTGTCGGCAGAACGAGTACGTCAGCTTGAAAAAAATGCGATGAAAAAACTTCGTATTGCCATTGAAGCCTAAAAGCTGCATGTACTGACAGAATGACCTGAATCTGGCATAGCGTCGATTCAGGTCATTTTTTTGCCTGAATTTTGGACTGTTCACGCCTTTATATCTCTCTTCCCTACGACTTATCCTGTCGCTTACCTCGCGCTACCGCTACTTTTTAGTATTTTTTCCAGACAAACTTTGTTATGTGACAAAATTGTTATTCCATAAATCGTAAAATAAGGTATGTTTTTTAGCAGAGAATACTGCAACAGCACATGTGGCATTCTATCCAATAAAATTGATAAAAAACGTGCTGAACACACAACATAAAAATACGACTCACAACAACATGGGGACTCTCAGGATGAAGATGACGGGCAAAGCCTTACTGGCAGGCTGTATTGCACTGGCCATGAGCAACATCGCATTGGCGAAAGATATTAAAGTGGCAGTGGTTGGGGCGATGTCTGGTCCGGTTGCACAGTATGGCGACCAAGAGTTTACTGGTGCAGAGCAAGCTGTTGCGGATATTAATGCTAAAGGTGGTATCAACGGCGATAAGCTGGTTATCACCAAGTACGATGATGCCTGTGACCCGAAACAAGCGGTAGCTGTAGCCAACAAAGTGGTCAACGATGGCGTTAAGTACGTTATTGGTCACCTGTGCTCCTCTTCTACTCAGCCAGCGTCTGATATTTATGAAGACGAAGGCATTATCATGATAACGCCAGCGGCCACCGCGCCAGAACTGACTGATCGTGGTTATAAGCTGGTATTGCGTACCACTGGCTTGGATTCTGACCAAGGTCCAACGGCCGCTAAATATATTCTTGATAAAGTGAAGCCAGAGCGCATCGCTATTATTCATGACAAGCAACAATACGGTGAAGGCCTGGCGCGTGCTGTTCAGGATGGTCTGAAAGCAGGTGGCGGTAATATCGTGTTCTTTGACGGTGTGACTGCGGGTGAGAAAGACTTCTCCACTCTGGTTGCTCGTCTGCAGAAAGACAATATTGATTTCGTTTACTACGGTGGCTACCACCCGGAAATGGGACAGATTTTGCGTCAGGCACGTGCTGCTGGCCTGAAAACCCAGTTTATGGGACCAGAAGGGGTGGCTAACGTTTCCCTGTCTAATATTGCCGGTGAGTCTGCGGAAGGTTTACTGGTGACTAAACCGAAGAACTATGACCAGATCCCTGCAAACCAGCCAATTGTAGAAGCGATTAAAGCGAAGAAACAAGATCCAAGCGGTGCATTCGTCTGGACCACCTATGCAGCGGTACAGGCACTGGCTGATGGTCTGAACAAAACGACTGAGCCGGATGAAATGGCAAACTACCTGAAAGGGGCAACCATTGAAACCGTGATGGGACCACTTTCCTGGAATGAAAAGGGCGACCTGACAGGCTTTGAGTTCGGCGTCTTTACCTGGAATGCTGACGGTACCTCTTCTGACGCACAATAACATCTGAGTCTGGAAGAGTGATATATACCCGTCATACATCAAGTTGCTTGGGTGTGGCTATCGTCAATGCTGCTGAGTCACATCGTTATCTATGCGCATCGGCAGGATTGACTCAGCACCTACAAGCAACTCGACTTATTTTAGGGATCAGCGAGGCTCTTTCGTTTACAGATTAAGAAAAACTGCACCCCTAAAGCGAAGTTATCCGCTGAACGAGGTGCAGTTTTTTTAGATGACAGGACTAGGGTTTTCTTAATAATCCATGCAGCAGTAATTCCAGCGTATCCTTCGATTGAGCCAGACGTTCATTTCCGTCTTCACCATTAGCAATCCAGAATGCCGCTTCCGCCAGACTTCCGTAAATCAGAGCCGCCAAGGCCTGTGAACTGGTGTCAACCATCACTCCTTGCTGGATAAGACTGCTGACACGTTGTTGCATGGATTCCATACAGTAACGATAATATTTTGACAGGGTACCACCGAGCACGGCGGGGGCATCACGCAGAATGATGCGTTGAATCTCTGGCTCCAGTGCCATTTCCAGATAAGCATGGCAGCGATGACGAAAACCATCCCAGGGGTTCTCGGCGCCATCAAAAACGGCCTGTAACCGCTCATCCGTTTCGGCATCTATCTGTTCGACGACTGCTATTAATAAGCCTTTCTTGTCACCAAAATGATGATAGAGTGCGCCCCGGGTCAAGCCAGCGTGCGCGGTAAGATCGTCCATTGAGGTGTCGGCGTAGCCCCGTTCACTAAAAAACGTACGCGCAGTGGCCAGTAATATAGCGCGAGTCTCTTCCATCTCGGCTCGGGTACGACGGACCATCTCTTTCTCCTTTTACAGACAGATAAGCCATTTACATACGCAATGTATCTATACTATGATTTATTGATACGGAGTGTATGTATTTTGCCATGTTTGTCTGACAAACATCAGCTAGCTAAGGCATGAGGCGATACAGCCAGGTCTGAGCGGTTAGCTACAGTATTGCTCTTTTTAACATATTTTTCATTTCAAGGGTCTAATCCATGAGTACATCTCCATCCGCGACGACAGAAACGGTGGTGCGGCATTCCTGGCTGGCGGTAACTGCGGTCGGACTGGCTATCTTTTCCGTTGTCACAACGGAACTGCTTCCCGTTGGTCTGTTAACCCCGATTGCTGAGACACTGAATATTTCCCCTGGCACCGCGGGTCTGATGGTCTCCGTCCCGGCATTACTGGCAGCCCTGTTTTCACCTCTGGTGGTGTTGTTATCCGGGGGCATAGACAGACGACGTATTTTATGTGGATTGCTGGGCCTACTGGTGGCTGCAAATCTGGCATCGGCATTAGCGCCAGACTGGGGATGGATGCTGGTTGCCCGCGTGCTGGTGGGGTTCTGTATTGGTGGAATATGGGCAATTGCCAGTAGTCTGGCCGTCAGACTGGTTCCCCCCGCCTCGGTTGGTTTAGCCACTTCGATTATTTTTGGGGGGGTTGCTGCCGCCTCCGTTCTCGGCGTTCCTGTTGGTGCATTAATCGGCGACCTTATTGGCTGGCGCTGGGTCTTTGGCTGTATGGCACTGTTCAGTGCTGCGGTACTGGTACTGCATCTGCTGTTTATCCCTTCCTTGCCGGTGAAGAGTTCCGCCAGATTGCGCCATTTTGTCCAGCAGTTTGCCAACCGAAAATTAAAAATCGGTATGCTATTAACGCTGTTGCTGGTATCCGGTCACTTTGCTGCCTTTACTTTTGTGCGCCCGCTACTGGTATCGGTTTCAGGCTTTGATGTGCAGTGGCTGGGTGTGTTGTTATTTGGCTATGGTATTGCTGGAATGACCGGTAATTTCTTGACCGGAATGGTAGCCATGCGCCGAACCACATTAACCCTTGCAGTTATTGCGCTGGGGCTACTACTGACTCCGGTTCTGTTCCTGACGGTTGGAAATATTCCCGTCGGTGGGGCTGCGGTATTGCTGTTCTGGGGCTTGTCCTACGGTGGGATATCAGTGGGACTAATGACCTGGGTGATGAAGGCAGAATCTCGCACGTTGGAGATAGCCACCGCACTGTATGTTGGGGTATTTAATATCTCTATTGGGCTGGGGTCGTGGGCTGGGGGGCAGTTATTTGATAATTTCGGACTGCTGAGTAATCTCTGGTTCGCCAGTGGCTGTGCGGCTTGCGCTTTGTTATTGATATCAAATGTGGCTTATCGTCGCAAAACAGCGACTATACCAGTCACTGGCTAAATTCATTCCTCTATGATTCAGGCCTCTGGTGATCCCCGAAGGGCCTGAATCAATCTCTGCGTTATTTTTCCCAGTCCTGGCCTTGTGACCGGAAGCCAAGAGCCACTGCAAATGCATGCAAAACATCGCGATTTTCTACTTCATGAGCGCTTATTTTCCAGTGTGTTATCTCTGGATTATCACGCAAAATCTCTTCGACCAAATACTGTCCGACACCGCGACGACGTGTGATTTCTCTGACACTGAGTGCCGTTAATACGCCTTGAGTACCGCTCAGCGTCACCTGTACCGCCCCTAACAGCCTGTCGTTAAACTTAGCGGCGTAGAGACGTTTATTTTCGCTGAGATCTAACTGCATTACGGCATTTTCAGACCATATTTTTCCAAGGTCTATCTTATCCTGGGCCTCAGGCGCTAACAGACGAATGATAGTGAGTTTCATAAATAGACAAACCGAAAAGAGGGTAAATAGCGAGTGTAACCAATTTATTCGCCACAGACGCTTTATCTTTTCTGAGGTCGGGAGAGGCGGTTTAATTTATGTTCACTTAATAATCCAGGGATAAACATTACCGATTGCTAAAACACCAGAATAACATACTTATCCGTAGTGGATTGTTCGGCTCTTTATATCGCTATTTTATGCTGCAAAACATACTTTTTTTTGTTTAACTGTGATTGAATACAGAATAATATCTCCAGTTAATCGCATGAAATATAGAGAGTTTAGTGGAAATTATTGTTAAATATAGCGATAACTCCTTCATGTCATTCATAAAAACAGGTGTTGGTTACAATATTTCTGTTTGTTTTTTAATCGCACCAGAAGGAAAAGAAAATGAAGAAGAATGCGAAGACATTACTGGCTGGATTCGTGGCTCTGGTAGTGTCTCACGCGGCAGTCGCTGAAGACATTAAAGTGGCTGTTGTCGGGGCAATGTCAGGCCCGGTAGCACAATGGGGCGACATGGAATTTAATGGTGCCCGCCAGGCTATCAAAGACATTAATGCGAAAGGCGGTGTTAAAGGAAACAAACTGGTTGCGCTTGAATATGATGATGCTTGCGATCCCAAGCAGGCTGTTGCAGTCGCTAACAAAATTGTTAACGATGGTGTGAAATACGTCATTGGTCATTTGTGTTCCTCTTCCACCCAGCCTGCTTCGGATATTTACGAAGATGAAGGCATTCTGATGATCTCTCCTGGTGCGACTAACCCAGAACTGACGCAGCGTGGCTATGCCACCATTATGCGTACTGCCGGGCTGGATTCTTCCCAGGGGCCGACTGCTGCAAAATATATTCTTGATCAAGTTAAGCCACAGCGTATCGGTATCATTCACGATAAACAGCAATACGGTGAAGGTCTGGCGCGTGCAGTACAGGATGAGCTGAAAAAGAACAGTGCCAATATCGTCTTTTTTGATGGCATCACTGCGGGTGATAAAGATTTCTCCACGTTAGTTGCCCGCCTGCAAAAAGAGAATATCGATTTTGTTTACTACGGTGGCTATTACCCTGAAATGGGGCAGATCCTACGTCAGGCACGTGCTGTTGGGTTAAAAACTCAGTTTATGGGACCAGAAGGTGTCGGCAATGCATCATTGTCGAATATTGCCGGTGATGCGGGTGAAGGCATGTTAGTTACGATGCCAAAACGCTATGACCAGGATCCAGAGAATAAAGCTATTGTTGATGAATTAGTCGCCGAAAAGAAAGATGCGACCGGGCCTTATGTCTGGATAACCTATGCTGCGGTGCAGTCACTGGCGCAAGCCCTTGAACGTAGTGATAGCGCCTCTCCAGAGGATCTCGCTAAAGATTTAAAAGAAAAAGGTGCCAATACCGTAATAGGGCCGCTGAGCTGGGATGAAAAAGGCGATCTGAAGGGATTTGAATTTGGTGTCTTCCAGTGGCATGCCGACGGTTCTTCTACCGTAGCAAAATAACAAAAGTCCTCTGCTACCCTCCCTTCCGGGTCTGCCCGGAAGGCATTAAAAGGTTACGTTATGTCCGAGCAGTTTCTCTACTTCCTTCAGCAGATGTTTAATGGTGTCACGCTGGGTAGTACCTATGCGCTGATAGCCATCGGCTATACGATGGTGTATGGCATTATTGGCATGATCAACTTTGCTCACGGCGAAGTGTATATGATAGGGAGCTACGTCTCCTTTATGATAATCGCCGCTCTTATGATGGTCGGCATTGATGTGGGCTGGATGCTGGTTGGGGCAGGCTTTATTGGCGCCATCGTCATTGCCAGTGCCTATGGCTGGAGTATTGAACGGGTAGCCTATCGCCCGGTTCGTAGCTCCAAGCGCTTGATTGCCCTGATCTCTGCCATCGGTATGTCTATCTTCTTACAGAACTACGTCAGCCTGACCGAAGGTTCACGTGATATTGCCCTGCCAAACTTGTTTGATGGTCAGTGGATTGTCGGTACCAGTGAAAACTTTACCGCCACCATCACCACTATGCAGTTGGTCATCTGGGTGGTCACTTTCCTCGCTATGCTGGCATTGACCCTGTTTATTCGCTACTCCCGTATGGGCCGCGCCTGCCGTGCCTGTGCTGAAGATTTGAAAATGGCGAGCCTGCTGGGTATTAATACCGACCGTGTTATCTCTCTGACCTTTGTTATCGGTGCGGCTATGGCAGCGGTGGCTGGGGTTCTGCTGGGCCAGTTCTATGGTGTTATCAGCCCATACATTGGCTTTATGGCCGGTATGAAAGCGTTCACCGCTGCAGTATTGGGGGGTATTGGTAGTATTCCTGGCGCCATGATTGGTGGGCTGATCCTGGGTATTGCTGAAGCACTGACCTCCGCTTACCTGAGCACTGAATATAAAGATGTGGTTTCATTTGCGCTGCTTATAGGAGTGTTACTGGTGATGCCTACCGGCATCCTGGGCCGTCCGGAGGTAGAAAAAGTATGAAACCGATGCATATTGTTTTCTCATTACTCTCTGCGGTGATGTTTTTCATTCTGGCCTCGGTATTTATGGGAGTGCAGTTAAGCCTCTCCGGTACCAAACTGGTGGTAAATAGCGCCAGTAGCGTGCGCTGGGAATGGGTGATGATGGGTACCGCAGCGGTGTTTATTTTCCAGCTACTGCGTCCGCTATTTACCAAAGGCATGAAAAAAATCACCGGGCCGAAATTTGTATTACCGGCGCTGGATGGCTCAACACCTAAGCAAAAATTATTCCTGCTGGTACTCTTGGTTATCGCGGTTGTCTGGCCGTTTATGGCGTCGCGCGGATCCATTGATATCGCCACCATGACCATGATCTACATTATTCTCGGACTGGGTCTGAATGTGGTCGTGGGGCTGTCTGGTTTACTGGTCCTGGGTTACGGTGGCTTCTATGCTATCGGTGCTTATACCTTTGCGATGCTGAATCAGTACTATGGTCTGGGTTTTTGGACCTGCCTGCCAATAGCGGGTCTGATGGCCGCGGCGGCGGGTTTCTTACTGGGCTTCCCGGTACTGCGTCTGCGGGGTGACTATCTGGCCATTGTGACCTTAGGTTTTGGTGAGATTGTCCGTATTCTGCTGCTCAATAATACCTCACTGACGGGGGGACCTAACGGTATCAGCCAGATCCCGAAACCGACACTGTTTGGTCTTGAGTTCAGTCGTACAACACGTGAAGGGGGCTGGGATACTTTCAGTAACTTCTTCAATATCAGTTATGACCCAATCCACAGGGTGGTATTTCTCTACTTAGTGGCTCTGCTGTTGGTTGTGATCACCCTGTTTGTTATCAACCGTCTGTTACGTATGCCTCTGGGTCGTGCCTGGGAAGCGCTACGTGAAGATGAAATTGCCTGTCGTTCCCTCGGTTTGAGCCCACGTCGTATCAAACTGACTGCCTTTACTATCAGTGCGGCTTTTGCTGGTTTTGCCGGTACTTTGTTTGCTGCACGCCAGGGCTTTGTCAGCCCGGAATCGTTCACTTTTGCCGAGTCGGCATTTGTGCTGGCGATTGTGGTATTAGGTGGTATGGGGTCACAGTTTGCCGTGATTCTGGCCGCCGTATTACTGGTGGTATCGCGTGAAATGATGCGAGACTTAAATGAATACAGCATGCTGGTACTCGGTGGTTTGATGGTACTGATGATGATTTGGCGTCCACAGGGCTTGTTACCAATGAACCGTCCACACCTGAAGCTTAAAACCACCGATGTGAAAGGAGAGCAGGCATGAGTCAGCCATTGTTATCCGTCAGCGGACTGATGATGCGTTTTGGCGGCCTTCTTGCCGTTAACAATGTATCGCTTGAGCTTAATGCCGGTGAAATTGTTTCTCTTATTGGCCCGAATGGTGCCGGTAAAACAACCGTCTTTAACTGCCTGACAGGTTTTTATAAACCGACAGGCGGTCAGATCTTACTGCGTGATAAACATCTTGAAGGTTTACCCGGTCAGGAGATAGCTCTTCTCGGCGTGGTGAGAACCTTTCAGCATGTTCGCTTATTCCGTGAAATGACTGTAATTGAAAACCTGCTGGTAGCCCAGCATGCGCAGCTGAAAACCGGTATTTTCTCCGGTTTGTTGCAAACCCCTGGCTTTCGTCGTGCCCAGTCAGAAGCGCTGGAGCGTGCTGCTGACTGGCTGGATCGTATTGGTCTGTTAGATCAGGCGAACCGCCAGGCGAGTAATCTGGCTTATGGCGACCAGCGCCGTCTGGAAATCGCCCGCTGTATGGTGACTCAGCCAGAAATTCTGATGCTGGATGAGCCAGCTGCCGGTCTGAACCCGAAAGAAACCAAAGAACTCGATGAGTTGATCATGGAACTGCGTAATCATCACAAGACGACGGTGTTGCTGATTGAGCATGATATGAAACTGGTTATGGGAATATCAGATCGTATCTACGTAGTGAATCAGGGAACGCCGTTGGCTAACGGCACGCCGGAGCAAATCCGCAATAACCCTGATGTGATCCGTGCCTATTTAGGTGAAGCATAGGGGTGAGGCCTAAGATGGAAAATGTAATTTTGTCGTTTGACAAGGTAAGTACCCACTATGGAAAGATCCAGGCACTGCACGAGGTCAGCCTGCATATTAAACAAGGTGAAATCGTCACCTTAATCGGCGCTAATGGCGCGGGTAAAACGACCTTACTGGGCTCGCTCTGCGGTGAACCTCGTGCTACCAGTGGTCGTATCATGTTTGACGGTAAAGATATTACCGACTGGCAAACCGCACGTATTATGCGTGAAGCGGTCGCAATTGTTCCGGAAGGTCGTCGTGTATTTTCGCGTATGACTGTGGAAGAAAACCTCGCTATGGGGGGATTTTTCGTTGAACGTGACCAGTTTCATGAGCGTATTGATAGCATCTATAAACTGTTTCCGCGTTTGCATGAACGGCGTATTCAGCGTGCCGGTACTATGTCTGGTGGTGAACAGCAGATGCTGGCCATCGGCCGGGCACTGATGAGCCAGCCGCGCCTGCTGCTGCTTGACGAGCCTTCTCTGGGGTTGGCACCGATTATCATCCAGCAAATCTTCGATACGATTGAACAACTGCGTAGTGAAGGGATGACGATTTTTCTGGTTGAGCAAAACGCGAATCAGGCCCTGAAACTGGCTGACCGTGGTTATGTACTGGAAAATGGCCATGTGGTTATTTCCGATACTGGTGATGCTCTGCTGGCTAACGAAGCGGTACGTAGTGCCTATCTCGGGGGCTAATGCCCGTTAATTATTCAGGCAGGCAGCATGATATTTTGCATCATGTATGCCTGCCTTCCTCATCAGATAATTGTCATTACTGGTGGTGTTTTTGAGGAAAGAAACCTTTCGCAATATCGTTATCCAACCTCCTTACTTTTCGCACTCTGTACCTTCGTTATCGCTTAATATTCGGATATAAATAGTTTTTCCTGGATGTACCATGAAACAATCATCTAACAAAACTGTAATGATTCCGTGATGTAAACGGAATATTTCTGTCATTCAACTGTGTCATGTTAACTCTCGAGCATAAAACGCGTGATTTCGCGTATCCGGCACAATTAAGAGAGTGAATCAGAATGACACTGTTACGACACACCGCTTTAGGGCTGACGCTAGGTCTGGCACTAACCAGTCAGGCGATGGCTGTTACATCTATTCCTTTTTGGCATTCAATGGACGGGCAGCTGGGCAAGGAAGTGGATGCCCTGGCGACGCGTTTTAACGAAACCCACCCAGATTATAAAATCGTGCCGGTTTACAAAGGTAACTACGAGCAGAACCTGGCTGCAGGGATAGCAGCCTACCGTACCGGTAATGCCCCCGCGATTCTGCAAGTTTATGAAGTTGGCACCGCGACCATGATGGCATCCAAAGCTATCAAGCCAGTGTATGAAGTGTTTAAAGATGCAGGCATTGTCTTTGATGAGTCGCAGTTTGTTCCGACCGTATCAGGTTATTACACCGATTCCCAAACCGGGCATTTACTGTCTCAGCCATTTAACAGCTCTACTCCAGTGCTGTATTACAACAAAGATGCGTTTAAAAAAGCCGGTCTGGATCCTGAACAACCACCAAAAACCTGGCAGGAAGTGGCGGACTACACCGCAAAATTGCGTGCATCAGGCATGAAATGCGGCTATGCCAGCGGCTGGCAGGGTTGGATCCAACTGGAAAACTTTAGCGCATGGCACGGCCTGCCAGTAGCGACACGAAATAACGGCTTTGATGGAACCGATGCGGTGCTGGTTTTCAATGCGCCAGAGCAAGTCAAACATATTCAGCTGTTGCAGGATATGAACAAGAAGGGCGATTTCAGTTACTTCGGTCGTAAAGACGAGTCCACTGAGAAGTTCTACAGCGGCGACTGCGCTATCACGACCGCGTCTTCAGGCTCACTGGCAGATATTCGTCAGTATGCCAAATTCAATTATGGTGTTGGCATGATGCCTTACGATGCTGATGCTGAAAATGCGCCACAGAATGCCATTATCGGTGGAGCCAGCCTGTGGGTTATGGATGGTAAAGAACCAGAGACTTACAAGGGCGTTGCTGAATTCCTCGAATTCCTGGCTGAGCCTGAGAATGCAGCACAGTGGCATCAGAAAACCGGTTACCTGCCGATTACGACTGCCGCTTATGAGCAGACCAAAAAAGACGGATTTTATGACCAGAATCCAGGGGCCGATATTGCCACCCGTCAGATGCTAAACAAACCCCCTTTGGCTCACACTAAAGGCCTGCGTCTTGGCAATATGCCGCAAATCCGTACCGTGGTTGATGAAGAGCTGGAATCTGTCTGGAGCGACAAAAAGACGCCTCAGCAGGCTTTGGATACCAGCGTAGAACGTGGCAACCAACTACTTCGCCGCTTTGAGCAGTCAACTAAGTCATAAAAAATAAACAGTCTTCCCCCAAGATAAACGGTGTAACAGCCGTTTATCTTCTCTGTTTTTACGACTAACTGACCCCGTCACCAAGGGAATGGATACCTGTATCACTCCCCGAATACGTTCAAAAGAGTAACGCTATGTCATCATCTCGTCCGGTATTTCGTTCTAGCTGGCTGCCTTATGCCTTGGTTCTTCCACAGCTGGCCATTACCGTCATCTTCTTTATCTGGCCTGCTGGCAAAGCTCTCTGGTATTCGCTGCAAAGCACCGATCCGTTTGGGATTTCGAGTACTTTTGTCGGTCTGGAAAACTTCAGACAGCTGTTTAGCAACAGCTACTATCTGGATTCTTTTTATACCACCATGATTTTCAGTGGGCTGGTTGCTGGCTGCGGCATGTTGATCTCGCTGTTTTTTGCCGCCTTGGTTGACTATGTGATACGTGGCAGTCGTTTTTATCAAACGTTACTGCTGTTGCCCTACGCCATTGCCCCGGCGGTAGCTGCGGTATTGTGGATGTTTTTGTTTAGTCCGGGCCGAGGCTTAATTACTCACATGCTGGATTATTTTGGTTACGAATGGAACCATGCCCGGAATAGTGGCCAGGCGATGTTTCTGGTGGTGCTTGCTTCGGTATGGAAGCAAATTAGTTATAACTTCTTGTTCTTCTTTGCTGCATTGCAATCCATTCCTCGCTCACTGGTTGAAGCTGCAGCGATCGACGGTGCCGGACCTGTGCGTCGCTTTTTCCGGATCTCGTTGCCGCTGATTGCTCCGGTGAGTTTCTTCCTGTTAGTGGTTAACCTGGTTTATGCCTTCTTCGATACCTTCCCTGTGATTGATGCCGCGACCGGAGGTGGGCCAATGCAGGCAACCACTACGCTGATTTATAAGATTTACCGCGAAGGTTTTGCCGGACTGGACTTGTCTTCTTCAGCGGCACAATCCGTAGTCCTGATGTTCCTGGTCATTATTCTGACTGTGGTTCAATTTCGCTTCGTGGAACGCAAGGTACGCTACCAATGATTGAAAATAATCGTGGTCTGACATGGTTCAGCCATTCCATGCTGGCACTGGGTGTCATCGTGATTTTATTTCCGCTATATGTCGCCTTTGTTGCGGCAACGCTGGACAACGAGGCGATTTATCAAACACCGATGACGCTGATCCCGGGCTCTCACCTATGGGAAAATATCAGCTTTATCTGGAATCAGGGTGTCTCGAGTAACAGTGCTCCCTTTGGGCTAATGCTGTTTAACAGCGCCTTTATGGCGCTGGCGATCACCTTTGGGAAAATCACTGTTTCGATTCTTTCGGCCTTTGCCATTGTCTGGTTCCGTTTCCCATTTCGTACGCTATTTTTCTGGATGATTTTTCTCACTCTGATGCTGCCGGTCGAAGTGCGTATTTTTCCGACCGTGGATGTGGTGGCGAATCTGAATATGATAGATAGCTATACCGGTTTAACCCTGCCGCTGATGGCATCGGCAACCGCAACATTCTTGTTTCGCCAGTTCTTTATGGCCTTACCTGATGAGCTTATTGAAGCTGCTCGTATTGATGGCGCTTCACCGATTCGCTTTTTCGTTGACATTGTGCTGCCGTTATCGAAAACCAACCTTGCAGCATTGTTTGTTATCACCTTTATCTACGGCTGGAACCAGTATCTCTGGCCGTTACTGATCATTAGTGATGCTTCTCTTGGTACTGCGGTTGCGGGTATCAGAGGCATGATCTCCAGCGGAGAAGGTTCAACTCAATGGAATCAGGTCATGGCAGCGATGCTGCTGACCCTTATCCCTCCGATGATAGTTGTTTTAGTGATGCAGCGTGCGTTTGTACGTGGACTAGTTGAGAGTGAGAAATAACAGATGGCAGGATTGAAGCTACAGGCAGTTACCAAAAGCTGGGATGGCAAAACACAGGTTATTCAACCGCTAACCGTTGATGTTGCTGACGGTGAGTTTATTGTGATGGTAGGGCCATCTGGCTGTGGAAAATCAACTTTATTACGGATGGTTGCCGGGCTGGAGCGGGTGACCAGCGGCGATATCTGGATTGATAATAAGCGTGTGACGGAGATGGAACCCAAAGAGCGCGGTATCGCGATGGTATTCCAGAACTACGCATTGTATCCGCACATGACCGTTGAAGAGAATATGGCCTGGGGCCTGAAGATTCGTGGCATGGGAAAAGAGCAGATCCGTCAGAAGGTGCTCGAAGCCGCACGTATTCTGGAGCTGGATAATTTTCTCACACGTCGTCCCCGTGAGCTGTCAGGCGGTCAGCGTCAGCGTGTGGCAATGGGAAGGGCGATTGTGCGCTCACCGGCCCTGTTCTTATTTGACGAACCGCTATCAAACCTTGATGCCAAACTGCGTGTACAGATGCGCCTCGAGCTACAACAGTTACACCGCCGCCTCAAAACCACCAGTCTCTATGTGACCCATGATCAGGTTGAGGCCATGACCCTGGCCCAGCGCGTGATGGTGATGAACAAAGGCATTGCCGAGCAGATTGGCACGCCAGTAGAAGTCTATGAACGCCCGGCGAGCCGTTTTGTTGCCAGCTTTATTGGCTCTCCGGCCATGAACTTGCTGGAAGGTAAGGTAAGTGTTGATGGCCAGAGTTTCGAACCTGAAGGTGGCGACAGGCTTCCTCTGGGTGACACCCATTTAGCTCTGGCAGGTAAAACTATCACTCTGGGTATTCGCCCTGAACATATTACGCTAAGCTCTGAGGCCGAAGGCGGTATTCCACTGGTCACGGAAACGCTGGAGATCCTTGGCGCAGATAATCTGGTACATGGACGCTTTGGTCAGCAAAACGTGATAGTTCGCTTAGACCACAAAATGCGTCCGGAACCGGGCAGTAAACTGTGGTTGCATATACCAAAAGAACATCTGCATTTCTTTGATGCTAAAACGGGACGTCGTTTATGAGTCACTGGCCTTATCCCAAAATAGTTGCCCATCGTGGTGGCGGCAAACTGGCACCTGAAAATACCTTAGCCGCCATTAATACTGGCGCGCATTACGGTCATACCATGATTGAGTTTGATGCCAAACTTTCGCAGGATGGACACATTTTCTTGCTGCATGACGACACCCTTGAACGTACCAGCAATGGCTGGGGTATTGCCGGTGATTTACGCTGGAGCCAGTTAGTCAATATTGACGCCGGTAGCTGGTTTAGTGGCGAGTTTGCGGGTGAGCCTTTACCGCTATTAGCGCAGGTGGCTGAACGCTGCCAGCAGCACGGGATGATGGCCAATATTGAAATTAAACCCACTACTGGGCTGGAACGTGAAACGGGCACTGCAATAGCACTGGCGGCGCGCGAGCTCTGGCGTGGGCACACGGCACCCTTGCTGTCCTCTTTTGCTATCGAGGCGCTTGAAGCGGCTCAGCAGGTCGCCCCTGAACTCCCCAGAGGGCTGTTACTGGATAGTTGGCGTGAAGACTGGTTAGAACTCACCACAAGGCTTGGCTGTGTGTCTATTCACCTGAACCACAAATTGCTTGATGAAGCACGAGTGGCGATGTTGAAGGCGGCTGGCTTGCATATCCTGGTGTATACCGTGAATTCTCCAGCACGTGCAGCCCAGTTGCTGCTGTGGGGAGTGGACGCTATTTGTACTGACAGCATTGACCAAATTGGGCCAGATTTTTCAGCAACCGATGCGCTATTAGTTTGAATGGACGACTTAACGCCATTGCAATCTGAGAGTGGCGTTAAGTTTAAGGCTAATTACCCAGCTGCTTGCGACCGGTGTTCTTCGACGGCTCTTTTCTGATACCGGGCTGTGACTCTTGAACAGGCTGCCTCTGAGAATTGAGGGTGTTATTGAGCTGCTGCTGTTGTTGTAAACTTTGACTTTGAATCTGTTGATTGAGCATTTTTTGCTGCTGTTGCTGCTGAGCTTGCATCTGGGTTTGTAACCGCTGCTGAGTTGGATTCTGATAACCTGGTAAATTCGGGTTATTGAGCGAATTGGGTGCTTGAGCCAGACTAGCCAGGGGCATCAGCAGTACGAGTAGTAGTAATTTTTTCATCGCTATCCCCTCATTTCAGAAGTTCAAATAGTATACGCGATTTTCCCAGCGATAGAGCGGTTACTCCTGTAGCCGCCATTATCTGCGATCATGCGGGTTTGAAGCGTGCCATAAAATAAGCGTCAACATACTGGCCGTCGCGAAATGCAAAGCGCTTACTCGTGCCTTCCACCTCGAAGCCGAATTTACCATACAGCGCCAGAGCGGCAACATTATCGGTATAGACCGTCAGTTCAATACGCTCAATCCGTAGCCAGTTATCACACAGGTTAACCATCTGCTGCATTAATGCCGAAGCGACTCCTTGGCCCTGATACTGTTCACTCACACCCATGCCAAAGGTGGCGACATGGCTGCGCCTGGGTGAGGGGTCTACCATCAGCGATAGCTGACCCACTACCTTATTTTCGATGCAAGCTACCAGAGAGTAATGACCTGTGGGTAGGTCAGTGGTACGTGTTTGCCACTTCTTGAGTGTGGGATGAGGTAGCTGGAGAGTGTCACGGTAAAGAGCGGGTTGAGAATAAATCTCATGTAAAGCTTCAGCATCATCAATTTCAGCGTGACGTACCACAACCTGTTTCATTTCGTTTTGCCTCAGTAAGTTACAAAAAACCTTTTTAACATCAGTGACTTTAAATACAAAAGCAATGGATATTATTTTTCAAATAGTGCTTTACAAGTGCGAATGATAATGATTATTATTGTCATGCATTCAGGGGGGACCCCTACGGAGACATCCTGAAGGCACGACATTGCTCACATTGCTTCCAGTATTACTTTAGCCAGCCGGGTGCTGGCTTTTTTTTGCCTGCTATTCAGTACATAGTCTATTTTTATCCCGCCTTATTAAGTATCACAGAAGCCACTCTTGGCGCCAAAAACCAATGAAAAATACAGGTGGCTTTACAAGGACTATCCTATGACTCTACAGATAGCATTCAGGACGCCTCATATCAGACCTTATTGCACGGAGAGACTAATTACGTCAGTGAAACTGATGTTCTCATCAATATGACGTTGCTGGAATATGGCTTTGATCAGCGTCTCCGTCGGTAGTAACGCTGGGTTAAGGGACTGAACGATATCTTTCTCTGTTCAATTTTTTTGACTATAGGCGTCAGTTTTCCCCCTCTATGATTATCAGTTAAACCAGTCCACACTTAAGTCATCAAAGAGATTTCAGGAGTTCACAACATGATTTATTTACGACAGGCTCAAGAACGCGGACACGCAAACCACGGTTGGCTGGATAGCTGGCATACCTTTTCATTCGCAAACTACCATGATGCTAATTTTATGGGATTCTCAGCACTGCGCGTGATTAATGAAGATGTGATTGATCCCGGCCAGGGGTTTGGAACCCATCCCCATAAAGACATGGAAATTCTGACCTATGTCCTTAAGGGAACCGTTGAACATCAGGACAGTATGGGTAACAAAGAGCAAATCCCTGCGGGTGAGTTCCAGATAATGAGTGCGGGAACCGGCGTCAGACACTCAGAATATAACGCCAGTCAGACTGAACCGTTGCACCTGTATCAGATCTGGATCATTCCAGAAACTAATGGCATTACGCCGCGTTATGAACAACGTCGTTTTGATGCAGCGACCGGACGCCAACTGGTGCTCTCGCCGGACGCCAGAGAAGGTTCGCTCAAGGTCTATCAGGATATGGAGCTTTCTCGCTGGCCACTGGAAAAAGCGGAGCAGGCGGTTTATTCAATCGTTCCCGGTCGTCGCGTCTGGATCCAGGTGGTGAAGGGCGATGTGGTGGTTAATGGCACTCAGGCTAAAACCAGTGACGCCATTGCGGTCTGGGACGAGCAGGTTATTGCCATTGAAGCGACTGAAGAAAGCGAAATTCTGTTATTCGATTTGCCGCCGGTTTAACGGTTTTGGCTCACAATCCTCCCCTGAAAAGGGGAGGGTTCATCTTGTGACATGCTAAACTGGGGTATCGATAATTGAAAACCCAGCTGAATGCATGAAAAAGAAAAGACCAGTACTTCAAGATGTTGCCGATCGTGTTGGCGTCACGAAAATGACCGTCAGCCGATTTTTGCGCACCCCTGATAGGGTTTCTGCCGCTGTAGGGATCAAAATCGCTGCTGCGTTAGACGAACTCGGTTATATTCCGAATCGTGCTCCGGACATGCTTTCTAATTCAACCAGCCGGGCTATCGGTGTATTACTTCCCTCCCTGACCAACCAGGTCTTTGCTGAAGTGCTGCGCGGTATCGAGGATATCGTCGACGCGAATGGCTATCAGACCATCCTGGCGCACTTTGGTTATAAACCTGAAAGGGAAGAAGAGCGGTTGGAGTCGATGCTTTCCTGGAACATTGACGGGCTGATTCTGACCGAACGTACACATACCCCCAGAACGCTAAAAATGATTGAAGTCGCTGGTATCCCGGTGGTGGAACTGATGGATAGCGTTTCTCCCTGCCTGGATATCGCGGTCGGGTTTGATAATTTTGAAGCCGCTCGTCAGATGACCGCCGCTATGATTGCCCGCGGTTATCGTCACGTGGCGTATCTGGGTGCACGTCTTGATGAGCGAACGCTTATCAAACAGCAAGGTTATCAGCAGGCGATGCATGATGCAGGCCTTAATCCACGCAGTGTGATGGTGATGAATGCTTCTTCATACTCAACCGGAGCTGAACTACTACGCCAGGCCCGCCTTGAATATCCTGAGCTGGACAGTATCTTTTGTACTAACGATGACTTAGCCATAGGTGCGGCATTTGAATGCCAGCGCCAGGGGCTACGCATTCCGCAGGATATTGCAATCGCAGGTTTCCATGGCCATGACATTGGTCAGGTGATGGAACCTCGTCTTGCCAGTGTGATCACCCCGAGAGAACAAATGGGGCGGCTGGGGGCTGAACGGCTGTTAGCGCGCATTCGAGGTGAAGAGGTATTACCTGAAAAACTGGACTTAGGATTTACTCTGTCACCAGGTGGTTCTATTTAAGCCCTTTTTATTGACGAAACTCACATTTATGCCCGCTCCGGCTAGGATGTTATTGCTTCTTATCGTATTGTCCTGAAAAATGTTACCGATAACATCTATCAGCGACAATGTGTTGCTGACCGGAGCAATGCATGAACATTACTAACCATGATAATCATATTTATGTCCTGATGGGCGTTTCAGGCAGCGGTAAGTCCGTGGTTGCCAGCGAAGTCGCTCATCAGCTTCACGCGGTATTTCTTGATGGCGATTTTCTTCATCCGCGCCGTAATATTATGAAAATGGCGTCTGGTGAAGCCTTAAATGATGAAGATCGTATCCCCTGGTTACAGGCCCTGAATGACGCAGCGTTTGCGATGCAACGTACCAACAAAGTGTCGTTGATTGTCTGTTCATCTCTGAAGAAAGACTACCGCGACCGACTGCGTGACGGTAATCCAAACCTCTCTTTTATTTATTTAAAAGGCGACTTCGAGGTTATCGAGTCACGCCTTAAAGCCCGTAAAGGCCACTTCTTCAAAACGGATATGCTTAAGACTCAGTTTGCCGCACTCGAAGAGCCCCAGGCTGATGAGGCTGATGTTCAGGTGGTTGATATCAGCCAGTCACTGGATGCGGTGATTGCTGGTGTAAAAAACCTGATAGAAGAAAAGAATCGCTGAGTTTTATCGGTGCTGATAGTGATGCAAGCTCTGCTCGCTATCGCCCCTGGAACCGAGGGTCAGACTTTTCCCGTCCCATAAGGCTGTTCCGGTAGCCGATACACACAGTTATTTGAGCACTTCGTTATATCACGGCTGAAAATCAGTACGTTGTATGTGTTAACAACGGCCGAAAAGTGATCCCCTCTCTTAAGTTTATCCATTAATCCGACCTGTATCAGCACCGTCCGTATGCATCCTCCCAGTGCGGTTGAGTAAATCGAGCTCGTCACTTTCTCGTCGCTAAAATTCTCTGCACCGTCGTGGACAGAACACGTCAGTCTGAGATGAAAACCATCCCATTAGACAAAAGACAAATGCGTATCACTCCCGTTATCTGTAATTTTATGGCCGCCATAAACGTTATAGTCAGAGAGCAGAGAGACGGGGGCCGGCACGGAAGATATTAGCGGAAACACTCTGCCTCAAATGGAAACGCAGAATCACTGAACAGTAAATCATTGTGTTTACACATCAAGGAGGAAGTGGAGATGAGCGGTGGAGATGGAAAAAACCACAGCAGTGGAGCGCATTCAACAGGTGGGGTGAAAGGCTCATCCGGTAAAGG